>NZ_JBIMEX010000053.1:0-203 GCF_051262635.1 Oceanobacillus sp. CF4.6 | reverse complement strand
CCTATCGCGAATAAGCCATTTAATGACGTTCGGCCAATTAAATCCGTTTTAATACCCCCCATTAAAAAATGAGCCCCTGGAACAACGGGAATTCTTCCTTCTGCCAAATTTACTCCATTCTCCTGACAAATATCTGTAATAGAAGGGAATCTCTTTTCAAAATTTTTAATGGCACTAATATCTAAATGTACTTTATGACCCTT
>NZ_JBIMEX010000052.1:0-211 GCF_051262635.1 Oceanobacillus sp. CF4.6 | reverse complement strand
ATTTATTCGCCTTGCTTTATTTCTAAAATTTGATGTCGTTGATTACTCTTATTTAGTTTTCAAGGTACAAACTTCTACAGGATGTAGTGACTTCTGGGTTCGTCACAGGAAGTGACGGATTTTAACAGAAGATCCTTATCCTTGGAGAGATTTACTCTCTCAAAACTGAACTAAACAACCAAGTATGTCCTACCTATTCCGAAGAATAGTG
>NZ_JBIMEX010000051.1:0-221 GCF_051262635.1 Oceanobacillus sp. CF4.6 | reverse complement strand
TGCCCATTTCATGAGAAAGGACGCAAATCCTTACTCTGGATAAGCACCCGATTGATGAATAACATCATTAAAAGACAGGTGGAGTTTCCCACGCCTGACCTACACTCCCTATCCTGCTAAATCTTGTTGAAAAAAATTAACACATATATTTGTCATATTTTTTGATAAATTATATCATACTATCGTTCTGTCATAATGGGTGCAATTTCAACTTAGTTTGT
>NZ_JBIMEX010000050.1:0-229 GCF_051262635.1 Oceanobacillus sp. CF4.6 | reverse complement strand
CTATGGCTTATTTGGCTGACGTAGCAATTGCAGATATGGAATTTATCCAATTTCACCCGACACTTTTATATAAAGATGGGGAAACGAAAGGATTAATTTCCGAGGCAGTTAGAGGGGATGGGGCGGTTTTAGTAACAAGTGATGGAATTCCAATTATGGAGGGTGTTCATCCATTAAAAGATCTTGCCCCAAGACACGTTGTTTCTCAGACAATCTATGACTATATCGA
>NZ_JBIMEX010000049.1:0-248 GCF_051262635.1 Oceanobacillus sp. CF4.6 | reverse complement strand
CGAATCCTTTCACTTGGAATCTTAGAAATTTTACTACTCAAAGTTATTTTTGGATTTTTGAGCCATTTATCCTCAACCCCATCAACTGGGTATTGTAATAGATAATCAGTTACCAAAAATTCAATAGCTTTTCTGTAGCCCATTCCTGCAATTTGACCAAGTTCGTTCTCTTCAGCCTTTTTAGATTGGTGATAGATAGTATAGAAATCAGGAAATTCAGACTTGATTTCACTAGATAATTCAGTAAT
>NZ_JBIMEX010000048.1:0-265 GCF_051262635.1 Oceanobacillus sp. CF4.6 | reverse complement strand
TAGTACTTTTATTTACTGTAACTTAGTTAAGTGAATAAGGGCGCACGGTGGATGCCTTGGCACTAGGAGCCGATGAAGGACGGGACTAACACCGATATGCCTCGGGGAGTTGTAAGTAAACTTTGATCCGGGGATTTCCGAATGGGGGAACCCGCTGTTCGTAATGGGACAGTACATGCATCTGAATACATAGGGTGTATGAGGCAGACCCGGGGAACTGAAACATCTAAGTACCCGGAGGAAGAGAAAGAAAAATCGATTTCCT
>NZ_JBIMEX010000047.1:0-280 GCF_051262635.1 Oceanobacillus sp. CF4.6 | reverse complement strand
GGTAAATTTTGCCAATTATTATTAACAAATAAATAATTCCACAGGTAGATTTCGAAAGCTAAATTTCGAATCTACGACCAAACGACGAAACGTCGTTGTACTACCACCTAAGGTACTGTGAAATAATCTTATGCCTGGCGACGTCCTACTCTTGCAGGGACAAAGTCCCAACTACCATCGGCGCTGAAGAGCTTAACTTCTGTGTTCGAGATGGGAACAGGTGTGACCTCTTCGCTATTGCTACCAGACAATTATTCAAATTAAGATATTAGTTATACCC
>NZ_JBIMEX010000046.1:0-289 GCF_051262635.1 Oceanobacillus sp. CF4.6 | reverse complement strand
AAGGTTGCAGGAATTTTATTATCTTTGGGCTTTAGCGACGGCGATAAATGAAGAACTTGCACTTCTGCTAAGTCAATATGTCTTAACCAATAGAAACCATACGATCAATGGAAAGTTTTGCTTTGTCAGCGATATCGGCAGGAACTGTAATTACATGCTTATTTTCTTTTAGTGCAGCTAATACTTTTTCAAGTGTGGTCATTTTCATAAATGGACAAATGGCCTGTGGATTAGCTGCTAAGAATTGCTTTTCAGGGTTTTGTTTTTGCATCTGATGAATAATCCCCAC
>NZ_JBIMEX010000045.1:0-309 GCF_051262635.1 Oceanobacillus sp. CF4.6 | reverse complement strand
AACAATCCATTACTGTATAACATTTAAAGTTATCATAGCAATGGCTCTGCTCCGAAATATCTAGTTTCCGAGGACAAGCAATCAATGTTTGAACTACTGAATTAGATTTTCGGTATTGGATTATTCCACAGTAGCTCAGTGGTAGAGCAATCGGCTGTTAACCGATCGGTCGTAGGTTCGAATCCTACCTGTGGAGCCAAATGGAGAGCTGTCCGAGTGGCCGAAGGAGCACGATTGGAAATCGTGTAGGCCGCTAACGCGGCCTCGAGGGTTCGAATCCCTCGCTCTCCGCCACTACTTATTATTTAA
>NZ_JBIMEX010000044.1:0-313 GCF_051262635.1 Oceanobacillus sp. CF4.6 | reverse complement strand
TACTACGGGATAAGGAAGGCCGATTAAGAACGCCACATCCTGTGGCAACATCGGCATGACCTACATCCTGTAGGCCCGACATACTTGGTTGTTTGGTTCAGTTTTGAGAGATTAATTCTCTTTGTTATGTAAATTATAAATAGATGGGCCTGTAGCTCAGCTGGTTAGAGCGCACGCCTGATAAGCGTGAGGTCGGTGGTTCGAGTCCACTCAGGCCCACCATCTATTATATGATACGGGGCCTTAGCTCAGCTGGGAGAGCGCCTGCCTTGCACGCAGGAGGTCAGCGGTTCGATCCCGCTAGGCTCCATTT
>NZ_JBIMEX010000043.1:0-401 GCF_051262635.1 Oceanobacillus sp. CF4.6 | reverse complement strand
CATGTAGATGAATATTAATTTATCTCCCAAATCGCGGGGTGGAGCAGTCTGGCAGCTCGTTGGGCTCATAACCCAGAGGTCGTAGGTTCAAATCCTGCCCCCGCAACCAAATTATTTCAGGTTAACTACGTTGAATAGACTTCTTTGTTAAATGAAAATCAGTAGTACTTGAAGAGTGCAACCAAATTATTTTACTATGGTCCGGTAGTTCAGTTGGTTAGAATGCCTGCCTGTCACGCAGGAGGTCGCGGGTTCGAGTCCCGTCCGGACCGCCATATATGCCGGCCTAGCTCAACTGGTAGAGCAACTGACTTGTAATCAGTAGGTTGGGGGTTCAAGTCCTCTGGCCGGCACCATTTTTTGTATAAGTTTAACTCACTTTGTGAGCCATTAGCTCAGTC
>NZ_JBIMEX010000042.1:0-401 GCF_051262635.1 Oceanobacillus sp. CF4.6 | reverse complement strand
TTTAAGCCATAGAATTTTGCAATTCAGGATTAAGTTTACCACGATAGAATAGGAGTGGTTGTTTAGTATCATTGTGTGAGAAAGCGCCTACATTTCCCACCACAATCAAGTGGTCGCCTCCTTCAAATATTTCATGTACCGTACAATGTATGGTTGACAGGTTATCGTTTAAGAAGGGAACACCTTCATCGGATATCGCATAATCGATACCAGCAAATTTATTTCCACCTTTTTTGGCAAAACCTAGGCAAACCTCCTCTTGTTCATTTTGAAGTATATTCACTACGAAAGCTTTATCTTTCTTAATAGCCTGTAAGCTGCTTGACCCTTTATCAATACAAAAAAGAATCTGAGCAGGTTCCAATGATAAGGAAGAAAACGCATTCACTGTCAGGCCTGTA
>NZ_JBIMEX010000041.1:0-427 GCF_051262635.1 Oceanobacillus sp. CF4.6 | reverse complement strand
CCTTTGACATACTGGTTGTTTTGTTCAGTTTTCAAAGAGCAAATTTGTAAGTTGCTTTTTCTGAAGCAACTATAATAGCATACCATAAATCATCTTGCGTTGTCAACAATGAATTTATTTTTTGTTAGCAATAATTTCTGTGACAGCTTTTACATATTAACACTTCTAAGAATGAAAGTCAATAGACCATCGAAAAAGTGTGATGGGCCTGAGTGGACTCGAACCACCGACCTCACGCTTATCAGGCGTGCGCTCTAACCAGCTGAGCTACAGGCCCATATTAACAATATGGAGCGGGTGAAGGGAATCGAACCCTCATCATCAGCTTGGAAGGCTGAGGTTTTACCACTAAACTACACCCGCATATAAATTAAGAATTACGTTGAAGTTACAATCTATATAATAGAAAGAATCAAGACTAAATTTC
>NZ_JBIMEX010000040.1:0-438 GCF_051262635.1 Oceanobacillus sp. CF4.6 | reverse complement strand
CCAATTTTCATCATCCTCAAACGGAAAGTCACTTCTAAAATGACCGCCGCGGCTTTCTGTGCGTCTTAACGCAGCTTCCGTAATAAGGGAAGCAATAATGTACATAAAATAATTAGAAATAGATTGAATCCTATAATTGTCAAGCTTCCTTACATCATGTAAATGCAACTGCAAAAGCCAGTTTTTCTGTTCTTCCAATAACTCTTTCGAACGAACAATGCCCACCCTTTTCATCATCATATCCTTTAAGACTTTGGTATCTGGAAGAATTATTTCTTTTTCCTCAATAGATTGCATAGATTCCGACATCTTCGGAATTTGATATTTGATGCAACGTGAATTAATCCATTGTGCAAGCTTTTTCCCCTGATAAAGGCTTTCTAATAAGGAATTACTTGCTAATCGATTCGCACCGTGAAAACCTGTACATGCCACTTC
>NZ_JBIMEX010000039.1:0-544 GCF_051262635.1 Oceanobacillus sp. CF4.6 | reverse complement strand
CCCCTCAGATTTTAAGAACATGCTAGAAGTAGAACACCCACATTCCGGATGTATAAGTAAATCTGCTTCTGGATGCTGTGTCAGAACACCTTCTACCTGATGTGGAGCAATGCCAGCGTGAACATGACATTCGCCCATCCATATATGTATATTTTCCCGACCTGTTTCACGCTTCACAAAAGACCCAAGAAACATATCCGGCAAAAACAAGATTTCTTTATCTTCAGGTATGGACCGAACGATATCTACCGCATTGGAAGATGTACAACAATAATCGCTTTCTGCTTTAACTTCTGCAGTTGTATTAACATAAGCAACCACAACGGCATCTGGATGCTCTGCTTTCCATTCACGGAGCTGATCAGCTGTGATGGAATCTGCTAAAGAGCAGCCTGCTTCGAGATCGGGAAGAAGAACTGTTTTGTCCGGATTTAAAATAGCCGCCGTCTCTGCCATAAAATGAACACCACAGAACACGATGACATCTGCAGTGGTGTCTACCGTAGCACGTGCAAGATGAAGGGAATCACCCAACACGTCTGCA
>NZ_JBIMEX010000038.1:0-546 GCF_051262635.1 Oceanobacillus sp. CF4.6 | reverse complement strand
ATTATCCTTAGAAAGGAGGTGATCCAGCCGCACCTTCCGATACGGCTACCTTGTTACGACTTCACCCCAATCATCAGTCCCACCTTCGGCGGCTGGCTCCAAAAAGGTTACCTCACCGACTTCGGGTGTTACCAACTCTCGTGGTGTGACGGGCGGTGTGTACAAGGCCCGGGAACGTATTCACCGCGGCATGCTGATCCGCGATTACTAGCGATTCCGGCTTCATGCAGGCGAGTTGCAGCCTGCAATCCGAACTGAGAATGGTTTTATGGGATTTGCTTGACCTCGCGGTTTTGCTTCCCTTTGTTCCATCCATTGTAGCACGTGTGTAGCCCAGGTCATAAGGGGCATGATGATTTGACGTCATCCCCACCTTCCTCCGGTTTGTCACCGGCAGTCACCTTAGAGTGCCCAACTAAATGCTGGCAACTAAGATCAAGGGTTGCGCTCGTTGCGGGACTTAACCCAACATCTCACGACACGAGCTGACGACAACCATGCACCACCTGTCACTCTGTCCCCGAAGGGAACGTCCTATCTCTAGGA
>NZ_JBIMEX010000037.1:0-548 GCF_051262635.1 Oceanobacillus sp. CF4.6 | reverse complement strand
GTGAAAATTAGTCAATAATTACTGTAAAAAGGAGAAACTCTCGTTCTCTATTTTTACAAAACTAAAGTGAAAGCGATTACTTTACATCGACCCTTGTAAAATATTTAGAGGGAATTTCGTTGGGAGGAGGGTAATTATTATGAGGAAAGGTATTAAGTTAGGTATTGGAATAACTGGGCTGCTAAGTATGGTTTATTATTTGTCCGTTCAAGGTAAAGTTTGCAATAGTTATTCTGAAATAGCTGTTGAAGATAATATCGTAAATGCACAAGGTGGCTGGCCTCACATGCATTAATAGCTAGTTTGTACGATAAAAATCGAACACAAAGAATAAATAATTTCTTAGGTGAACTTTCTTAATTAATTATTTGGGGAGGAAAAAAAGAATGGAAAAGGTAATGGTTGAAGAAGTTTCTCTACTTATTAATAATGAAGATGTAAAAACAAAACAAACATTAGAAATAAGAGATCCAGGAAAATTGGATGAAATAGTAGGGAGAGTATCAGAAGGAACGAAAGAGGATGTAGATAAGGCAGTTAAAGCTGCA
>NZ_JBIMEX010000036.1:0-588 GCF_051262635.1 Oceanobacillus sp. CF4.6 | reverse complement strand
TAGATGCTTTAATGAAAATTTTTGTGGCTGCACAATTGGATAAGTGGGAATCTTATGAGGATATGGAAGAAAGGCTTCGGGCAAATCCAGAATTTCGTGAATCTATCAATCTGCCTAGTATAAGCGGATCGCAACTTAGCCGAAGAATTAACAATCTACCAACGGAATTCGCTCAGGAGCTTTTTCAAAGAGTGGTACATATCATTCAAGATCTTACGAAAGATTATAAAGGGATAAATCCAGAAATTGGACGGCTGAAAATCATCGATTCAACGCATTTAAAACTCCCTCCAGAGCTTTGTGACTGGGCATTCGTCACAAAAGGATGGAACGTGGTAAAAATGCATACCCGTATCGTGGTTGTTTCAGAAGATATATCTTATCCAGACAAAATTGTACCTTCAACAGGGAATGTGGGTGATGTTGAAACACCTGATTTGCTTGTCGAAGAAGATGATGCAACATACCTGATGGATCGTGGTTATCCGTCGGTAAAGAACCTAATGTCATGGCAGGAACAAGACATTTCCTTTGTTGTCCGAATTACAAAGAATATTAGAGCCGTACCTATTGAAACTTACGAGACCA
>NZ_JBIMEX010000035.1:0-614 GCF_051262635.1 Oceanobacillus sp. CF4.6 | reverse complement strand
GTTAAATTTTACCAATTGATTTCAGTTTTAAAATTAAAAAACGGGAACCCGGCCCTATATAGACCTTGTTCCCATTTTTTTCCATATTAAATCATCAAAAAAAAATAAGCATTACTTCTTCTTCCGTGGCTTGATGATGGCTATATTCCCTTCGAACTTTGTCTCCTTTTTCTTAGGTATTGGTATTTTCTGCCGTCCTCGTGTTGTTTTACTTTTTGAACGATGTAATTCTTCAATAAATTCGTCGTATGACTTGTACATGTACGTTCTCATTAACCTTAAAAACGGCCAAAGTTTCTTTTTCGATTTGGTCTGTAATTGTAGTATCAAAGCCAAGCCATATGCAGCTAGGGCAAGAAACATTTGATTCCACATTCCCTGCGGTTTCGTACTCCAGATTTTGACTAATTTTAAATGTTGCTTGATCCATTTGAAGAAGGTCTCAATCATCCATCGATACCGATAGAGATCCATGATTTGCTCTGCAGATAAATCCCATCTTGTTGTCATTAGTCGATAGAGTCTATGTTCTTCATCTTCAAATTCTACTAGACGAATCGGTTCATCCGCATAGCTATATTTGACTTTTGCGTCTCTGAGAATAGCTGGGTGAT
>NZ_JBIMEX010000034.1:0-885 GCF_051262635.1 Oceanobacillus sp. CF4.6 | reverse complement strand
AGACTCTGCTTATTTCGATACGGTGCACAAAGATGAGGAAACAGGCTGGACAAAAATTGAAAAGAAATCAAAAGGTGTAGTAGCTGCTATTGTCCCTTGGAATATGCCTGTTGTGTTAACCATGATGAAATTAGGACCAGCTTTGGTTACTGGAAATACGGTGGTGCTCAAACCGTCTCCAACAGCCCCGCTGGCATTGACAAAATTGTTAAAGAAAATAGCTAATGTATTGCCTAAAGGAGTTATTAATGTCGTACATGGGGATGTTGAAGTAGGAGAAGCAATGACAAAACATCCTTTAGTACGGAAGGTAGCATTTACAGGCGGTACTGAGACTGGGAAAATTGTTATGAAAAATGCTGCATCGACTATTAAAGATATTACCCTAGAGTTGGGAGGGAATGACCCAGCTATAGTATTAGATGATGTAAATCCTGCGGAGATAATTCCAAAACTTTTGGCTGGTGTTTATGCAAGAAGTGGACAAATCTGTTTTGCTGTAAAAAGAATTTATGTACCAAAAACAATTTATAATGAATTCTTTGAATCCTTCTGTCAGTATGTTGACGAATACAAAGTTGGTCATGGTTTAAATGAAAACGCTTCATTCGGGCCGTTAAATAACAAGAAACAATATGATTTTGTAAATGGACTAATAGAAAGAACGAAGAAATCTGGAGCGACAGTAAAAGAACTAGGGACAAAATTGGATCCTGAAAACTGGGATAATGGTTACTATATATTACCTCATGTTGTAAAAGTTGATGATCCGACGAGTGAAAGTGTTAGCTGCGAGCAATTTGGCCCAATCATCCCAATCATCCCATATGAAAATGAGGAAGAAGTCATCAAGCTGGCAAATGATTCAGAACAGGGCCTTGGCTC
>NZ_JBIMEX010000033.1:0-926 GCF_051262635.1 Oceanobacillus sp. CF4.6 | reverse complement strand
GTGGAACGAGCGGCGGACGGGTGAGTAACACGTGGGCAACCTACCTGTAAGATTGGGATAACTCGCGGAAACGTGAGCTAATACCGAATAATACTTTTTATCTCCTGATAAGAAGATGAAAGGCGGCTTATAGCTGTCACTTACAGATGGGCCCGCGGCGCATTAGCTAGTTGGTGGGGTAATGGCTCACCAAGGCAACGATGCGTAGCCGACCTGAGAGGGTGATCGGCCACACTGGGACTGAGACACGGCCCAGACTCCTACGGGAGGCAGCAGTAGGGAATCTTCCGCAATGGACGAAAGTCTGACGGAGCAACGCCGCGTGAGTGATGAAGGTTTTCGGATCGTAAAACTCTGTTGTTAGGGAAGAACAAGTGCGAGAGTAACTGCTCGCACCTTGACGGTACCTAACCAGAAAGCCACGGCTAACTACGTGCCAGCAGCCGCGGTAATACGTAGGTGGCAAGCGTTGTCCGGAATTATTGGGCGTAAAGCGCTCGCAGGCGGTCTTTTAAGTCTGATGTGAAAGCCCACGGCTCAACCGTGGAGGGTCATTGGAAACTGGAGGACTTGAGTACAGAAGAGGAGAGTGGAATTCCACGTGTAGCGGTGAAATGCGTAGAGATGTGGAGGAACACCAGTGGCGAAGGCGACTCTCTGGTCTGTAACTGACGCTGAGGAGCGAAAGCGTGGGGAGCGAACAGGATTAGATACCCTGGTAGTCCACGCCGTAAACGATGAGTGCTAGGTGTTAGGGGGTTTCCGCCCCTTAGTGCTGAAGTTAACGCATTAAGCACTCCGCCTGGGGAGTACGGCCGCAAGGCTGAAACTCAAAAGAATTGACGGGGGCCCGCACAAGCGGTGGAGCATGTGGTTTAATTCGACGCAACGCGAAGAACCTTACCAGGTCTTGACATCCTCTGACA
>NZ_JBIMEX010000032.1:0-1204 GCF_051262635.1 Oceanobacillus sp. CF4.6 | reverse complement strand
AAATATTAAAAATTTTTTAAAGTATTTGAAATACTATTGACAAACCTATATGTAAGCGTTTAATATTGTGTATAACATAGTTGAATGAAGTTAAACTATCGTTAACAACTTATAAAGAGTAAAAAGGAGAGGTACATTTATGAAGTTTGGTTATTTTACACTTACAGATAATCCGATTGAATTTGGTCAAGATCGAAGAGATCCAAATGAGTACATTAAAGATGTGGTAGATCAGGCGGTTTACGCAGAAGAATTAGGTTTTAATTCCGTATGGCTCCCAGAGCATCACTTTAATGTGTTAGGAGTGCTTCCATCCCCATCTGTGGCATTGTCTTACATTGCGGCAAAAACAGAAAAAATTAAATTGGCACCTGCCACAGTCTTATTACCTGCTAACCATCCAATACGGATGGCAGAAGAATATGCACTGCTAGATTTACTTAGTGATGGTAGAGCTATTTTCTCTGCTGGTCGAGGATATGATAAACGTGAATATGATGTATTTGAAATTGACTTTAAGAAAAGTCGTGAGATTTTCTTTGAACAATTAGATATTATGAAGAAAGCATGGACAGAAGGAAAGTTTTCTTATGAAGGAGAGTTCTTTACGTTCCCAGAAATTGAGATTACACCTAAACCAGTACAGGATCCACATCCACCAATCTATGTGGCTTCCTTCAGCCGTGGATCCTTAGTAAAAGCTGCGGAAATGGGGGAAAATGTCATGTTTGCACCATTCGCTGCGTCCCAAGTGTATGGTGGCATTGACCAAGCCGTTAATGAATTTAAAAAATTGTCGGAAGAAAACGGCTATAAAGATAAAAAAGCAATTTGTTCCTATTTCTTAAACATAACAGAAACACCCGAAGAAACAGAAGCAACGAAAGTACGGATGCTGCAATATTTCGAAGGACTTGTTCCTGCATTTCCAGATGATATTACAATGGCACCTCCAAATATCCAATACTTCGCAAAAATTGTTGAGCGATTGAAAACGATTAAAACGAATGATTTAGGTGAAGAAAGTATTATTGTTGGCGATGCAGATTATGTAGTAAAAGAATTGAAAAAAATCGAAGCATCTGGTATTGAAGAAGTTATCATTTATTTCGACTTTGGTGTAATCAGTCATGAAGAAACAATAAAATCAATGGAACGATTCTCAAAATATGTCATGCCTCATTTTGAAGAATCAAATGTGAAA
>NZ_JBIMEX010000031.1:0-1376 GCF_051262635.1 Oceanobacillus sp. CF4.6 | reverse complement strand
GATATCTTAATTAAAATCGTTGTCTGGTAGCAATAGCGAAGAGGTCACACCTGTTCCCATCTCGAACACAGAAGTTAAGCTCTTCAGCGTCGATGGTAGTTGGGGCTTTGCCCCTGCAAGAGTAGAACGCCGCCAGGCATTATAAAAAAGCAGCTGATACAAAATGTATCGGCTGCTTTTTTATTTATCTTAGTTTTTTATATCATGTTAGCGAGAAGAACCCTTTTAGACTGTTACTTTAGACGCTATCTTGCACCTATTTTAATCGATATTTTGCATGTTGGGTATTACCACCAAAATTTATTGAAATTTTGTACACTAAGTGAATTTCAATCTAAAAAAGTCGAATTCCCGTATTGCTAAAGGATTCGACTTTTTTAGATTGGCTTATTCCATTAAAGCACCAGTTCGTAATATAAGGTTAACCAGATTTTACTGGTTGACCTTTTTCTATAAGGTCTTATTATAACGGTAGTCGGGGTAGAACGTCGCACCAGTGGGACTTGATCTCGTCAGCTAAACTGTTCACCCCCTACTTGTATAAACATGTTTCAGGCTGGTTGGGACAATATGATCCCGTTTAACAAGCGAACCTATGACATTACAAGAAGCCTTAGGGGATGCCGACTAATTTAATATTCTAGGAGGAGATTATGTATGAATCCAGTCATCGGTCTGGATGTTTCAAAAGGGGAAAGTCAGATCCAGGCCTTTTTAGATAAAGGTAAACCTTATCGAAAGAGCTTTAGTATTAAACATGACATAAAAGGGTTAGGAATTTTACTAGAATTCCTTCATGAAGTTGAAAAATCAGCTAATGGCAACCAACCTACGGTCGTGTTGGAATCAACTGGCCACTATCATTATCCAGTTATTCAATTTTTGGAGGAGCAAAAGTATGTCTACATTATTGTTAATCCTCTTATCTCACATCGTACCAAAAGTTCAAGTCTACGTAAAGTTAAAACAGATGCAGTAGATGCCTATCACCTTTGTGGGCTGTTTTATAAAGAAGAGTTGGAACCTTATAAGAAGCGAGGTGTTCAACTTTTAAACCTTCGCAACCTTACTAGACAACAAGAAAGTATTGCAGAAATATCAGCAAAAACTAAAATACAGTTACACTCCTTGTTAGATCAGGTATTCCCTGAATATAGAGGTGTGTTTGGGAGTTTATATTCAAGGGTATCTTTGCTTACTTTACTAGCATTTCCAACATCTGAGGCGGTATTAAGTACGAGTGAAACTGAATTATCAGAGAAGATAAGTTCATTATGTAAAAGTCGTTCCGACCTTTGGGCACAAGAAAGGGCAAAAAAGCTAAAAGAAGCAGCCCTTCGTAACCCGTTCCAGAATAACCTGTATCAGAGCAATAT
>NZ_JBIMEX010000030.1:0-1471 GCF_051262635.1 Oceanobacillus sp. CF4.6 | reverse complement strand
TGGTCTGACCCCCAATAGTTGGAGTTTTATTAAGCAACGATTAGATCGGTATGAATTCGGTATTGAACTGGGCTCATACCGGTCAATCTTCCTTTAATTCGTTTGTTATTGTAATAATAAATATAGTCTTCAATTTTACGTTTTAATTCTTCATAGGTACAGAGAGATTCCCCGTGATACATTTCTTGTTTCAGGATACCGAAGAAGCTTTCTACAGGTGCGTTATCTATACAATTTCCCTTACGTGACATGCTTTGGAACACTTTGTGCTGCTTGAGTTTTTTCACCCATTTATCATGTTGATAATGCCAACCTTGGTCTGAATGAATTGTTGTTCTATACGTTGCGTTTTTGACGATATCTAAGGCTTCTTCAAGTGGTTCTAATACAAAATCTAATGTCGGACTGTTACTAATTCCATAGGTTAATATTTCTCCGTTAAACATATCTAAAATAGGATTAAGATATAATTTCTTCCCATCTAAACATTTAAATTCGGTAATGTCTGTCGTTAATTTTTGAAGCGGTATCGATGTGTGGAAACGGCGCTTCATACGATTTTTCGCCACTTTACCCACTGGACCTTTATAAGCATTATACTTTCTTGATTTCCTACCAAATTTCTTACATTTTAAACCCAGCACCCTCATGAGACGCTGAACCCTTTTATAATTGATTGTATGACCTTCTTGCCTTAATTGGTCTGTGATTCTACGATAACCGTAATCACCGTTATGTTCCTCAAATTTTGCTTGAATAAGCTCTTTCACTTCCGCATCGGGGTTTACATTTTCTTTTAAGGCCTTCACATGATAATGATAGCTGGATTCAGGTATACCAACTACTTGTAAGACATCTTTTAATTTGAATTCTTCTTTGAGTTCGAGTGATAACGCTGCTTGTGCTTTTCTAGATAAGACTCCGGATCCTTCTGAAAAGCTCGCAACTTTTTTAGGTATGCCACCTCTAAACGTAAAAGTTCATTTTCTCTTTCGAATTTCTGAAGAGATTCTTCTTTATCATTTAGCTTTTCCTTCGCTTCATTATTAGGTTTATTAGCCATAGAAAGCAGTCCCCTCTGTTTATCCAGGACTTCCAAATTGCCCTCAAGGAATGTTTTTCGCCATCTAGAAATTATAGATGGATTCTTTATTCCAAACTGAAGAGCTGTGTCGGACACGGAAGCACCTGTGCTCTTCATAAAGCTTAATACATCTAACTTGAATTGAAAAGAGTAGACGCTTTGTTTTTGTTCCTTTTTCACTAATTTATTTGATCCATAGTACTTATAAACCCTTACCCAACCTCGAAGTGTAGTCGTTGGTACCTCGCATTTCTCTGCTAACCGTCTATAACTCAATTTCCCTTCAATATATTCTTCTGCGACCTTTAACTTAAACTCTTCACTATACTTTGCCATTAACCTAACCCCCATAAATTATTTTTACTCTAACTTATAGGGGTCAGGTCA
>NZ_JBIMEX010000029.1:0-1634 GCF_051262635.1 Oceanobacillus sp. CF4.6 | reverse complement strand
GAGGCCACTGAAAAAGTCCATATTATATAGGTGACGGATAAATCATCAGATTTTCTGATGATTTATCCGTCACCTTCTTTTATAATGGTAGTAACGAACAGAAAGTGGTGAGTGAAATGTTGGTGAATCAGGAATCCTTGATGTTAAGTGCCTATGCAAATTTATACGATATGGTGGTGCCGAAAGACAATATGTTACGCCGTATGAACGAGTTGGTCAATTTCTCTTTTGTGGTAGAGGAATTAAAAGAGAAATACTGTCTAGATAATGGGCGAAACGCGGTTCCCCCCATCCGTATGTTCAAATATGTATTACTGAAGGTCATTTACGACATATCAGACGTGGACGTCGTGGAGCGTTCCAAGTATGATATGTCCTTCAAGTATTTCTTGGGCTATGCCCCCGAGGACCCGGTGATTCACCCGAGCTCCCTCACCAAGTTTCGCCGGATGCGTCTGAAAGATAAGGACCTGTTGGATTTATTGATCAATAAATCGGTCGAGATTGCGTTGGAACAGGAGGTTATTGAATCAAAAACAATCATTGTGGATGCCACCCATACGGCATCCCGTTACTGCGCAAAACCAGGGAAGGAATTCCTCCGTGAGAAATCGAAACAGCTGCGCAAGGCCATCTATCAATTCGATGAATCAATCAAGGAGGAACTTCCAGAAAAGCCGACGACAGACGAGTCGGAAGCTGAATTTTCCTATTGCGAGAAATTGGTAGAAACGATCGAGGACAGACCTGAACTTACCAAGATCCCTGCTGTCAATGAGCGAATGAACGTCCTGAAGGAAGTCATGGATGATTATGATGAACACCGCTCCTATTCGGAAGATCCAGAAGCACGCAAAGGACATAAATCACGGGACTACTCCTTTCATGGATATAAAACACACCTGGCCATGTCAGATGAACGGATTATCACAGGGGCAGTGATCACTTCCGGCGAGAAAGGCGATGGGCAATACCTGGAAGAATTGGTAGGGAAAAGCGAAGCTGCGGGTATGGAAGTCGACACCGTCATTGGGGATACTGCTTATTCAGGGAAAACTAACCTGAACCATGCAAAAGGGAAATATAATCTCATTTCGAAGTTACATCCGGTCATCACGAATGGCACAAGAAAAAATGAGGATCATTTTAAGTTCAATAAGGATGCAGACTTATATGTATGTCCAGCCGGCCACCTGGCGAAAAGGAAACACACGTTCAAGCGAAAAAATGGACGAAGCGACCAAATAAGATATTATTATGATGTTGAAATTTGTAAAACCTGTCCATTACGAGAGGGTTGTTACAAAGAAGGGGCGAAAACAAAATCCTACTCGGTGACCCTCCTGTCTACAGAGCACGCTGAACATGAAGCGTATCAGGAGACGGATGAATTCAGGGAACTGGCAAGAAATCGATATAAAATTGAAGCCAAGAATGGTGAACTTAAGAATCGACACGGGTACAAGCAAGCAAAAAGCTCGGGTCTATTTGGGATGCAGATACAAGGGGCAACCACGATATTCGCGGTGAACATAAAAAGAATTATGAAGCTGATGGACGTCAAAGAGTAGAAATAAGAGGTAAAAAGGAGCGTTTCATCCAAAAATTCTGGATGAAACGCTCCTTTTTTAAAA
>NZ_JBIMEX010000028.1:0-2509 GCF_051262635.1 Oceanobacillus sp. CF4.6 | reverse complement strand
TACTCTTATTTAGTTTTTAAGGTATAAATAATATCTTAATTAAAATCGTTGTCTGGTAGCAATAGCGAAGAGGTCACACCTGTTCCCATCTCGAACACAGAAGTTAAGCTCTTCAGCGCCGATGGTAGTTGGGGCTTTGCCCCTGCAAGAGTAGGACGCCGCCAGGCAGCTTTTTTAATATAAATATGTATTAAATAAATAATTTAATGGATATTATTTGTGGTTTGTGGCATATTAATTTATGAATTTGAATGCAATATGCTAAGTTATATTATTCCACAGTAGCTCAGTGGTAGAGCAATCGGCTGTTAACCGATCGGTCGTAGGTTCGAATCCTACCTGTGGAGCCTTTTTTTGCTTCCATAGCTCAGCAGGTAGAGCACTTCCATGGTAAGGAAGGGGTCGTCCGTTCGAATCGGATTGGAAGCTTAATAGTAAGGGATTGCCGTAATGGTAATCCTTTTTTATTTTGGGAAAGCATCCGAGTGTCTACTCATTAGAGTGATGTTTTATTTTAGGATAGTAAGTTGAAATAAAACTTAGAAACAGGTGAAAAGAGTGGAAGGAACTACACATGCATTAATCGGAGCAACAACAGGTTTAATGACAGCAAGCATATATCAAACAGATTTAGCATCGATGTCTCTCTTAGTAGCTATTGGGACTGTATCTGGATTAGTACCTGATTTGGATATTGATGGAAAGCTCAGTAACCGAATTACATTTTCTAAGAAATTCCTTCAAATAGTGTCTCGATCTATAGCCATCTTTATAATCGCATATAGCCTTTTTACTGGTATTGGGATGGAAAAGTGGATTGGAGTAGGTGCTGGAATTTCAATTATTATTATTTCATCTTTAATCAGGCAAAGACGTATGCTTACGATAACAGGTATTGGTGTTCTTGTTGGTGGCCAAGCATTAGAGGAAAATTGGATATGGTTATTAGGCATCTATATCATTATAGCCTCATTTGTTTCCCATCGAAGTTATACACATTCTATACTGGGTATCATCTTTTTTGGTGTGATAGCGTCTTCTTTAGAAAAATCACTGGTACTTGATGGAGTTTTTGTGACATGTATACTTGGCTATATAAGCCATCTATTTGCAGATATGAAGGTATTCCCTGTTAACAAAAGAGGAATTAAACTGTTTTTGCCATTTTCAAGAAAGCAGTTTTAAAAGGTCCTAATGAAGCATTCAGCTTGAGCGGTGTATGAAAAGCCCTTCTAATTCTACCAAGGCATATTTGTCCATTTCATCCTGCTAAAGTTGATTTAAATAAAAAACGATTTGCTGCTTTCAACACAGCAAATCGTTTTTTATTTGTTTGTGATTATCCTCCGATAATATGAAAGCCGGAATCCACATGTAAAACCTCTCCTGTAACTCCGCGAGAAAGTTCACTAATAAAGAATAGTGTAGCATCACCAACTTGATCTTGATCGACATTCCGTCTAAGGGGGGCTTTTTCAACTATTACATTGGCTTTTTCGTTAAAGCCGGAGACTCCCTTAGCAGATAATGTACGAATAGGGCCTGCAGAAACAGCGTTGACACGAATGCCATATTTACCTACATCCTCGGCTAAGTATCTTACACTAGCCTCGAGAGAAGCTTTGGCTACTCCCATTACATTGTAGTTCGGAATAACACGTTCAGCCCCCAAATAGGTTTGCGTAACAATGCTTCCTCCCTCAGTCATTACTTCCTTCGCTGCCTTTGTAACAGCAACAAGTGAGTAAGCACTGATTTCCTGTGCCACTAAGAACCCTTCTCGTGAAGTGTTTGCGTATTCACCCTTTAGTTCCTCGCGGTTAGCAAAGGCTACAGAATGAACCAATCCATGAATGGTTCCGACTTTTTCTTTTATTTCACTAAATGCTTGTTGAATACTTTCATCACTTGCAACATCACAAGCTACAATTAATTCTGCCTGAATGTCATGTTTCTCTAATAATTTTACTAATTTTTGGTATGATCTTTCTTGTCTATTTGTAAAAATCAGGTTTGCTCCTGCGTTATGTAATGACTTTGTTATACCCCAAGCAATACTTCTTTCGTTTGCTACACCCATAATTACTACATTTTTTCCTTGCAATAGACCTGACATAGTATACCTCCACATTTTATTTCTTTTATATATTATAACCTATTAGGACCAGGTATTGAAACCATAACTTTTAGTTATTCATGCTATTAATATTGTGTATAATCATTTTTCAAAAGAGGAAATCGATTTACAATATTACGAATATGACAATTGACCCTATTGCTGCGCGGTTTGCTGGTCAATTTTAATAAAAATAAATAAATATATCATTTTCCCCTTTACAAAGTTATATATCCTGGTTATAATAAAATTCGTCAGTCTGCGACAGGTTATTACAAACGTGGATGGATGAATGGACATCCTTATTCAATTCATGGCCCGTTGGTCAAGCGGTTAAGACACCGCCCTTTCACGGCGGTATCACGGGTTCGATTCCCGTACGGGTCACCAATA
>NZ_JBIMEX010000027.1:0-2602 GCF_051262635.1 Oceanobacillus sp. CF4.6 | reverse complement strand
ACGGAGTTACAAAGAAATTCTTTAGACGAATCGATCTGGAAAGGTCAGCCATAGCGGGTAACAGCCCTGTAGTCAAAAGAGAATTTTCTCCGGAGTGTATCCTGAGTACGGCGGAACACGAGAAATTCCGTCGGAATCCGGGAGGACCATCTCCCAAGGCTAAATACTACCTAGTGACCGATAGTGAACCAGTACCGTGAGGGAAAGGTGAAAAGCACCCCGGAAGGGGAGTGAAATAGATCCTGAAACCGTGTGCCTACAAGTAGTCGAAGCCCGTTAATGGGTGACGGCGTACCTTTTGTAGAATGGACCGGCGAGTTACGATCGTATGCAAGGTTAAGTGGAAGACACGGAGCCGCAGCGAAAGCGAGTCTGAATAGGGCGAATTAGTATGCGGTCGTAGACCCGAAACCGTGTGATCTACCCATGTCCAGGGTGAAGGTCAGGTAACACTGACTGGAGGCCCGAACCCACGTATGTTGAAAAATGCGGGGATGAGGTGTGGGTAGGGGTGAAATGCCAATCGAACACGGAGATAGCTGGTTCTCTCCGAAATAGCTTTAGGGCTAGCCTCAAAGAATAGAGTACTGGAGGTAGAGCACTGATTGGACTAGGGGCCCTTACCGGGTTACCGAATTCAGTCAAACTCCGAATGCCAGTTACTTAGCTTTGGGAGTCAGACTATGGGTGATAAGGTTCATAGTCGAAAGGGAAACAGCCCAGACCGCCAGCTAAGGTCCCAAAGTATACGTTAAGTGGAAAAGGATGTGGAGTTGCTCAGACAACCAGGATGTTGGCTTAGAAGCAGCCATCATTTAAAGAGTGCGTAATAGCTCACTGGTCGAGTGACTCTGCGCCGAAAATGTACCGGGGCTAAACGTATCACCGAAGCTGCGGATTGTTCTTACGAACAATGGTAGGAGAGCGTTCTAAGTGCTGTGAAGTCAGACCGTGAGGACTGGTGGAGCGCTTAGAAGTGAGAATGCCGGTATGAGTAGCGAAAAAAGAGTGAGAATCTCTTTCACCGAATGCCTAAGGTTTCCTGAGGAAGGCTCGTCCTCTCAGGGTTAGTCGGGACCTAAGCCGAGGCCGAAAGGCGTAGGCGATGGACAACAGGTAGATATTCCTGTACCACCTCATGATTGTTTGAGCGATGGGGGGACGCAGAAGGATAAGGAATGCGCACTGATGGATATGTGCGCCCAAGCAGTGAGAAAGTCAGATAGGCAAATCCGTCTGGCAATTTCAAGCTGTGATGGGGAGGGAAATTTAGTACCGAAGTTCCGGATTTCACACTGCCAAGAAAAGCCTCTAGTTAGATCATAGGTGCCCGTACCGCAAACCGACACAGGTAGGCGAGGAGAGAATCCTAAGGTGAGCGGGAGAACTCTCGTTAAGGAACTCGGCAAAATAACCCCGTAACTTCGGGAGAAGGGGTGCTCCTTTTTAGGAGGAGCCGCAGTGAATAGGCCCAAGCGACTGTTTAGCAAAAACACAGGTCTCTGCGAAGCCGAAAGGCGAAGTATAGGGGCTGACACCTGCCCGGTGCTGGAAGGTTAAGGGGAAGAGTTAGCTGCAAAGCGAAGCTTAGAACCGAAGCCCCAGTAAACGGCGGCCGTAACTATAACGGTCCTAAGGTAGCGAAATTCCTTGTCGGGTAAGTTCCGACCCGCACGAAAGGTGCAACGACTTGGGCACTGTCTCAACGAGAGACCCGGTGAAATTATACTATGCGTGAAGATGCGCATTACCCGCGACAGGACGGAAAGACCCCGTGGAGCTTTACTGTAGCCTGATATTGACTGTTTGTGCAGCTTGTACAGGATAGGTGGGAGCCTTAGAAGCGTGAGCGCTAGCTTACGTGGAGGCACCCGTGGGATACCACCCTAGCTGTATGAACATTCTAACCCAGGACCGTGATCCGGTTCGGAGACAGTGTCAGGCGGGCAGTTTGACTGGGGCGGTCGCCTCCTAAAGAGTAACGGAGGCGCCCAAAGGTTCCCTCAGAATGGTTGGAAATCATTCGAAGAGTGTAAAGGCAGAAGGGAGCTTGACTGCGAGACCTACAAGTCGAGCAGGGACGAAAGTCGGGCTTAGTGATCCGGTGGTTCCGCATGGAAGGGCCATCGCTCAACGGATAAAAGCTACCCCGGGGATAACAGGCTTATCTCCCCCAAGAGTTCACATCGACGGGGAGGTTTGGCACCTCGATGTCGGCTCATCGCATCCTGGGGCTGTAGTCGGTCCCAAGGGTTGGGCTGTTCGCCCATTAAAGCGGTACGCGAGCTGGGTTCAGAACGTCGTGAGACAGTTCGGTCCCTATCCGTCGTGGGCGTTGGAAGTTTGCGAGGAGCTGTCCTTAGTACGAGAGGACCGGGATGGACACACCGCTGGTGTACCAGTTGTTCCGCCAGGAGCATAGCTGGGTAGCTACGTGTGGAAAGGATAAGTGCTGAAAGCATCTAAGCATGAAGCCCCCCTCAAGATGAGACTTCCCATCACTTCGAGTGAGTAAGATCCCTCAGAGACGATGAGGTTGATAGGTTCGAGGTGGAAGCGTGGTGACACGTGGAGCTGACGGATACTAATAGATCGAGGACTT
>NZ_JBIMEX010000026.1:0-3670 GCF_051262635.1 Oceanobacillus sp. CF4.6 | reverse complement strand
TTATAAAAGTAAAAGCAGCTGATACATAAAGTATCAGCTGCTTTTTTATGTAAAAAAAGCTTATCGGTAAATCACCAAAAACTTATTATTATTCTCTGATTTGTGTTTTACTAGGTCTTGATTATGAATAAAGAAAGAAAAATATATGAAACAAACTTTACTGATAATTGATGCTCAATAGGACTTGATAGAAGGCAATAATGATTTTCTTTAATCATACCGGAAAAAGCGTTCGTAAAGTGATTTTATACTCTTACGAATCTTTTTTAATCAATGTTATTATAAATAATATAGAGTTAATTTAGTTTACTTCAACAGTTATCGGTAATCATTTGCAAAGGGGTCAAATAAAGTTAAACTATCATTTTTCCATAAATGAGGTGAAATGATGAATGAAGGCGTCTCTAATTACGATGGTTTATTTTATGTGGCTGTTTTTGTTTCGGAAAGTATGTTTGTAGATATTCTCTTCTTATGGGAAGGAGTAGCTCAATCGCATCTCAAGCCCATATATTTAGGAAACGTTTTATTGAGTAGTCTCTTTCTAATTGTATAACTGTTATTTTGCGAACTAATATATCCTTATTAATAAGTTACTCCTCAAGCTGATATCGTTAATGGGATCAAAGTTAAAATAAGTATATAGGAATAAAAGGAGCTTTTATGAAAAACCATTACAATAGTGAACTGATTGAAAGTAGGAGTTCACTTATTGGGTTGGCAAATAAAACAAGGATTATTATTTACGCGGATAATGAAGAGATTTATGCAGATAGATCAGAACCCTTGTTTAAGAAGGGAAACTTCTACTTGATTGCAAAAGAAGGAGAGGAACTTTTAGGATGGATCCTCTTAGGTACTACGAAAGATCAGTTTACCGATCAGACGCAAGGATTCATCTATGAACTATTCGTTCTCGAAGAATTCAGCTGCTCGATTATATGAAAAGGTCAGCTTTAAGATGGGAACAGTAAGCATGAAATTGAATTAAAAACTATGTTGAATGCAACTTAGTTTTAGTTATGTTACATTCAACAAAATATTTATGATAACGAGAAAAGTATAGAATACGGTAGGTGAATTCAATATCACTTTTGCTTCAAGCTTCAAATTGTTTGCTATTGTCTACGGATCAGAAGAAATCGGAAAGTCTCTGGCGGAACGACCCATGCTATAAATTCATGTATTCACTGAAGGGGGTCCATGAACTATCAAAGCACACGAAATGAGCTTTCAATAAATGAAAATGAGTTTATGGTTTTCAATCCACATGACGAACATAAAGTTGGATCGGTCTTTTCTTAACGAGGCTACCGCATCGATTTCAGTTGTACGGGACGACTTTTTCTTTGCTCAAAGCATACCCTCTTATTGAGCGGTGGGTCCAATTTGTTCAGCAGTACATGTTGCTGAAGGGCAAAATGGAAGCCGGTCTTCTGAAGTGTTTTTAGAACACAGCTTAGCTCAACTAAGTCTATTGTTGGTCAATACAACGATTGGGACACATACCACTGATTTGATTACTCACCCTTTTCGCTCCGTGCAGCCGGCGCTTGTTCAAGTAATGGAGGCTTTAAAAGACGATTATCAGCATGCCTGGAGCCTGGACGAAATGGTAGCGCTACTGGATATCAGTAAGTTTCAGTTTGCTCACCTTTTTAAAGAAAAGGTCGGCGTTTCACCTTATTCTTGGCTCCAGCTGTATCGACTTGTCAGAACACAGGATTTGCTTTTGCATACTCAACGAAACATTACGGATATTGCCATTAGCTGTGGGTTTTCTTCGGTTTCCGTTTACAATCAGTTATTTAAACGCCTTTACGGTTTTCCGCTGAGCTTTTTTCGTATAAACAATTCGAATCAAATAGAAGACTGAGCAAAAGACCATCATGCTTCCGCAGAAGATAAAGAGGAAACGGATCTCGATGAAAGTAGCGAGAGTACCAAATAGCATCAAGGAAATCACATTCGACCCATAGAGAATAACTGCATTAAAACTGAATGCTCGGCCCAATTTATTGCTCGGAACCAGTGTCTGAATTAAATAAACACGGGCAAGACCAGTAATCGGCAGTCCGATAGCAGCAATCAGAGTCCCTAGAAAATAAAGGGGAAGGTTTGTTGCGAGTCCTAATACAAAAATTCCGATTCCCCATATGATAGAGCCAGTTAGATAAATGGCAAAAGTTAGCCATTTCCAGAGAAACGGAATGACTACATTGACGATGATTACACCTGCGCCATACCACCCCAATAAGAGACTATAAAATTCTTCGCCTTGACTCGGATAGTCCTGTAAAAGAAGCAAGAGCAAGCCGACCTGCCACACCCAGGTGTTGAAAAATACCATCAAAAAAGTCGCCATAAACAAGGTTTTAATCGTCACCTCTCTTTTTACCCACAAAAAGAATTCAAAAATTGTTTGGAAGACTCCTTGTTTTTTCTCTATTAGTGCATCATCCTCGTTGAACGGTTCAACCCAATGAAGTTTAAAGGTGAAAAATGCACTCAAAAACATAGATAATCGCATCAATCGAATATAAGTGAATAGTGTTCCCGGAACTCAATAGACCGATACTGAAGACTGGACCCAACACCTGAACACCCCTTGTGACAATATCCAACAAACTATTGACCGTTGTGCGATCATGCGATGGCGTGATGAGAGGCAAAACAGCCCGGTACGCTGGATTATAAAAACAACCGAGACTCTGAATGATGAAACTCACGAATAACAAATGCAAGAAAGCGAGACTCTCCAATTGAAAAATCAAAACCAGTAAAAGAATAATTGGAACCCGAATGAGATCTAGTCGTAACAATAGTCGTTTCTTATTGACGCGGTCTGTGATGGCACCGCCAATTAAACCGAAGAACAGATAGGGATGGCCTGTGAAATGGCGATCACCGTGGTAAGACTAGCCGATTGTGTCAGTTCATAAGATAAAAAAAGAAAGGCAAGCCCTGCAAGTTACATTGCCTAACTGTGAAATGCCAGCACTTGCCAGATAATATAAAATCCTTTTATTTTTCAATACATTCCCATTCATAGTAACCACCTCTTTTACAGATTACGCTCTATTTCTCCCCTCATCTATCCACATCTTGCTATTTTTTATGGCAATATTAAGTAGAGTAATTATTGAAATCCGTTTTAACTGTTTTATATTAGTGAAGGCATGAGTTAACATATGACCGCTTATCGAAAGAGAAGGAGCTTACTATTTCTTATCTGTCTTGGTGTTTTCATGTATTCAGACTTAGAAAGTTAAACCATATCACCAGCCTTATTAAATAACTCTTGCCACTCTCGAAAACCTATGACTTAAAAGAACGTCTTCTATAATAAACTTTTAAAAAATAAATTTTAAAATGTTATTGACTTTTAGATGTTCAAGTAGTAATATATTTCTTGTCGCTAAAAATATTTTGCTTGAAAAAGGTTACAGCGCATCGAAAAACTAAAAAACATAAATACGAAAAAAGTTATTGACTTTAATTCAATAAAATGGTATGATTTAAAAGTTGTCACGAAAACGAACTTCAACAGAAGATAAATAAAGTGTTGACAACACAAGTTTATGTATGTTATGATATAAAAGTTGCTTCGAAAAAGCAGCTCACAAATTTGCTCTTTGAAAACTGAACAAAACAACCAGTATGTCAAAGA
>NZ_JBIMEX010000025.1:0-6172 GCF_051262635.1 Oceanobacillus sp. CF4.6 | reverse complement strand
TTGAAAATAAATCAATAAAAATATGGAGGGAGTAGCATATGATGTTCTCCTTCTCTATATATTTTCTAAGGAGGATTCTTAGGATGGATATTTTACATGAAAACATTTTACATTTACCAGATTGGCAATTTGTCTGTTTTTGTAGAGATCGCTTTGGACTAAACAAAGGTGTTTATAATACCATTGATACTTGGTTTTATGAGAATGGGATTATCAATATTACCGAAAGACGAAAGCAAATTGTTTATTTCTTAGACTCTAAAACCAATCAAATGGAAAATGGAAAACTAAAATTTGGTCCTAAAAAATTGAACCTATTCCTTAGTGAACACTTACAATCAAAACAAATTGTTTAGTTGATATATATGAGTATGCCTTTTCAGCTATGAAGGGTAAGACAACCCTTCTATAAATTATCCTATCAAAATAGGTTGAATATGTGATTTATAATTCTAAAAATCATATCTGACTACGACCGACCTCTTACTACAACAGAGATATCTAATTTATGTTATATTTCAATTTACCGATAGAAATAACATGTCAGAAGCCTTTTTTAGCGAAGGGAATGAAAAAAATGGCAGTTATTATCAATTGATTTGGGGTACATAAAAAATAGGTTTGTCTTTAGTTTAATGAAATTAGATTTGCGAAATATCGAAATGCCTGAGAGTACCTGTACCTGTTTGGTTGGTTCCCTGTTTTATTGTGTTGTAAAATAGACAACATAATTTCTGAATTCACCTTTTTCCTTTTTCATATATAAGAGTCTTAGAATCCTAGAAGGTATTTAAGCAGAGCTTATGGCATCTCATTTTGAAATAAATTATTAAAAGGAGATTATTATGAAATTAATTACATTTACTAACGCAGGATATACTCGCATAGGAGCACTTGTTGATGACAGCAAAGTTATTGATTTGAATTATGCTTATCAAGCACAGCTTAAAAGCGAAGGAAAGTATCGTTACAAGGAAATTGCAGAGGCTTTTTTACCAGAAAAGATGGAAGCGTTTTTACAAGGTGGCAATGAAAGTATCGAAATTGCAAAGGGCGCAATTAATTATGCACTTGAGAATCCTTCAAGTTTTAATCACCAACTTATTTATGAAAAAGAATCCGTTAAAGTTGAAGCACCTTTAACTAATCCAGGGAAAATGATATGTGTTGGCCATAACTACCGTGAACATATTCTTGAAATGGGACGTGAATTACCGTCTAATCCTGTTGTATTTGCTAAATTTGCGAATACAATTGTTGGACCACAAGATGATATCCCGTTCTATCCGATTTCTGAGCAACTAGATTATGAAGCAGAGTTTGCCTTTGTTGTTGGTAAACAGGCTAGAAATGTTTCAGAAGCAGATGCATTGGATTATGTAGCAGGGTATACAATTGTTAATGATGTTACCTATCGTGATATTCAACGTAGAACACTTCAATGGCTTCAAGGGAAAGCTGTAGAAGGCAGTGCCCCAATGGGACCGTGGTTAATTACATCTGATGAATTGTCAGACCCGTCTGGACTTGAAGTAGTTCTAACAGTCAATGGAGAGGAAAGACAGCATTCAAATACGGAGAATCTTGTATTTACAGTGCCAAAGCTTGTCCAATTCCTATCTAATTTGATGACACTTGAGCCAGGAGACATTGTGTTAACAGGTACACCTGGAGGAGTAGGTGTTGCAAGGGATCCACAAGTATTCCTGAAAGATGGAGATGTAGTGAAAATTGATATTGATAAAGTAGGTACACTAGAGAACCGCGTATCTAAACAAGAAGGAGGAAAGTAATTTATGGCAACAGAACAAGTTGAAAAATATATCCATTCTATCCAGTCTTCTATTGATGAAATTCTGAGTTCAGTGGATGGACTTTCAGAAGAGACCATTCGCTGGAATCCAACAGAAGATGAATGGTCTATAGTACAGATTTTGAATCATGTTAATGAAGCGACACCATATTGGCTTAGTGAAATGGAAACGGTATTAGAAAAGCCAGGATCTGAATGGGGAAGAGGTTTGACAAGTCCTGATCGACTTGCAGCAGTAGACGAGCTCAACGGATTAAATATAAAAGAAGTAATCAAAGCAACGGAAGGATTGAAGACGGAGGTCTCCCAAAGGCTTTCAAAAGTAGATGATGCTCAATTGAAAGAAGAAAATCCACACCGTAACTTTAAAAAATTTGGTAATAAACCTGTTTCATTTTTAATTGAACATTTTATTGTTGAGCATACGGAAGGTCACAGTAATCAGATCAAGCGAAATTTAAGTAAATTACCAAATGCAAGTAAATAAAATAATGGAAAGGGATGTTTTAAATGGCTGAAAAAACTGAGTTTATGAAGAGTTCTGTTGTAAAGGATTTTACGAAGGATATCCAGCAATATAATCTTGGACCACTATGGGAAGCAATTCCAGAAGTCATGAATAAATCACCCAAACCACATGCTGAAGCATATCTCTGGAGTGGAGAATTATTAAAGAAAAAGCTATCCGAAGCTGCAGAAATTTTTACTCCCGATCGTGGTGGGGAACGACGTGCGATTTACTTTCAAAATCCTGGTTTAACCTACCGTAAACCATGGGGGCAAGTATCGACAACTCAAACATTGTATGCTGCAGTGCAATTATTACAACCTGGAGAAGAAGCGCCATCACATCGTCATTCTCAAAGTGCATTACGTTTCATTACAGATGGTGAAGGAGCATATACGATCGTACAGGGTGAACGTATATTTATGGAAGAAGGAGATTTCCTAACTACACCAAAAAATTTATGGCATGGTCATGGGCACCTTGGAAAAGAGCCAATGGTCTGGATGGATGCTTTGGATATCCCAACAATCTATTCTATTGGTGGAACATTCTTTGAACCATATGAAGCTGGTCTTCAGCAACCAGATGTGCCAGATAACTTCTCTGAGAAACGTTATAGAGGTGGAATGGTTCGTCCTGTAGGGGATGGGAAATATACAATTGCACCACTTGCAAACTATAAATGGGATCGTACAGTTGATGCAATTAAAGGATTACAGGAATTTGATCCAGATCCATATAACGCCTTTGCTGTAGAGTATATTAATCCTTCTACAGGGAAATCAGCAAATCCTACAATTGGATCCCGTATGACACATCTCCCTAAGGGTTTTAAAACAAAAGCACATCGTCACACACATTCAGTTATTTACTGTGCATATAAAGGATCAGGCTACACGATTATTAATGGTGTACGTTTCGATTGGAAAAAAGGTGACTACTTTGTCGTTCCAAACTGGGCATGGCATGAACATGTTGCTTTAGAAAATTCTTATTTATTCTCTGTAAATGATATCCCGATCATGGATCGCTTTGAATTAGAACAAGAAGAGACATTAGAGATAAATAATGGTCATCAAGTAATTACAGGTGAATTTAAGCCAGATTTTAGATAAGATCCGTTCAGTATAGAATAGAAAATTATTTTAAATCTATGGTAAAGTATATGTAGCATCCTGCGTTTTATTGCATAATCGATAATTAGGATTACGTCAACTGGTGTGCAAACGGGTTCACTGTTAACGGCACCCTCTTCCCAGATTTACCGGAGATTCTCGAAGCATACTCACAGCTATGGCGTATCGCTGCCGCTAAGGATTTCGCCTCAATTGATACGCTTTCAACGCCGGAATCTACCCGCGGACATCAACCTAGTACAGTTACGTGAAGAGTGAATGGTGGCCAACCCTTTGCAAGGGGGCGGTCAAGGACGGGCGGACGAGTGCTTGGCTTCTCGCGGGCTTCATTGAACACCACCTAGATCCGCAGTGGGGGGGGGAGTCCTTACCGCCGATCTTCTCTATGTATTTTCTAAGGAGGATTTTTAGGATGGATATTTTACACATAAACATTTTACATTTACCAGATTGGCAGTTTGTCTGTTTTTGTAGAGATTACTTTGGACGAAAATAGAGAAAAGGCCTACGAGAGTAATAGTTGCCATTGTCCCTTGGAATATACCAAATGTATTAACAATGATGAAATTAGATCCTTCCCTAGTTATAGGGAATATCGTAGTATTGAAACATCCCCTACGGTACCGCTAGCATTGGCAAAGTTTAATACTCCTTCTGGCACCCTGCCTGAAGGAGTATTAAACTTTGCCATGGAGAAATTGAAGTAGGGGAAGCATTAACAAAACATCTATTAGTCCGTAAGGTTGATTTGCAGAAACAGGCAAAAAGGTTATAGCCAATGTAGCGTCAGATATTAGACTAGATTTGTTGGGAATGACCGGGCAATTATCTTGGGTGATGTGAATTCTGGAGAAATCTTGACAAGGTTATTAAAAGAAATCTTTGCTCGTAGCGGTCAAATTTGTTTTTGCGGTAAAGCGGATTTCAAGAGCCATGTATAATCAATTCTTTGAAACTCTTTGCGAAATGGTAGATGAGTATAAAGTAGGGCATGTTTAAATCTAAATGCGAGCTTTGGACCATTGAGCAATAAAAAGCAATATGATTTTGTTAATAGAATCATAAGAAGACCAAAAATTTGAACGCCGCTATTAGAGAATTAGCTCAAAAACTTGATCATGAAAATAGTGATAATGGATACTATATCTTACCGCATGCTATAGACCAATAACTATTCATCGATGCTGTTGCTAGCGACCAATTTGGTTCAAACATTCCAAGTATCTTGTATTATAAAGAAAAAGATGTTATCCAACTAGCCAATAATACGGGAGAAGGGCTTGGATCTTCCGTTAGGGCAAAGGATGTAAAGCGTTCTTATCAGATTGAAAGAAAAATAGATGCTGGAAGGAACACTTATTAACTTATTAACACCCATAGTTTTGAATTACCTTCTCTAGGAAGGCTAATTGGTGGCTATAAGCAAAGTGGTATTGTTCGGGAGTTAGGAATACAGGAAATGTTAAACGAAATATATTGAGGCTTATTCCACCCGTTATGTTAAGTAGTAAAAATCCAAAATTATAGAAATAGTTTATTTTTAATTGAGGAAGTTGAATTGTACCTTCATACTCTTAATGCTTCAAATTTTTATTTAATTCACCCATAAGTGTAGTTAAGTGTTCATTTTTAGATTCACCGAGTATGGAATTGTATCTTTGGTCTAATTCATCTATGCAATGACAGACTTCCTCATATAAACGATTTCCCTTTTCAGTTAAATAAATATGAGTTTCTTTCCACTTATTTTCGCTACGCAATACTTCTTGTTTTATCAATTTATTCACGAATCTAGTACTCGTTGAAGGAGCTATTGATAATTTACTACATAATTCCTTTTGGGAAATTCCTGGATATTGATTAACAACAAGGATAAGGTATCCATACGTTGGCGAGAGACCTGTAGGCGTAAATACTTCTGTTGCAATTTTTGCGATGGTACGAGCAAAAACATTGGAAGTGAAAAATAAACAGTTTTCTAAAATTGATTCATCTTTTTTCTTCATATGATCATGTATGCCTCCTTTAGACACTTAAGGATTAATTTCCAATTTCACAAAAAGATACATCAAATTATCTACATACCAAAAATCCCCCTTTTATTAAAAATTCCTTTTTGCCTCTTTATTTTTTATTATCAGTATTTGTTGATTGTTACGGATTCATCATTTTTCCAAAATGAAGAGAATTCGCTATTTCATTTACCGTATCAGAGGTTAGGTGGAAAAGTCAAAATTAACCTTACGGGAATCTTTTGCAAAAGTGGTTTGTCAACATTCAGCGTCGTCGTTATATAGTTATGTCTTCATAGGGGATATACACATATAAGTAATATTGAAAATAGTCATATTAATAATTATAATAATAAAATTTATAAAATTCAATTTTATTATTGTCATTTGTATATAAAAATGATAATATATATTTAAAGGACGTAATCGTAATAGTTTCCAGGGATTGGTAATTCTGAACAAAAGATGGCGATGATTAATGTACGTTTTTTACGCAATGTATTATAACTCGCAACACTACAATACTAAAGGAGGAAAAAGAATGGAAAAGGTAATGGTTGAAGAAGTATCTCTACTTATTAATAATGAAGATGTTAAAACAGAAAAAACACTGGAAATAAGAGATCCAGGAAAATTGGACGAAATAGTAGGAAGCGTTTCACAAGGAACGAAAGAGGATGTAGATAAGGCAGTTAAGGCTGCT
>NZ_JBIMEX010000024.1:0-6784 GCF_051262635.1 Oceanobacillus sp. CF4.6 | reverse complement strand
TAAAATGAAAATTTTTTCATATGAAAACAGTATTCAAAAGAGCAATGATTTATCTATGGCTAAATTAAGTCAGGGATTAACGCTAAATCAGATGCAACTACTGGCATATGCTATTTATTCCACGCAAAAGGATGGCAAAACAGAGTTTATAAAAGCTGATTTTGAAAAGAAATTCAACATAGATCAATACCGTACAGATGACGCTTATAAAGATTCTGAACGAATTCTAGATTTAAAAGTCTCTACACAAGATTTAGCCAATGATAAATTTAAATTTTGGAATGCTTTTTCAAGTATGGAGTATGATAAGGGTCATTTTATTTTTGAATGGAATGAAAAAATGATTCCTCATATTTTGGAGTTAAAAGAAAAGTATGTTTCCACTGATTTAACGATTACCTCACAATTTAAAAGTGGATTTTCTTGGACTTTGTATGACTACATAAGAGCACATTATGGATACTGGCACAAACCAATATCCAAAGAGGCATTAATGAATTTATTTGGTGTGGAGAATGTGAAAAGTTATCAAAACAATACAGGATTATTTAAAAACAGAGTTTTAAATGTTGCGATTGATGAAATTAATCATTTTACTGAATTAGATGTACGTTATGAAGTGGAAAAAAAAGGTCGTTCCATTGTTGGTTTTGACTTGATTTGGTCTACGGGTACGAATCAAAAAAGTGCAACTAAAAAACAAATAAAAGAGTTAAAAATGACTGTCGATACAGTAATTCAAGATTCCCTTATATTTATTGATTTAAATGACGAGAAAAACCGTCAACGTGCGATACAGATAGTAAAAGAAATACGTGAAATGATTCCGCACACAACTGAACCGATCTGTATTACATATGAAAAAGCTAATAACCTTATTGATAAAGTACGATTAAATTTAGACGAATTAAATCGTTTTCTACCTGATGAATCAAAAAGAGATACTAGCTTTTATTATAATTGGTTAGAAGAAAAATCTTAGACTGATTAAAAATTCTATTCATGCAGTTGTCCATGATGAAATCGGAAAAGAGGTGAATAATATGCAATTTGTAACTATTATCATTTCTTTAATATCAATGGCAATAAATGTGGTCACACTTGGATTAGTTTTTAGGTTAAGGAGGAAGGTAAATGACTGAAAACACACTGGCGTGGTTTAACAATGAATATGAAAAAGTCCTTCATAGTGGCTTATCTGATAGCCAAAAAAGCAAAGAATACGCCAATTTGATGACTGAAATGGAATATAAATTTAAGGTACCAATGCTTAAAGATCCCGAATGGGAAAAAGAAAATCGATCTGTTATTGCCCTGTATCGCAAAATCTCAAATAGTAGGGATTTGTAACAACAAGAAAAGTCATAGGTTTCTATGACTTTTCTTGTAAAAGTAATATATATGAAGGGCTCCCTTCCTTCACCACCCAGCAAATGCTGGAATTTAATTATATCAAAATCCCATTTGCAAAGCGAAATGGGTAGATATTTGACTTTGCAAATGGTGTAAACTGAAACTTATAGGATGTTTGTGAAAAAATGTACTTAAAGTAACGGGCAGAAGAGTTTAACAGTACACCTGTCAATATTAATATTTCATATTGTATAATGATACTTAAATACAAATACTTATACTAGCAAAACGGGAGTGGGGATAATGAATTTGAAAGTTGAGTCTGAAAATTTAGCGAATTATTTACTTGAATTAAAAGAAGTTAATTATTCCAATCCAAGATTAAAACAGAAGGCAGATGAACTTTTTAATTCAAATCAAACGGAAATTGAAAAAGCTAAAGTAGCTTTTGAATTTGTTCGTGATGAAATTTTTCATTCTTGGGATATTCAATCGGAACGCGTTACTTGTAACGCTTCGGAGGTATTAGAACTTAAAGAAGGAATCTGTTATGCAAAATCACATCTATTAGCGTCATTATTGCGCTTGCAAGGAATACCAACAGGTTTTTGTTATCAAAGGCTAATGTTGTTTGATACTCCAGAAAAAGGGTATTGTATTCACGCTTTAAATGCTATTTTTCTTAAATCGCTCAATAAGTGGATTAGGGTAGATGCTCGTGGAAATAAAACAGGAATTGATGCACAGTTTTCAACTGAAGAAGAGAAGTTAGCTTTTCTAATTAATGAAAAACTTAATGAAAAGGATTATCCAATTATCTATACGAAACCTCATCCTAAAACAGTGACTGTTTTAGAAGAACATACGAATGCAATAGAAATGTATAAAAATCACTTACCAGAGAGTTTGTAGTTGTTCAACAAATTGGTGCGATTGCTCAATAAGAATATTTTTATATGAAAGGTTGTTGGTGCGGAATTATGCGTTTATCACTTTTAGGTATTTCAATATCACTATTTGGTATAGCACTTATATTAGCTTCAAGTGGTTCAGGTTCAGCAATCGGACTTGGTGTTTCATTTGTAGGATTAGTAGTATCACTTGTTTCTTGCTTTATAAACGAGGCTAGAAAAGTAAAGGGCAATTCTTATTGAAGTAGCACCATTTAACACAATAAGGAGATCGTTAATTTGGCAGCCTATCTTGATGTTCTAACTGGCAGGTTAGTGAAAGAAGGCAATGTAGTTTTTTCATAGAAATATACAAGTTTAAGAGTATTGAATTGATTTCAAAATTTAATAACAGGGGTGAGGGTGTGAGTAAAACACTAATAAAACAGATTCCTTTAATAAGTAATTGTAAAGAAGTTATTGAAATTAAAAAGGGGTTTTCCACAGATGAAAAATATCTAATACAAATGCAAGATGGTAACAAAAAACTATTACTTCGGATGTTTAATTTAGAAGAGTTGGAACTAAAGAAGACAGAATACTCTATTATGGAAAGGTTACAGGATTATCACGTTACTTGTTCACAACCAATTTCAATTGGTGAGGTAGGAAATCGGGGGTATATGATTACATCATACATAGAAGGTAAGGATGCTGAGGATGAAATCTCAAAATACTCAGACCAAGAACAATATAATATTGGTATTGATGCAGGAAAAGAATTAAGAAAAATGCATCAATTATCTGCTCCAAACCATATCTCTTCGTGGTATTCAAGGAAAGTTGAAAAGCATAAGAAATATATAGATGCTTACTTAGCATGTGAGGTAAAGGTTAAAAATGACCATAAAATAATGGGTTTTATTGATGAGAATATCCATCTCATGAAACAACGCCCGAACTTATTTCAACATGATGATTTTCACCTTGGAAACATCATCGTGAATAATAAAACATTTGCTGGAGTTATAGACTTTAACAGGTATGATTGGGGAGATCCAATTCATGAATTTCTAAAGATAGGAATTTTCAGCCGAGAAGTAAGCATTCCTTTTTCAATAGGACAAATCAGAGGTTATTTTAATAATAAAGAGCCTGATGAAGATTTTTGGAGGTTGTATTCACTTTACCTAGCAATGTGCGTTTTCTCTACTGTAGTATGGACTTTAAAAACTATTCCAAACAACATGAATGAGATGTTAGATAAAGTTTATATGTATTTAGAAGATCATGATTACTTTAGCAGATTAAAACCTAAGTGGTACCAATAGAATAAAGGTTTGTGAAAGATTGTACTTAAAGTAACTGGTGCTTTAGTTGAGAAGAAGATAATCGGATGGATCTTTAATATGGCAAAAATTCATCTAGGTGCAGAAACAAGTTTCCGCACCTAGATGAATTTTTTTATTCGCCATTACTGGCGAACAGGTCTTGATCTAGGGGGAGTGCAGGCATAGCCAAACGTTTGGGGGAAATCCCCAACAAGCGCCTTTGCAGACACGAAGTGGCTAGCAAAGGTACAGCTTGCCAACCTCTCTATTATCATGCTATGATAATTACAAAATTAGAAAATTTTGGATAAAGAGGGGGCGGTCGTTTTGGGAGTGAACCGTAAAGAAAATCGACAGATTAACTTTAGGGTTAGCGATGACGAATATGAACGACTTGAGCGAATGGCGAAAGAAGTTGGTATGAGTGTGCCGAATTTCTGTAAGAAAAAGGCACACGGTTCTAGAATGAAATCTCCAAAAATTAATAGGGAAGCTGCGTTTGATATAGCACGTCAGCTACGGGGCATTGGGAACAACGTGAACCAATTGACCAAAAGAGCCAATGAGAATAAAACAGTTCCCAAAGAAGAAGTGCAAGAGATCCAAAAGGAGTTGCAGGGATTATGGCAACAATTCAACGAAGCACTACAAAAGTAGCCAATCGATTAATTTCATACGCTGAAAAGCGAGCAGAAGTGAAAGAGGGAGTAGATTGTCCGGCTGAATATGCGAAGGCTCAAATGAAGTCAACTCGTGAATTATGGGGCAAGAATGATGGAATACAAGCTCATCATATTATCCAGTCATTTAAACCTGGGGAAGTAACTCCTGAACTAGCAAATGAACTTGGCCAAGAACTTGCAAAGGAAATGGCCCAAGGTCATGAAGCAGTCGTTTACACGCATACAGACAAAGATCACATTCATAATCATATTGTCATTAATTCCGTTAATTTTGAAAATGGTTACAAATATCATGCACATGGAACAGATGAATTAATAAAAATACGTGAAGCAAGTGATCGAATTTGTAAAGAGCATGATTTGTCTATCGTAGAAGAAAATTCATCACCAGTACGCTATACATTGGCAGAAAAAGCACTAATAGATAAAAATAAATTTAGCTGGAAAGACGATATAAGAAATAAAATTGATTTAGAAAAAACTTCTTCAAAAAACTATGAAGAATTTAAACAAAATATGATGGACAAGCATGGAATTGAAGTAAAGGAACGTGGAAAAAACACCACTTATATTAATCATGAAAATGGTAAGAGAGTAAGAGGAAATAAACTAGGTGAATCATATGAAAGGGAGACGATAAAACATGAGTATACAAAGTCTGCAGAACGAGAAATTGAAAGAAAACTCGGATTCGACGACTACCTCTTTGGAAAAACAATTGGCACTAATAGTGGAGAAAATGAACGAAATTCGGGTGCAACAACAGTACGTAGCGAGCAGTTACACTCAAGTTCAATCGGAATTGGAGAAGGTTCAGAAGGAAAGAACGCAGGACATGAAAAACAACAATGGATTCATGGAATCATTAGACCAGAGGTTGAAGGACTTGCGAACACAAGTGAACACGAATCAGACAGAGCAAGTGTCCGAAACAACAAAAGAATTGAACCAACTCTCGGAAACATTGAAAAAGAACACGGAAAATCTATTGGAACAAACGAACAAGAATCAAGAAAAACAAATTATCAAAACGAAACTACTTCGACAAGAGCTAATAGAGTTCGTAACAACTATGAAGCAGGAAAACAAACCAACGAAAAAGGAATTACTCATGGTGAACGGACTACGGACAGGGGTGATCGTTCTCCTGACATCAATAGTATGGGGAATTCTGACACTTCTCGTGTAGAAGGTGGCGATTTATTCAGTAATTTGGTCAACAATGCCCAACAGAATGAAAATAATTATGATAACGACTTGGAAAAACAACGCCAAAAAGCAAAGAAAAAATCGAAAAATCATACTCTTGAAGATGAATTAGAATTGTAAGAGTATATAGGGGGCTCTTCATTGAATGATAGTCAAGTAATTCATGATACCAAAGATGTTGCAGCACACTTTAAAATTCATACAAGTACCGTTAGGAAATATTGTGACTTTCTAGAAAAGGCAGGATACTCCTTTCACAAAAATGAATATGGTCATAGGGGATTTTTTGATGAAGATTTGATGGTCCTTAGAAAACTTATTGAACTAAAACGCACTATGGCGCTAGAAGAAGCTTCAAAGTCAGCAATAGCATGGAAAAACGGCAGTGATGTCTCGGATGGTGCTACACCAAAAGAGCAATATATTGTACGATATAGCGACTTATTAGAGGAATTTAAAGACTTTAAAAAAGAACAAGAATCTTTTAATCGGGAACTTTTAACTCAATTAAAAAGCCAACAGGATTATATGAATTCTAGATTAGAAGAACGGGATCAGAACCTAATGAATGCGTTAAATCAAAGCTTGGAAACTCAAAAACAATTAGCTTCAACCTCAACCCAACAAAAGAAGTGGTGGAAGTTTTGGAAATGAAAATAAAACCTTTTAATTGTTTCAAGATTCTAAATATGCTAGTATAGAGATACAATCTGTTTTACTAATATCACAAAAAAATTACCCGAAAGAACGCCTATCCTAGATTTTTAGGAATAGGCGTTCTTTCGTTGTCGAGAAAAGTGGTTCAGTTAAATAAGAATAATATGCATCTCCTCTAAGAACGTCATATGCCTCAATTATTAATAATTAGGGGCTATGGCGCTTTTATTTTTGTAAATAGGTATAAACACTCTATTAATCTATCTAAAGGTTTCCAGAGGTCTAGAAATCGCCTTCTATTTGTTAACGTTGTTACTAATGTTTTTGGTTCTTTCTTTTTTTATTTTGAGTTTTAAAAATGGGGAGAATTCCCCTATATATTTATTATTTTTTTAAAGATTAATTACTTTAATTATATTTAGGACAAGGTAAACCCCTTGCGCCCCAAGGGGTTTACGGGTCTATTGAAACAAATACTCCTGTCTATTGAAACAAATACTCCTGTCTATTGAAACAAATACTCTCTTTCTGTTGAAACATTAGTAAAATTAGGTTACAATATAATAAACAAAAGAAACATGTATAAAGGATAAATTACATATGAAAAGGAGTATTTGTTTCAATGAAAAAAAAGGTGATTAAAATTGGCTAGGAAGAATGG
>NZ_JBIMEX010000023.1:0-7634 GCF_051262635.1 Oceanobacillus sp. CF4.6 | reverse complement strand
AAATATTGCGTCTGAACGAGCAGTGCTGAATGCGATCCATTCCAATTCCATGCCTGGTATGAAAAAAATTCTGCCGGATGGTGATTTAAATAACATGAAAGTTGATGTCAAACTAGGCTTGCCGCGGGATTTGGAAAAATTAGATCAGAAAAGAATAAAAAGGGTTATTCCCTATGGTACGGTAACCGTTGAAGTGATGAACGGTGGCATGGCAACGACAAGCGGAATTTCCCTTGAAGAACAGCAAGATAAAAACGATTTGATGTATATCGTTAACGCTGTAGTAGAAGTAGGCTATTAAAATTTATCGTATATTGGATATTAAAAAATAAATATCCATTTCCTAATTCACCAGTAAGAAACTATAATAGAGGAGGAATTTTTTATGCGTTTTTCAGAGTCGTTGAGAGAAGCAACAAAGCAAAGTTGGGAATTAAGCCTGAATCATCCGTTTGTACACGGGATTGTCAAGGGAGATTTACCGTTGGAAACATTCAAAAACTATATTATGCAGGACATCTATTAGAAACATTACGGCAAGGTGCATGCCTTCGCAGCTGCCCACGCAGATGACTTTCATGTTTCTGCAAGACTTGCTGAAAAGGCAAAAAAAGGGATAGGTGAATTAGATCAGCTTTTCTGAAAAAGTAGTAATCATAACAGGTTTATACTGTTAATAATTACTACTTACTATGCCGTATTTCCGTGATTTATATTCCATCACACTAAGCCATGAATGTTAAGTGGGGGGCACTAACCCTGAAATTATGAAAGGGACAAGGCAGCTTTAAACTGTACCCTTTGTCCCTTATTCCATCTCATTTCCATTTTCATGCCATTCTAAAATGACCAACAGCTTCATTTGTAACTTTTTTCTAAGTTCTTTTTGTTTACGCTACTCCTACTAATCAATCGTTTGCTAGATTACTAGTCTTAAGTCTATCCTCAGTTTTTCACCGGATGCTTATAAACATACTCAGGAAAGTCAGTAATTATACCATCAACACCAAGTTCGAATAAGTTATCTGCTTGCTCTTGTGCTCGTACCGTATATGGATAAATTTTCATCCCAGCAATATGAGCACGGTCAACAAGCTCATCTGTAACGATATTCATATTCGGATTGAAGTAATCAGCATATGCTGCAAATTGTGCCAACTGTTCATCTGTAACCTCTGCCCAAGTTAACCCAGCAAGGACTCCGTGAGGTATATTCGGCAAAAGTTCCTTTGATCGTTGTACAGATTCATGGTTGAACGACTGAATAATAATTTTATCGGTATTAGGTCTGTGCATATTACGCTGCATTAAGGCTTCAGCAACATTTTTTTCAATACCCGGATACAATTCAGGTGATTTTATTTCTATTAATATCCCTATCTTTCCTTGGTATCTATCGATTATTTCTTCAAAAGTAGGAATCTGTTCACCCGCAAATTCCTCTCCGAACCAGCTTCCAGCATCCAATTGCTGAATTTCATCAAGTGTGTAATCTCCAACCGATCCTGTCCCATTTGTTGTACGATCAACGGTTGTATCATGGATAGCTACCAATTTCCCATCTTGTGTCATTTGTACATCAATCTCAATATAATCAGCTTTCATTTCAACCGCTTTATCAAAGGCGGCTATTGTGTTTTCCGGAGCATGACCTGAAGCACCCCGATGTGCAACATTAACCATTTGCTGCTGTTGTTGAATTGTCGGCATATCACCATTGGATGCGAATACAGGGGCTGTAAACATGGACATGAAGATCATTGCTGTCAGTGAGAAGATAGTAACTTTGCGTATCATAATCTTAATCTCTCCCTTTACTAGTATTTGTCTTTAATTATAGAGGAAGTCTATTAAATGACTGTAAAGGGAATATAAAGAAATATAAGTAAAAACAAGAGATTAGTAGTGATTCAAAAAACCCCGTGCTTCCTAGGAGTGTCGTTTTTTTTTAGTTGTAGGAATGCTTCTACTAATTATTATGGCATTTATATTCAAGGAGGGAGGCGAGCAATTTATTGATTTTAAACGCTGAAAAGACCAGGGGGGGAATAGATCGGATAAATCGATTTGCTTAGATTGTTTCTCTAATTAACATTTAATTTACTGCAAATAGAAAAACCCTGTAGTATATTACAGGGATGGATGTACCAAATTCTTTCTAATTTAAATATAACTTTCTATTTATTAAGTAATGAAGGGAATAATCTTTTTTCCACGTATCCCATGTCTCTTGATAAAAGATATGCATTTTTTTTCAATTCCTTTGCTATAATCGAATCTTCTGAAACATCAAGTGATTCGGTAAAGCCAATCACACTAATACATGCATCAATTTCTCCATTTTTTCCAAATACAGGTGCACTGAGTGCTGAAATTGCTGGTATTAGGGTATCCTGTGTTGTTGCAAATTTCTTTTCTCTAATTATTTTTAACTCATTATAGAATGAGTCTATTGCAGTTTGATCTCCATTTAATTCCTCATTTATAAGCTTTTCTGTTTTTTCTCTGGGAGAAAATGCTGCAAATAGTTTTCCTGTTGCACTTTGTGTAACCTTAATTTGTGTACCTTGTTGAACACCTATATTAACATGGGAGTTACTTGGTTCCCATTTTAGAAAAAACGGTCCTTTCTCTCCCCAAAGTGCCATAGATACTGTTTCATTAATCTTATCCCTCAATTCACTAATATACGATGTAGACAGTTTATCAATATCTACATTACTATGAGCGCGTACTCCTATTAGTATTAATTCATTCCCTATAGAATATTTAAGGTTTTCATTTTTTTGTAAAAAACCAGTTTTCACAAAAGAAATAAGATATCGATAAGCTTTACTTTTTGAAATATCGCATAAATTAGATATCTCTGTAATAGTAAGAGGTCGGTCGTAGTCAGATATAATTTTCAGCATTTTTATTCCTAATTCAATTGATTGAATACCTTGTTTTGTTTCTTCTGTCATTTTTATCTTCCTCCGAATATAGATAACACCATCTTACCATAAATCAGAAATAAAATCGTTAGGATTTTGTTTATTTTTTTCTGCAACTATAAATACCTTTTCATCTTAATTACATTAGATGATTTTCGGTCTCATACCATAACCTTTTGGTTAATCGGGCAGTTTAAAAGAGTTTAGAAAAGCCCCCACAAATGTTGACAACAGCTTAATTACTATGAATGACGATTTTCAGTGCACTATAAAATATTACTTTCATATTACCTTTTTTTACGGTAAATAATTGCTCAAAATGGATTCTTTCCTTATAAAAAAGTATTATTTTTTTCTATGTTATTCCTGAATCTTATTTATCCCTCTACCTTGTATAAAACTCACTAGGTATATGACCAAATTGACGTCGATGATAGAGCATAGGATCTTTTTCATTAGATAAAAAAATGTCTTCCACTTCACCAATTAGAATGGTATGGTCACCAGCTTTTACCTGTTTAAAAGTCTTGCACTCTAATACAGCGAATGTATCAGATATAACAGGCAATTTATTTTGGGAAGTATTCCATTCACACATCCCAAAGCGATCTGCATCCTTACTTGCGAATGCTTTACAAATATCAGGTTGATCTCCCGCCAAAATATGGAGAGCAAATCCGTCAGCTTCTTTGAAGTCCTCAAGAGAAGAAACACTATGGTCGATGCACCATGAAACAAGCATAGGATTGAGTGAGACGGACGCAAATGAATTAACTGTCAATCCTACTGGTTTTCCGTCTTTGCCTGTTGTTGTTACAACCATTACTCCAGTAGGATAATTACCCATCACTTTTTTAAATGATGTTGACTTCTCTATCGTTTGCATATTATTCATCCCCTTATTATTATATTGATTTTCTAAACGTTCACTATTTCCTACATTGATTCGTCCAGATTCTGTATTTCTATTTTTTCATAGTTTTTAAGTTTTACCATCGCTATAATTCCTAGGATTGGGCCGATACCTAATATAGTGAATACCCATTGCCATCCTACCCATCCCTGAAAAAACGAAATAAAATTAATGGTAAGAATAGTAATTAAAAATCCAACACACATTTGAAATGTTAAAGCAGTTCCTACGTATTCAGAATGTGAAAACTCCGACACTACTACAGAAAATTGTGCGGAATCAGCAACAACAGACACACCCCATATAATTGATAAGATAGAAGTTAGCCAAATATTATTCCCAAAGGTTAACCCTATAACTAGTGCACAAACAGCACTAATTCCCATTGCAATTATTGTTAAATTTGAGCGACCAACTTTGTCTGCAACAAGACCTCCAACAATACACCCAATGCTACCTGCAACCCCTATCGCCACAAATGAAATCAGCAGACCTAGCCATAGGTTAGTTGATGGAGAATAGTTTACAAAACTAGCTGTTAAAAAAGCTGGGAGCCAAGTCCACATTGCATAAAGTTCCCACATGTGCCCGAAATAGCCATAGTTTGCCAACATGACTGGCTTATTTTTAATTATCTTTTTCATTAATCCAAATGAAAATGGGGTTTTATTCCTCGAATCAACAGGCGCATCACCCAAGATCCCATACATCAACCAAGCAGCAATAATAGCAAGCGTAGAAGTTATTAATAGGACCAACCTAATATCTAACGAAGCAACAAATAAAGAAATAAAATGCGGCAAGGAAGAGCCTAATGTTAATGCTGCTATTAAGATGCCTGTTGCTAAACCGCGTTGTTTAGGAAACCATTGAGCAATTAGTTTGACAGCCGGAGGGTAAACGCCTGCTAAACAAATTCCCGTTAAAACTCTTAGTGTTATACCGACACCTGCTATATTGGTAAAAATAAGCAAAATATTAAAAAAAGAACCTAATATAGCAGATATGGCAAATAGCTTTCTAATATTAAATCGATCTGCAAATCCATAAAAAGCACTAATAAAAGCACCTATTACAAATCCTGCTGGTACGGAAGCTGACAGCCAAGCTTCGGTCCACTTGGTTAAACCCCACATGGTTCTGAGGTCTAGTATGATTACAGAGGCGCTAAACCAAAGACTTAAAGTAAATAATACAGCCGTTGCAATTAGTGCAAGTGCTATCCAACGATTCCTTGTCATTTGCTCTCGGTTCTCCCTGTATCTAGTTTTATATGAAAGATAACTATAACTTAATAGCCCCGTATATTTTTGCCTATTTTTCAATGACCAGTTCAGGAATTACCTTGATAGCGTCTGTAATATTCGCTCTATTTGGTGAATGGTTGATAACCTTTTCATGTATTTGCTCAAACTGTTCTTTCGTACCGTCCCCTTTTACACGGATGGTATATTTCACATTTTTAAAGCCTATTGGAGCTTCTGGGTCTACTTCCAGGAAACCTCTTAAATTCAATCCAGCCTCAATATCAATCTCTAATTTTTCTAGTTCAATCCCCATTACAGAGGCACCAACGGAATATCCCACCATCATACAAGATCCCATTCCTCCCAATAAATACTCTTGCGGGGTTGGTTGAGAATCTTCTCCTAAAAGTTGTTCAGGTTCATCTACGATAAAGGAGAAGTTTCTTTCCAAACGTTCTTCTCCCATTTTTATACCCTTTGTTGTAACTTTTGATTTCGTCCCACCCATCCATTCAAGGTTTACTTTATAATCTATCATTGCGTTGTTTGGTGTTTTCGTAATGTCCTCGATATATCCTTGTAGGGCTGGTACATTTATTTCATTTAATTGTGAAGTTCTAATATTCATAATAATTCCTCCATGGTTTTGTTTTTTGAAATTGCTATTAGTGATTCTGTTTGAAAAGCATAGATATATAGAAATTTCCCTATTTTTTTAAATATTTTTCTTAATTTCAAGGCAACAAATTATAGAACCAATCCTCTTAATTACTCTTGCAATTATTATCTATTGGAGGGTTGGAACAGAAATATTGATTTTCTTTGCTGGGTGATTATCAGCTAATTGTATATTTCCCTTTCCAAACATATTTTCTCGTAAAGTAGTACCCTCATATTCTGTACGATATCTTCCTCTTTTCTGAAGTTCAGGAACGACATACTTCACAAAATCGCGGAAAGTTCCAGGCGTAGTTGCTTGGTTGATATTGAAACCGTTTATATCTCCTTCATCCATCCATAATTCCATTTCGTCAGCAATTTGCTCAGGTGTTCCCACAAATTTTACAGATTCATTTCCTAATCCACGATGCATAACAGCTTCTCTAATGGTCCATTTTTTCTTACCACCCACATACAAGTCAAAGACACCCCTAATAGCATCTGTCTCTATATTTTCAATGTATTGATCTGGATCATATACAGAGAAATCAACGCCAAGGTGTCCAGATAATATTGAAACTGCTCCATCGTAACTAAGAAGCGATTGAAGTTCCTTATATTTATTTTTTGCTTCTTCCTCAGTAGATCCTACTATTGGAAGCATAGCAGGGAATATCAGGATATCATCTTCATTCCGGTCAACTTGTTTCGCTCTACTGCGAACATCTTTTGAAAATGCCTTCATACCTTCAACATCATGTTGAACGCAGAAAATTGCTTCAGCATTTTTTGCTGCAAAATCTCGTCCTTTAGAAGATGCTCCAGCCTGAAATAATACTGGTGTCCGCTGAGGAGATGGATTACTAATATGAGGTCCAGGCACCTCAAAATATTTACCTTTATGATTAATGGCGTGAACCTTTTCAGGATCTGTATAAGTATCTGATTCTTTATCAGCTACTATGGCGCCATCTTCCCAGCTTTTTTCCCACAGCTTATATACAACTTCCATATACTCAGCTGCTCTAGCATAACGTTCTTCCCTATTAATTTTTCCTTTAAGGCCTAAGTTTAGAGCCTCAGATTCTAAATAAGATGTAACAATGTTCCATCCTATACGACCTTTTGTAAGATGATCTAAAGTTGTTAGCTGTCTTGCAAGATAATAAGGTTGAATATATGTTGTCGAAATTGTAGAAGCAAACCCTAAATTTTTTGTAGCAGAAGCCATCGCTGAAATTGTAAGCAATGGGTCATGTAACGGTGACTGAACAGCATGTTGAATACCAGGTTTATAACTATTTCGATATACATTATATACGCCATAAACATCTGCAAAGAAAATCCCATCAAATTTCCCCTCTTCTAATAATTGAGCAATTTCTATCCAATAGGATATTTCGCCATGTCTTTGTCCTTCATCTTTAGGATGCCTCCATAGACCTGGTGAATGAGGAGCAACTGAATTTTGTGCAAAACCTAGCAAATGTATTTGTTTTTTCATTTTATTACTCTCCTTTTAAAATAATAGTAAACTTATTTCTTAAAAAGCATCAAGTATATTAGATTTATCTGTTGAGGATTGAAGAAAACTTCTATATACCTTTATTCATATGAAGTTTTCTCCTAGTTTTTTATTTACCTGTTTAATAAAGCACAAAATTTTATGTTTATTTCACATACCGGATAGAATGAACTTCCATATAAGAACTCATTGTTTCCTCAACGCCCAATTCTCTGCCAATCCCACTTTGTTTAAACCCTCCAAATGGCATTCCTAATGAAAGCGATTCGAAACTATGTGTATTAATAAACGTGCTGCCAGCCTCTATCTTTTTTGCAGCCTCATACGCACGGTCGATATCGCTTGACCAAATGGAA
>NZ_JBIMEX010000022.1:0-7500 GCF_051262635.1 Oceanobacillus sp. CF4.6 | reverse complement strand
GAATGTTGTCCTATCAACGTTCAAGCATACTTTTTAATTTTCGGCAAATAAGATAGAAGCCGGAAGAAAATGATTTTATTTTACACATTTTTTACACAAGCATCCTCTCAAAAATAGATACTGTTTCTTGTTCATCCTCTGTACGCATTTCATTTAAAATATGTGAATATGTCTTCCAGGTTGTTTCAACATCTTTATGCCCTAAACGTTCACTTACATAATTCATTGATACTTTTCGATACAATAAAACGCTGGCATGAGTATGTCGCAACCCATGCATTGTGATTGGCTCAATTTCCAGTTCCCTTAAAATATTACGCAATAGCTTATTCGCATTGGTATTGCTAATAACACAATACTTTGATGAAGGGCTATAAAAGACAAGTTGATGTATGTTTGGAGGGTTAGACTTAAATAGATCTTTAAATAAATCCATTGTCACTTTATCCACCTTTACGACCCGTAAAGACTCTTCATTTTTTGTTGATCCGAATCCTTTTTCTTGTCTCTCCAAGTACCCCCATGTTTTATCGACATTAATCGTACTATCTTCAAAGTTAAAATCTTTTCTTGTCAATCCCACTAGCTCTCCGAATCGAAAACCAGTTGAAAGACCAAGCAGGATGAGATAATATCCCAGGCCATCATTTAGGCGATTTAGTAACTCGTTAAACAGCTTTTTACTTTCCTCATAATTCAAATGTTTTTCTTCCCGTTTTTTAGCATTGACGGTCCAGGTAAGATTAACCCTCCGTGTGAAATCAAACGGAATAATATAGTTCTCCACTGCATCCTTCACACATGCTCGACAATGAGAATTTAATTTATCCACGGTTTCTTTTGCTCGAGTACAACCAAAATCATTGATAAATTTCTGATATTCTTGGCGTGTGATTTTTTGTATTGGAGTATAGTCAAAATACCTTTTTACAGTAACGAGAGAGTATTGGTAGTGTTTCATTGTGGTTTTACTAATATTTGTCTTATAAAGCTTTATCCAGTTCTCGAAGTATTCATCAAATGGAATAGACTCCATTTGTGTAAAATGTCCTCTATTTAGGTTGTTTTCCACTTCAGCTGCTGCCACTTGAGCTTCTTTTTTTGTTCGAAAACCTGATTTTCGAATGGGTTTAGGCTTTGCACTAATTGTGTATTGCCATACCCTACCGCGTTTCTGAAAACTAGCCATAAAATCCCTCCCAAAATAAAAGTTTAACTACGGTTTATAAATCAAAAGTGTATCGCATTGCTTTACCAATTATTTTAGCTGGATGATCCTTATCCGCAATAATTGGTTTATGACGCCTATTGTCTGGCATCAACATTAAATAATCTTTTTGCTTGCTTATACGTTTCAAAGTGGCCTCTGTATCACCATTAACCAAAACTGCTGCAATCTCTCCGTTTTCCACTTCTGGCTGTTCCCGGATAAGCACATATGCATCTTGTGGTATTGTGGGACTCATACTGTCACCCTTTACTTTTAAGTAAAAAATGTTCCCTTCTGGTAAACTATTTTTGGGTTCTGTTCTATATCCAACGAAATTTTCGGATACATGAATCGGCTCTCCACACGCTATTTCACCCAAAATAGGAACTTCTACAAATTCAGAATTCACTTCATAGAGATTATCTGGTTCTGTTAAAATATAGCTTTTTGGAAGTCCAAAATGATCAGCTATTCTTTGTATAGCACCCATTCGTGGAGACGATTTTTTTAATATCCATTTTCCAACTGTTGACTCAGAGACACCAGCAATTTTAGCCAGTTGACTTTGATTGATATTATGTTCAATTAATAACATTTTAAGATTGTTTGATATGATTTTTTCTATTTCGTTATTCATTTCTTAACCCCCATTTTGCTTGTAATTATAGCATTATATTCTATATTATTAAACATTAAATAAATTTAAGTAGAATTTTTTTCTAGGAACCCTTTACACTAGAATTAAATTCTAGTATATTGATTACGAAGGAGGGATATTATGGAAATACTTCAAATTTCATTAAAGGCAGCAAGGGTTAATGCAAATTTAACGATTATGCAGGCTTCTAGATGTCTTGATATTTCGCACAGCACCCTGATTAAATGGGAGAGGAACCCCGGGGATCTTACACCTAATCAGCAACGAGATATTCAAAAAGTGTATGGGATTCCAACAGACTACATTTTTTTTGGGAATTAAGTAGAATTAAATTCTATTATAGTTGGGGAGTGAAGAATTTGCAACACTTAAATGTACAGTTAAACGTTCCGATTCCAGCTGATAAAGTATTAGTTAGTAAAGTTGAATTAGAAGAGCTAAAGCAGGAATCTTTATCAGGTGTTTATTGGAGTATGAAGGATTTAGAAAAACGAACTAGTAAAAAACAAGAATGGCTTAAAGAAAATATTTTGTATAAAGGTAAATTTCGTCCTATACTAGAGGGTTTTGTTCACTATCCAAAAAGTAAGGGTCAGACATGGAGTTTTCAAGCAAAGAGAATGTCTCAATTTTTAGAACGCAACTTTGATCAAATTTTTGGATAAGAGAGGGGCTAAGCTGCAATGGGTAATTTGAAATGGATTAAGTTAGATATTTCCATGTTTGATGATGAAAAAGTTAAATTGATTGAACAAATGCCAGAGTCAGATACCATCCTGATTATTTGGATTAAGCTTCTGACACAAGCTGGAAAAACGAATGCTAATGGATATATTTATCTTAGTGAAAACATTCCATTCACGGAAGAGATGCTAGCTACGATTTTCGGAAGGCCACTTAATACAGTCCGGCTTGCACTGAGAACTTTAAGTGATTTTGGAATGATTCAATTTGACGAAGACTCTTTTATACAAATAACAAACTGGGAGAAACACCAAAATGTTGAAGGAATGGAAAGAATCAGGCAGCAAAACAAGTTGAGAAAACAAAAACAAAGAGATCGTGAAAAGGCAAAAAAACTTGAACAAAAGCCCAAAAATGTGACGTCACGTGACTGCCACGCAACAGAAGAAGAAAGAAGAGAGAAGAAAGAAGATAAAGAAGAAGAACTACAACATACATCTGAAATTATTCAGTTTTGGGATAAAAACGGATTTGGAGTGAATAACATTCATGCAAAAAAACAGTTGTTGTTGTGGTTAGATGATTCTTCATTTAAAGAACCCAGCAAAGTCATTTTAAAAGCATTAAATATTGCTTGTGAAAATGATGCTAGGAGACTTAAATACACTGAAGGAATATTAAAGAATTGGGAAAATGAATCTTTGCTGACCGTAGAAGAAATTGATAATAGTCAAAACAAACGACAGAAACAGGTTGAGTCCGTTAGCAATATTATTGATTATAACCCTGTAAGAGATAGATTCTAGGAGGTGCTACATGTGAATGCTATTGATTCGATTTTAAAGGATACCTTCCCTCTTAAAGAATATAGTGAAAAAGAATGTGACCATTGCGGAAGGATATTCAAGTTATATGAAACATCTAAAGGCATTATGGGAGCATGTAAATATTGTGCTGATCAACAGTTATTGAGGGATTTAAACATACCGGCAAAAGAAGAAAGAGAAAAGTTAAAAGAAAGGAATTTTATTGCAACTTTTGAGCGGGTTACAAACGATTTGAAGCACGTAACAATTGGATCTTACAATCCTAAAGAGAAATCACAAATACAAGCTAAACAAGCAGCAACGAAATATATCAAATGCTTTGACGGGATAAAGTCACTTGTTTTTAGTGGTGCTTGCGGATTGGGAAAAAGTCATTTGTCTTTTGCAATCACCAAGGAGTTGCGACAAAAAGGCTATAAGACACTGTATATCAAAGTTACTGATTTATTCGATTATATCAAGAACACATATAATCCCCAGGCGAGAATAAGTGAAACACAGATTTTTAAAATGATAGATAGATTGGATTTGTTAGTGCTTGATGATGTCGGCTCGGAATATGTGAAAACTAATGAATATGGTTACGAAAGCTGGGCTTCTGATGTTTTATATAAGGTATTTGATATGCGACTGAATAAAGCTACTGTATGTACGACTAATTATTCGGAAACAAAGCTAATCCAGAAATATGGCAATAATGGTGAACGTATTATGGACCGGATGATGGATTTAGCTATAGCAATACGTTTTGAAGGTGAAAGCTATCGAAAGGAGAGGTTTTAAATGTGGCAGGGAATGAAAAGCGTTATGGTATTCGATCCAAAAGATAGTCAAGAAGAAACCAATCGGAAATGGATGGAGTGGAACCAACATAAAAGTGCTGTTGGCGACAAATATGTTCCAACAGCACAAGAAACAAGAAAGTATTTAGCAGTCCAGAAAAACGAAGGTAGAAGATATGCCTAGTATCTTCTGACCTTTTCTGACTAGCTTTATACCTGTACTATTATAGCATTTCATAAAATGGATAGAAAGTAATTGTTTAAGCTGTTTTAAGCGATGTAATCAATCATGATTAATATATGGAAATCGGTATTAGGTTCTAATATGAACTTTAAGGAGGCAATTTTTTATGAAAGCAACAAATAGTGGAAAGAAAAAGAAAATTGCAATACATGCAAGCTATTCAGAAGCGAGTATTATCTGCGAAGCACTTTCATCCTATCAACTAGCTATGCAACAACATTACGGAATAAATAGCGAGGAAGAAAAATATATTGGTGAACTATTACATGCAATTAGAAATCCAGCAGTCATAAAAGGGGAAGTGTGTGAACGAGAAAGGTAGTTTCATGAAAGATGAATATAAGGGGTGGGGGGTGCGCCACATTAATAACGTGATTGAGCAAACTCATGTTTATGAATATCTTGGAAAAGAAAATGATCCTCTTTATAACAATATAATGTATTTGAAGGTGAATCAATCTTTACCAATTCCGGAAACAAACATGCAAATAACGAAAACAAGATATGGGATGTATGAAATCGTATCTGATGTATTTCACGAATGTTATTCATCCCCACAATCTTTATATGAAAGGATAAGTGCTTTATTGAATGCTATTTCACTTAGGAGGTAAGAAATGATGATGCCGAATATGAAAAGATTTGAGCAGAAAGAGTGGGATCTTTACGATACTAATTTAGGTCAGGCATTAGAATCAGTTGAAAAGGGTGATTTACAATGTGCTTCTGAATGCTTTAAACGTATTGCGTGGGTACTTCATTATTTATCCAAGGATCATTCACCTGTTGCACTGGAACAAGAAATTAACATGAAACAACACATAGATTTTTCACTTATAAGAAAGGATGATGATAAATGAATTTTGTTGCTGATATTGAAGGGATTTTTACAAAAGAAGAAATTGAAGCTTTTCTAAAAGAAGAACAACAGTTTTATATTGAATATGCGGAAGAAAACTGGCTAGACCGTTATTTCAAAATAAAGGCAATGTCGCAAAAAACACAAGTACCTAGTATTACTTCCGTTATATCGGATACACCGGGTGGGTCAAATTTCAATAATAGTAAAACTGAGCAATTTGCACTGAAATCTGTTCAAGCAAGCGAATGGCTAGATACATTATATTATGCAGTAGAATCACTTACTCCAGCTGAACAGAAATTAATAGAATTGAAGTATATGAAAAAACGCAATGATGGTTCAAGATATTGTGATGAAGTCATTTATCCTCAGTTGTTTATCGGAAAGACAAGATACTATGAACTGAAAAAAGAGGCTTTAGAAATGTTGGGTAGAAACTTATATGGTTTATTTAGAGAAAGAGGATATTCATAATGGTTGCTTTGGTTCAGTCAGTGAAGAAAACAGTATTAGTAATGTTTTTGCTAATACTGTTTATTGCTTTCTCCACCTTTTGTGGGATTGTATTCCTGGCTACCTTCCAGTGGTTTATGCAAACTGATTTTTATTTAAATATGGTTGGTTCTGTTGAGTTCTGGTTATGGGTTTTAGGAATACCGTTTATTATTATCTTTCTTTTAATTTTCTTTTAATTTGTGCAAATATTGCTTAGTGTCGTTAAAATTAACGTTGAACTGTTATATCCCTTTAGATATAATTTTTCTAAAGGGATTTTTTATTGTGAAATAACATGTTATTATCTTATAATTTGCAGATTTGGGAAAGGTATTTGCCGGTTATGATAAGATATTTATGTAACTAACTGGCAGGATTATTAAATAAGGATAGGACAATTATTATGCTACAATACGGATAGAAGTATTTAAAGAAAAGCTCTAAGTTACAAGTGTTAGAAGTCTAATAAATAATTTCATAAATTGAAAAAACAATAGACTATGAAAAGCCTGTATTAAAGAAGACGATATCTCAATATGATGCAGTTTATATAAAAATCATATAAAGGTGATATCGCTAATCAGGGAGAGAGCCAATAGGGATTACTTATTTTCGAGAGGTTTAAGGGGTAAAGTTGAAAATTAATATAAAATATAGAAGACTCATTTTTGCATTCTTTATGTCTTTTAGTATGAGTTTGTTTATTTCATTTATTATGGTATCAATAAACGTTGATTACAATAGTCTTTTTCTACAAGAACGGTTAAAAACTTTGGGGATGGCATTTATGATTGCTTACTTTGGAGCATACTTTTTCCCAAGGGAACACAGAAGGCAGAGTATTTTCTTTCAAAACCAAATAACAATATGAAGCTATTTCTAAACTAAAGAACTAAAGATTAAGTGGTGAAATTATATGTTTGAATAGGCAACCGAAGAACAGGAAACCCAAAATGCGATTAATCTAAATAAAAAAGACGAAATGGGAAAATACCCTTTCAGCACAAAAAAGTATCTATAAACATCTATGTGACAAATATACAACGAGAAACAATAAAATAGGAAGTGAAAAATCCGATGTACACATTAAAATGGTAAATTGAAGTTTTATTTAAAACATGGAAATCATTAGTTGATTCAACGAGTAAAGAGAGTGAAAGACAATTGAATGTCACTTAATATTTGAATATACTGTCTTAACGAAGACTTGTTTGTCATACGCTATGATGAAATAATTAAAAAGGAAGCTAACAAAAACATGGAAATTTTTCTCTGTTTTCTGTTAGCTTATTGGCTATGGGGTTCCAGACAGCCTTGAAAACAACAAGATTTTCAATGTTTTAAATCACGTTTAATGATATTTAGTTTCTTCCCAATTACGTTACGGAGAGTCTTGCGTCTAGGTCTCCTGTTTAGCCACAGACTAATATGCTTTAAGTGCTTCTCCGAATAGGTCGGTGGATTTGACAAGACTGGCAGGTGCAGTGTGTCAATGAATCCTTCTAATTTTCCCTAAAGGATGAGATGCGCAGTGTCACCCAGCGGTTACCTGAATTTAACCTTCCGCCGAATAGAAATGCAAATAATACCATTTGTCGTTCGTTACGTTCATATATTGTGAGCCCCCTAAGTGAAAATTTTTTAATAGTATTCCATAATTACCCCTACATATTAATCCGACAAGAATCATGAAAAATCCTTAAGTAAATAGGAAATTATATTTATTCAGTAGACCCTA
>NZ_JBIMEX010000021.1:0-9223 GCF_051262635.1 Oceanobacillus sp. CF4.6 | reverse complement strand
ATCCATTTGGTCAAGCGATATCGACCGTGCGTATGAGGCTGCAAGAAAGATAGAGGCTGGCAGCACGTTTATTAATACACATAGTTTCGAATCGCTTTCATTAGGAATGCCATTTGGAGGGTTTAAACAAAGTGGGATTGGCAGAGAATTGGGCGTTGAAGAAACAATGAGTTCTTATATGGAAGTTCATTCTATCCGGTATGTGAAATAAACATCATTTCATGTAAGTGTAAAATAATCACCACCTTGGTGGTGGTTATTTGTGCATGATTTTTTAGATTCATTTAATACGCACCATTTTCTGAAGTTTAATAAATTGTTCACCCAGGTTATTTAGTAGTCGTAATATTATGAGAAGGGGAAAACCAACCACATGGGAAATAGCAAACTGTTATTTGATCCCAAAGGAATCTGTATCTTGCCGAGCACTAAAAAATTATATATAGTTGCTTAAAGTTTATATAATTATAACTTTAAGCAAGAATATACTCAGATAATTAATTCAATTAGTGGAAATAGTTCCGTTTGGTTAAGGTAAAAGTGATACTACTACTACAAAAAGAATAATTTAATGTAAGTTATAAATAAAAAAGATGAGATTAAAAGTAGAATGATTTACTAAAGAGTATACTTATTTGTATTAATATTAAAGGATAATGAATTAATAAAATTTAATTCATAATAATTGATAGTTAGGAGAGTACTTATATGAAAGTAAAAGCAGCCGTTTCACATAGTGTTGGAGAAGAATTAAAAATTCAGGAAGTAGAATTAATGGATCCAGGCGCTGAGGAAGTTTTAATTAAAATTGTAGCTACAGGCGTTTGTCATACAGATGCCGAATCAATAAATGGTAGAGGTGCTCCATTCCCAGCTGTACTTGGCCACGAGGGTGCTGGAATTATAGAAAAAGTAGGTTCAGGTGTGACTAATGTACAGCCTGGAGATCACGTAGTTCTTTCTTACTCTTACTGTGGCGAATGTTCACAGTGTTTAACTGGTCACCAAAATTTATGTGAAAGAACCGTAGAACTTAATTTTGGTGGTAAATCAAAAGATGGTACAAACCGTATTAATCAACATGATCATTCACTTTCTACATTCTTTGGTCAATCTTCTTTTGCAACATATTCAGTTGCCAATAAAAACAACATTGTAAAAGTAGATAAAAATGTTGATTTAGCATTATTAGGACCATTAGGATGTGGTATTCAAACTGGTAGTGGTACAGTTATGAATAGTTTACGTCCTGAACCAGGTACATCAATTGCCATATACGGTGGAGGTGCAGTTGGTTTAAGTGCAGTAATGGCAGCTAAAATCATGGGCTTAAAACATATTATTGTAGTGGATCTTCATCAAAACCGTTTAGACCTTGCAAAAGAACTTGGTGCAACTCATGTATTAAACGGAAAGGAAGTAGATGTTGTAGAAGAAATTAGAAATATTACTAACGGCGGGGTTCATTATGCCGTTGAAACAACTGGCGCAACTCCGGTAATCATCCAATCAGTTCATGCATTACGCGTTTCAGGTACAGTAGCTATCGTAGGTATGGGTGGAGATGTTACGTTAAACTTTACTAATGATTTATTAATGGAAGGAAAAAAAGTTATGGGTACGGTTCAAGGAGATTCCGTTCCGCAATTGCATATTCCAAAATTAATTGAATACTATAAAGAAGGTAAATTTCCATTTGATAAATTAGTAAAATTCTACGACTTTGAAGACATCAACAAAGCCTTTGAAGAGTCTAAAACTGGTAAAACACTTAAACCTATTGTAAAAATAGCACAATAAATTAGATGAAATTAAAACGCATATATTAGATTTATTAATATGTGCGTTTTTACTCATTATCTTTCATCTTTCTGCCAAAAATGAAGAGAAGATCCAGAAGAAAAGATCCGAAGAAAAGATGGCAAATATAGCAATTTTGTGACAATGTAGATTAATGAAAAGTTGCGATTTATTTTAAATCACACCCATAGCCATTGCGGGCGTGCATTTCTAGTCAAGAATCAGAAGTCCCCCTCTGTTAGGATAGATGTCGTACAAGGCTAACGTGATATGATTAAGTAAATAAACACGGAGGTCGATTAATATGACAGCGCAAAACGGAATCCGTTATACAGCGGAACGAAAAGAGGAAGTCCTTCAACGGATGATGCCACCAAAAAATGAATCGGTGGCACAAATTGCGAAAGAAGAAGGCATTTCAGAAGTGACATTGTACAAGTGGCGTAAGGAAGCAAGGTCAGTTGGTACTGTAACACCTGGCAACGGACAAACAAGTGACAAATGGAATAGTCAGGATAAATTTTTAATCGTGATGGAGACGTTTACGCTGAATGAGTTGGAGCTTGCTGAGTATTGCCGTAAAAAAGGATTGTATCGTGAACAAATAGAAGCCTGGCGTAAGGTATGCCTTCAAGCAAATGGTCAAGCATTCGACCAGGCAAAACAATTGAATGTGCAATTGAAAGATGAACAGAAACGTGCGAAAACATTAGAAAAGGATCTACAAAAGAAAGAGAAGGCGTTAGCGGAAGCCGCAGCATTATTACTTTTTCGAAAAAAGGCCCAAGCGATTTGGGGGGACGACGAGGACGAATGATTGATCCATCAAATCGCGCATTAGCCGTAGAATTAATAAACAGGTGCGCGATTAGCAAAGGCTTGTCAGGAGCTCCACATTAGCGTACGTACGTATGAGCGCTGGGTAGCTGATGGGGGTGTGCAGATCGATCAGCGGCCAGTTACAAAACGCCCCACACCGAAAAATAAGTTGTCACAAGAAGAAAAAGCTGAAATCATTACGATCGTCAAACAAGAGGAATATGTGGATTTACCGCCAACGCAAATTGTGCCAAAACTTGCAGATCAGGGCACCTATCTAGCATCCGAATCTACATTTTATCGGGTGTTACGAGAAGAAAAAATGCAAAACCATCGAGGACGTAGCCAGAATCCGGCGCGTAGGATCCCAGAGAGCCATCTCGCAACCATGCCAAATCAAGTGTGGACATGGGATATTACTTGGCTGGCCGGGCCGGCGAAAGGTTTATTTTACCGGCTCTATTTGATTCTTGACCTGTTTAGCAGAAAGGTCGTCGGCTGGGAAGTATGGGAAACAGAAGAAGCAATGTATGCCGAAACACTCGTGAAAAAAGCGGTGATCAGTGAGAAAATCCAAGGTGAACCACTGGTGTTGCATTCCGATAACGGTAGCCCGATGAAAGCCGCCACATTCCTAGGCTTATTGGAGAAGTTGGGCATTCAAAGCTCGTTCTCAAGACCACGTGTGAGTAATGACAATCCATATTCAGAAGCGATGTTTCGAACGCTAAAATACCGTCCGGATTTTCCACATAAAGGTTTTATATCATTGGAGGAAGCAAGGCAATGGGCCGGGAAATTTGTGCATTGGTACAATGAGATTCATTTGCATAGTGGGTTAAATTTCGTGACCCCAATTCAATGCCATACTGGAGAGCACGTAGCTGTATTAGAAAAGCGAAAAGAAGTATATGAAGCAGCAAAAAAGAAGCATCCAGAGCGTTGGGCGCGAACAACAAGAAATTGGACACCAAACGAACAAGTAGCACTCAATCCAATGCGGGATGAAAAACAAAAAGAAGCAGTAGTAAGACAGTAATTTCCCCCTTTTCCTGGTGATTTGAATCGAAAATACGCTTTTCCTTTCGATTCAAATCACCAGGCCAGCAAGCGTAGCGCGGTAGCTTTGAGTGCATTTGGGAAAATACTATATTTTGGAATAGGATTAAAAAAGTAAATCAACAAATGCGACAACTATATTGAAAAACACCGAAGTATAGAGAATTAAACTAAAGAATAAAGCAAAGAAAGATGACTTCTATGTAATAAAGAAGTCATCTTTCATTCTGGTTGTTCATGCTGTATTTAGGATTTCCAGCTGGGAAACTATATTCCAGAATCATGCCTTTTCTCTAAAATACTTATACAAATTGAAAAAAACAAAGCAATACTTAATAAAAACGATAAAATAATAAACACATTAGCTGGCTGACTATATTTCATGACGAAGGCTGCAATCATGGGGCCAAGACCCGCCCCGATAAATATTAAACATGTATATATAGTTGTAATTATTCCTTTATTAGATTCCCCATAATTTCCAACTAAGGAAATTAATGCAGGGATTAATAATGCAATACCGGCTACAAAGATCACACTCAATATAATTGTAAAGATAAAATTCATGCTGAAAAAGAGCAAAACCAGACTTATGATACTTAAAGCTAATCCTAGCATTAGTACACGATTCATTCCTAACTTATTTGTGAAAGTTTTGCTGAAGGGAGCGAGGGAAATTCCAATAATCCCAGCTGCACGGACTTGGAATATTTGCTGATCAGTTAAACCAAAATGTAATGTCAAATATTCATCCAAAGCTGTATACATACCAACAAACGATAGTAGTATGGTCAATGAAATACCATATAATAAAACGATTTCTTTTTGGTGAAATGGCGTAGAAATTTTCATTATAATGGTTTTAAGTGCGATATCTTTATTGGTTTTATCTTTTGGCAATGTAGCTAACACAAGTGTGATTACACCATAAATTATACCGAAAAAGTAAAATACTGTACGCCAGCTCCAAATGAGTACAATAAAGCTACTAATTAGCTGTCCAATAATGCCGGCCATTAAAAACCCAGTACTGATAATACCAATTGCAGTAACTCTTCTTTCGGGAGGAAATACAATACCGATATAAATTAATGCAACTGGTGAAAAAGAAGCTGCTGCTACGCCCTGCAGTGCACGAAGAATAAGGAGTTGAGAGAAATTATTTGATAATCCAATTAATAGAGTGATAACACTTAAGATTATAAGTCCATATATCATTACACGTTTCAATCCATACTTTTCCGAAATAAGCCCAAAGATCAGACAGCCAATTGCAAAAAAAATAGAGAAGATGCTGCCAGTGAGCGCTGATTGACTAAGAGTTACTGAAAATTCGGATTGAAATATAGATAATAAAGGAATTGTCAAGTATACAGAAGATAGTACAAATACAGCTACACAGAATAATACAAAGGTAGACATATTCTGGCTTTTTCTGCTGTTTATAAATTTATAATTGGTATTTTCCATTTTAACTTTCCTTTCACAACGCATGATCTTACTTGAGTCACCTTTATATATAGAAAACTCTTCTTTATAAAATGTAACCGTCTAACATTTTACAAAGAAGAGACTATTAATTATAAGTTAATACTTTCATCTGTCACCTACTTATGCATTATTAATTTTTTTAGTAGGTTCTTTATGAACTTGATTATTTTTTGTTCCTGGTCGTTTAAGAACGCTTTTCAGCACGTTTAAATGTCTGTCAGCGTTTTCATATTCTGGCTTAGTAGCATAACTGACAACAATCATTACAACTGCAGCTGTAATGAATGATGGTACAATTGGCAAAAATCCAAAACTCGGAAGCCAATCAGTGAAGAAATAAACGGGAACTAAAATAGATCCGACAACCAGGCTGGAAATCGCCCCATATCGATTTAGACGTCTCCAATATAATGATGCTATTATTACTGGAATCATAACAGATGTCCCAGTGAAAGATAGATTGGCAATCTCATATATACTAGCTGGTCTTAACAAAGAAAATGCATAGGAAATAGCTAGTATAATTACAACAAATAACCTCCCATAGGATACTGATTTAATATCCTGCTCTTTATCATTTTCGTTCGCTTTAAAGTATTTTTGAATGATATCCTTTGTAAACATGTTACTTAAAGTTAATAGTTGCGCATCCATTGTTGACATTACCATTGCCAGGAGACCTGCTATAGCAAGACCACTCATCCAAATAGGAAGATATTCAAACGTTATCAAAAACACAATATTATCAGCCTCAGCACCTTGGAGCCCCGGAATTAAAACTGCTCCCCAAACGCCTAATGTTACTGCTAATATGTATACAGCAGCCATTCCTAAAGGGTACATGACACTATTCTGTCTTAAAACGGTACTGCTTTTAGCTGATAATAATCTGATAATCACATGTGGAAAACTTAGAACTACAACTGCAAATAATAGCCATTGACTGAACCAGGACTGCCAGGAAAAGGGTGGTATACCTTCACGCTGCATTAATTGTGGCACTTCTGCCAAAACCCTGTCCGTCATTGCTTTGAATCCACCTTGATCGTTCGCAACCATTATTACAGCGAGCGATAAAAATACCATGAATATCAGAACTTGAAGTACGTTCGTAAAAATAGTACCTCTCATACCGCCACTCCAAACATAGTAGCCAACTAATACGGTAATAATTAAAGATCCTAGCCAGAAAGGGACTAAGCCATCTGTAAATGTTTCAAACCCAGCACCTGCTCCGATTTGACCTGTAACTATATACGGAAGTGTATAGACAGTAAATATGATGAACATAATTAAAGCAACTGAATCACTTTTGAATCTTCCACCAAAAATTTCACTAGGAGTATTATATCCAAACTTCTTTCCCAAAGCCCATATTCTTATCCCAAAATAATAAGTAGTAAAACCGATCATAAAGGCACCAGCCCCCATGATTAAACCATAAAATCCAAAACCATTATGATAGGAACCTCCAGGCATTCCGAGCATAACAAATGATGACAGATTGGCCCCGATTATCCCGCAAAATAGAAATAATCCGCCAATGGATCGACTGGCCATAAAGTAATCCTCACTCGTTCGTTTCGTTCTTATTTTACTAATCCATCCTATTCCTATGATCATTAACATATAAATAGCCAAAACAACGAATACCATGATAATTCTATTATTATCCAAAATCTTTCACTTCCTTTCTTTTCCTATTCCTCAGAGTCTTCAAATTCTGGGTCAACTTCTGGCCAAATTACTTTGTAGGCATAGTATAAAAATACGGATGCTAAAATACCTCCCACCAATACCTGGAACCATATTGATATAGGCAGAAACCCTAATATGATTGGATTCACCTGATTAAACCACCAGAAGTCAAAATGTAGGATTGTCAGAAGTAAAAAGCCTGCTATAACCAGTAATAACTTGATTTTATATGACATGTTTTTTCCCTCCGTTATACTAGATTAAAAGGTTATTCTCATTTATACTGCAATTCAATATTAATCCATAATATGCAACACTCCCTAAATTCACTATTGTTAAACTTAATGACGTTATGTTGTACATATTTATGTTAACGATTACATTCAGATTTGTCAATATATTTTAAAAATAAAGTATTAATAAAATACTAATAATGATAATATGTATTATTATGATTTAACTTAATATTCAACCACTTGGTTGTGGCGGGGAATATAGGGTGATTTCTCGCACGAGGCACCAAAAATCTGATTTTATTCTATCGTGAAAAATTAAATTCTGAATCTATATTTTCTTCCATACTTTGCAAATATCAATGAGATTTTCTCTAAACGAAGAACATACCAAAGGCTTATATATTAAGTCTTTGATATTTTTCTTTTTGGTAAGAGGGGAGTAAGCTGTTTGCAGACACTCTTATGCATTCCGGTACTTTGCAAACATAATTTCATTATAATATTTATCATATGAGGGTATCCCCATTGCTTTGGCAGTGTTAACTTCTTCTCTTTGATTATAAGGAACTCTTACGAATTGGATGGTATTTGTTGAATAGCTGCCGTCTAAAACAGCATACGAGGCTGTTGTTAGGTCCAATGAGTTTCCAACACTTCCAACGTTACATAAAATTCCATTTTTATATGTTTTTAAAAATGCTGTATGCAGATCACCATAAAATACAATGTCTGGTCGTCTATCTGGATTAGTTGAATTGACTTTTTCACTATTATCAAACATTGATAAACATTTCTCGAGAGGTTCAAAATCTGGTATTATTCGTTCAAATTCACTTCTTGGGGAAGCGTGTAAAAATCGGATTAGCTGTCCATTCAATTCCAAATCAATATGAAATGGCAGCGAAGATAGATATTGAATATCCTCATTTGATATTTGATTTCTAAACCATTGAATATATTCATTATCTGTTTCTGATTGTATAAGGACATCCCAATTTCCGCGAATTACCTTTTCGCAGTTCACTTGTATGAGTGTAATACACTCTGAACTTCGCGGCCCTTTTCCAATTAGATCACCTAAACAAAAAGTTCTTTCTATCTTTCGCATCTTTATATCTTTTATAACAGCTTTTAATGCGGTTGTATTACCATGTACATCCGAAATAATTGCAATTTTTGTCATGTCAATCTACCTCCACATGCAATCTGTATTTTGAAAAAGGAAAATCTAACCTTTTATCAAAATCCGGGTTGCTTCCCGTTATCGATTACGATATCAGCTCCGGTAATAGATGAAATAAGGTCTGATACCAAAAGGAGAGCCATTGATGCTATTTCTTCTGGTTCTACCATTCTTCCAAGCGGATTGGATGCTGTATCAATTTCTATCTGTTCTTCAAAAGTGATGCCTTTTACTTCAGCTTTCTGTTTTGCTAGGTGTTCTGCTCGATCTGTAGCGGTTACCCCTGGAGAAATGGAATTAATTCTAATACCGCTCTCTGCTAATTCATTAGAAATTCCTTTAGTAAAATTGAGAAGAGCAGCATTTGCGGTCCCGCCAGGAAGAAAGGTAGGGCTCGGAGTTTTTCCGCCTGTGCCTATAATATTTAAAATTCTACCGTGTCCTTGATCTTTCATATGTGATCCCACTTCTTTTATCATCCGGATATACCCTAATAATTTTAAATTCCATGCATCAATAAAATGCTGATCTGTCAGTTTCCAAAATGAGCCTGCACGAGCAGAGCCAGCATTATTAATTAAAATATCAATTTTCCCTAACTTCAAAATAGCTTTCTTTGCTATTCTTTCAGCAGCTATAGAATCTGTTAAGTCCTGACTGATTGTAAAGATTTGATTACCTTGCGCAATTTCTTTAAGTGAAGTAGACGCATTACCCAATTTTTCTTTGTCTCTTCCTACTATTATAAGGTTGGCGCCTTCCGATATTAAACCTTTAGCACATGCATATCCTATTCCAGCACTGCCGCCTGTAATAATAACATTTTTTCCATTGAGTCCGAGTTTCATATTATTCCTCCTTTTTTCAATATATAAAAAAATAAAAAAGCAAAAGGCTGGAAGTATTGAGTTTTATTATCAGCCTTTTACCTTATATT
>NZ_JBIMEX010000020.1:0-33636 GCF_051262635.1 Oceanobacillus sp. CF4.6 | reverse complement strand
AATTGTATAGGGATGTCCTTGAAAAGATTTACTATTAAGTGGTTCGCTATAAACTGAATTTATAGAATAAGCATTAACGTAATGATATATGTGAGTTTTTGAAGAAATGTACTTTAACTAAATGGTGCATTAATGGAATAAGCCAATCTAAAAAAGTCGAATCCTTAGCAATACGGGAATTCGACTTTTTTTAGATTAAATTCACTTAGTGTACAAAATAAATGTTGATGGTAATACCCAACATGCAAAATATCGATTAAAACAGGTGCAAGATAGCGTCTAAAGTAACAGCCGGAGCATGCAAACTTGTTAAAAGAAATGTGGAGCCAAAAAGAATGGAAAGAAAAGCCGATGCTTGACGAGCAACTAATCAACGAAATCAATTTAAAGCTACAGTTTGCCCTTAAGGATGATTTGACGATTGAGGTTGAATATTTCCAAAATCATGATTATCACAAAGTGAAAGGTAAGCTTCTTGGTGTGGATCCTTTGCTTAATTACGTGAGGTTAGAGGAAAAAGAAATACCTTTAAACAGTATAACTGGAGCATGGATAGATTAAGCAGGAATATAGGGCTCCTGCTATTGTTATTTTTAAATTTATTTAATCCTCATATTCCTGTTATCTAAGCTATATAATTTATAAATTTGTAGTTTAGTGTTTAATAAAATAAAATACACATTTCATTTAGGTGAAAAGGGGTGTCTTTATGGGGGAAGTTAAGATAGATTATACTGGATGGGAATTTTATGACCAACTAATTAAACAGTACGGAGAACAAAATGAAGATTATTTTATATATTTCTATGGTTATAAATCTGTTTACGTTGATGAAATTAAAGGCCTGTCATATGAAGGTGTTTTAAGTCAAAAAAAATTAGATCGGTTATATCAATCAATTAAAAAGAATGGTTATTTATATGAAAGATATCAAGATTTACACTTAATCTACTTACCTAATAAAACATACACGGTAGCCACTGGTGGCAACCATAGACCATATTTAGCCAAATTTTTAAAAATAAAGAAGGTAATAGGTCTGGTTGAAATATTAATACCGAAAAACCTACTTGCTGACGAGCAGATTCTTGAATGTGAAAAAATACTAGATGAAGAGGGAATTGATGTTCATACACGAAATCCTTACTTCTACAAACTGTGTGAAGAATATGATTTGCTTCCACCAAAAATGAAAATAAGAATTAGCTAAAAGGAAGGATAAGGTATGAGTAATGCTGAGATGCTCATAGAATTCTTTCCTTTTGTGATATTTTACTTGGTGGAGGACTCATTTGGATCCACGATTAATATTCGTTTTCCTTATAATGTTCAACCATTAATGGATATAACTACCAGACCTATGACTAAAGCGAAATTTGAAGCTAGGATTAATAATAAAGTTGTTCCTTTAAAAAAAGAACCCTCACCGTATAAAACATTCCAGATTATCCCCCACTCCAATGTTAAAAACGATGTTCATTACTGCAATCTATACAATAGGTGTATTATCAGCATTATATGCAGCATTATTAGCACCTGAAAGAGCGTTGACGGCAACAATGGCATCAGGGTTAATTAATGGTATAGCAACCATATTGTTAGTTATTTTTATTGACCCAAAGGTATCTTGCTGACGACGTTGTTAATGGAAGAGGTAGTTATCATTCATTAAAAAGTATTTCAATAATGATGGTTATATCGAGATTATTCGGGACCATACTTGCACAATTATTGTTTATACCAGGAGCTCAATATATTGCTTGGTTTACTACGTTTATTGTTTAATAGTTATTCCACTAACTGGTGCGATAGCACAATAAGAGCAGTCGCCTTTTATTGTGCTATTTGTCAGAATAATTGAGCAAGATATGGAAAGAATACACCCTAAAAAGGGTTTGAGAAAATGAAAAAGATAATTCTTGTTGTCTTACTTTTGTTAATTTCTATTTGTACTTTTGAGAAAGTGTCTGCTCATTCATTGCAATCAACTGAAGATAGATCAGAAGCCGTTGAATACCGAGAGTTATCAATTAGACAAGCAATTAAATTAGCATATTCATCTGCATTGAAGTGGAATAAAAATGCTCAGTTATTAAGTGCAATAAATATTGACTTAGATAAGAAGTCTAGGAAGACAATTGGTGATAATGGTAAAAGAAAACATTGGAATATTTCATTTGGAGTGCCAGATACAAATAAGTTTTTTTTAGTAACCATCCATAATGGAAAAATTGATAAAATAAATGATTTGACCAATGAAGATGATTCTCCTTACGCTAAAAAAGAGTTTATACAAATTAAAGATATTAAATATGATTCACCAGATTTGCTTAAAAAAGCATTGAAAATAAGAAATATTTATCCAGGTAAGGATTGGGCTAAAGGTTATAATTTTATGCTTATAAAAAATACAAAGAAAAATATTAACCTAATATTAGTGATAGGTTGGAATAGTGAACAGACAAAAATGAAAGAAGTGGGATTTAATGCAGAAACAGGAGAATATATCCCACCGCAGAATTGAACCTGTTTTTCTATTCTTCTTTCTTCAACAAACTGGTACTTTAAAACTACCAATTTCATTTTCTTTTGCTAAATGATTAACTATTTTTTCTTCTTAATAAAATAGCTCCTACTAATACCAATATTACGATTGCGATTACGTGGAATGGTATAACAAATACATAAAATAAGAAGTCCTGCGATGACAAGATTAGCAATAGCAACTCAATAGGTATAAATAATAATAAAAAATAAATTCTTTTCTTATGTGGACCCCATTCTTTAATTGCCCCATAAGCTGCGGAAGTCAACATGATAATAGTAGCCACAATAAGCATTAATGCAATCATTATAAATTGTAACCAGAATGTATCGAGAGACTTTCCTAAGCCGTTAAGTATAGTCTCTTGAGCATTCGGATAAATAAAAATAAATAAATTAATTAACAATATTGTTATTACAAGTAATAGAATAAAGTTCAATAGAATTGCGAAAAATCGAGAAAGGAAAACTTGTGAAATGTTTGTTGAAGGTTTAATCCAAACCTCCTTTGATTTAGAAATTGGTAAAAGAATGAAAACAAAAGCATTAGATATTGGAACTAACCACATAAGAAAAAGTATAAGAATAGGAAACATATCCCATGAATGAATTAGAATAAGTGAACTAAGGAAAAATCCCAAAAAAGGTATTAAAGAGTTAACCGTAATCATTTTAAATATTTTTCTCAATTCAATTTTAAATAAAGTAGCAAATGCCATAATTATCTCCTTATATATTTTTATATTGGATTTACCAATTTTGACCTATAAACCTTGGTCCATGTTACTATGCATCCTTTTTTTTGTATAGTGATAAATGTCCAAATTAAACTAAACCAGCTAATAAAAGCATCTCTTTAATTGAACTATATGATGCGATCCTCAAAGAAGGAAAATTAATCTTTTTGTTGAATTTAAATTAAAGAGGGGTAGCACTATATAACAGGAGGTGACCTTTAAATGCCGACCTGTCAAAGTTGCGGGAAAAAATGGACGTGGGGGCAAACAATCAGAACTATATTCAGATTAAAATGTACGTATTGCGGAAAAAGACAATATGAGTCAGCATCATCCAGAAAAAAATCTGGCTTATTTGCGCTTATTCCACTACTGATATTGCCGCTTAACGTCTGGTTGGATTTATCGATAGGCACTGCATTGATTTTTATTGTCATTTTATCCACGATAATAATTGCATTAATACCGTTTAATTTAGAGTTATCAAATGAAGAAGAACCTTATATTTAATTATGTTGTTCCAATACTCTCTTTTATCTATCTTCAACTATATGGTGGAATTCATAAAGAAGGACAAGCACACTTTTTATTAGATATTTGTGTTTACATTTACTTCTTCATTAGAGCGTTTATTTCCTTTATACATAAAATAAAGAGCAATTAACATAAATAGCAAAGCAACCCAGCGCTTCGGATCAAGAGGGATCACCAAACTATTGAACCAACCAAAATGATCAATGACTAATCCCGTAATAAATTGTCCGCTAATAACGATAATACTTGTCGCAATTACACCGATTCTGGGAACTGCCATCACGTTAAAAAGTACATATAATACACCAAAAAAAACAGCGCTTAACTGCCACTTAGGGACTTCAAAGATTGCGAATATATTCCCCTGCCCAAAGAAGAGAATAACGATTGCTAGAATACTCGCTCCTGTGATAAAGGATACAAATGCAGTTTCAATTGTTCCTATTCTACGACCAAGTGCACCATTTACTGCTGATTGGGTGCTTAAAGTGATACCACCAAAAACAGTGAATAACATGATAAATATCCCCATGTTTCTCCTCCTAGTTAATTAAAATAAGGGCGATGAGCATGGAAATAATAGCAAGTACTTTTTCCTTGTTTATCCTGGCTTTCCTACTTCTGAGCCAACCAAAATGCTCGATAACCATACTCATGATTAATTGACCAATAATTACAGCAACCATCGTGATACCAACACCCAAAAATGGAATACTAATTACAATCGTTGTTAAATAAACAACCCCCAAAGCACCTCCTAGGAGTGACCATTTTGGTACTTCAGCTACCTGTGATAGCTTGCCTTTACCAAAAAATAACCATAATATTCCTAGCAGGATTACCCCAACAAAGAAATTATAAAAACTGGTTTCAAGTTGTCCTATTGTTTTACCAAGTTCACCGTATATCGCACCTTGAAAACTAAGTGCTATCCCTCCAAGTAAAGCAAGTAGATATGCCATGTAACGCATAATTTATTTTCTCCTAACATTATATAAAATAAAAATCCGTTCTAAACCACGTTTCAAATGGACGAATAGTTTTCTCATCTCTACCTAAACATTATGCCAAAAAATATTATTCATCCCAACACTGAATCAGCTGAAACCGTATATACAACCTTCTCTAGTAATGGATTTGGTCGGAATCGGCGCCCTTCTTTTGCTTCTGTTTTTCCATTCAATAGGACAAGATCCCCCGTGAATCCGATATTGAGGCGCAATAGGCTTCGTCCTACTCCATAGATGTCGACAGGTGCACCTGCTTTTTCAAATTCAGTAATCCGATCTTCCGTAAATCCACCTGTAACCACAATCTCAACATGACCAAAACCTTCTTTATCAAGTGCTTCTCTTAATGCAAATAGCAATTCTGGATTAACTCCACGCGGATCAAACGTTCCCATCAAATGATGGTTTCTCAGGAAATACTTATCTACGAGCATGCGTGAAGTGTCAAGGCGAACAGACTTAAGCTTATCACCGAATTCTCTTGCTACTTTCAACGAGTCCGCAATGACATCATTATTATAATCAACAAGTGCTGCCAATTCATCTTCAGGATACATCTCATGATAGGCTTTTGTAGCTGCAACGATGTCTCCATGAAACATTTGAATCAGCGCGTGGGGCATTGTCCCCATTCCTTCTTTCCCCCACCACTCATTCATTGCATGAGTAGCCTGTGCAGTGGAGCCACCGATAAATGCAGCATAGCCGTCTCCAGCCTGGGTTGTATAATGATCATCACGATCTCCCATGAAAATAACCGGTTTTTGCTCCCCGGAGGTTCGTGCAGCTTTTACCACGTTGTATACATTTGTGGCAACGGATGTTCTTCGTGCCAGAATACCATCCATGATACCTTCCAAATAGCCGAAATCCTGATAAGCTCCTGAAACCGTCAGTACGGTCTCGAAAGGACTAACTTTATCTCCATCTTTCAATGATTTAATTTCGAGTTTTTCTGGATTATCCGCAAATGTATGCAGCAAAGCGATGACTTCATCCGTTCCACATAATACTGCATTCTCTCGTTGGAAAAATTGGATGGTAACATAATTATCGGGCATTTTCTTTTCGGCAATCTCTTTCGTTTTCAAGAAATATACTGCTGAGAACCAACCTTCTTTGATTCGTTCATCAAATTTAAATGTTTTATTCGTAAGGCGTTTTATTTTACCTGTTAATTTCTGTTCGATTTCCTTCATTTTGTTTTCTCCTTATCGATTAACCACGGTCTTTTGACTATAGTGGAGCTAGTAAAAATATATCCTTAATTTGTTTATTACTAATTAGAGATATTACCCAAAAAAATAATCAAACTCTTATGATATATATTAATTAGATGAAATAATAATTTAAACCCCATCACTTTTTTCTTTCAAAAAATTACTGTATCAAAATAAACTTTTGATACAGTATCATTCAACCATGTAACTTTTAGCAAATAGTCCCATTTTTTTTAATTGGTTAACCATAATTTCCTTTTCTTCCATTTCTAAAACACTCATCAATTCAGTCATTATGGCTTGATGTTTTGGAAAAACCTCATCCATTAATTCTTTTCCCTCATCTGTAATTGCAGCAAAGGTGATTCGACGATCCGTTGGACAAGCAACTCGTTTGACATACTTTTTCTTCTCCAATTTGTCAACCACATAGGTGATACTACTGGAAGCAATCAAAACTTTTTCACCGATTTTCTGTATTGGCTGATCCCCTTTATGATATAAGAGCTCCAGAACCCCAAACTCTGTCAGATTCATACCATAACCTTTGATACTGTCAGATAACTTTTTATCAATAGACTCGATAGCTCGGGATAAAACAACGAATAATTTTAAAGATAAGTCACTATCGGTACATTTATAAGTTTTTCCCATTTCATTCATTCATTCCTTCCTACTAATATTCATCTGAAAGAGATAACAATCAGCTGATGATTAAGCAGTTTGCTTTTAAATAATCATCTAACCAAAACACGGATTCAAAATGTAATATATAAATTTAAATCAGTTTTCAGATCTTTTATATTAATGATTTATTAGTATTAATTCATATGTTTATAATTAATATATATTTAATTAATTATATTATTGCATGGAATTTATTCGGAGTCAACTATTATTTTCATATATTCAGGACCACTCACCCTTCTCTAAAATGGATAAATAGAGGAATATATTGTTTGTTTAGACGGTTAATTTTGAAGATTCTTTGTTTACCATTAATCAAAAGTATAATATTTCAGTTGACATGATTCGCAGTGTAAATGGATTATTTAGTCCAAATATTGTTCCCGGTCAGGCATTAGTGATCAATACAACTATATATACAGTTCAACCCGGGGGACCGTTTCTATACAATTTTCCCATCTCCCTGTAAATTAGAAAAGAGTTATTAAGGACAGACATTATAGCAAGTTAAATAATATTGAATTAAAAATAGTTGACGAAATTTATTAAATGATTTATATTGAATTCAAGAGTTATTAATTAATTATTATTTAAAATATATTAATATAATATTAAATACGGCTGATTTTAAAGATAATTACTTGGATTCAAAAACTAATAAAGAGAGCAATGCAAGTTGATGCTCTCGAGTTAAAGGAGAAGAATAGTTCCTCATGAAATTTAGAGAGACATAAAATGCCTTTAATTCAATATATTTTTATTGCATTTTAATCAGTTGAGGTGTAAAGTGATAGTAACGAAAGGAAATGAGTCAATTGAGAAAAAATACACTTGGTTCACTAATCTGGTTACGTATTGCTCGTTTTACACATCAAAGTAATTTACTATCGAATGAATTCTTAAAACAGTTCGGTATTACGGCTGCGCAGTTTGATGTATTAAATCAGGTTTCGACTTATCAGCCGATTACGCAAAGTCAGCTGGCTGAAAAAGTAACGGTGTCGGAGGGTGGAATTTCACGCATGCTCTCTCGTCTTGAACAAGAGGGTTATATACATCGTAAGCAAGACTGGAAAACCAAATGGATTACCCTTACTTCCAAAGGGGAAGATAAAATGCAGGAGGTTTTTGAACACCAACTTACTTTCCAAACGTCTGTTGTCAATGGGTGCCTGACAGAGGAAGAGCAGAAAACACTATATATGCTAATGACTAGGTTACAAAAACATACTGAAGATAAATTAGAAAATTAAATGCCCCTTTTACTTGTGGTAAATTCGATGTTATTATTTTTTTATTATCACTTGACTAGTAAATTGAGGAAGGAGGAATGATATATGTTTACAATACCAGGACATCACCACATCTCGATGATTACGAAAAATGCAAGTCAAAATAATCACTTTTACCGACATGTGCTTGGTTTACGTCGTGTGAAAATGACGGTGAACCAAGATGACCCGTCGATGTATCACTTATTTTATGGAGATAAAACAGGTAGCCCAGGTACAGAATTATCATTTTTTGAAATTCCAGCAGTAGGCAACACATATTGCGGTACCAATGCGATAACGAGAATCGGATTACTTGTTCCGTCAGAGGCAAGCCTATTATTCTGGAAAGCACGTTTTGAGGGATATGGTGTACAACACGGGGAGATTACAACTTATGCTAAACATCTAGCTTTAAAATTTGAAGATCCAGAAGGTTTACAGATGGTATTGCTTGTTTCTAACGGTGTAAAAGTAGGGCATTGGGAAACATGGGGAAAATCCGAGGTTCCTCTCGAACACCAAATTCAAGGAATGGGTTCTGTGGAAATGACGGTACGAAGAATTGATAAACTTGCGAGCACCCTTACAGACATGTTTGGCTATATAGAGATAAGTCGAACGGATCATGAAGCTATTTTTCAGTCTATCAAAGGAGAGGTTTTTGGTGAAATCGTTGTAAGGTATTTAGACGGTCCAATAGAAAGACCAGGCCGAGGAAGTATTCATCATTTAGCTATACGTGTTCGAAATGAAAGTGAGTTACTCTATTGGGAAGAACAAGTGAAGCAACGTGGATTTCATTCATCGGGAATTGTCGACCGTTTCTACTTTAAAAGTTTATACTTCCGTGAATCGAACGGTATTCTTTTTGAAATTGCCACCGAGGGACCAGGTTTTACGATTGATGGAGAGGTGGAACGTTTAGGCGAAAAGCTGGATTTACCACCATTTTTAGAAGAACGTCGTAAAGAAATTGAAGAAAATCTAAACCCTATTGAAGAGTATTGATAAACAAACGAACCGTATCAGATTAATCTAACCAATCTTGCTATTAAATTTGAAATTTCTAGGAGGAAAATAAAATGAACCAACTAAAAGGAATGCACCACGTAACAGCTATTACAAGTAGTGCAGAAAAGAACTATGAATTTTTCACCTATGTATTAGGTATGCGCTTAGTTAAAAAAACAGTCAATCAAGATGATATTCAAACGTATCATTTATTCTTTGCCGATGATAAAGGTAGTGCGGGTACAGACATGACGTTCTTTGACTTTCCAGGTATCCCGAAAGGTACACACGGCACAAATGAAATTTATAAAACAGCCTTCCGTGTACCGACAGATGACGCATTGAAGTATTGGGTAAAACGTTTTGATAAATATGATGTGAAGCATGAAGGCATTACCGATTTATTTGGTAAAAAAGTATTATCTTTCGTCGACTTTGACGATCAGCAATACATGCTTATTTCCGATGAATTCAATGAAGGGATAGCTTCAGGAACCCCTTGGCAAAAAGGCCCTGTGCCACTTGAATTTGCGATTACAGGTCTTGGTCCAATACATGTACGTATTGCGCAGTTTGATTATTTTAAAGAAGTATTAGAAAAAGTGATGCTGTTCCGTGAAATTGCAAAAAAGGCTTCCCTTCACTTATTTGAAGTAGGGGAAGGTGGTAACGGTGCACAAGTAATCGTAGAGCATAATACCGTTTTACCACAAGGACAACAAGGATATGGTACCGTGCATCATGCAGCGTTCCGAGTTGAAGATACAACTGTATTAAAGGAATGGATTGACCGCATGGATAATTTTGGTTTACCTACATCAGGCTATGTTGACCGTTTCTTCTTTGAATCCTTATATTCCCGTGTTGCACCTGGTATTTTATTTGAATTTGCTACAGATGGTCCAGGATTTATGGGAGATGAGCCTTATGATACGCTTGGGGAAAAATTATCTTTACCTCCATTCTTAGAGCCTAAACGTTCAGAAATAGAAAAGATGGTTCGTCCAATTGATACAGTAAGAAGTACAAAGGAATTTATTAAAGAATAAAAGTGAAAATAATCAACCAAGCAGCTATTTACGAAGAAAAGTAGAAAACTTACGCTAAACAACTTGATTGTGATGCAATTTACTTTAAACTTTAGTCGAAGATGATATTTTAATAAATTATCATTTGCTTGGGTAACATAATTTCAAGTAATACACATGAAGCATAATAATTGAAATTAAAATTTTTTAGTATTAAAATATAATTAAATCATATATATTTAATTCAATATATATGATTTAATTATAAAAATCTGGAGGTAATTATGAAAATTCAAGCAGCAGTAGCACATAATGTAGATGAAGATTTAAAAATTGAAGAAGTGGAATTAACTGAACCTGGTTCTGACGAAGTTTTAATTAAAATAGTAGCTACAGGTGTTTGTCATACCGATGCAGAATCAATTAAAGGAAGAGGGGCTCCATTTCCATCTGTACTAGGTCATGAAGGAGCTGGAGTCGTAGAAAAAGTTGGTTCTAGCGTTACCAATGTACAACCTGGAGATCACGTTGTTCTTTCCTATGCTTATTGTGGTGAATGTTCACAATGTCTGTCTGGTCATCAGAATTTATGTGAAAGAACGGTTGAACTTAACTTTGGCGGTAAATCAAAAGATGGTTCTAACCATATTCATCAACATGATCACTCACTTTCTACTTTCTTTGGTCAATCGTCATTTGCAACTTATTCAGTTGCAAACAAAAACAATGTGGTAAAAGTAGATAAAGATGTTGATTTAGCACTATTAGGTCCATTAGGATGTGGGGTCCAAACAGGTAGTGGTACTGTAATGAATAGTTTACGTCCTGAACCGGGTACTTCTATTGCTATTTATGGTGGAGGTGCAGTTGGTTTAAGTGCAGTAATGGCAGCTAAAATTATGGGCTTAAAACATATTATTGTAGTCGATCTCCATCAAAACCGGTTAGATCTTGCAATGGAACTTGGTGCAACTCATGTATTAAATGGTAAAGAAGTGGATGTTGTAGAAGAAATCAAGAAAATTACAGATGGCGGAGTTCATTATGCAGTTGAAACAACTGGTGCAACTCCAGTCATTATCCAATCTGTTCATGCATTACGCGTTTCGGGTACAGTTGCTATCGTAGGTATGGGTGGAGATGTTACATTAAACTTTACGAATGATTTATTGATGGAAGGTAAAAAAGTTATGGGTACAGTTCAAGGAGACTCCGTTCCTCAATTACACATTCCAAAACTAATTCAGTATTATAAGGAAGGCAAATTTCCATTTGACAAATTAGTAAAATTTTACGACTTTAAAGATATCAACAAGGCTTTTGAAGAATCAAAAACTGGTGTAACACTTAAACCAATCGTAAGAATTGCTGAATGATAAGGTAAAAGTAGAAGAGGAAAACTAAAAATGAGATAGGATTATTTTATATGACAGTAATTCAAAGCACAAAACTACTATATTACTATTTGAGGTAAGAGACAGTTTTATCATAAGAAAGGGGCAATTAACAATGCAAAAGAAAGTGTTTATTTCACCGAAAAAATATATTCAAGGTGCAGGGGTTCTTAATCAAATCGGGGAAGAAGTTGCGAAAATCGGGAAAGCACCACTCGTTTTATCTGATAGTATCGTTTGGGGAATTACGGGAAGTACAGTAGAAGAAAGCTTTGAAGCATCAAGTACATCTTATTTTTATGAAGAGTTTACTGGTGAATCATCGACTACAGAAATGGATCGTCTTACTAAAGTAGGAAAAGACAAAAATGCTGACGTAGTAATCGGGCTAGGTGGCGGAAAAACAATCGATACTGCAAAAGCAGTTGGGGATGCACTAGGTATTCCAGTTGTTGTTGCACCAACAACTGCATCTACGGATGCACCAACAAGTTCACTTTCAGTAGTTTATTCAGATGATGGTGTGTTTGAGGGTTACAAATTCTATAATAAGAATCCAGATTTGGTTTTAATTGATTCAAAAGTAGTTGTAGGTGCACCAATCTTTCTTCTAGCTTCAGGTATGGGAGATGCAATGGCAACACTTGTTGAGGCAAGAGCTTCACAAAAACGAAATTCAGATACAATGGCTGGTGGGAAAGCAACCCTTGCTGCACAAGCTATTGCTGAAAAAGCAGAAGAAGTTTTATTCGATCAAGGAATTGCAGCATATAGAGCAGCTAAACAAGGATTAGTTACTCCACAAGTTGAAGCAATTATTGAAGCAAATACACTATTGTCTGGATTAGGATTTGAAAATGGTGGAGTAGCTGCAGCTCATGCGGTTCATAATGGATTTACTGCATTAGAAGGTGAAGTTCATCGTCTAACTCATGGTCAAAAGGTAGCGTATGGTGTCTTAACTCAATTAGTACTTGAAGGATACTCAGAAACTGAAATTTTACGTTATGCTAATTTCTTCAAGGAAATTGAATTACCAACAACACTGAAAGATCTCCATTTAGAAGATGCTACTTATGAAGACTTACTTAAAATTGGTGAATTAGCAACTGTAGTAGGCGAAACATCGCATAACATGAATCCAGAACTTACGCCAGAACAAATTGCAGATGCAATTTTAGCAGTAAACGAAATTACAACTGCTAACTTATAATCCATTGATTTGAAATTTGAAAGTATGTTTAATATAAATTACGGAGTTTTGCCCTTTGGAACTCAACTATTTGGTTGGAATAATATTTTTTTGCTAGAAAGTCCGTAGAAACAACATCGAATACTTACAAATCGTAAGTTTGTAATAAAAAAGAATGAAATAAGTTGCATCATTTAAAAAAACAATAACATTGTCATAGATAACAGGGGGAATTTTTAATGTTGAAAATCGGTATTATTTTAGGTAGTGTAAGACAAGAACGTAATGGAGAACAAGTAGCACAATGGACATACGACTTTGCAACGAAGCGCAATGATGAAGCTGTAGAATATGAGCTCGTTGATTTAGCTGAATATAAATTGCCATTTTTAGGGGCAGTAGTTGCTGAAGCAGATCAAGAAGAAGCAAATGCAGCAATCAAAGCATGGTCTGAAAAAATCGCATCTTTCGATGGCTATGTAATCGTAGCACCTGAATATAACCATGCAGTAGGTGGCGCATTGAAGAATGCTCTTGACTACTTGAACCCAGAAGTAAATAACAAAGCAGCTGGATTCGTTGGATACGGTAGCTTAGGCGGAACGCGTGCACACGAAAACCTTCGTCTAATCCTAGGAGAATTACAAGTAGCAGACGTTCGTACAGCTCTTACATTTTCATTAATGGCTGACTTCGAAAATTTCTCAGTATTCAAGCCTGCTGATTTCCACAAAGATAATGCAAACGGAATGCTAGATCAAGTAATCGCATGGAGTTCTGCATTACAACCATTAAGAAAATAATAGAATTAAATCATAAGAGATGGTCAGCGGGGCAGGCTAGTGTAACAAGTAATATGTCCAAATATACTTAAGGCATATAAATTTATAATAATATTTTAATTGTTATAACGTAATTAAACCAACAATATTTAATTGGATATATATGAATTAAATATATATTGATAAATAAAAAATTCACAGGAGGAATACAAAATGACAAATAAAAAAGTTGCGGTAATTACAGGTTCTGCTCAAGGATTAGGTAAAGGAATTGCAGAAAGACTTGCAAATGATGGTTTTAATATTGTATTAACGGATATTAATGAAGAAGTGTTAAACGAAACCCTAACAGAATTTAAGAATAGAGGTTTTGAAGTTGCTGCTAAAGCAGGGGACGTATCAAAAGCAGAAGATCAAGAAGCATTAGTTCAATTTGCAGTAGACACATTTGGTTCAGTTAATGTATTTGTCAATAATGCAGGTATTGAAGGACAATTCGCGTCAATCACAGATCTTGATCCTAATAAACTAGATGCTGTATTTAACATTAATGTGAAAGGTACTTTATTTGGTATCCAAGCAGCTGCTAAGCAAATGCAAAAACAAGGTAACGGTGGTAAAATTATAAATGCTGCAAGTATCGCAGGCCATGAAGGTTTTGAAATGTTAGCGCCTTACAGTGCGTCTAAATTCGCGGTACGTGGTTTAACTCAAACAGCAGCTAAAGAATTAGCTAAAGATCAAATTACCGTAAATGCATACAGTCCTGGTGTCGCAGGAACAGGTATGTGGAAACGCCTAGATTCAGAATACAGTAAGAAATTTGGCACAAAACCTGGTGAAGTATTTGAATCATACAATGATAAAATCGCTTTAGGTCGAACAGAAGTGCCTGAAGATGTTGCGAATATTGTTTCATTCTTATCATCAAAGGATTCAGATTATGTCACTGGTCAAACAATCTTAGTTGATGGTGGTATGATTTATAGATAAGAAAAAGAAGTAGAAAAGAAGAGCAATCTATTGAAGATTGCTCTTCTTTTATGCGCTTGGCAGCGTTTTTCTCTGATGGGTGTAAGTCCATAACATGCCGTAGTGGCGGAAATGTATGAATGACTGGTAGTGCGGGTATATTTTGCCAATATGGATATTTGGTTATTTTCTTTCTCCTTTCGATAACATCTTTGTGATGGAAGGTATAGCAATTCTTATAGGCATTATTGGCTTTTTGCTCATACCATATGCTGTTCAATACAAAGAGGTATTGTGAGGAACTATACTTAAACAAATTGGTGCAATAACACAATAAGAGCAGTCGCCTTTTATTGTGCTATTTGGCAGGTTAGTACAAGAAGGACTTTGATAAAATTTAGGGGGATATCATTGAAGAAACCACTTCTCATTATGTTGATTTTTACATTAGTTTTTATGTTGACAGGATGTAGTTTCATTGAAAAACAAATTAAAGAACAAAATGCAGAAGGTATTATTAAGGATTATTATCAAGCTATTATAGATGAAGATTATGAAAAAGCGTTTGAACAATTACATCTATTTGATTATGATACTAAAACTGACGATAGTAAGTTATCCGAAGGGACAACAATATCTAATGATAAAGCAAAAGAATTATATTTAAAGAAAACTGAAGTATTGAAAGAACAAAATTATAAATTAAAAGACTTTGAAATTGCCAAGTTGAATATTCAGACGGACACACATTTTGGCATCATATAAAACTTCAAGTAGAATTGAATGGGCAGGAATTTGAATGGAATGAAGTTGCAGATATTTATAATGGGAAATTATTGATTGGTGAAAAAGATGACATGTATGTGAAATATCGTGATGGAAAAATGAATTTTGATATTGAGAAAGAAGTGGAGGAAGATGGTATTTAATATATAAAACAAACTGGTGCTTTACTACATTAGGTGGCGACGATTTTTTAATAATTGGTGCAATCCACAAAGAAGGAGAAGCACTTTTTTTGTCGAATTTATACATAGGGGCAGGTTAGCTGAAGATAAAACTAAAAAGTGCTCCAACGTTAGTAATGGTTGGAACAATTTTTAGTTAATTATTGTGCATTTGCTTCTTCGTTTGAACGTTTATTTCCTTTATAAATATAATAAAGAGCAATAATCATAAAAAGCAAAGCAAACCAACGCCTTATATCAAGAGGGATAATCATGCTATTAAACCAACCAAAATGGTCGATTACGACTCCACTAACTAGTTGACCGATAATAACAGTAATACTAGTTGCTATAACTCCAATTATTGGAACTGCAAAGACGTTAAAAAGTAAAAATAGCACTCCTAAAAATACCGCACTTAATTGCCAAATTGGTACGTTGAAGATAGCAAATATATCACCTTGACCAAAGAAGAGAATAATGATTGCTAAAAACATAGAGCCAGTTATAAAGGTTAAAAATGTAGTTTCAATTGTTCCTGCCTTACGGCTAAATGTACCATTAATAGCTGATTGTGCGCTTAATGTGATACCACCCAGCAAAGTGAATAAAATCATAAATATACCCATCTTATACCTCCTAGTTAACTAAAATAAGCGCTATTACCATTGAAATAACAGCAAATATTTTTTCTTTATTGATTTTGGCTTTCTTACTTCCGAGCCAACCAAAATGCTCAATAACCATACTCATTATTAATTGCCCAATAATTACAGAAACCATAGTTATACCAACACCAACAAATGGAACACTAATTACAATAGCTGTTAAATAAACAACTCCTAATGCACCTCCAAGGAGTGTCCATTTTGGAGCTTCAACCGCATGTGAAATCTTGCCTTTACCAAAAAATAACCATAGTATCCCAAGAATAATCGCACCCACAAAAAAATTATAAAAACTGGTTTCAAGCTCACCTATTGTTTTACCTAGTTCACCATAAATAGCTCCTTCAAAACTAAGGGCTATTCCTGCAAATAAAGCAAATATATATGAAATATAATGCATGATTTAACTCCTCCTATATCTAAATATCTAGAATTATCGATATAATAGAAAAAAACGAAAATCGGAATAACCTAGATTTCCGTTATAAAATATTCAGTAAATTGACGAATGGCTTCCTCATTTCTTCTATAATAGGTCCACTGACCATAACGAACAGATTCGAGCAAACCTGCTTTCTGCATCATATTTAAGTAGTGAGATACCGTAGATTGAGAAGATTTTGCTTTTTCTTGTATGTCCCCAACACATACCCCGCCTTTATAACTAACCTCCTTTGGTAGGTGAGCGCCTTGTTTAGGGAAGTGCTTCTCTGGTTCTTTTAACCACTGTAAGATGTTAAGCCGAGTTTCGTTAGATAGCATTTTAAATACATCAATAGGTTCCATAAGTCATATTATATCGATTTTTATCGATATGTCAAATTGTAAATGAAAGGACAAAATAGAATTATAAACCTTTAGTGCTATCGCGATTTTTTAAAATGAGTTTGTGAAGAGGTGTACTTAAACAAATCTGGTGCCTTTCTTCAATAAGATCTTCCATGTTCGGGGCAGTATTGTTCAAGAAGGATTTCTAAAGTTTTTCATATTAAGTAAATTTATTGTTGATAAAGGGGAATATAAATGAATGCTAACCAATGGAAAGCAGGAATTTTTCTATTTGATGATGTTGAAGTTTTAGATTTTGCTGGACCATTTGAAGTTTTTTCAGTCACCGCATTAGAAAATGGTGACAAGCCATTTGTTGTTAAAACTATATCAGAAAAAGGTAATCTAATCGTTGCCCGTAATGGTTTAAAAGTACAACCCGATTATAGCTTTGACAATATGCCAAGATTTGATATTTTAATTATTCCTGGTGGATTAGGTGCAAGGGAAAGAGAAATACATAACGATAATGTAATAACGTGGATAAGAAATGAAATGAAAAATGTTCAACTGATGACATCTGTATGTACTGGTGCTTTGTTGTTAGCGAAGGCGGGCTTACTTAAAGGTAAAATGGCAACAACTCATTGGGCAAGTCTTGAAAGATTAGAAACAGAATTTCCAGAAGTCACAGTTCAAAGGGAAGTTAAATTTGTTGATGAAGGAAACATAGTTACATCAGGCGGTATTTCAGCAGGTATAAATATGTCTTTTCATATCGTTAAACGAATATTGGGTCCTGAAGTAGCTCAAACAACGGCTAAAAGAATGGAATATGATATTGTTATCTAATCTTTATTGAACAAACGGGTGCGATTGCTGAACAGTGAGTAGTCTCTTTTTTACTAAAACCAATTAAGTAGCTCTATTGATTGAATGTAATAATAAACCCAGCAATCCTCATGTGAAAGGGGTAGCTGGGTTTTTAGTGGAATGTGCAATAGTGATTTTATAATGTACTCAAGTTCGTGTCCTCGTACATTCAGATTCTAATAAACCAACTTTTTACATCATTGATAAATACTGAGATAGGGTGGACTGAGAAAGATTGACTTTTTCTTGTATATCACCTACACAAACACCACCCTTAACCTCCTTTGGTAAATGTGATTGTTGTACAGGAAAATTTTTTTTAGGTTCCTTTAACCATCTCAATATATCCCTCTAGTACGTCTTGCTTGCATATTTATATAGAGCCTGCCATTATTGCAATATCGGTATATCCCGATATAAGGATAAGGAGGTAGATGATTCTGAGGGTAAGTGTTCTTGACCAAACACAGCTTTTAGAAGGAATCTCTGCTGAATCAACCTTTCCACTAACGATAGATTTAGCAGAGTACGTAGATAAAATTGAACATTTCCAAATATGGTAGGTAGATGAGATTCTAGAATATCTTGAAGATGAATCGTCAGACTCTCATCCATTTCGAGTATGAAAGATGACACCTATTATGAAGGACAAGCAAATTCTCCGGGTTTTAGGTACAAGTAATTACTAGACGCTAAAGAAGTTGGTAATGCAATAGCTTTCTTGGCATCTGACGCTGCTAGTGCAATTACTGGACAACCTTTAGCAGTTGATGTGGTTATAGTATTTGGTAGTATAATCTGTTTTTATAGGGATAAACTTATGAATGGCTCTATTCTAAGAAGGCTACTCGTAATACAACATTGGATTTTTAATTGAAACAAGAAAAATTCACTTATATATATTTGTTTATTTTGATATACAGATATACGCGAAAACAATATAAATATTGGAGGATATAAAAAATGAACAATAAATATGATAAGTTATTTGAACCATTTACTTTTGCATCAGGTGCAACAATTGATAATCGTATTATCATGTCACCTATGACGACTGATTCAGCTTTTGAAAATGGGATGGTTACGACAGATGAACATATCTACTACAAACGTAGAACAACTGGTCTTGGTGCAGTAATTACTTCTTGTGCACAAGTAAGAGAAAATGGTAAATTTGCAGGCTCGTTGAGTGCTGCATCAGATAAGCATATTGAAAGTCTTACAAAACTAGCGAAAACAATCCAAAGTACAGGTACAAAGGCTATCTTACAAATTTTCCATGTGGGTCGCATGGCTCCTTCAAGCTGGCTAAGAGGGCTTCAACCTGTTAGTGCCAGTGCAGTCGCGGCTCCGCGTGAGGGTGCAGAGACCCCGAGAGCATTACAAGATGAAGAAATCCGCGACATCATTAAGGCTTTTGGTGAGGCAACGAGAAGAGCGATTCAAGCAGGTTTTGATGGGGTGGAAATTCACGGAGCAAATACGTACTTAATTCAACAATTTTTCTCTCCGCATTCTAATCGTAGAGATGATCACTGGGGTGGAACGCTGGAAAAACGAATGAATTTCCCACTTGCTGTTGTTGATTCTGTAAAATCAGCAATCGAAAAACATGCTGACAAGCCATTTATTTTGGGTTACCGTATTTCTCCTGAGGAAATAGAGGAGCCAGGAATCACGCTTGACGACACACTAGCTCTATTAATGAAATTAAAAGAGCAAGGGCTTGATTATATTCATGTTTCAGTTGGTGATGTGATGCGGGGTTCGATTCGTAATAAGGAAAATGATACACCGACTATTAATATTATTAATGAAAAAATTGGAGATGAAATTCCAATTATTGGAGTTGGGCAGGTTGTCACACCAGACGATGCAATAGGAGCAATGGAAAAACTTAACATTCCACTATTAGCAATTGGAAGAGGGCTTCTTGTAGAGCCTGATTGGATTAACAAGGTGAAAACAGGAAAAGAAAATACAATTCGTACAGAGATTCGTCCGGAAGACAAAGAAGATGTAGCGTTACCTGACGCGATGTGGGAATATGTACAAGCTATACCAGGTTGGTTACCAATCGTTAAATAAGGTATTAATAAAAGAGTTGGTTCCAAGAATACGAGAATGTTTTTATTAAGTTAAATGGTGCGATCCACAAGGAAGGAGAAGCACCATTTTTTGTAATAGTGGCAGGTTAGTTGAATAGGGGGAATGAAAAAATATTCCTCTTTACTGTCGCATTAGGTAAAATCATCTCGAGAAATGCTTAGCAAAAATGCATGAATAGGAAGTATTTTTCTATCTATTGTGGGGATTCATCTGTCTTTTATTTTTTTGTTTCAGAGGTTAAATAATCAATCTGTTTCTGTATATTTTTATTATCTCCAGTATCACCTTATGAAGGGAATTTAAGATTAAAGTGAAATGTGCTGAGCATATTACTTTAATTTAACACATAATATCGGTATATTGAGATATATAGATTAATAGTATGACCTATTCATTTATTTACTGAATTTAGAAATGTTGACTACGAAAAATATTCTCCATATGTAACAAGATGTAGGGTGCCATATAAACTTAGAAATCAGCACAGATTTAGGGGAGTAAAATCCCAGTATATGAATGCTAGTATATAATACTAAAAATTTATCACTAGCTATTTGTTAATTTAATAAGGAGGACAAAATAATGTCAAAAGAAAATAATGCAACAAAAAAACAACTAGGTTCTATTCCAATATCCATACTTGACTTGGCTACAGTCAGTGAAGGAAGTACACCAGCCGATTCTTTTCGGAATACGCTTGACTTGGCACAGCATGCGGAAAGCTGGGGATATAATCGTTATTGGGTAGCAGAACATCATAATATGAAACCAATCGCAAGTTCGGCTACATCGGTTATCTTAAGCCACATAGCGGCTCGAACATCAAAAATTAGACTTGGTTCTGGTGGAATTATGTTACCTAACCATGCCCCATTAGTAATCGCAGAGCAATTCGGTACTTTAGAATCCTTATATCCTAATCGTATTGATTTAGGATTGGGTCGTGCACCAGGTACGGATCAATTAACGGCAAGGGCAGTAAGAAGAGACAGAACCACCGAGTTTCCTGAACAAGTGAATGAATTGCTGGGCTATTTTAATCCAGCTAAATATGCTCCAAATAATCCGGTAAAAGCTAACCCGGGTGAAGGTCTTAACATACCTGTATGGTTATTAGGTTCGAGTGATTACAGCGCAAGTTTGGCAGCCCAGCTGGGTCTTCCGTTTTCATTTGCTGGTCACTTTTCTCCGTCATACACATTCCCAGCTATTCAGGCATACAGAGAGAATTTTAGACCTTCAGAGATATTAAAGGAGCCATATGTCATGATGGGAATGAACCTAACAGCAGCAGATACCCACGAAGAAGCGAAATTCTTGTTCTCTTCAACAGAACAACATTTTCTCGGACTTGTTCGTGGGAATCCGGTGCATATCCAACCAGCAAGAGATATGAATACTGTTTGGAGTGAACGTGAAAGAGAAGCTGTCTATCAATCAATAAGTGGAAGTATTGTAGGTAGCCCTCAAACAGTTAAGGGACAACTCAAAAAATTTATTGACAATGCTCAAATAGATGAAATAATGCTGACATCTTATATCTTTAATCATGAGGATCGCCTAAAATCATATGAAATTATTAGCGAGTTTATAAATCAAAATTAATAAAGTGAAACTAACATTCAGTGGGGGTTTTCTGCTAGTTAATTTGGGATAAAATTCTAGGAGTGAATGAATAATGAGTACGGATAATCAAAACAAGGGAAAATCAAATCGTAAAGAAATTGGTGAGGTCTTTTCTCAGTTTGCAAAAGCGTATGAATCTGGTGACCTTTCGTCAATAAAACATTTATTTTTAAAGGATGCAAAAGTAAGTCTTAGTAATCACGGTAATTTCGAAGGTCGAGATGCAATTATTGAAGGATTATCCAGTTCGTTGGTCATTGCTGATATCACTCGCCATTATATAACGAATGAGTATATTGCGGTAGCAGCAGGAACGGGTCAGCAAAGTGCATATCTAACAGGAATATTTGCAGATGATCTTGGAGAAAGATTAGACCCAAGTTGGTTCAGTGGTCATTATGCTAATGCGTTTGAGCATACGGGTGAAGGCTGGAAAATCGCAACTATACGTTTTGAATTAGACTGGAAAGTCGGAAACCATCTAAGGATAAGGGAATGGGAAGAACCAAGAACTACACTAGGTTGGGATCCATTTGTGAAATTACCTACTATTATTAGTGGCCTTGATGCACCGTGGCATGTTATCCCTCATCCTGAAGAGAATTATTCTAATGAAGTTCAGATTTTAGATGTGTTTACTCGCTATACTTGGGCCGTTGATCGGTGGGATATTAGCCTGTTGAAAGATATTCTTACCGATGATATCTATACAGATGTCGTACCATTTGGTGAAGTAACTGGGCGTAGGGAATTTATGACGACACTTCAGACGTTTCGAACCGGGCGTGTGAATCTTCATCACGTAGTTGGTGATTATCGGATTGAAGTAACTGGCGATAAGGCTACAATGCAAGTGTATCGTTTGGTTCCGTACAATGTATCAAAAGAAACGCTAGACAGGAATATTTATGGTGCAACTTATAATTGTTCACTACGCCTGGAAGAAGGTGTATGGAAGCTTGAAAAATTCACCTATACAGAAGGAGAATTATTTGAAATTTAGTTTTATTTTTATCATATGAAGCAAATCCAAGTAGGGTACTATAAATGAAAGAAGGAATTAATCTTGAAAAATATTTCTCTATCTGTTTTAGATCCGTCATCGATTATAGAAGGAGGATCAGCAAAAGAAGCTTTGGAAAGCACATTAGATTTAGCAAAGAATGTTGAGAGGTTCGGATATAAAAGGTATTGGCTAACAGAACATCATAATTGGGCTGGAATGGCGAGCTCTGCATCATCACTTGTTATCGGACGAGTTGCCTCTGTTACGAACTCCATCCGAGTTGGGTCAGCAGCAACTTTATTGTCTCATTACTCTCCTTTATCTGTTGCGGAACAATTTGGGGTATTAGCATCCTATTTTCCCGATAGAATTGATTTAGGATTAGGACGTGCGCCTGGAACGGATCGGAACACTGCTCATGTGTTGAATCCTCAGACAGCAAACGGCCCTCAGTATGTAGATAAAGTTAAAGAACTGTATAGCTACTTACATGGTTCTGGAACGATTACTCAGGATGGCATGTTTGAGTTTCATGCTATACCTGGTGAGAATACGAAAGTTCCAATCTGGTTACATGGTTCAGGGACTTATAGCGCGGAACTGGCAGGACAATTAGGATTACCATTCTCATTTGCGAGTCACTTTGCACCAGATAACTTGGAGCTGGCCTTGAAAACATACAGGGATAGCTTTCAACCTTCAGATACTTTAGAAAAGCCTTATTGTGTAGTGGCAGTAAGTGCATTTGTAGCAGAAACGATGGAGGAAGCTTCCGAATTATCATCTTCTTTATACCAAAAGTATTTATTCGAAGCACGCGGTACACCGAGGCCACTTCAACCTCCAGTGAGTATGGATAAACTGTGGAATCTAGGATGGAGTAGTATTGAGAGGGCGTCTGTAGAATCCCAACTATCCGAAGCAATTATTGGAGATAGACAAACAGTTGAAAAAGGATTTGAAGATTTAATTCGTCGTACATCTGCTGATGAAGTACTAGTACAAGCAGAAGTATATGATCAAAAATCACGTATCAGATCCTATGAAATTTTATCAGAACTATTTGAGCTTCAAAAATAGTTTGGCCAGAAGATCAAAGTTAAAAAGTAGAAATCTTTCTGAGTTAAACCCCACCTCCAATTGTTAGACAGAACGACGAAGTGGGGGGTGGAGTTTGAAGAATTTATGTTTTATATTTTATTACATTGGATTGCCATTAGTTTAAATCACAATTAAATATGAAGAAACAAAAATAATCTCATATCTAAACGAGGAGACTTTAGAAGCGATGGGAGAACAACAGAAAATTAATGAAGAAAATCTAATAGATATATTTAAAGCATTATCAAATGTAACCAGGTTGAAAATTATACAAATGCTAAAGCAACCGGAAATGAATTTCCCACCTCAAATTCATATCCATAAGAAGGATAACTTTCCAGGAGGAGTCTGTGTAGGGGATATACGCGAAAAGGTAGGTCTGGGACAGTCGACGACCTCTCAATATTTATCATTGTTACAGAAAAGTGGTCTTTTAGAGACGAAAAGAATTGGCCAGTGGACCTATTACCGGAGAAATGAAGATGTGATTAAGCAATTAGAAAGTTTTATCGATAAAAAGCTGTAATATAATAGGAGGGATGAGATGAGTTTTAAACATCACAAGGCATTTAACCGGATGTATCATAAAGATATCCATTTTTGGTAGCTTATTTTTCATTGTTTCGAAGTGTGTTGTAAACCCAAGAGTCATTTTATTACAGTGGAACTCGCTCGTAAAATAAAGCATTTTGGATGATTCTGATTTTGGCACCATAAATGGAGGGAGCATGAAGTTAATGCCAAACCCTGTTACCTCCATTCCAACGATGGTGATTGAGTTTTGCCAGCAATCTATAGAGAGGATCGCCGAACACGGTGATGGCTGGATGCAATATCCAAGGAGTTTCGAAGAGCAAGCCCTATTAGTGAAAGATTGTGGTGAATTATCAGGTATGAAACAACTGGGAGTATTCAAACCGTTTACGCAAACCTTATATATCGACTTATTGGGAAACCCCAATGAACTACCAACGAAAGTCCCCTTAGGTTTTCGTTTGGGACGTAACTATTTGCTAGAACTACTATATAAATTTCAAGCAATTGGGGTAATCTATTTGGTATTCGTCCCTTATATTGCTAAACGGGCAATGGGTAAGATGATTCAGGAGATAGGAGAAAAGATTTTACCTAAATTTACTACACATGATGTTTAATGAATAGCCTGAGTGAGGGAGTTCGAATGGCTTCACTATATACCAAAAGTTGAATTCGTGTTCAAGAAAGTATTTAGATGCGATGGCATGGAACAGAACTGTAATGAATAAAACCAAAAAAGGAGTTTTTTTAGAATGGAACATTTATTTAGCCCTTATAAAGTAAAAGGATTGGAATTGAAAAACCGTATTGTTATGCCACCGATGTGTCAATACTCGGTTGAAAAGAAAGATGGAATTGCTACGGACTGGCATTACTTACACTATGTAAATAGGGCGATTGGTGGCGCAAGTCTTATTATAATTGAAATGACAGATGTCGAAGGTGATGGCCGTATTACAGACTATGACTTAGGATTATGGTCAGATGAGCAAATTCCTGCTTTAGCAAGAATTGTAGAAGCTTGTCAGCGATATGGAGCAAAAGTTGGTATTCAAATCGCTCACGCTGGACGTAAGGCAGAAGACGCTGCGGTGCCAGTTGCGCCTTCTGCTATTCCATATGATGAAGATTCAAAAATACCGAGAGCCTTGTCAACGGAGGAAGTAAAGGAAATGGTTGAGAAGTTTCGTGAGTCTGTACAACGCGCCATTAAAGCAGGAATAGATACCATTGAAATTCATGGTGCTCATGGTTATTTAATTCATCAATTCCACTCTCCTTTGACAAATAAAAGAGACGATGAATATGGAAAAGATCCCACTAAGTTCGGGCGAGAAGTTATTGAGTCAGCAAAAGCTGAAATGCCAGAAGATATGCCGTTAATAATGCGTTTATCCGCCAAAGAATATGCACAAGGTGGATATGGAATCAAGGAAAGTATCGGGTTGGCAAAAGAATACCAAAAAGCAGGAGTGGACATCTTCCATATCTCTTCCGGTGGTGAAGGTCCTCTGGGTACCGCTGGAACGTTTGGAAGACCTGGTACACATGGTGGCTATCAAGTACCGCTAGCTGGAGAAATTAAGAAGGACCTGAATGTTCCGGTTATTGCAGTTGGAAGATTGGATGACCCAACATTGGCAAACGCTGTTATTGGAAATGAAGAGGCAGACCTTGTAGCTGTCGGACGAGGAATGTTACGAAACCCTCATTGGGCATTGGAAGCTGCGGTTCAATTGAACAAAGAGACTGAGGTACCAAGTCAGTATATGGCTAGTTTTAGAAGCTTGAAAAACGTAAACAGAAAATAATTTTGAATGCTTTTCCTTTGTATATTCTGTCTTAAAAAATAAGTGAGTTCTAGGTATTCTATGAGTTACTTTTAAAAATCAAAGTTGGCGAAAAATCCTGAAATTGGAGATGAAATGTTCCGAGTGTTTCCGACCACACATGCTCGTAAATTTAATCTTCTCATGCCTTTTGTTGAAGAAAAGTTAAGTCATTATGGGGGTTGGAAAAAAGAGGGGACTTATTTTTTTGATGGAGTAGAAGTACATGGAGCGAATACCTACTTGATTCAACAGTTTTTCTCTCCACATTCTAATCGCAGAAATGATCACTGGGGTGGATCACTTGAAAAACGTATGAATTTTCCACTTGCTGTTGTACAAGCTGTAAAAGCAGCTATTGAAAAATACGCGGACAAGCCATTTATTTATGGTTACCGTATTTCTCCAGAAGAATTAGAAGAACCAGGAATTACACTTGATGATACATTGACTTTATTGCTGAAATTAAAAGATCAAGGACTTGACTATATTCATGTTTCAATTGGAAATGTAGCACAGAGTTCTATTCGTGATAAGGAAAATAAAACTCCAGTCATCAATATTATTAAAGATAAGCTTGGAAACAATATCCCTATTATTGGTGTTGGCTCTATAGTAACACCAGATAATGCCTTACAAGCATTGGATCAACTTGATATTCCACTTGTGGCAATCGGAAGAGGGCTTATTATAGAGCCTGATTGGATTCAAAAAGTGAAAGCAGGAGAAGAAGATACAATTCGTACTGAGGTTCATATGGAAGATAGTAAGGATTTAGCGTTACCTGATGCTATGTGGGAATATATAGAAGCTAGACCTGGCTGGTTACCAATAGTCAAATAAGTATATTTAAAAAATGACTGTACTTTAATGAAAAATGTGGTGTGTTTGATGTTTGGGATATTCCAGAGGCTGCACACTATTGATAAAGCGCATTTTTGGCTAAAAAGCTAGCAGTAGATATCCATCCATTTACACTGATTAACTAACGGTTCTCTATTACTCCTATTCATTGGACTTTCTCAGTACGATGACAATATGATTACCTTTACTCCGTTTGGTTGGGGATTGTTAATATATACAGCATTGCTTTCAGCTGTTTCATTTGTACTTTGGTATTCTGGTTTGAAGTATAACAAGGCTTGTGAAATAAGTATTTATAAATTTTTAATACCTGTTTTCGGCGCCATTTTGTTAGCTATTTTAATTCCAGAAGAAACGATGAATTGGTTTATCGTAATAGCATTAGTTCTAGTTGTAACAGATATTATTACAGTTAACATTAAATCCATTATTAGATAGATCGCTAATTACATTAATACAGAGTTTCGTGCAATATACCTTACAACAGATACTTTTTGAAAGGTATTTCAAGAATAGGGAAATTTAGATTGAACCACCATCTTTATTTTTCATTATATGTTTAGCAAGTATTACATTCTTCCACTAAATGGTGCAAAAGAAAAAGACAATCCAAATTCGATTGTTTTTTTCTTTTGCTAATAATGTTAGGAATATTATGTTAATGTTAAATAAAAGGCTGTTGAGCTATCTGGCAGTTTAGTGAAAGAGGAAAATGAAACTTTAATATTAGTATTACTTATAAGTTATTAGGGGGTATATAGTGTGAAATGGTCTTTATATCAGATACTAATGATTTCTTTAATTGTGGTGTCTATGTGGTCGTTAGAATACATAAGTGGAAATAGAACTACTCAACCAATGTCTGGGGAGTGGACGGCTGTAAATTCTGCATACGGCACTTTCTTCATTGTTGCATTGGTTGTAACCTTTTTTTATTTAATATTTTTATTTGAGGCGAAAAAAGAAAAAAGCTTCCTTAATCATCCAATTTGGGCTATTATGCCAAAAATTTCTGTTATTGTAGGTATCTTATCGACTATTCTGTTTATAATTGGGGGAACTATCGGTCCCGTTATGACTTGGGTAGAACAATGGCGTTCCCTACTTTATGTATTTTTTGTTTATTTCCTTTTTTTAATTTTCCTGTTTATTTTTTCAATTGAACACAAAAATCAAAGGTCTCCTCAACAAAGCAAAAAATCTATACATTTTTCTTTTGTTTGGACTCTTTTGTTGTTCTTTGTTCTATTTTTTCTATTCTAAGTACAAATGTAAACAAAAAGTGAATAACTTCACTTAAACAAACTGGTGCGATTGCTGAAGAAGGTGCAGTCGCTTTTTCGCTAATTTAGCAGGATTGTTGAAGAACAAGATTTGAATATAATGCCTTGTGAAACCAACTTGCATTATTGATCGTATTACTTATAGAGGAGGAAATTATATGAAGAAACATACGTGTAAATTATTAGCAATCGCTTTATTAACTTCACTTCTATTATTTATGGTTGGATGCACTGAAAACACAGAAACAAAAGTACAAGATGAAAATATACAGACAATTGAAGCTGTATTACAGAATGCTCTTACAGGTCCAGATGATGAATTAAAGGAAATATTTAATGGTGAAGGATCTAGTATCGAAGATTTACTGCAATATGATAAAGACCATTTTGAAGATTATTTTGCAAATGAAACTTCCTATATGGAATTTGTAAATAACAATAATGGTTCTGGAATACTGATTGAAGCAATGAAATATGATTACAACTTTAAGGTAATAAATATCGAATATGAGAAAACAGAATCTGAAGAGATAATTTATGATTTCACCGTAGAATTACAGTACCAAAAAGAAGGCAGTGAATCATCAGAAGTTGAAACGGTGACTGGGCAAGCGAATTTAAATGAAGAACATAAAATAGAAGATATGTTAATACGAATAGGTGATTTTTTGGGTTTCTTGATTAATTAAAGTAATTTCATTAACTGGTACGATTGTTCAATAAGGGCAATTGCTCAATTTATAATGGGGGTATGATGTGTTGAAAAAATTATCTCTTGTTGGGAAAATCAATTTTGTGCTAGGAATCATTTTTTTATTATTAGGGATTTACTTATTTATACAAGAGCTTTCTGCAGGTTTTTCATTAAAAGATTTTCCTCAATCAATTGCTTTTATTCTTATTGGAATAACTATATTTTTATCAGCATCTTTTTACAAAAAGGAAGGGTAACTAACAGACTTGATATTCAACAAACTGGTTCGATAGTAAAAAAAGGTGATTATTGACGGTCGCCTTTTTGGGGTGAAAATATAATAATGCTGTTGGAATATTATGTTAGTATTGAAATGTAGTGACGTTGTTAAATTGAATAGTGGGTTAGTGGAAGAGTCCTCTTTAATCCTTGTTCAGAAATAAGTCCAAGCTCTAAAGGAACATTTATGCTTGTTAAAATAGATTTTAAGGAGGTTTTAGAATTGATAACGGGATTATTGAAATATGAGGAAAAAACCTGTGTCTTTAAGTTACAAAATTTTACTCTTGAAAATGAAGAAATTGAAAATAGGGATAAGATTTTCATTGATGATATAGAGTCCCTATTTAATACAGATTCTAAAATTAGTAATACACCAAATCTATTAAAAGGAAATGACTTTGATAACGGAAAAGAAATTCATTTTAATGTTGCAGATATTATTAAAACAGGTGCCAAAACACACAGTGCTTCGTTATATTCATATATAATTTTTGAGCAGGAAGAGACATCATATGATGGAATACAAATCCATGCGGAAGAACTAAATTGGTTTCACAATATAAAACAATCATATTCATTTATGTATTCTCCAGATACCGGACAATCAGAATTAAAAATGGAACCATTCGAAAATACTGGCAAACAATTTGAATTTCACATTGAGGGTCAAACCATACAAGGTAACTTAAATATATCAAGAACTTATTCACATGTATCTACTATGCCCATCAAATTACAAACAGAACTGAATCTCTACTTTAAACCTACTAATGAATTTGAATTGGTTGAGAGATTAGCAAATGTAACTTACAGTTTTTTGAAATTTATTACATACAGGAAAAATATTAATTTCAAACATTTAATTCTAAAAAAGAAAAATGAAGAAGGTAAATATCGGAAGGTTGGAAGATTATATATAAAAGAATTAAAATCGCATGATACTGAAGAGAAAAAAATATTGCAAGAACGTTTAATTGATTTTCCTCTTTTAGAAGAACATTTAGGGCAACTATTTGAAAAGTTAGCTGAAAAAGATATATATATAACACATATTCCAGAGAACTCATTTGATAAAAACCTAATAACACCTGCTCGTATTATTATGATAACAGCTGGGTTTGAGTGGCAATTTCGTTTCACTTATAAAGAATTAAGTAAAGTAAGTGAAGAAAAATACAAGAATCAAAAGCAAGAAATTCTAACGTTTTTAGAAGAGAAAATAGAGGAAAATACCGGTAAGAAAAAAAAGTATTTTAAAAGCTATAGAAATTTATTGTTAAGGAGCAATATGACATTATCAGATAAAATTAATTGGGCGTTGAATGAATTTAGTAATGAGCTAAATTTGTTTATTAGACAATTATATAATTGGAATGGTGTGACTGAAATAAAATACTCGGATATTTCCGAACGAATAGAAACGCAGAGGAATAATATTGCACATGGTAATATTGATGAAGAATTTGATTCATATGTAATAATAGATTTGATAGTTTTAGAGTGGCTTTATTATGCAATGGTTTTAAGTGATGTAGGTATTTCTAGAGCAAATGTCAGATTAGCAATTAATAAGTTATTCAACCGTAGATTTGCTTTATAAAATGATAAATAACTCATTGCGAAGTTTAGAGATTAGTATAGTGATGCTACAAACACGGAGACAATAAAAATATACTTAAACTATCTGGTGCGAACTTTTAAGAAGGAATCGCACTTTTTTTTGTTGGATTTATACTATAGGGGCAGGTTAGTAGTCTTTAGCTCCTATTCACCTATCGGTTCAGATTATAGAAGATAGTTTATATTTTTAATGTTATAATATATTAAATATATTTATATTTTGCGGAGGAAATATGGAGCAAATACTATTATCTAAATATGCTAGAAAAATTTTTTTCTTCATAAGCGGCGTTTTATTTATACTTATATTATTTATAAGGTTATTATTAGTTCCTAAAGTTTCCATATATTTAAATCAGGAACTGATTATTATCTTCAATACAATTCTAGACGCAATACTTTCTACAGGAGTTAGTACTGTAATTATTGCTTCTCTTGCATTTTGGCTTACCCCTCGTGTAGTAAAAAAATCTCAAATGGATATAATTAATCCAAAAGAAATTAAAGATTATTTAGAGAAGGCAAGAGATACTGATGAATATTGGTTTGCGGGAGGAACTGGAAGATTCACAAGATCAAAGACTATACCTAAATTGGCTACCGATGCAAGATTCTCAAATTTTTCTAAAAAAATAGTATTAATCTTGATTAATCCAGATAATGATGGAGTCTGTTCAAGTTATGTGAAATATAGAAACCGAATTAGATCAGGCAATAAAAAAACATGGGATCATAAAAAAATAAAAAAGGAAATTTTAGCAACAATAGTGTCTGCTTATTCGTGGAAAAAAGAGCAGCCGCTGTTGGAAGTAACGATAGGACTAATAGATCATTATTCAATGTTTAGGATTGATTTATCAACGAACTTAGTCGTAATAACAAAAGAAGATACTAGTGAACCAGCACTAATGTGTGAAAAAGAAACATTCTTTTTTAAATCATACCTAGAAGATTTAAGGCTAAGTTTAAGTCAAAGTAATATTCTTACTAAAGATATAGAAGGCATTCTCTTTAATGAATTAAATGGGGCAAAAATACGGGAATTTATTACTTCCTTAGGATTAAATATAAGTTTACTGGATGATGATGACTTTAACGATATCGCTGAATTAGTAAAGAAAGGGGAAAATCCATATGGATACTGAATTAAAACATCTAACAAATAAACTGTTAAAAAATGAATCACCCGATGAAATATTAAAAGATTTTAAGGCCTATATAGAACAAAAGGGTAGTGATATAATATTTAATTGGCATCCATTAGGGTTTGTTCATTCTAAACTTAGCTATATTCCTAATATAGGTGATTTAAGGTTGCATGTTTGGTTAGAAGGTCATAGAAAAACTCAATTTCCACCTATGCCAATTCACGATCATATTTTTCAAGTGAATAGCTTTATCTTAGCGGGTTCTGTTACCAATCATATTTATGAGTTAGGAAGTGGTAGCGGTAATTTATATAGGACTTACAAAGCTGAGTATAGTAATGGTGGTTCGTTATTAAGCCCGACCGAGGAATTACTAACATGTACTCTCAAAAATAGTACTACTTATAATAAAAGAGATTTTTATAGCGTAGAACTAGGGGTATATCATGAGACAACTGTAGAGAATGATAATTTTGCTGCAACCCTTGTTATAGAAACTGAAAAAGACCAAACAATACAACCTAAAATCTTAGGTCCTACTAATAATAACGATTATTTTTATAAAAGAGAAAAATGTAAGGAACCAATTTTAAAATTACTAAAAGATAAATTAGATTAAAAAGGAGAAAGGTTGAAACTCTTGAAAGAGAAATATATGATATTAAAAATAGATAAATTAATCGGCGATGCGATTATGCAACCGAGTCAGTAATTTTTAATTCAACTAACTGGTGCCATTCTTAAATTACGAGAAGCACCGTTTTTTGTTGAATTTATAATAGGGGCAGGTTAGTAAGATTGAATGAAAAAGAAGTTATTATTATGCGAGATAGAGGTTCCGTTGGATTTAAATGAATGTATGAACCTATCCATAAAAATAAAATACAGTATATTGGATATAAATCTTTATTGCTTGGTAGTTTATATAAAGTAACCCCCTTCATTCGTAAGGGGGTAACATAACTATAAAGTGTCACTTCTATGAAAAAGCATTAGAAACAGCATGTTCCTTTTTAGGGATTTTAATTGGATATTCAAACCACATATTACTGTGTCGAACTTCGGATATTCCCATCATGTACCCTCAACGCGCCAAGCAAAGCGTTTCTTAATCTTATTGATTGCTTTATCTATCTCTGCACTCACTCGTGCAAAATCACCCTCATTCAGCACGTTTTTATCATGGATGTCATCTGCGCTATGCTTGCTGATCGTTTATTTCAACATGTTCATCAAAGTAATCATAATTGGCCTTTTCAATTTCCCTCGCATAAATCGAAGCTGCAGCATTTGCTTCCTAATGTTTGATTATGTCTTCCGTCAAATCAAGTTCTACTAAATCAATCAACGCATCAGGATCCCTTGCGAATTGAAGCATTCACCGGGATTGTATCTCCCATTATCCAGGCGGCTCCAATCTTCTCAATCAGAAGCTGTATAACCTTCTGACTTTAAAGACATTCCAACATTTAGCCATTCTTGATAATCTAAAATAGATGGGATCTATAAATTCTAGAAGTTTGATTAAATGTAGTTTATGTTCCATATGATAGTATCCTCTTCTTTCTTTGTGTTAGGATATAATCAATATTAACTGGAGGTAGTTTTATGAGTTATTCACAATTTCATTGGTACGATCACGAACAAAATAAAGTTGATTACGACGAATATTCAATCGAAGAACCTAGACAATGCATGCACTGTCTACAAACTGGAACTCAAATTAACCTAGGGTGCTATCGTACTACGGGAGGACATGATAACTGGCATGGCGTAGGTTTGTATGCATGTCAACTTTGTGGATCTACTACTATCCATTACCTGATTAATTGCGGTGATGATCCCTTTGAAAATCGATACAAACCATTCGCGTCTATACCGACTTACAAAGGAAAC
>NZ_JBIMEX010000019.1:0-50050 GCF_051262635.1 Oceanobacillus sp. CF4.6 | reverse complement strand
CGGTTTAAGCTCGCAAACGATTAACACCTTAGTAATTGATATAAAAACCGGATCATACAACTCCACCAGTCCGGGTGAGCGGCGGGCGGTGACTCCTGCGGGAAAAGCACGTGTCCGAAGACCCCGCAGCGGTGGGCTTTCCGCAAGGAGGCTGAGGCCGTGCCCGCGGAAAGCATCCGCCCAGAGCGATCACGGACGGCAGCAATAGCACACATCTTAGCACATCACCCAGAAGTAACGGCGCTTTGTGGATAGAAACATATGGTGGCCATTTGTTTTATAAACTGTCTCTCCAGCTTAATAATTCAGCTTTTTCGTCAGTAGTCAGTTTACCATCCTCAACTAAGGCTTCCACTAATTCATCAAAATTAGTGATTGTTTCGAATTGGATATTTGTCTGTGCAAACTGCCTGCTAGCTTTCTGAAGACCATAAGTAAATATGGCGAAGACGCTTAATACATCAGCACCTTCAGCCTGCAGAGCTTTCGCAGAATCGATGGAAGAACCACCTGTAGAGATCAGATCCTCAATAACCAAAACTTTTTGTCCCTTTGTAATATTTCCTTCAATCTGGTTTCCTTTACCATGTCCTTTTGGTTTTGAGCGAACATAAACCATAGGGAGGTTCAACTGGTCTGCAAGCCATGCAGCATGCGGAATACCTGCAGTTGCGCAACCTGCAATCACATCCGGCTTTTCATCCATTACCGCTACTTTTTCAGCAAATGCCTCACTGATTTTCTTTCGAATTTCCGGATAGGACATCGTTAATCGATTATCGCAATAGATTGGTGATTTGATGCCGGAAGTCCATGTGAAATAATTGTCCGGATTAATTTGTACTGCTTTAATTTCAAGTAAGTCTCTTGCAAGCTCATCCTTTAATGCCATTGTTCCATTCCTCCACTGCTTGTTGATATGCTTCATACGGATTATCTGCCTTTGTAACACTGCGGCCAATAACAATGTAATCCGATCCATTATCCTTGGCAAATCCTGGCGAAGCAATTCTTTTTTGATCATTACTGTCTGAATTCTTTAAACGAATACCAGGAGTTACTGTGAGATAAGAATTTCCGCATATTCGTTTTATTCTTTCTGCTTCATAAACCGAACAAACAACACCATCTGCTCCACTTTTTTGAGCAAATTCGGCAAAATAAGCGGCATTATTCTCCAAATTACCTGGAATTCGCAATTGTTTATTTAGCGAATCTTCATCCATTGAAGTTAACAATGTGACCGCAATTAGTTTTGTATCATGATTTTCACTACCTGAAATAAGTCCTTCTTTAGCAAATTTAATCATTTCACTACCACCAAGAGCATGTACATTCGTGAGATCGACTCCTAGCTTACCAATATTTTTCATCGCACGCATCACTGTTGTCGGAATATCATGCAATTTCAGATCAAGAAAGATTGGATGGTTATCTGTTTTTAGTTTTTCTATAACGGAAGGTCCCTCTTTGTAAAATAGCTCCATGCCTACTTTTACCGGAACGCCTTGAAAATTATAATCGTGGATAAACCGTTTCGTCTCTTCCCAATCCGGAAAATCTAGTGCAAGGTAAATATTCTTATTCATACCTGTACAATCCCCTTTCCGATGGCGTCTTCAACGGAATCAAACCCATATCTTTTCAGTGTGTCTGGAAGCGCATCAATAATCTCTGGGCAAGCATATGGATTGTTAAAATTCGCAGTACCAACTGCAACAGCACTTGCTCCTGCAAGTAAAAATTCAAGTACATCTTCTGCGCTACTGACACCACCCATACCAATAATTGGAATGGATACATGCTGCTTCACTTCATAGATCATACGAATTGCAACTGGTTTGATTGCGGGACCTGATAGTCCCCCTGTTTTATTGGCTATTAATGGTTTTTTTGAAGGTAAGTGGATTTGCATACCTGTTAGGGTGTTAATCATAGAAAGTCCGTCTGCCCCCGCTGTTTCCACTGCTTTTGCCATTTCAACTATATTCGTTACGTTAGGTGACAATTTCACATAGACCGGTAATTGACTTGCTTTCTTAACGACTTCCGTTACCTTTGCTGCCATACCCGGGTCTGTACCAAATTGAATTCCGCCTTCTTTCACATTTGGACAGGATATGTTTAACTCAAGTGCATGTACATCGTCCGTCTGATTGAAGGCTGCAGCCACTTTTTCGTATTCTTCCAGTGTACTTCCTGCAATATTACCAATGATTTGTGTATTGTAATTTGCGAGAAACGGAACTTCATTTTCAATAATCTTTTCCACTCCCGGATTTTGCAGTCCAATCGCATTTAGCATTCCAGAAGCAGTTTCAGCAACTCTTGGAGTCGGATTGCCAAATCTTTCCGTCCCTGTTGCAGCTTTCATAATCACTGCACCAAGCTTGCTTAGATCATAAAATTCACTATATTCTTTGCCAAATGCGAAACACCCTGAAGCAGGCATAATTGGATTTTTCAGTTTCAGTCCAGGCAAATTTACTGCTAGATTAGTCATAGAGATACCTCCTGCGCATGAAAGACTGGCCCATCACTGCAAATTTTCTTATATCCACCTTTTTCATCCGTTGGTATAACACATGCCATGCATGCTCCTACACCACATCCCATTCGCTCTTCCAGAGAGATCATTCCAGGTTTGTCCTTTAGTTTTGCAGTAATGGCTTTTAACATTGGCAATGGTCCACAGGAATAATAGCTATCAAAATCTCCTGCCTTCTCTATAATATCTGTAACAAATCCCTCTTCTCCATATGTCCCATCATTGGTTACAATATAAGTTTTTCCAAATTTACTGAACTTCTCTTCGTAAAATACATTTACCTCTGTTTGAAAACCCAGAATCGAGATGATCTCTGTATTTTTTTCTGCTAGTTTTTTTCCAAGATAATAGAGGGGAGGAACACCGATTCCTCCACCTATTAATAGAATTGTTGATTTTTGATTACCTTCTATCTGAAATCCATTGCCACTTGGACCCAGTACGTCAAATGACATACCAGGATTTAAAGTAGCAAGTTTAGCTGTTCCTGTCCCCACAATTTTAAAGAGAATCGTTATTGTATTATTTTCGCTGTTTATATCTGCAATCGATATCGGTCTTCTTAGCGTATGTCCTTCCACGGATACATGCAGGAATTGACCTGGAGTCGCTGTTTGACTAATATAGGGATTTTCTACAACCATTTCAATTGTATCCAGTGCTATTCTTTCAACAGCGTTTATGAGCATTATCTCTTTTCTCATCATTTAGCAACAACCTTTTTTTGGTCCATTGGTTTTGCACTGAAAGTTGTTGAATCAATCACATTCAGAATTGCATTAGCTGTATCCATGTTTGTTAAACAAGCAATTCCATGTTCCACTGCTTCTCTTCGAATTAAGAATCCGTCTGATCTCGGTTTTTTACCGGAATTAAGTGTATTGATAACAAATTGTACTTGAGCCTTTTCGATAATAGAGAGTACATTTGGTTCCGTAGCACCAATTTTTGCTACTTCAACAACTGGAATTCCTCCAGCATTTCGTACATATTCTGCAGTTCCTTTCGTTGCATAAAGCAGGAAACCAAGTTGATGGAAACGATCTGCAATCTCAAGCATCTCTTCTTTGTCTTTATCTGCCACAGTCAGAAGAACTCCACCTTCTTGTGGAACTGTCAGTCCTGCTGCAATTAAACCTTTATAAAGTGCCTTTTCCAATGTTTTATCATAACCAATCGCTTCACCCGTTGATTTCATTTCCGGTCCTAGAATTGTATCCACACTACGGAGTTTTTCAAAAGAAAACACCGGTATTTTAACGGATACCTGTTTTTGTTCAGGTAAGATTCCAGTTTCATATCCTAAGTCTTTCAGTTTAGTTCCTAAAATACATTTTGTTGCCAGATTTGCCATGGTAACGCCTGTTATTTTACTCAAGAAAGGAATCGTTCTGCTTGCTCGTGGGTTTACTTCCAGGATATAAACATCTTCCCCACGAATAATGAATTGGATATTAATCAATCCTTTAACATGAAGCGCATTAGCGATTCTTTCTGCAGCATCCATACATTTTTGCTTTACTGCCGGACTGAGACGTTGTGGTGGATAAACGGCCATGGAATCCCCTGAATGGACGCCTGCACGTTCAATATGTTCCATAATCCCTGGTACAATTGTAGTTTCTCCATCACTGATTGCATCCACTTCTGCTTCAATTCCTGTTAGGTATTTGTCAATCAGGATAGGATGTTCCGGGTCGATATTGTCAGATTTGGCAAGATATGTGTGTAATTCAGTATCGTCATACACAATTTCCATTCTGCTTCCACCTATTACATAGGAAGGTCTTACGAGAACCGGATAACCAATTGTATTGGCTACTTCAATTGCCTGATTCAACTTGCGAACCGCTTTTCCATTTGGTCTCAAAAGATTCAATTCATCTAATAATATTTCAAATTTATCACGATCTTCGGCACGGTCAATTGCTTCCAGATTTGTCCCTAAAATTTCTACCCCTCGGCGTTCCAAACCTGCTGCCAGATTGATTGCTGTTTGACCACCAAACTGTACGATAACCCCTTCTGGCTTTTCCAATTCCACAACATGCATCACATCTTCCAATGTTAATGGTTCAAAGTAGAGCTTATCGGAAATACTGAAGTCAGTGGATACCGTTTCGGGATTATTATTCATAATAATTGCTTCATAGCCCATCTCTTTGATTGCCAGTACAGAATGAACCGTTGCATAATCAAACTCTATTCCTTGTCCAATCCGTATTGGGCCTGAACCAAGTACAAGAATCTTTTTACGGTCGGAAGCAATAGACTCATTTTCATCCTCATACGTACTGTAGAAATAAGGTGTTTCTGATTCAAATTCTGCCGCACACGTATCTACCATTTTGTAAACAGGTTTAATATTAAGGGACATCCTCCGTAAATAAACCTCGTCTAGTGTCGTATTCCAAATTCTGGCAATTTGTGCATCTGCTATACCTAATTTTTTTGCTTTTTCCAGAACTTGATCAGAGAATGGGTTTACTGCCAATTCTTGTTCGAACTGGATCATTCTTTCCAGTTTTACTAGGAAAAATGCATCTATTTTAGTAAGTTGGAAAATCTTTTCTACGGTAAATCCTCTACGGAAAGCTTCTGCAATGACAAAGATTCGTTCATCATCAGCCTTCTTCAAGCGTTTTTCCAGAATTTCCTCAGACACATCGATCAGTGACTTCAACCAAAGTTCTTCTGTACCAAGTTCAAGAGAACGGATACCTTTTAAAAGAGATTCTTCAAACGTACGACCAATCGCCATAATTTCACCAGTTGCCTTCATTTGTGTACCAAGTCTACGATCACCAGTTGTAAATTTATCAAAGGGGAATCTTGGGAATTTGGTTACTATATAGTCCAATGAAGGCTCAAACAAAGCATATGTTTTTCCCGTAATTGGATTTATAATTTCATCCAGCGTATAGCCTACAGCAATTTTTGCAGCCACTTTTGCAATCGGATATCCTGTTGCTTTAGAGGCAAGTGCTGATGACCGACTGACCCGTGGATTTACCTCAATAATGAAGTAATCAAAGCTGTTCGGATCAAGAGCAAGCTGAACATTACAGCCACCTTCTATTTCCAAGGAACGTATAATCTTCAACGAAGCATTTCGTAACATTTGGTATTCCCTGTCACTCAATGTTTGTGATGGTGCCACTACAATCGAATCCCCAGTATGAATGCCGACTGGGTCCACATTTTCCATATTACAGACAACAATAGCCTGGTCATTTTTATCACGCATTACTTCATACTCAATTTCCTTAAATCCTGCAATATTTCTTTCTATCAGACATTGATGAACAGGAGACAATGCAAGCCCATTTTTCGTAACTTCTTTTAATTCCTGTTCACTGTAGCACATCCCTCCGCCGGTTCCACCAAGCGTATATGCAGGACGTACAATTAGGGGATAGCCGATTTCTGCTGCAAAATCAAGTGCTTGATCAACCGTTGTGACAATACTACTTTCAGGAACTGGCTCTTTCAATTCATGCATCAAATCTCTAAATTTCTCACGATCTTCCGCCTTTTGAATAGCTTCGAGTGTTGTACCCAACAACTGAACATTGTATTTGGAAAGGATTCCTTTATCTTCTAGCGCAATTGCCAGATTCAAACCGGTTTGTCCACCAAGCGTCGGCAACAATGCATCTGGTTGTTCTTTTCGAATGATTTTAGTCAGGAATTCTACATTTAAAGGCTCCATATAAACTTTATCTGCAACTGTGTTATCTGTCATAATTGTTGCAGGATTTGAATTGGCAAGAATGACAGTATAACCTTCTTCCATCAACGCCTGACATGCTTGTGTACCGGAATAATCGAATTCTGCTGCCTGTCCAATAACAATTGGGCCGGAACCAATAACTAAAATCTTCTGGATGTTTGTATTCTTAGGCATATGATTCCTCCTCATGCTTTACTTGATTGTCTTTAATCATTTTTAAAAATTCATCAAACAGGTAATTAGTATCTTCTGGACCTGGGGAAGCTTCCGGATGGTACTGTACAGAAAATGCCGGATACAGTTTATGTTGAATCCCCTCAACCGTATTATCATTCAATGCAATTTGGGTAAGTTCAAGTGCAGTATCATCAAGTGATGCTTCTCTTACCGCATAGCTGTGATTCTGTGATGTTAGATAGGACTTGGATTTTTTCAAGTCTTTAACCGGATGGTTTGCACCACGATGACCGAACTTCATCTTCTCTGTATCAGCTCCGCAAGCAAGTGCTAGTAGTTGATGACCTAAACAAATACCGAAAACCGGAACTTTTCCTAAAACCTGCTTAATCATTTCAATTGCTTCAGGGACATCCTTTGGATCCCCAGGCCCATTTGTCAGCATAATTCCATCAGGCTTCAAACGCAAAATAGCTTCTGCACTATAATCATGTGGAACAACTGTAATATGACAATTTCTTTTTGTTAATTCGCGAAGAATACCATGTTTTGCACCAAAATCAACCATTACAATGCGCTGACCACGTCCTGGAACGACGTAAGGCTTGATTGTCGAGGTTCTTTTAACCTGGTCCGTAGGCAGAACAAGATTTCTTACCTCTTCTGCTAGCCCTTCGGCGGACGGTTCAAGATCGGTAATGATTGCTTTCATCGTTCCGTATTTCCGAATAATTTTTGTCAGTTTTCTTGTATCAATCCCTTGAATGCCTGGAATATCATGTGCTTTTAAAAAGTGATCCAAGTTTTCCTCATTACGGAAATTGGAAGGTGCGTCACTTACTTCCTTCACAACCAAACCGTGAATAAACGGGGTAACAGTTTCAAAGTCGTCCCGGTTAATTCCATAGTTTCCAACAAGTGGGTAAGTCATCGTAACGATCTGTCCACAATAGGAAGGATCAGATATAACTTCCTGATAGCCTGTCATACCTGTATTGAATACAACTTCTCCGGTTGTGACCCGCTCACTACCAAATCCTTCGCCAATAAATACTGTACCGTCCTCTAGAACCAATTGTCTTTTAGCCATGAATATCCTCCTTATAAACAATATTACCTTCTGCGATTGTTAATACTGGTATTCCTTTAACCTTCCAGTCCTGGAATGGTGTATTCTTCCCTTTTGAATAAAAACTATTTTTATCTATAACGGATACTTTCTCAAGATCTACTACTGTAATATCTGCAATACTACCTTCTTCCAGTGTTCCATAAGGAAGGTTGAAAACTTCTGCAGGTTTATTTGTCATCCACGCAACTAACTGTTGAAGCGTAATTTTTCCTGTTTGTACCAGATTTGTATGAAGAAGCGGGAAAGCAGTTTCAAGACCAACAATACCAAATGGTGCTTTCAAAAATCCTTGTGCTTTTTCATCTGCTGCATGTGGTGCATGGTCGGTTGCAATAAAATCAATTGTCCCATCCAACAATCCTTCCAGTAAGGCCTGTTGATCTTCTTTGGAGCGCAAAGGAGGATTCATTTTATAATCCGCATCATTTTCACGAATATCTTGTTCAGTCATTAGTAAATGATGTGGTGTAACTTCTGCCGTGACATTAATTCCAGCACTTTTTGCATCACGAATCACACGTACAGATTCCTTTGTGCTAACGTGACAAACGTGATAATGACAGCCTGCTTTCTCAGCAAGCAGAACATCTCTGGCAATTTGAACCGATTCAGTTATTGAAGGGATTCCAGGCAGATTTAGTCTCTCGCTTACTTCCCCATCATGAACAACACCACCATATACGATTGAGTTGTCTTCACAATGCGCAACGATTGCAGTACCACATGCCGCAGCATCCTTCATAGCACGAAGCATCTGATCTGCTGTCTGAATCCCAACACCGTCATCCGTGAAGGCAAATGCGCCTATTTCGCTTAATTCTTTAATATTTGTTCGTTCTTCGCCTTTTAATCCTTTTGTGATTGCTGCATATGGAAGAACACGAACCAAAGCGTCCGTTCTTATTTTTTCTAAAATTGCTGTTAGAGATTCTTTACTGTCAGGAACTGGATTTGTGTTCGGCATCGCACAGACGGTTGTATATCCACCTCGTGCTGCTGCTTCTGTACCACTAATGATTGTCTCTTTATGCTCTCCACCAGGTTCACGGAGATGAATGTGAACATCAATAAAGCCTGGTAAAATGAGTTTTCCTTTAAGATCGATAATTTTATCTGCTTCTTCTGCTATTACAGTATCCAATTTATCGATTCGATTACCGTTTATTACTATTTCACATGCTTCCATTTCATTTGATGAAAGCAAGCGCTTTGCGTTTTTTAAAATTGTTTTCATTAGTGATAATCCCCCATTCATTTAATACGTTCATCATAATCGCCATTCTCACAAAAACTCCGTTTTCCATTTGTTTAAAAATTCGTGATCGACCGCATTCAACCAAGTCAGTATCCATCTCAACTCCTCGGTTAATTGGGGCAGGATGCATAATTATTGCCTGCTTCTTCATCTTTCTTTCCCGTTCTTTAGTTAATCCATAAAGTTCAAGATAATCCGAAGTCTCTGCTTTATGAAGATGTCTCTCATGCTGTATACGGAGAAGCATGACAACATCACAAGTTTCAGCTGCTTCATCTATTGAAATATAAGGAAAATCTAGTTCATCATCTTCAAATCCAGGGGCAGCACTTAAATATACAATCGCACCAAGCTTACGAAGCGCAAAAGCATTGGAACGTGCCACCCGGCTATGTTTGATATCACCGACAATTACGACCTTTAGTCCTTTAATACAGCCATATTCCTGATAAATAGTTAGCAAGTCCAACATGCATTGTGTTGGATGTTCCTCTTTCCCTGCACCTGCATTAATTATCGGAACCGAAATCCTATCGTCAAGCTCTTCAAACCAGCTGTCCGAATGATGTCGGACAATAAGAAGATCAGATCCAATGGATTCAAATGTCTTTGCTGTGTCATAAAGAGACTCTCCTTTAATTACACTGGATGAATCGGAATGAAAATCAAGAATCTCCAACCCTAATTTTTTCTGTGCCACGACAAAGCTCATTTTCGTCCTTGTACTCGGTTCAAAAAATAAATTAGCTGCAAATAATTGTTTGTTTAATTTGACCTCATGAGTCCGATAGTATTCTGCTGTTTCCAGGATGGAGTAAATATCTTCTACAGTAAGCTGATTAACGGATATAAAATGTCTCAAAAGTCTCTCCTCCTTATAATGAATAACTTAATTTTCCCATAAAAAAACTCTTTGCAGGTGGCTGCAAAGAGGTATACGTGTAGTTACTACACGTTATCTTGGGCAACCTTTCAAACCTCTCTGGATTTGATTAAAAGTTGAATTATTTATTTTTCATAAATGGAAACTTGGTCCCTATTATCAATTTCATTTAATTGAACAACAATAATTTCTTTATCGGATGTCGGGATGTTTTTCCCTACATAATCAGCCCGGATTGGTAGCTCACGATGTCCTCGGTCAACTAATACTCCCAGTTGAATTTGGGATGGTCTTCCAATATCCATTACTGCGTCCATTGCCGCTCTCACTGTTCTTCCTGTAAATAATACATCATCTATGAGGATCACATTCTTTCCGGTTAGCTCAACATCGATGGTTGCTGAATTGATTTCAGGTTCGTTACTGATATTTACTTTTTTCAAATCATCACGATACATCGTAATGTCAAGTTCACCAAATGGAACTTCTATTGCTTCAATTTGTTTAATTTTTTCTTGAATTCGTTTTGCTAGTGGTACACCTCTGGTTTTCACACCAATCAGTACTAGGTCTTCGCCGCCTTTATTTTTTTCCAATATCTCATGGGACATTCGTGTCAACGCTCTGTTCACGGCAGCTGTATCTAATATTTCCGTCTTCTTCTTCACTGAAATGCACCTCAATTCTTAGAAAACTAAGGCGTAGCCAAGCCTTTTCGGCGAATGCTCAACGCCCGCACTTATGCAGTGAGAAAGTATTTATACTTTCTTAACTGCCATATAAAAACCCTTTTCTCCTGATAGGAAAAAAGGGTTTGAGAATACATAATCATACTTATACCGCTCCCTTTTTAGCCTCACAGGACTAACGTTTAAAGGTCATCTATTCATTTAGTTTATTATTACAAACTCTGCTCTAGATGTCAATACATTTTTATAATCGTTTCAAGCACTTCCTGAAACACCGCTGGGGCATCTATTTCAAATTCAAGCCACTCTTCTGTTCTCGGATGAACGAACGCAAGCGATTTCGCATGTAATGCCTGTCCATTTGTATCCAGTGTTTTTCTCTGGCCATATTTTGGGTCACCAACTAATGGAAATCCAATATAACGCATATGAACACGAATCTGGTGGGTACGTCCGGTATCCAACTGGCATTCCACATGGGTGAAATCAGGAAAATGTTTGAGTACTTTAAAATGGGTAATAGCAGGTTTTCCTTTATCCACAATTCCCATTTTCTGCCTGTCTTTCGGATCTCTTCCAATAGGTGCATCAATCATTCCTGTTTCATGCGTAATTTCTCCGTGCACAATAGCCTCATATTTACGCTTTATTTCTCTATTGGAAAGCTGTTCCGACAAATGGACATGTGTATGGTCATTTTTAGCAACAACGAGTAGTCCACTTGTATCTTTATCGATTCGATGTACAATCCCCGGTCTTTCAACTCCATTTATTCCGGACAAGTCCTTGCAATGATAAAGCAGTGCATTAACAAGGGTTCCATTCTGATGTCCCGCAGAAGGATGAACAACCATGCCTTTTGGCTTGTTAACAACGAGTAGATCACTATCCTCATAAACAATAGATAATGGAATATCCTCTGCTTTAATATCCAATGGCTCTACTTCCGGTATAGACCATGTGATTTCATCACCTGTTTGACATTTGTGGTTTGCTTTCGCAGGCTCGCCATTCACCAAAACATGATTCTTACTGATCCATGTTTGAATTTGAGAACGGGAGCGTTCCGGATTAATTTCAGCCAGAACCTTATCTAATCTTGTTTTATTTTGTTCCTCAGTTACATCATGTTTAAAATAGGTCATTTTTTCGGCTTTTCCTTTCTTTGTTTCATTTCATCGATTATAGTAGCAATAATCACTAATATGACACCAATTGTTAAAGCTGAATCGGCCACATTAAAGATCGGAAAATCATAATTAAAAATGATGAAATCTGCAAAATCAACTACTTCTTTACGAAATATGCGATCAATAAAGTTACCGATGGCACCGCCAAGTATTAAGCTCAATCCAATTGCAAGAAGTTTATCGTATTTTGCATAACTTTGCATGTAATAAATAATTCCAATCACAACGATGACTGTAACAATATAAAAGAATATCATCTGCCCCTCTAAAATACCCCAGGCAGCACCAGAATTACGATGTGATGTAAGATAAAAAAAGTTCTCCATCACAGTTATTTGTTCACCAAGCTCCATGGATTTAACAACAATCCATTTTGTCAGCTGGTCCATACCAATGATGATGAGTGCGAAGACATAATACCAGTGCATTCGATTTCCCCCGATTCCCATTTCTATGTCCCTATATCTTATACTTTAACTACCTTGTTTTCAAGAGCAAACAAAAGTAGACTGATCACTGGAACTGATCAAGCAGAAACAAGACAACTGCAAGAGAACCATTAAAATATCCCTCTATGAAGAGGGATATTTTAATGTTATCTGCAATTAAGCTGTATAGTGCTCTTTAACTACGGTAGCACAACGAGTACATAATTCAGGATGGTCATGATCTTCTCCAACTGTTTCGGAAGCAACCCAGCATCGTTCACATTTTTCACCAGGATGTTTCTCCACTAATACATTCACAAATTTATATTCTTTTGCATCGGAATTACTTTCACTTATAACAGCATCCGATACAATTAGAAATTGATGTAAATGTTCCATGGATGATAAAACTTCTTTCGTCTCTTTATCTTTTGGAACAATGGTAATTTTTGCTTCCAGTGATTTCCCGATTGCTTTTTCACTTCTTGCTTCTTCTAAAGATTTTAGGATATCATCCCGAACTTCCATAAAGTGATCCCATTTCGTTTCCAGATTTTCAATTCCGGCAATTTTACGCGCTTCTGGAATATCTGTCAATTGGACACTTTCCGCTTCTACACCAGGGATATATTCCCAAACCTCGTCCATGGTATGTGGAATAATTGGAGTTAATAATTTAACCAGTGTTGTCAGGATTTCATAATAACCTGTTTGTATACTGCGACGACGTTTGTTGTCAGCAGCTTCGATATATAAAACATCTTTTGCAAAGTCCAAATAGAATGAACTCAAATCAACCGCACAGAAATTATGGATTTGGTGGAAAGTTGGTGAAAACTCATACTTATCATAGTTTTCACGAACATCTGATACCAATTGCTGTAATCGGTGAAGCATATAGCGGTCCACTTCTTCCAATTCCTGATCAGGTACTGTATCAGTTGCTGGATTGAAGTCAGCTAAATTAGCCAATAAGAAACGGAACGTATTTCTTATTTTACGATATGCTTCAGAAGTCTGTTTTAAAATGTCATCTGAAATACGCACGTCGGCTTGATAATCCACACTTGCAACCCACAAACGCAATATATCTGATCCGAGCTGTTTTTGTACTTTTGACGGAAGGATGACATTCCCAAGTGATTTACTCATCTTTCTGCCATTCCCGTCTAATACGAAACCATGGCTGATAATCGTTTTATATGGCGATTTACCTGTCACAGCTACACTTGTTGACAAGGAAGAGTTAAACCATCCTCTATACTGGTCACTTCCTTCCAGATAGATATCTGCAGGTCTTCTATGATCTTCGCGATTCTCAAGAACTCCTTCATGGGAAGAACCAGAATCAAACCAAACATCCATGATATCTGTCTCTTTGGTGAATGTACCGTTTGGACTGTGTTCTGACGTGAATCCTTCCGGCAGCAATTCTTTTGCTTCTTTTTCAAACCAGATATTTGACCCATGCTCTCTAAACAAATTGGATACATGGTTAACCGTTTCATCTGTAATAATTGGTGTACCATCTTCTCCGTAGAATACCGGAATCGGAACACCCCATGCACGTTGACGGGATATACACCAGTCTTCACGATCTCGGACCATATTATATAATCTTGTTTCTCCCCATTTCGGATACCAATTCACTTCTTTGATTTCATCCAGAATTTCTTGACGGAAATCTTTAATGGAGGCAAACCATTGTGCTGTTGCACGGAAAATTGTCGGTTTCTTCGTACGCCAGTCATGTGGGTAGGAGTGCGTAATGAAGCTCAATTTCAATAATGCACCGACTTCTTCCAATTTATCAGTAATTACTTTATTTGCTTTATCATAAAATAATCCCTCAAAACCAGGTGCTTCTTGTGTAAATACCCCTTTATCATCCACAGGACATAATGCATCAATGCCATAGCTTCTTGATACATAGAAATCGTCTTCTCCGTGCCCTGGTGCTGTATGTACACAGCCAGTACCAGCATCTGTTGTGACATGATCACCAAGCATAACAAGTGAGTCACGATCGTAGAATGGATGTTTTGCAACAACACGATCCGCTTCTTGACCTTTAAAGGTTTTGACTACATTTACGTTCTTCCAGTCTAGTTCTTCTGATACAGCCTCAAGTAATGCATGTGCCACAACAAATTTTTCCCCATTTACTTCTGCTACAACATATTCAAGATCAGGGTGCAGGCTGATTCCAAGATTTGCTGGAATCGTCCATGGCGTTGTTGTCCAGATGATAATTTTCTCACCACCATCAAATACATCTTTACCATCTGTAACTTCAAAAGCAACGTAGATAGAAGCAGAACGCTTATCCTGGTATTCAATCTCAGCTTCTGCAAGAGCTGATTCAGAAGATGGAGACCAGTAAACAGGTTTCAATCCTTTATAGATATATCCTTTTTTCGCCATTTCACCAAATACTTTAATCTGTGCTGCTTCATAATCTTTCGATAACGTAATGTATGGATTATCCCAATCACCACGGACACCCAGCTGTCTAAATTGAGTACGTTGGCTGTCCACTTGTCCAAGTGCGTATTCAGCACAAAGCTGTCGGAACTCTGCTACACTCATCTCTTTGCGTTTTACTTTTTTGTTTTTTGTTAATGCTGTTTCGATTGGTAAACCATGTGTATCCCATCCAGGTACATATGGTGCATGATAACCAGTCATGGATTTATAACGAACAATAAAATCTTTTAAGACTTTATTAAGCGCGTGACCGATATGAAGATCTCCATTTGCATAAGGAGGGCCATCATGCAATACAAATGATGGTCTCCCTTTCGTACGTTCCAAACTCTTCTCATAAATATTTATTTCGTCCCAATGTTCCTGTCTCTTCGGTTCTTTATTTGGTAAATTTCCTCGCATTGGAAATTCTGTTTTTGGCATGAGCAATGTGTCTTTATAATCCATCTGTGTGCTTCCTCCTTTAAATAATACCTCATTAATTACTTGTCTATCGTCAATTTCACTCTATACGTCGCTAACTGGGTTTCCTCTAATGTATCGGCTAGATCCTGCACCAACTTTGGTATACAAAAAAGCCTTCTTATCCCAAAAGGGACGAGAAGACTCGCGGTACCACCCTTATAAATTTAAAATAATCCTTTTAAATTCACTCGAAATCCATAACGGGGATAACCGTCCACTATTACTCAATTCATAATGGATACTCAAGAGTGATTTTCTAAAAGCGTGCTGGCCGGGCTTACACCATTTCCCGGCTCGCTGAACAGCAAATAACTTTTATACTTTCTCTATCAATGTATTTGTTATTTAAATAATGACCTTTATCTGTAAATGAATTATATGTAAAATTTCACTAAACGTCAAGGTCTATGATTCGTTGTCAACAAGCTCAAGCTCTTCACCAATCTCTGATTCAAATAAATCTTCCCAATCATCGGTACCCAGCATCTCAAGCTGTGCCTGCACAAGCATTCTTAATCTTGTACGGAAAACCTTCGCTTGTTTCTTAAGTTCCTCTGTATCCATTGAAATACGACGAGATTTACTTAATGCTTCGTTAATAATTCGATCAGCATTTTTCTCTGCCTCTTTTATAATCAACTTGGATTCCTTCGTTGCATTTCCTCTGACTTCTTCGGCTGTCTCCTGCGCAATAAGAATTGACTTATTCAACGTCTCTTCAATGTTTGTGAAATGACCCAGTCTTTCTGTTAACTGCGTAACTTTCTCAGTGAGCTCTTTCTTTTCCCTTATAACTAATTCATAATCTTTAATAACCTGATCCAAAAATTCATTTACTTCATCTTCATCATAACCGCGAAAGCCTCTCGTAAATTCTTTATTATGAATATCAAGTGGTGTTAATGGCACAATGGCCACCTCCTTAAGGAATTTATGTAGTTAAAATATAGTTTAATCATTAATATTTAACTAATTTGACAAAAAAACGGTAAATCCTGCAACGATCATTTTAATATTGCAATCGTTATTCTAACTTTATCTTTTTTCGACAAACCCTTAATTTCAGTAAGCTTACTTCTTCCTTTACCGCGTAAGGAGATTAAATCACCTTCCTGCAGCTGAAATTTACCGTCCTCGACAACTTTATAATTCACCTTAACTTGAAGTTTCTGAATAAAAGAAGCCGCATCTTTTCTAGAGATGTGATAGATTTCCTTTAGTACTGCATCAAGTCTTAACGAAGAAACTGTCTTTTCCGACTCTACCCATTTCTCATTTTCTTGTTTCAAATGCGATAATGGTTTCTCTTCGAACGTTACATTCGCATTCTTAATGGATGTTAAATTCATTGTAATATATGAAGCTATTTCTTCAGCCAGGACAATTTGAATGATTCCATCACCAACCACTATATCACCAAGCTTTTTCCTTTTGACTCCTAGTGACATGAAAGCTCCCATTACATCCCTATGTTCAAGTGTAGTAAATTTGTGTTGATAGGTTGCCTCCAAGAGAGTCAGCTGAAACATACGATCAGACATTTCTTCATAAAATGGTGCAATCACAATTCGCTTTCTTTCAGCTTCGGATCCACCACCGTCTTTATACAGCTTTAATTCTTCATTGTTAGAACCGATTAGCATTTCAACAATCTGTTGCTCCCTTGGATCAAGAAAGTCCGTTAACTTAAATTGAAATGTTAGTTCTACTTGTTCTTTCCAGGATAACACTTGATCTATAAATGGCTGTTCTTCTTTTCTAAAGTGCTGATATATATCCATGTTAAATCATACTTCCTTTAAAATAAAAACATCCGGAAAAATTCACCCAGTCCCGCTCGAGCTAATTGTAAAACTAGAATTCCAACGATTGGCGATAAATCAATCATACCAAGTGGCGGAATAAATTTGCGGAATTGTTCCAGGTAAGGTTCACAAATTTTTGTTAAGAACTGACCAAATGATGATTCACGCGCTCCCGGGAACCATGACATAAAAATGTAAACGATAAGTGCATAGCCATAGAAGACTAATGCATAATGCAATATTGTATATAATTCAACCATTTAATGCTACCATCCTTTTTCAAATTCATTCTGCTCTGTGTATGCTTCCGATATCGTTCCGGATACTTCCACATTATCAGGTGTACATAAAAATGTTTCTGAACCAAGTTTTTGAATATCCCCATTTACGGCATACACGGTTCCACTTAAAAAATCTACGATACGTTTTGCCTGTTGATGTTCCACTCGTTGAAGATTAATCACTACCGCACGTCTATTTACGATATTATCGGCTATTTCCTGAGCTTCATTATAGTTTCGTGGTTCACACAAAACCACCTTGGATGACGACTGTTGTACGCTTTTCAGGCTAACAATATTTTGTGACTTTTGATTTGTATTTTTCTCGTTTTCTTGTACGTTTTCTTCATCAACATATTCATACTCATATTCTTCATCCATGGTGAAATAATTTTTTAACTTATTTTTTATGCTCATTTTCTCACCTCTTTAATTAATATCTGATCAGCTGCCTACGAGTTTGGAACCGATTCGGATATGGGTTGCACCCTCTTCAATAGCAATCTCGTAATCATTACTCATTCCCATTGACAAGTATTCACATGGGGCATGACTAAATTTCTTCTCTTTAATACGATCCCTTAGTTCTGCCAGACTTCTGAACACTTTCCTAATTCGATGTGGATCATCAATATGCGGAGCCATCGTCATTAAACCTACCACATGGATGTGATGATACTTTTCAAGTTTTTCAATGAAAGGGAGTACTTCTTCCGGCTCAATGCCATGCTTTGATTCTTCCCCGCTTACATTTATCTGTACAAAACAATCCATTGGTGCAGCCGTCCGCTTATTTATTTCCTTAGCAAGAGACATTCTGTCCAACGAATGAAGAACGTTTATTTTGTCGATAACATCTTTTACTTTTCTCGACTGGAGAGTCCCTATGAAATGCCATTTTGCTTGATTTCCAAAATGATTGTACTTTTCAAGGAAACCTTCGTTACGATTTTCACCAAGATTCTCTATCCCTGAATCGATTGCTTCCTTGGTTCGCTCTATTGTAACATATTTTGTAACTCCAATTACTGTAATATCTTCCGGCTTACGCCCGCTTCTTGCACAGGCATGTCCAATATTCTCCTGAATAATTTTTAGATTTCCTACCACTTCCATAAATCTTTTAATTCCTCCATTAAATTATCATATTAAGAATCCAAGGAATCCTAACATTCTCCCTGTTTTCCCAAAATCTCTTCTGTGTGAAAAGAATAAGTTCTCATCACGATAAGTGCAATATTTTGTTACCTCTATATTATGACTGATTACACCAGATTGTAAAAGGATTTCTACATTTAATTGTTTTAAATCCAATAAAAAATGATTATTATGCAATGGTGTGACTGTTTTTTTCCTGTTTTCTTTACTGATGCAGGAGATAACATGACCATCCACTTCATAATATTCCTTTGAAATGGATGGACCGATTGCAACAAGAAGGTTTTCAGGTTGTGCTCCCATTTCTTTAAATGCCTCCACCATTTTCTCTGCAATCCGACCCACACTACCTTTCCATCCAGCATGGGCAATTCCAATATATTGAGTCACCGGATCAAAGAAATATAACGGAACGCAATCTGCAAAAAATGCGGTGCAAAGAAGCCCCTTATTTTTTGTAATTATTCCATCTGTTCCCTTAATTGAGCTATCATAAGAAATTGATCCTTTACCTTTATCAGCTACTGTTATCCTTTTAACAGAAGTACCGTGTACCTGTTCTCCGGATACCCAGTTTTCAACAGGAATATTCAATTTATCAGCCAACCTTCTTCTGTTTGCCAATACATCGTTTTGCCGATCTGGTACATGGAGTCCTAAATTGAAAGTGTGATAAGGTTCTCTGCTCACTCCTCCATTTCTAGTTGTGAAACCAGCGACGAGATTTGGAGTTAGCTGCTGCCATTTTTCAATATGTAAATAGGACCCATCCTTTTCCTTAAATGGTTCATTCATTACTTTTCCTCCTGGAAATAGACTTGTCTTATTTTATCATATTTTGACATGTATGGATTAGCTAATTACTAAATTAAGCGCCGCGATACAAATCTGGCCCTTGAACTTCTTTTACAAGAATAACATCAGATCCGATTCGGACAATTTGATCCCAGGAAATCAGTAACTCATCAGCTTTGGAAAACATACCGCCACTTTTCTTCTCTCTTGCATCAACCACAATAGCAATAATTTTACCTGAGTTACCATTGATTTCCAAATCGGTAATATGACCAAGTCTTCTTCCATCATCAATAACGATAATTTCCTTTAATTGCAATTCGGATAATTTTACCATTATGCTCACCTGCCCTCTATTTTAATATATGCTGGCAGGTAGGATTATTTCGTAATTCCGCAAAAAACCAGAAAAAACAGGAATAGCCTGTTTTTTCTGGTCTATTTTAATCTTTATTTAATTGTATAGTTGGATACTTATCGTGTTTAAACATCTTTTATAAACTTATTCAAACATCTGCTTATTCATCTGACTTATTGCTGCTTTCTCCAAGCGGGATACCTGCGCCTGAGAAATTCCAATTTCATCAGCGACTTCCATTTGAGTCTTTCCTTGAAAAAAGCGCTTGTTTAATATCATCTTTTCTCTTTCATTCAATTGATGCATGCCTTCTTTAAGGGATAGTTTGTCTACCCAAGAGGAATCCTTGTCCTTATCATCGCTAATTTGATCCATTACAAAAATAGGATCTCCTCCATCATTATAAATGGGTTCAAACAAAGATACCGGGTCCTGAATGGCATCAAGTGCGAATACAATTTCTGAATGTGGTATACCCATTTCTTCTGCAATCTCAGCAGGTGTCGGTTCTTTTGATGACTTGCTAATTAGTTTCTCTCTTACTGTTAATGCTTTATATGCAATATCACGTAATGACCTAGAAACCCGTATCGGATTGTTGTCACGAAGGTATCTTCTGATCTCTCCAATAATCATAGGAACAGCATACGTGGAGAATCTTACATTATGGGATAGATCAAAATTATCGATTGATTTCATTAATCCAATACAACCAACTTGAAACAAATCATCTACATACTCGCCGCGGTTATTAAATCTTTGGATAACACTTAATACTAGCCTTAAATTTCCGTTTACAAGCTCTTCACGTGCAGATATATCGCCTTCCTGTTGTATTCGTATAAACAGTTTTTTCATTTCTTCATTTTTAAGTACAGGCAGTTTAGATGTATCAACACCACATATCTCAACTTTATGTCTAGTCATTCTGTAACCCTCCCAGTCGGTGATGCTGTTCAAGGACAGTATCTCCCCACTGGAGGGTTTTTATGCAAATGCAAAATTCAATTTAAGTGCCTATATTAGGTCAAAACCTTGTGATGTCTGCCTAAACCATTTTATTAAATTCTTTTTGCAACCTACGTATAATTTTCTTTTCAAGTCTTGAAATATAGGACTGAGAAATTCCGAGCATATCAGCTACATCTTTCTGGGTTTTCTCCTCTTCACCAATAAGTCCAAACCGCAGTTCCATAATTTGTTTTTCCCGTGCATTCAGTGTTTCCAGTGCGCTTTTAAGTAGTGTCTTATCCACACTCGATTCCAAGTTTTTCGTTATTATATCTTCTTCCGTTCCAAGAACATCAGATAACAATAATTCATTTCCGTCCCAATCAATATTTAACGGTTCATCAAAGGAAATTTCTGATTTCAATTTATTGTTCCTGCGAAGATACATTAAGATCTCATTCTCGATACATCTGGATGCATACGTAGCAAGTTTAATCTTCTTTTCGGGGTTAAATGTATTAACTGCCTTTATAAGTCCTATAGTACCTATACTAATCAAATCCTCAATATTGATTCCTGTATTTTCAAATTTACGTGCAATATATACAACAAGACGCAAATTCCGCTCAATAAGCATTGCTCTTGCTGCTTTATCTCCTTTTGGCAATAATATAAGTAACTCCTGTTCTTCCTGTTTGGAAAGGGGAGGTGGAAGTGCCTCACTACCTCCAATATAATATATTTCTGAAGACTTAAATCCTAATTTAATTAATAGTTTATACCAACCCAGTTTAAACTTCATATTCCAAAGATTCACGTTCCTCCACTCCCTTATGCAGATTGAATTGTAGCTAATTTAATAATTTGCGGATGCAATAAACAATGATAGCTTTGATCCTTAACGAGTGATGCAAACTGAATACCAATTAGAACATTGCTTGTTATCAATTTTTGATTCTCATAATCAACCATTACCTGATCAGGTCTGATTGCCAGCAGAAACATGCTTTTTCCTTCAACCCCCTGATACGGAATAACCTGAACTTTATTCTCCCATTCTTCTGGAATCCGATCGAGAGCCAACTGATCATTTGCTTCTCTCAATTGCTCCCATTCTTCATCTGAAAACCAATTCTTTAAAAATACTTCATCACATATGACTACTGGTTTTTTGGTCAGTGGGTCAATAAGCTGATTTCCACTGTCAATATAGCCCATTGTTGAAAAAGATTTATTATTAAGTTGGATGTTCACCTGGCAAAGTTGGTCATATCTAATTTTTTCGCCTGCATGCTCGTCCATTCGTGATTTAGTAAAGTACCATACAATCGGAAATCCTATAAGTATAAACAGCCAACTAATCGGATCTCCATATCCCTTGTTAAATGTTAAAATTCCGTTCTCGGTAACCGAAACAGGATTGGCAAGTAAAAAATAGATTCCTGTTAATCCACCCCCAACTGCAAATGATGTAAAATAAAATAATAATAATAATTTCGACATTCGATAGAAACCCTTAAAACCAAACGTGCATAGGATAATAAAACATGAGTACAACACTTTCCCTAGTAACCCGTTAATAAAGGAACCAGGAAAATAAAGGCTAATGGGCACAATTAGAGAAGCAATAAATGCTCCAAAAAGCAACCTGACTTTCCCTACATTATCCCTGGCTAAAGCTTTTGTAAGCATTAAAAGCATTAAATCGAGAAAAAAATTTAATGCCCAAACGGCATCAAGATAAATGGTCAATTTTTCTCTTCCTTCCTCCAAATCCCTTCTGGAAAACGCTCAGAGATATTACATAGATATATATGGAATTACTCAAAATTATAGATGACTACGGAAGCAAAGTCTGTCACTTCTTGTATGCATAATAAAGCTAATTTTCACTATTCCTAGGAAACCCTGTCGGGGATCAAAAACGTAAGGGCCGAGTGGCGGCGTATGAGAGGTACGTAACCGCAAAAGATAAATGTAACACAGTAAGTAAGGGAAGTGACTGGTTAGAAGCTAAGCAAGGGATGTAGAGTAAATGATGTGAGGTGGGTCGACATTCCAAGTGATTCATGTGAAATGACGACTTCAGTCGAAATTCCCAATCATAAAAAAACGAAGTTGTCCCAAATATTGAGACAGCCTCGTTTTTCTATCCTAATACTTACTTGGAACTGAGTAATTTCTCATTGATTTCAGAAGCAAAATCCGCCTAACCGGTCAGTTCCATATGGAAACCCCCGAACACAACAAACCAGAGATGAATTCGATAGAAATAAGCAGCAGTAGTAATTATAAAGAGTCACCTGAAGCGAAAGATTTTTCATCATAACCATAAACAAAAAAGAGGCTGTCTCAAAAGGAAGCAATCATTCCCTTTGAGACAGCCTCTTAAAATCACCCGAATGAATTAATTATCGGTTTCGATTGCGATTTCTTAAGAATGTCGGTATATCCAGCTCTTCATCCTCTTTTTTTACTCGAGGTTGTTGTTGTGTTGGTTGTTGCTGAGTTTGTTGTTGCTCCCGCTGAATAGGTTGATCCTCAGTCGCTTTGGTAGCAGCATGCTGATTATGATTAATCATTGAACGAGGTTGTTTTTGTTTACTATCTGCTCTTTGAATTGTATCATCAAAACCAGTTGCAATAACAGTAACAACAATCTCATCGTTTAAATTCTCATTGATTACGGAACCGAAAATAACATTAACTTCTTTATCTGCAGCAGATGTTACAAGATCAGCTGCTTCCTGTACTTCATAAAGGCTAAGATTTGGACCACCCGTTATGTTCATTAATATTCCGTGTGCACCATCAATGGAAGTCTCAAGCAATGGAGAAGAAATTGCTTTCTTGGCTGCCTCCGTTGCACGTGTTTCACCAGTTGCTATACCTATACCCATCAATGCTGATCCTTTATCGAACATGATTGTTTTAACATCAGCAAAGTCAACATTAATCAAACCTGGTTTTGCAATTAAATCAGAGATTCCCTGTACACCCTGTCTTAATACATTATCCGCTTCCCGGAATGCTTCAAGCATTGGTGTATTTTTATCAACAATCTCAAGTAATCTGTCGTTTGGTATTACGATTAAAGTATCAACACTTCCTTTAAGTGTATCAATACCAGTAATCGCCTGCGTGGATCGTCTTTTACCTTCGAAAGAGAAAGGACGAGTTACAACCCCAACAGTTAATGCGCCGATATCTTTTGCTACTTGCGCAATAACAGGAGCTGCACCAGTACCGGTACCGCCACCCATTCCGGCAGTTACAAAAACCATATCGGCTCCTTTTAGTACTTCTTCCAATTGCTCTTTACTTTCTTCAGCAGCCTTTTTACCTACTTCCGGATTGGCACCTGCACCCAACCCGCGGGTCAATTTACCGCCAATTTGAATTTTCGATTCTGCTTTTGATAGATTTAATGCTTGTGCATCTGTATTAACCGCGATGAAATCAACACCTTCTACACCGTGCTCAATCATTCGGTTTACAGCGTTGTTACCACCGCCGCCGACGCCGATTACTTTAATTGTAGCTAATTCCTCCATATTTGTATCAAAATCCAACATATATCTTTCCTCCTAATGTACAAGATTACAAGAAATCCAATATCTAATCTATAAGGTCTAGTTCTTAATCAAAAAAGTACTTAAACAAATTAGCAAAACCAGATTCTTTTTTCTTATTTTCGTTCGATTCATTCTTTACCTTTGATTGTTTCATTTGTCTTTTAGGTTTCGGTTCATCTGTACTTATAGCCACTGACGGAAATAATTCTTTCCCTTGTATTTTCGCATTACGATAAGCAAACTGCAATATCCCGACTCCTGCTGTATATTGCGGTTCTCTGACACCTATGTAATCCGGGATAGCTACGCGAACATTGGATTGAAAAAGGTCTTGAGCAAGTTCTAGGCTGCCTGGCATCGAAATTGTACCACCAGTTAGTACATAGCCACCAGGTAATTCATGACCCATTTTTCTTATTTCTCTTTCCACGTATGCGTAGACTTCTTCCAATCTTGCCTCAATCATATCAGAAATCTGCAATTGGTTATAGGTTTGACTTTTGTTACTACCGATAGTCGAAACTTCAAAAGTCTCTTCTTCCTGTGCATCATCATAAAAAGCATGCCCATAATTAAGTTTAACATCTTCTGCTTCTTCCGTTGATGTCCGAAGTCCAATTGACAAATCTTTTGTAATATTATCTCCACCCAAACTGACAACACTTGTTGTTACAAGATGATCATTTTCAAATATAGAAACAGTTGTACAGCCACCACCGACATCGATCAGTGCTACGCCCATATTTTTTTCATCTTTGGAAAGAGCAATTGTACCCGAAGCAAGCGGCTGTAAACAAATGTCTGATACTTGCAAATTAGCACGTTCCACACATTTGAGAATGTTATGTAATACCGTTTTGGAACAAGTAATAATTGTACCTTCCATTTCCAGACGAACACCAATCATTCCACGTGGATCGGTTATTTCATCCAAACCATCAACAATAAATTGCTTAGGAATAACATCGATAATTTCACGTTCTGGTGGGATGGAAATTACTTGTGCACCTTCGATAACTCTTGTAACATCTTCATCTCCGATTTCCCTGTTTTCACTTTGTACTGCTACAACACCATGACAGGGCTGTAATTGAATATGGTTTCCATTAATTCCAACAACGACTCTTTCTATATGCATTCCTACCATACGTTCAGCTTGTTCGACTGCACTTCTGATAGATTGCACGGTTTGATCGATATCAACTATTGCACCTTTTTTCATACCATTTGATTTTGCAGTTCCTACACCGATTATATTTAATGAATCGTTTAGAACTTCTCCAATGATCACTTTGATTGTAGTTGTACCTATATCAAGACTTACTAATATTTCACTATTGTTCAATGAAAGGCACCTCCCGATTCAGAAACATCCATAATTTCTTAATTATGTTTCTATTAACTGCTTTGTTTTATTGTATAATTTACTATTTTAAAGGAAAAGATTAAAAAAATAAAATATATATAGGTTATTCCACATAGAATGGTCATATACCTTTTCATTTTCTTAAAAAAATAAATTTCCTTACTATATCCTTCGATAGGAACTTAAATTATATGACTTTTAATCATTCAAGCACCTGTTATTGGTCGGAGTCATGTATTTCAACTTCTTCTTCAAAATTAACATCAATTTCCGTCTCTTCCTCTTCGTTATTGAAGGATTCAAAATAAACTCCCACGCCAATATGGATAATTCCTTGATTCTCGGAATCAAGCTGGGACACAATCGACGGATAAACTTTCATTCTTTCCGCAAATTCACGAATTGTGCCTTTAACAATATACCCATCATTCATATACAATTGAATGTTATTATTGTTATCTTCTGTTGGTTCCCAATAAATTTCAGAAATTAAATTTAGAATGCTTTCAGGTAACTTTTTTAATTCTTCAGCCATTCGATTCAGATATTCTCCGTCATTAAACCCATTGATTAATGGTGCGTCACCACGGTATGTATCTCCTGACACTTTTAAAATCTCACCATTACCCATAATGGGATTATAATTTGTACCCTCTTGCACATACCCGACAATCTGCTCCTCCGAAACATGTATATTTACCGTCCATGGCAATCTTCTTTCTACTGATACAGATTCGACAATAGGATCTTTACTTATTAGCCTCTCAATCTCAGATTGATTGATTGTCCAAATATTGGTACCTGATGTTAAATTGCTGTATTCAATAATCTCCTCATCCACGATATATGAATTTCCATCAACATTAATTGTCTTTACATGACTCAATGGTGATTGCAGATAGACAATGACCGCTATTAAAGAGAAAAAGATGGAAAGATAAAATATAAGACGTCGGTTTGCTTTTTTCTTACGGGCTTGTTTCAATTTTGGAATTCGATCTTCGATTGAAACAATATTTTTTTTGCTCATCTCCATTTCGTCCTTTTTACCATATTAAAAGAATTAACGGCAACACATGAGCCGTTTCTATCTATTTAAATGAATTATATCATAAAACAGAGAGGAAGATGCATTGTACTCACTATAGTTTATCAAGTTTTTTGCCCATTAATAAAGTATAAAGAGCTTCCAATTGTACGATTACAGAAATAATGTGATTAAACTTTAGAATAAATGCTAATATTTAACAATATTCCTACAGAACATAATGTCAACGTCAGTGAGGAGCCACCATAACTTAAAAACGGTAAGGTTATACCTGTTACTGGAATAAGGCCAATCACAACACTGATATTAATCATCGCCTGTACGGCGAGCATAGCAGCAATTCCTAGAGATAAAAAACGTCCAAATAAATCTGGTGCTTCCAGAGATATTTTTATTCCTCTCCACAAAAGCAGGAAAAATAACAGAATCACTGCTGTGCCACCGATGAATCCGAGTTCCTCTCCCAATATAGCAAAAATGAAATCTGTTTGCGGCTCAGGCAAATAAAAGTATTTTTGCAGACTGTTTCCCAAACCTAACCCCATTAATCCACCAGGTCCAATTGCATAAAGAGATTGGATGATTTGAAAACCATCTCCCAATGGATCTTCCCATGGATTCAGAAAAGCAGTTATTCGATTTATTCGATATGGTGCCGAAGCGATTAATCCAACAAATCCGAGCATACCAAGTGCTGCTAATCCGAAAAAATGTGTTAGTCGCGCTCCCGCTGTAAAAACCATAATCATACAAGTCAATACAAGGACCATTCCAGTACCAAGATCAGGTTGCAGCATAATTAACCCAAATGCAGTGAAAATTAACATGATACATGGAAAGAAACCTTTTTTGAAAGATGTAATATATTTTTGGTTAGCCGATAGGATTGCCGCCAAGAAAATAATTAAACCCAACTTCATAAACTCGGAAGGCTGAATACTGAATGCTCCCACTCCTATCCAACTTTGTGCCCCACCTCTGACCAAACCTACTCCTGGTATTAATACGAGTAATAATAGTGCAAAGCATATGATTAGAATAATATTCGCATATTTTTTCCAGGTGTAATAAGGAATCACCATAAAAAAGAACATAGCAACTACCCCAGCACCAGCAAATAGAAGCTGTCTTTTTAAATAGTAAAATGCGTCATCATATTTGTATTCAGACCACACATAGGAAGAACTGTAGACCATAACAATTCCAGCAGTCAATAGAATTAATATAACAAAAAGCAAAGTTAAATCTGGTTTTCTTTGCTCCTTAAACAGTTTATTAAACAAAAAAACACCCCTTTTTTCCAATATAGGATCAGGGGCGTTCGATGTAGTTATTATAAGATTGTAATGCTGTAGATAAATTAGTTACCTAAACAGCCACGCCTAGGTTTAAGCTTTTGCATTGCCCCTAATTTAGTTTATGCACGGCTTGTACAAACATGTCTCCTCTTTCTTCAAACGTTCGATATTGATCCCAGCTGGCACATGCCGGTGACAAGAGAATCACATCCTTCTCTTCGGAAATGGAATACGCATGTTCGGTTGCTTTCGCCACATTTTCAGATTCCAGAACGGTTTTAATGCCTGCTTCCATACATAATTGCTTAAGTTTCTCGGAAGTCTCACCAAACACAACCATGGCTTTCACATTTCCAAGAAATGGCAACAAGTCTGTAAATTCATTTCCTCGATCAAGTCCACCAGCGAGCAGAATGGTGGGCTGTGTAAATGCATGTAAAGCTTTTTGAGTTGCCAACATATTTGTCGCTTTTGAATCATTGTAAAATGACCGTCCATTTATATTTCCTACAAACTGGAGACGATGCTTCACTCCAGTAAAAGTCGTTAACACGGTACGAATACCATCATTAGTAGCACCATTCAGTTTTGCGGCAGCAATTGCAGCTAATATATTTTCAAGATTATGCTCTCCAACAAGAACAATATTTTGCCTCTCGACCACTTTTTCGTCCGCAAAATAAATATATTCTGAATCAGCCCATGCGCCAGACTTTACTTTGCTTTTAACAGAAAATGGAACAAGTTTTGCTTTTGCCTTTCTTACTTCATCAGCAATCGATTTATCATCTGCGTTGTATATAAGATAATCATCTTCTGTTTGATTCTTGAAGATATTGAATTTGGCTCGTTTATAATTATCCAGCGTTTTATGATAATCCAAATGTGCTTCAAATATATTAAGTAAAATAGCTGTGGTCGGTCTAAACTTTTCGATTCCTTGCAATTGAAAAGATGATAATTCAAGTACAAGTGTTTCTTTTTCACTCAATGAATGGACAGCTTCTGTAGCTACAATCCCGATATTACCAGCTACCTTGACTTGCTGTTTACTTTCCTTAAGCATTTCTGTTACCAATGTAGTCGTTGTCGTTTTCCCATTTGATCCAGTTACCCCGATAATCGGTCCATCTGTTAAGTGGTACGCTAGCTCAATTTCAGTAATTACAGGTATCCTTAAATTTAAAGCCTCCGCCACTATCGGATTTTCATATGGAATCCCAGGATTTTTCACAAGAAGTTCGATTCCATCCAGAATAGAAATAGGATGGGAGCCAACGATCACATCGGCACCCATCTTTTTCAGTTTCACTACATTTTCATCATTTTCAGTTGCTTTCATATCATTAACAATAACTTTTTTGTCATTTGCAAGTAACGTTTCAGCAGCAGCTGTACCGCTCTTAGCCAGACCGAGCACTAGTATGTTTGTATAAGGGAAATTCGTAAACTTCTTCATTATAAGCCCACCTCAATATAGATGCCGAGTGCAGCAAATAAAAGTCCTACAAGCCAAAATGTTGTAACGACATGCCATTCAGACCAGCCAAGTAATTCATAATGATGATGTAAGGGACTCATTTTAAACACTCTTTTTCCTGTTGTCTTAAAAGAGATAACCTGGATAATTACAGAGAGGGTTTCAATAACGAATACTCCGCCGATAATTACCAATAAGATTTCCATTTTCATTAAAATTGCAAGCGCTGCGATGGCTCCCCCAAGTGCTAAGGAACCCGTGTCTCCCATAAATACTTTTGCTGGGTGTGCGTTGAACACCAAAAATCCAAGCAACGCACCAACTACTGCAAGTGCAAATATTGCTTCTTCCGTTTGTGGGGTGCCATACCAGGCGAGGACAGCAAAAGCACCAAATGCAATGGCTGCTGTTCCAGCCAATAGACCATCCAAGCCATCCGTTAAGTTGACGGCATTTGAGGCACCAACCATCATAAATATAATCAAGAATGCATAGGCCCAACCGAAATCCCATTGAATATCAGTACCCGGGATATGTACTGCTGTTGAAAATTCCTGGCTTCTTAAAATAAAGAAAAACACAAGTGCAATAATAATTTGGCCAAACAGTTTTTGCTTCGATGTAAGTCCAAGATTTCGTTTCATAACAACTTTAATAAAGTCATCAAGAAACCCGAGCAGTCCATAGCCAAATAAAACAAAAATTAACAGCCAAAGTTCATAACCTATACCCGTATCACCTGTTCTACTGGCCATAATAATAGATGTAATGATAACACTGAAGATTATCATAAGGCCGCCCATTGTGGGAGTGCCCGTTTTTTTCATATGTGATTTTGGTCCTTCTTCTCTAATGCTTTGCCCAAACTTTAATCTTCTTAAAAATGGAATAAATATTGGAGATAGAAGAACGGTAATGAGAAATGCTATAGCTATTGCTACTAATAGTACAGTTATATTCACTTCGTATCCTCCTCATACATAACCGCCCAACTAAGATTGGAATGATATTTTTCTTTATTCGTTTTTCTGTAAACCTTCTATAATTGTTTCAAACTTCAATCCTCGTGAAGCCTTAAATAGTAATAGCGCATCTTTTGTTAAGTACGTATGCAATGCTTTAGCCATTTCTTCTTTGGAATCAAAATGCAAGCATTCAATAGTGCTTGCCTTTTTCTCTACTTCCTCTGAAATCAGTCTTGCCTGTTCGCCATAGGTAAATAGAGCAGTAATAGGGGATTCAATGGCATCTGCTATTGATCGATGCAGTGATTCTGAATGATTTCCAAGTTCCAGTATATCTCCCAAGATCAATACCTTTTGTGGAAAACCATCCATTTGCTTTACAACATCGATGGATGCTTTCATCGATGTTGGTGAAGCATTATATGCATCATTAATAATCGAAGCATCGTTCTTTCCTTTTATTAGTTCAAATCGCATGCTAGTAAGCTCCAGTTCCTGGAAAGCCGAATTGCTTTTTTCTGGAGCTATTTTCAACTGATTTCCTATTGTTAAAGCAAATGAAGCGTTTTTCGCATGATGTCTTCCAAGCAGTGGTACTGTATAGTTTATTCCATCTGATAAATTAAATTCTGTTCCTGTTGGAGTAATTAATACATTCGAGAGCATATTATCATTTGTTTTTTCAAAACCATTTTTGACTACTTTTTGTTTTACCTGCAAACCCTGAAGCAATGGTTCGTCTCCATCAATAACTAGAACTCCGGCTTCATTTAACCCATTTACAATTTCTAACTTTGCATTTACTATTCCCTGCCTTGAACCTAAGAATTCGATATGGGATTCTCCAATATTCGTTATAATTGCATAATCTGGTCTGGAAATTCGGGATAATAAATCAATTTCACCATAATTACTCATACCCATTTCAAGAATCAATACTTCGGTATTCCTGTCCATAGACAGTATCGTAAGTGGCAAACCGATGTGATTATTAAAATTCCCCTTCGTATAATGGGTTCGATAGCTCGTTTTCACAACGGCTGCCGTTAGATCCTTAGTTGTTGTCTTTCCATTGGAACCGGTTATACCTATAACAAACGGGTTTACCTCATTTCTGTATTGCGCTGCCAAATCCTGCAACGCTTTTAACGTATCATCAACGAAAAAAACAGGGAATTTCGGTGAGACAGATTCAGGAACTTTTTTACTTCTATCCCAGAGGACTGCAGCAGCTCCGTTTTTTATCGCCTGTTCGATAAAAACATGTGCATCAAAATTTTCTCCAATAATTGGTATGAACAAGGAATTATTTTCCTTACTTCTACTATCTGTTGTAACTACGTTAATCTTCTTGTTATCTTGGACGTGCCCTTGATTGTCTGTAAAAATTTGCGATAACCAATTCGTTGTAAATAGCATTTTTATTTCTCCTTAGCATGTATTGCTGTTCTGGCCACTTCACGATCATCGAAATCGTGCTTCGTATGACCGATTACCTGATATGTTTCATGTCCTTTTCCAGCAATAAGGATGATATCGTCTTTTTTGGCATAGTTAACAGCTTTTATAATTGCCGCTTGACGATCTTCAATAACTTCAAAACTTCCATTAGATGCATCTAGTCCCTCAATCATATCATCCAATATTTCTTTAGGGTTCTCCGTCCTTGGATTATCTGAAGTAAATAGTGCATGATCAGCATACTTTAGTGCAATGGTTGCCATTAGTGGACGCTTTGACCTGTCACGATCTCCACCGCATCCTACCACAACATATACTTTTTTCTTAGCAAACTCTTTACTCGTTTGGAGTACATTTTCAAGAGAATCCGGTGTATGTGCATAATCAACGATTACCGCAAAATCCTGTCCTTCAGCAACAGGTTCAAAACGTCCATTCACTCCCTGAATACTTTCAAGTGCCGCTTTAATTACAGGTAAAGGCACTCTGGCTGCTATTGCAGCAGCACTTGCTGCCAGCATGTTATAAACATTAAACATCCCAATCAGTTTACTGCTGATATGGATGTTTCCTGCTGGAGAATTTAAATGAAACGATGTACCAGTTGCTTCTAGCTTAACGTCTTCAGCCATTACATTTGCTTTATTCTTGCATCCATATGTCAAAACATGTTGTGCTGTACTATGTTTTAATAGGTTGCTTGATGGGTCATCTTCATTTATTACTGCAAATTTTTGAGAGTCGTTACTGTAGCTATTTCCGAGTTGGGAAAACAATAGGCTTTTTACTCGAAGATAATCCTGCAAATCAGTATGATAATCCAAATGATCTTGTGAAAGATTCGTAAAAATAGCAATGTCATACTCACAGCCATATACTCTTCCAAGATCAAGCGCATGAGATGAAACTTCCATAATTGCCTGCTCTACGTTATCGTTATGCATCTTGTTAAAAATTCTTTGTAAGATTAATGCGTCGGGGGTTGTATTGGCAACTGGATACGTATCTTCGCCAATTTTTAATTGTATGGTACCAATTACTCCCGTTTTCTTTTTATGAAGATTAAATATTTTTTCCAATAAATAGGTTACAGTTGTTTTGCCGTTTGTACCCGTTACACCTATGAGCGGAAGCTTTGCAGTTGGGTAATCAAAGTATTTTGCTGCAAGAATTGGTAAAGCTCGGTTAGTATCCGATACCATAATAATCGGAATAGATACTTTTACACTTACCGGTTTCTCAGAAATGACTGCTACAGCACCATTAGCTTCAGCCTCAGCCACATAATCGTGTCCATCAACAGTAAAACCAGAAATACAAATAAAAACATTTCCTTGTTTTACTTTACGGGAATCCATTTCAATATTATTAAATTCAATGGTATCTATTGTTGCTGAATTAGTTTCATAAAAAGGTAATACATGAAGCAATTCTTTTAATTTCATCATAAACATCCTATCTAATTTAGATCCTACATATGTATTCTTGAATCTATCCATTTTTAAGAGGGTGGTACTCACCCTCTTTTGTATATTTGCATATATATTATAGCAAACTTCATTACTTTTAACGATGTTTTTCATCGGATAGATATATTCTTACCGTGGACCCTTGTTCTAACTTGGTGCCTGGTTCTGGTGACTGATCTGTAATGTATTCGCCTTCCCCACTAGATTCAATCGATAAATCCAGCAGATACTCAGCAAGTTCCTGCTTGGAATGACCAATCAGGTCAGGAACCTCCACTTTTGGCATTTCAGGCCACATATATTCTTTTTCCAGTCCATCTGTTCTCGGTTCCACACCCATTGCTCTTAAGCTATCTCCAATGATTGTTCCAACAATTGGCGCCGCAACGACCCCACCAAATTGAACCGTATTTTTTGGATTATCGATAGCCAAATATACAACCATTTCAGGATCATCTGCTGGAGCAAACCCGATAAATGAAACAATGTAATTATTGTCTAAATACGCTCCATTAGGCCCAACTTTTTGAGCGGTACCTGTCTTCCCGCCGACACGATAACCATCTACGTATGCTGGTCGTCCCGTCCCTTGAGCAACAACACTTTCCAATGCAAGACGAATTTCTTCGGAAGTTGTTTCAGAAATAACTCTTCTTTTCAGGTTAGGTTCAACTTTTTCTACTACTTTACCAGTCTTAGGGTCTATCCATTCTACAGCAATATATGGTTCATATAGATAGCCTCCATTAATTGCGGCGGCTACTGCGTTAACCTGTTGAATAGGGGTTACAGAGACCCCTTGGCCAAAAGATGTGGTAGCCAGCTCAACTGGCCCAACATTTTCAGGTTTGAATAAAATACCATTCCCTTCTCCCTGTAAATCAATCCCCGTTTTCTCGCCAAATCCAAAGGCGTCAATATAGGAAAATAGTTTTTCAGTTCCAAGCATTTGTCCCAAATTTACAAATCCTGGGTTACATGAGTTCTGGACAACTTCCAAATAGCTTTGGTGTCCATGGCCCCCACTTTTCCAACAATGTATCGTTGCGCCCCCTACTGAAATATCACCATCATCGTAAAAATCATCTTCCTCCAAATCAACTTCGTTTTCTTCCAAAGCAGCAGCAAGTGTAATTATTTTAAATGTGGATCCAGGCTCATAGGTACTCCAAATGGGTAAATTTCTCCCGAAAATAGAGGCATTGACTTCCTGATATTTTTCCGGATGAAAATTAGGGCGTGAGGTCATACCGAGTATTCCGCCGGTTTTAGGATTGATCGCTATCGCTAAGGCTTCGTCCGGGTTATACTTTAAAACTGCAGCATCAAGCTCCCGCTCCATAATGGTTTGCACTTTTGAATTTATCGTTGTTTTAAGATTTAGGCCATCAGTAGGTGGTGTGTAGACATCGGCCAGGCTATCAAGTCTTCTACCTTTTGCATCTGAATAAAACGAAAGGCTCCCTTCTTCTCCGCTCAACTTTTCTTCATAAGAGAGCTCAAGACCCATTAATCCTTGATTATCTATACCGGTAAATCCGAGTACATGGGATAAGTCATCCCCATAGGGATAATGGCGTTTTGAGTCTTTCGCTAAATATATTCCAGCTAAATTCATGTCGCGTATTGCCTTTTCCTGTGCTTCTGATATTTTTATTCCTTCCGGTCTTAAACTAACACTAGAAGCATTTTTTGTTATGGTTCCCTTAATTTTTTCTTCAGAAACATTTAGAATTCCTGCCAATTTCTTTGCTGTATCATCAGGATCCTGTATTTGTCTTGGAATGGCTACAACTGACGGAGCTGTTACATTTTCCGCTAAAATATCTCCTTCAGTGTCTAAAATATACCCTCTTTCCGCTTCAAATATGATATCTCTTGTCCAAAGATCATTGGCTTGTCCTGTCAATTGTTCGCCCATTATGAATTGGACATAACCTAAACGAACTACGATAACTGCTAGTAATAGTAGCCCAAAAAGAAAAACAGTAACTATTCGTTTTTTAACTGTAACAGTTGATACACGTTTCATTTTCCATCCCCTTTTCCTAGGCTGGTTTGTATCAACTATATGAGTAAAAAAAACTGAATAGAACACTGTTTGTCTATTGATTACGATTTGAAGGGTATTTTATTCTGTTTCCGAGGAGCTTTCATCTATCGTTTCCTCTGTTTCTTCACTGTTTTCCTTATCTGCATTTGCATTTTCATCTGGAGGCGCAAGCTCAATTCCCAAATAATCGTTTTCTTTTATTGGTGTATCTTTTTCTATATTTTGTGTTATAACATAACCATTGCCAAATGTTTCAATCTTAAAGCTCATAAGATCTGTAAGTTTCATAACATCTCTTAGTGACCACCCAATTATATTTGGCATTGTGGGCTCATCCGTAACTAATATAATGCGGTCGCTTGGCAGAACCATTTCCCCTTCCATTGCACTGGATGAAACAATTTCTTCTCCATTTCCAACCAATGAAACTTTCAGATCTTGTTCTGATAACATTTCTTTTACATCGGTAGATTTCTCACCGATTACTTGCGGCATGGTAACTTGTTCGACTGTCTCTATCTCGTCCTTATCAGGGGCAATATTTAAATAATGCAGACCATTTTCAACAACATTTTTAAATATAAACGAAAGTGGCACAGATCCAGTTTCCGTCGGCTTCAATTCTGGCTGTTGAACCGATACATACATAATTAACTCCGGATCTTCTATAGGGGCCATACCAAGAAAGGAAAAAACATAATTTTCTCGTCCATTCAAATATCCGCCACCCTCAGGATTCGGTATTTCGGCAGTTCCTGATTTCCCACCAACTGAATAATCATCCAATTGATAAATCTTCCCTGTTCCATGTTCACCATTTACAACTGATTCCAGCAGTTTCAATACTTGATCCGATGTCTCTTTTGAAATTGGTTCACCAACAACAGATGGAGATTTTTGTTCCATAAGTTTACCTGTTGATGAATCGACAATTTTATCAATAACATAGGGTTGCATCATTTTCCCATCGTTTGCAATTGCCGTTGCAGCCTTCATCTGCTGAATAGGTGTCATTGTTGAGCCTTGACCAAATGAGGATGTTATTTTTTCTAATGGCCAGTTATACAGAATCTCTCCTGCAACTTCTCCTGGTAAGTCAATATTTGTTTTTTCATCAAAATCAAAGGCTTGTAAGTATTCCAGAAATGTTTCTGTACCCATTTTTTCCCAAACCAGCTTTGCTGCTGCTACATTGGAAGATCGCTGGAAACCTTCATCATAGGAAATAATACCCCATCCATTACCACCATTGTGATCGTGGATTTTTTTTACTTGTTCATTCGGTTGGAAACTTCCTGATTTAAAACCTTCCGAACCATCGTATACACCTTCTTCAATCGCCGCGGCCCATGTAAACATCTTCACCGTGGAACCAGGCTCAAAAGGGTTGGAAATAATGTCATTGTACCAGTTCTCTACATTTGCAGGATTGTTTGGATCATAACTTGGACGACTGCTCATTGCGAGTACTTGTCCAGTTTTTGCATCCATTACTACTGCATTCATCTTACTCGGTTTATATTCTTCATCAACCTGGGTTAAAACGTCTTCTAGTAGCGTCTGTATCTTTTGATCAATCGTCAGATAAACATCATCGCCATCCTCCGGCGCTTGTATGACTTCATTAGGGTCTAGCAATGTTTTATTATATCTGTCTCGCTGATAAGAAATAAACCCATCTTTACCACTTAGAAGATCGTTCATCTCATTCTCCATGCCGGCAATACCAATAATATCATTTTCGTATCCTTCTTCTGTCTCCACTTCAGTTTCTCTGGCAAAGCCAATGATATGTGAGGCAAACATTCCATTTGGATAATACCGAATTGCTTCTTCTTCGAAATTTATCCCAGGGATGTCCAAATCGGAAATTTCATCCTTTTTCTGTTGAGATAGTTCTTTTCCATCCTTACCAAACTCAACTTGAAACAGTTCCCTGTCCATCCCATTTTGTAAAGGTTCCAATATTTCATTAACTTCAACATCTAAAAGAGGAGCCAACGTTTCCGCTGTCTTTTGCGGATTTTCTACATGTAAGGGCTCCTCTGAGTTTTCTGAATAAGCTTCATCTAAAATGGCATACATCGTGTATGTAGGTCGGTCGTATGCGAGTGTCATTCCATTTTTATCAAAAATCTTACCTCGTTCAGCACTTATCGAATAAGATGATGTTCGTTTTTGATCGGCCCATTCGTTTAAAGAAACGCCGTCTATTTCTCCAGTTGCCTGTATATACATAAACCTTCCCGTTAAAACCAAGAAAACTGCGACAAAGATAATGATGTAAACACCTGCCATCAAATGAGTTGTCTTGTTTTTTTTCATAGGTTAAGCCCCTTGCCTAGTTGTTAAATGACTGTGCTTGCTTTACTTCCGTATTTTGGATTTTCAACCCATTTTTATCTGCAATTTGAATAATTCTTTCAGGTCTCGACAATTCTTTCATTTCAAATAAAAGACCTTCATTCTTCACTTGCTGGGTACTAACGGTTTGTTCAAGCTGCTGTAATTCTCTATTTATTGTATCAGTTGTTGATGAATATGACACGATAAAAATACTAGATACAATTACAGTTACACCAAGCAACGAATAAATTATCTTTTCTCCTTTTGTAATCCAGCCATTCTTTTTTATCTTTACTGCTACTTTTGGTTCTTTAGTCGGATTATGTTGTGGATTCGTTTGCTGCCAACTGCGGGCTTGATTTGCACTCATTATTTTTTCCACCCTTCTTCATAAGTAAATTCGTCTCTCCATTCGGAATTCTTTTTTACTACCCGTAATTTTGCAGAACGTGACCTACGATTTTCCTCAAGTTCATGATCAGCTGCTATTAATGGTTTTCTGGTAATTAATTCAAATGGAGCTTGATGGTCTTTTGGTACTACTGGAAGGTTTCTAGGAGTTGGTTTTTCCGTACTCCATTTTTTAAAAGCTTGCTTGCATAAACGATCTTCAAGTGAATGAAATGTAATTACAGCAATTCTGCCTTCAATATCCACAACCCTTGCAGCCTGATGCAATGCATCATTAAATGCTGCCAGTTCATCGTTTACTGCTATTCGTAGTGCTTGAAAAATACGTTTGGCAGGGTGACCACCCTTTCTTCTTGCCGGTGCAGGGATCCCTTCCTTGATTATCTCTACAAGCTGATGCGTCGTTCTAATTTCTTCCACTTCTCTATGTGCCTCTATTTTTCTTGCTATCTGCTTAGAAAACTTTTCTTCCCCGTATTTAAAAAAGATGGACACAATCTGATTGTATGTCCACGTATTCACAATTTCATATGCAGTCAATTCTTGTGTTTGATTCATGCGCATGTCCAATTGAGCGTCATGCTGGTAACTGAATCCCCTCTCGCCTCGATCCAACTGTGGCGAAGATACACCAAGATCAAATAAAATACCATCAACGGTCGATATATTGTGCCCGGACAGTTCTCGCTCTAATCCACGAAAGTTTGAATGAACAAATAAAATCCGATCCTCGTATGTTTTCAATCTTTCTTTAGCCGCTTTCAATGCATCTAAATCCTGATCAAAAGCGATAAGCAATCCATTTTCATTAAGCCTAGATGCTATCTCCCATGAGTGGCCACCACCACCAACCGTACAATCTATATACGTACCGTTTGGTTTGATTGCCAATCCCTTTATCGTTTCATTCTTTAAAACACTGTAATGTTCAAACATACATACACCCACTTAATTAGTTTTCGAATGATTTCATACTGATTGTGGATAACAACAATAATCAGATATCAAAATCCATTAGATTTTCTGCAAGCTCTGCAAATGATTCTTCAGAATCTGTGACATAATCTTCCCAACTGTCACTTGCCCAGAATTCAATCCGATTGGAAACACCTATGACATTACATTCTTTTTCCAAACCTGCATATTTGCGAAGTCCTTGCGGAATATTTATTCTTCCCTGCTTATCCACTTCACATTCAACAGCTCCAGAAAAGAAAAATCGTGTAAATGCTCTGGCGTCCTTCTTAGTTAGTGGGAGTTTTTTTAATTTTTCTTCTAAAATTTTCCATTCATCCATGGGGTATGCAAATAGACATTTATCCAGTCCACGAGTAACAACAAAGCTTGGCCCAAGTTCATCACGGAACTTGGAAGGGACAATAATTCGACCCTTTGTATCAATGCTATGAAGGAATTCACCCATGAACATATAGTCCGCCCCACTTTCATATTTTTTATAATACCACATTCCCCCACTATCTACCACATAATAACTAACATTTTTTCCGATGTGGATAAGTCTTGTTCTTAAACAACTATTTATCCACAAAAAAAAGCTGTCATATCAATGATAGACAGCTTTTTCTAAAATATATTTTTATTGTGGTAAAGAGTGGGTGTTCATCCCACATTTAAAGATAAACTACATAATGTTCTTCTTCAAAAGAACATGGTGTCATCGTTATATAAGAAATGAATTCCATTCCGTATTCATTAACCCATTGCAGCGGATTCCATACGCGTTCCTGCAAACCACCATGAGGATGGAGTGAAGCATTAATAAGGTCAAATTCATATAGTTCCTTTGCATATTTTTCTTCTAACGCTTTAACTAATCTACCCTGAATAAAATCGATATCCCTATATAGATAGGACAAATTTTTCTCACTTAAATCCCCAAGGTCACTCCGTATATCTTTAGCCAAATCTCGAAGCGGTTTATGTGCCTTTTCGATAACTGTTTTAATTTCAGAGGTCAATTCATTGACTTGTGGATTACTCTTCGACTGCAGCCATTTATCTTTTTTACTATTTACCCCTTCATTAACAGCAGACACAACATCAATTTCGTACCTTTGGAGAGCTTTTGCAACTTGTCTTTCAACTACTGTAATAGATAATCTAGGAAGTACTGGAGGCATCTTTAAGTCCAATGTATGAAAGGCTTGTTTAAGTCCTGCCCAGTATCCTACTTCTCCTGGCCCACCAATAAAAGCTAAAGTGGGAAACAATAATTCCTGCATTAAAGGACGCGTTACAACATTATTGCTTAATAATTCTGGATTATTTTCAGCTATTATCATTAATTCATCCGTCGTTAAACGAATTTCATTCTGCTTTCCGACCCAATCACCCGAATGATCACGCGTTAAAAGAATACGTTCATGATCCTTATGATAAAAAAGGTGTCCATCATGGGGACCAGACTCAAGAGATACCTGATATCCCTTTTTATTTAGATCTGACAGGGCAGAGAACACTCCCTCACTTATTCCAGGTTGGTGTTTTATCATATCCTGGAAAAAGCGACTTTCCAATTGTCTTACTTCTTGATTACCTGAATCAATTAATACAACGCCTGCATCTTTAAACAGGTGATGAATTATTCTAGCAAAGAAATCAGCATACGTTTGTGACTTTTCCACAGCAGTATGAATCGTATCGTATATGTCTTTTGTATACACCGTCTCATGAAGTTGTTCAAATAAGTTATCTACCCACGCAGATAGAACAGAGCGATCAATTGGTATATCCGAAACAGACTTTTTTTCCATCATATGGTGTCCTAATTTATACTTTTTCATTTGCGGTATTTTGGGTAAGTATATATGATTGATTTCATCAAAATCATGATCTTCTCCAGCTATCCAAAAAACTGGTATTACGGGAATCCCAAGTTCTTCTTCCTGTTGTCTGGCAAATTGAATAATAGAAATCACTTTATTAATCGTATACATTGGTCCTGTCAATAAACCGGCTTGCTGACCACCAATAACAACTACACTTTTTTCATCATTTAATTTATCAATATTATTAAAAGTTGATATAGGAGCATCCCACTGATGATTCATTTTATGTAATACATATGTTAATTTCTCACGGTCAAAAGTACGACCTTTTAAGTCCTTGACTCTCTGTTCATAAACATCGTTATAAGGCGAGTAATCAAAAAAACTCATAATTTCTTCCCTGTTATTTCGATAATCAGCTATTAACTGACTTTGAGCTTTTAATTGTATAGGGTCGATACGCATTGATCCCATGCTCCTTCTATTCAGAATGTACATGTTATATTGTACATAAGTTTCTCATTCTTTTCATCTAATCTGTTTGTAAAATTACTCAACCAAAAATTTGTTGAATAATCCCTACTAATACAAGAAGAATATATAGCATTAGAAACAAAATAAAGGAAAATCTCCAGATAACCTTTATGGCTTTACCTAATTCTACCTCTAGACTAGTTTTCCACTGATATATAATGATTATTGAAAGCGAGATGATAAAAAAAACAATCATCCAGCCAATAAAAATCCCACCAAAAATAAGATCAAACAGTATCACAACAGCTATTATATATAAAATAGTAGTCCAATTTACAGCCGTATGTACTGCTTTTAATTTTTTACTATGTAGAATCTTAACAGATATCAAATAAATAGATACGGTCGCAAAAATCGGGAGTGTTATAAATAATGATATGAAATAAATAATGTAATTGAACATATTTTTCCAGAATCCCTCTCCTCGTATTTTCCTTTATATATTGTATCAGATAAAAAAACTTTATGGCTCACAAATAGCAATCCACTTTATCCTCAGCGTCATAACTTCATGTCTTGTATATAAAAGCGTCAAATATTTTTAAAATTATCACTTTTATATTATAATAAATTTGGAATGATTTATAGCTTTTCTTTGTATTATTAAAAAAATCATTCTTCCAAAAGCTGCAGTTTTAAAAGGGAGAATACATTAGATATAGGGGGAGAGTTTTTATGGAACAAATTAGAGTGGAAAATCTCTTAGTTAATTATAAAACGCTTGAGAAGTTTAAAAGGTTTAAAGAATACGGAAACCAGGAACTTACGATGATGGAGGATTTGCAAAATAATATAATCGAAAATGACAGTAAATCCCCATTTCATGGTATTTACTATGGTAATAATTTGATTGCAAGAATGAGCCTATACGAAGTAGATAAGAGATATGACGATTACTTTGCACCACCTCAAGACTATTTAACATTATGGAAACTTGAAGTATTACCCGATTACCAGGGGAAAGGGTATGGAAAAGCTCTCGTTGACTTCGCTAAGGAATCCAATCTCCCTATTAAGACTAGCCCCCGAATTAATTCTCATGGGTTCTGGGAGAAAATGGGCTTTGTGAAAGCCCATTATAACATGGAAAGAGATTTAGGTGAAAATCCTCTCATATGGCTCCCAGAAGGTGTTAAAGAAAAAGAATCTTAGAAAACTTGGCATCCGCCAAGCCTTTTCGGCGAATGCCTTAGTTGCACTTATGCAAGTAAGAAAGTTTATACTTTCTTACTTGCTAAATAAAACAGAACTAAAAAAGTTTCGTCCATAAGGAGAAGACATGAATATTAATTTCCATTCATGTCTTTTTATTGTGGGGAAACAATAAAGTTCGCAGAGGGGAATTGACACTTTATAAATCTCCATCCCTAACGGATGTCCATAATTTATACAATTCCTGCCATGCTTGATCAAATCTTTGTACCTGGCTTTTAAGCTTTTCATTTTCTTTTTCCAGATACTTCAATTTTTCCTCATTAGCTATATCTACCACGCTTTTCTCATTCGGAAATTGTGATTTCATTTTTTCAAGCAACTGTATGGCAGAATCTATTGTATACTTCTCTTTTGGTTCGTGATGATCAGATATAACTGCTTCTTTCTTTGTTCCACTTTTTCTTTCCTCTTTTGCGGACTGAATAGCATGCTGATACTGCTTTCGGATTGTTGCATTCCATCTGAATCCGCATGCAGCCGACGTACGGGAAAGTTGAGCTGCAACTTCTTTGAACGCTTCAAGCTGCGTTCTACCTTCTCGAATGAAGCGTAAAACTGTTTCTGCGAGGATAATATCCTCATCCTGGGTCCAAGCATCCTGTCTTGTATCGTTCATAACACCCCTCCTAATATGTTTGCTATCAATGTATGCAAAAAATAGGGGTGCTAGAATAGAATTCTTATTTCCTAGTTAAAAATTTTCCCACTGCTACCTTGTGTTCAGCAGAATCCCAAAGATTGGCAGCATTCAGGACTTCTTGATCCATGTGAGCCGATAAATTGTCTCCCATTACCTTTTCCAGGTACTGCTCTTTAAGCATGATCATTTGTTTGTATGATTTTGAAATATAGTTCTGTAATAGCTTCGGTCGATCATCCCACTCTTCAACAGTCACAATAGTATGTAGCCAACCATGCTCCTTTACTTCCTCTGCATCGTATCTCTTCGCTTCAATTAACCAGTTTAATGCAAAATGGGGACTGACTTTTTCATACAGTAGTGTTCCACCACCCCAACCTGGAAGGATACCAAGGCTTGATTGCACAAAACCAAATGTAGTGTTCTCTTTTGCAATTCGAACGTCACAAGCTGTCGCAATTTCGCAACCCCCCCCTAAAGCATCGCCATTTAATAAACAAATTGTAGGAACTGGAAAGTTAACAATTTGATATAATAATTCCTTCATCGGGGATAGTAATGCATATGCTTCTTCTGGCTTTAGGTCCCCGTGCAGTTCATTTAAATCTCCTCCAGAGCAAAACATTTTATCGCCAGCTCCCGTAATGAGCAAAAATTTAATCGGATCCTTTCTTGCCTTTTGAAGACAGGCTGACAAACTTTCCCGCATCGCTAATGAAATAGCATTACGTTTGTCAGGTCTATTCAAACAAATTTCCCCATACCCTTGATTCCTTTTATATGTAACCAATTCCGACACAATGATCGCTCCTTCACACTCATTTTTATGTATATAGATTAGCATACATATAAAAAAACAGACCACATAATTTGTGATCTGTCTCTTTATACACTTAGAAGATTAGTTGTTGACTACTTCTTTTCCGTCATAATGTCCGCAAGATTTGCAGACATGGTGCGGTTTTGCTAATTCTCCACAATTTGAACACTCTACCATGCCAGGTACGTGTAATTTTTTATGAGTACGACGTTGATTTTTTACTTTTTTAGACGTTCTTTGCTTAGGTACTGCCATGACTTACACCTCCTTCAAAATGAAAGTAAAACTTGAATCGTAATTCTTATTTTTCTTCCTTTTTATTTTCAAGCAACGATTCCAATTTTTTTAAACGGGGATCTATTGTCTTTTCTTCTTTTACTTCCGAAACTAATTCCCATCCATTACCTTGAGAAGGAGCTCCTCCTTCAGGGTTATCCTCTTTTGTAAAAACCCGAAAAGGGATTTCCAATATAATATTTTCCTCTATATAAGGTGTTAAGTCAAGAACTTCTCCATCTATTGGATGAATTTCATGTTCAACTTCATCACTTCCATAATAGGAAGACGTGGAAAATACTTCGTTTGCTTGGATTGTAAACGGATAAGGTACATCTACCAATGTTCTGGCACAAGGTAATATCATTTCCCCTTCTATCGTAAAAGAGAAAAAGAACTGATCTCCTTGAATGTCAGCTTTTCCATGAACCCGGACAGGTTTTATTTCGCGAATATCATTGTTCATTGTTTCCAGTTCGGAAACATCCACCATCTCATCAAATTCAAATGGTTTTTTAACCGCGTTTTTTCTGATTTGGCTTAATGTTAATTTCATTAATTTCACCTCTAGGCAACAAGAGTTATTTTAAAAGAAAAAAGAACTTTTGTCAACATATTTTCTTTACACATACTACTATATTTCCCGCATCTGTCTGTACTAATCATACTATACTCCTCCGTGCGTCACAATTAATAATTTGTTACAATAATTAATAGACAATCTCTAGGAGTTGAGTTTATGAATGCTTGTGGTTTAATCGTCGAATATAACCCTTTTCACAATGGTCATATCTACCATATACAGGAAGCTAAAAAGGCATCTGGAGCAGACTGTATGATTGCTGTTATGAGTGGCAATTTTCTGCAACGTGGTGAACCAGCTGTCATCGATAAGTTCCATCGTACAAGAACTGCTCTAAATTCAGGAATTGATATCGTATTGGAACTCCCGTATATCTATGCTGTACAAAATAGTGACCTTTTTGCAGATGGTGCAGTAAAAACACTGAACGAAGCAGGCGTATCCACAATTTGTTTCGGAAGTGAATCTGGTTCTATTTCACATTTTATTACAAGTTTTCACACCTTTAAAGCAAAACGTGCAATTTTTGAGGAAACCTTAAAAAAATATTTAGATAAAGGGATTTCCTTCCCAGAAGCAAGTAAACATGCTTATACGAATATTGGGTTAACAGATCAAAATATAGATCTAACTAAACCTAATAATATACTTGGTTATAGCTATGTAAAATCGATCATGGAAAATAACTTGTCTATTTCACCATTAACGATTAAGCGTACAAATAATGACTTTCATGATCAAACCATCACGAGTACGATTGCTAGTGCGACAAGCATTAGAAAAGAACTATTAAAGCATAACGCGTTAACAGCACAAATCCTACCTGCAATCCCTAAAGAAACGGAAAGTCAGCTAATGGTATATAAAGATAAATCATCTATTTGGCATCAGTGGGAGAATTATTTTCCGCTCCTTCAATATCGTGTTATGACCATGTCTGCCAGCGAGATTAAAGCTATTCAGGGTGTAGATGAAGGCTTGGAAAACCGAATTATAAAAACGGCAAAAAAAGCAACCTCTATTTACAGATGGATAGAATCGATTAAAACAAAACGCTATACTTGGACAAGGATTCAGCGTATGTTCGTTCATATTTTAACGAACACAAAGAAAGCTGACTTTGAAACTGTTCATCTACCTTCTGTTCCATATGTTCGTGTGCTTGGTATGACACAAATAGGACGTACTTATTTAAATCGACAAAAAAAACAGATGCACGTACCCCTTTTATCGAAACTAACACGTAATCAGCACCCTGTGTTGGCCATCGAAGAGAAAGCTGCTCAGGCCTATTATAGTGTCCTTCCTCCAGAAAAAAGGAATTCATTGTTTCAGCAAGAATTGCAGTCCCCAATCCGCTTATAAAAATAGACCTTTTTGAAAGGTCTATTTTTGTTTATGTGCCGAGGGTTACTTCTGCAATTGATTTAAATAGTCTAGAGCATCTTCAAACGTATCGACCGGCACGATTTCCATATCGGCATTAATATCTTCTGCCGTATTTACTGCTAGTTGATAATTGGAATTGTTAGCTCCATTTTCGTTTGGTGCAAAGAAAATATCGATTCCTTCTTTATCAGCCGCAACTATTTTCTTATCAATTCCACCAATTCGGAGAACATTACCTTCATAATCTACTTCACCGGTTCCAGCTATTTCTAGACCATTCGTAAGATCTTCCTCTGTTAGTTGATCATATATTTCCAATGAGAACATGAGACCAGCACTCGGACCACCAATATTACCACTTGTAAATTCAATTTCCGGTTCTACCGATACATTACGATCGGTTACAAGACTGATACCTATTCCTACTTTATTTTCAATCTCAGTAAATTCTTCTAATGTAATCTCTTCACTCAAGGTTTCTTCGTTACGTACAAATTCAATTGTAATAACAGTATTCTTCTTTTTCGAGTCTACATAGTCAATTAAATCTGCTGACTCTTTAATCTCATTTCCATCAATACCAATAATACGATCTCCGGTTTCAAGCTTTCCTTCTGCCGGCATTCCTTCTACAACAGAAACAACGTATACCCCATTATAATCGATGATGATATCCTCTCCAGCTGCTTCATAGGCCACAACGGTTGCTGCCTCTTGTGAACTCTCCATCACTTGTAGCTGTGCATGCATATAGTCATCCTGAGAGATCCCTTCTGGAAAGACCTGATCAAGCGGAAGAATATCCTGATAGGAGAACATCCTAGCCATTATATACTGAATAGGGGTTGCCTGGAGGCCGCTTACGGTTACTAGATGCATATCACCTTCACTTTCAAATCCCTCAGAGACTTCAACAATCGGATTCAACGGATTTGCACCTCCTGGCTTCTGAATGTAATACGGGAGTTGATACACTCCCAAAAAATAGACAATAACAACGGTAATAATAAAAAATATTATATTTCTTTTAGTCACTTTCATCGTATCGTATAGCTCCTTCCTGTATTCCCCAAACAATTCTTTCTCATGTCTATGGAATAATTCACCTATGTATGAGCGTATATTGTACAGACTTGTCTTATTCAATTTGCTACGCCTAAAACAATAGAATAATTTTACTACTAACAAAATAAGTTGTACAGAGCTAGGCTCATTAACTAGGGGGCTTTCTATTGAAGCATATCATTAAAACTTTCATGTATTCCGGTTTAACTGTTTTTCTAACTATATCTCTAATCAGTTTTCCTGACCAGGCATTAGAAGCCGGCATTCGAGGACTGAATATGTGGTGGGAAGTGGTTTTCCCTTCACTGCTACCTTTCTTTATTACAGCTGAACTCCTGCTTGCATTTGGAGTTGTTACATTTATTGGGATATTATTTGAACCAATTATGCGTCCCTTATTTAATGTTCCAGGTGCAGGTAGTTTTGGTTGGATGATGGGCATGGCAAGTGGTTATCCCACTGGGGCAAAGATAGCTGCTCGTCTGCGGGAAGAAAAACAATTGACGAAGATTGAAGCAGAGAGACTTGTCTCATTTACAAATAATTCCAGTCCCTTATTTATTTTTGGAGCCATCTCTGCAGGTTTCTTTCACGATTTGAAGCTTGGAACGCTTTTAGCATTCTCCCACTATACAAGTAATGCTCTTGTGGGTATGTGCATGAGGTTCCATGGGAAAAAGGATGGAAACAGGCAAAAAAGGATGGAATGGCGAGGTAAACCTACCTATTCAATTACAAGAGCGTTTAGAGAAATGCACCGAACACGGATGAAGGAGAATAAACCGCTTGGTGAAATTCTTGGTGACGCCGTTTTGAATTCCATTAAAACATTAGTAATGGTTGGAGGATTTATTATTCTCTTTTCAGTCCTAATTAAATTATTATTTCTTGTGGGCGTATCACCCGCAATCGCAATGTTTGGGGAAGTACTATTAAGAACACTCGGCCTACCAGAAGATCTGGCACTCCCGTTCTTCTCCGGATTGTTTGAAATTACGATTGGTGCCAATATGATTTCACAAACAACAACAGACTCTCTTCTGCCAAAAGCAATGCTTGTCAGTTTTATTCTAGGTTTTAATGGGCTTTCCATTCATGCGCAAGTAGCCAGTATTCTCGCAAAAACAGATATTCGATTCGCTCCCTATTTCTTTGCACGAATTTTACATGGCACATTTGCGGTTATCCTAACGATCATTTTATACAAGCCATTATACTTGGACAGGCATACGATAGATTTGAATGAAATCCCTGTTTCACAAGACGGGATTACAGAGAATATTTGGTTGACCATTTTTCATTACTTAAAAGATTTCGGTCCATTCATAACAATTTGCTTTTTGGCACTATCCGTAATGATCTTATATAAAAGAAGTAAGTAAAAAAATGGCCGTTAAGCCATCTTTTTACTTACTGTTAAATTTCCTTCTTAGAGCTTCTTCCACATGTTCTGGAACCAAGCCAGAGATATTCCCATTATATTTAGCTATTTCCTTCACCATGCTCGAACTGAGAAACGAATACTGATTATTTGTCATCATAAAAAATGTTTCAATATCTTCGTTCAGTTTTCTGTTCATTGAAGTGATTTGCATTTCATATTCAAAATCGCTGACAGCACGTAGACCCCGAATAACAGCATGTGCTTTCTTTTCCGCTGCATAGTCCATTAATAAATGATCTGAAGAATCTACCGATACATTAGGAATGTCCTTTGTTGATTCTTCCAGTAATTGCATTCTTTCTTCTACATTAAACAGAGGTGACTTGGACTGATTATTAAACACAGTTACGATAACAGTTTCAAAAATTTTTGCACCTCTAGTTATAATGTCTAAATGTCCATTGGTAATAGGATCAAAACTTCCAGGACAGATTGCCAGTTTTCCCATTGTAAACGCTCCTATGCTTTATATATAGTAATACCAATCGTTCCACCATAACGTTCCACTTTATACACTTCCAAGTGTTCGACTTTGCTCGGCAACTCTTCGGATAAATCATGTTCACAATAAATTGTTCCACCCGATTGAATTAAATTTAATTTTATAATGTCGTTTAGAATTTCTTCATAGTCAACTTTTCCATATGGTGGGTCCAGTAAAATTAAATCAAATTTCAGTTCTCTTTTAGCTGCTGCTTTTAGTGCCCTGTGAGCTTCGGCACGAAATACTTCTGAGCACTGATCCAAATTCATTGTTCTTAAATTTTCATAAATAGTATGTATTGCTTTTGGATGTTTATCAACAAATATGCCATATTCCATTCCACGACTCAATGCTTCTATTCCCATGGACCCACTTCCAGCAAACAGATCTAGCACATTACCCCCATCGAAAAATGGTCCCATCACTTGAAAGACAGCTTCTTTAACTTTATCTGTTGTAGGACGCGTAGATTTCCCTGAAACCGCTTTTAATTGTCTTCCTTTTAAATCGCCTGCTATAACTCGCATAAATTCACCTCAGCTTGACGTATTCGACACTTATCCTACCATAAAAATCTTGTTTAGAAAACTCCAATTAAAATATAAATAAATAATTGTATATGTATATTATCTCTTTCAATGTCCATAATATCATAATGATTCAACTAATCGTTAGTTTGGTTGTTTCAAAAACGGAGAAGACTTACACTTCCCCATAAGTTCTTCCTCCGGTTTCTCCTCTCCCTTTGCCTTTTTGTTTTTCAAGCGAAAAACAAAGGGACCTGCAGAAGAATATTCTGCAGGTTTTTCTTTTGTCTTAGGCTGTATTCTAAAAGATTACTCGTCCCACCAAAAAGATTTGTTGTTATTCCACAAAATGTATAAACTTCGAACTAGGATAAGTTACTTCGGCGACCGCTCTGGGAAATATACTTCGCTTTCCACGGGCGGCTGGTGAGCCCCTTCATGCTAACGCATTTCAGAGTCTCACCTATGCCTTTCTTC
>NZ_JBIMEX010000018.1:0-73502 GCF_051262635.1 Oceanobacillus sp. CF4.6 | reverse complement strand
GATCAAACTCTCCATAAAAGTGTTTGAATAGAATCAACATCAGTTAATTCCATTTGTGTTCTTAGCTTGTTACTATCTCAATAAGTAAAACTTAATGAGTTGTTTCAGAAAGAAAAACAAGTTTTCTTCCTTTGACATACTGGTTGTTTTGTTCAGTTTTCAAAGAGCAAATTGTTTGTTGCCGAATTTTAGCGACAAGAATTATATCATATCAAATATATTCGTTTAAGTCAACATCTTTTTTGTTGTTTTTTCTACCAATGTCGATTTAATGCGACAAGAGCCATCTTGCTATACTACCAAACTAAAAGTCAACCATTTTTATGATTTCCTTTAGCTCTTGTGGCGGATAATTAATATAACATAATAAATAACTAGATGCAATACTATTTTACATCCAATTATATCCATACATTACCTATATCATTTATATTCATTTAATGAAGGAACAGGATTTTCAGAAGATTAATTTCACACCTGTGGTTCATATAGATTTACATTAGACTAATTAAGTTTATCATTGCATTTTTGTTGTATAATCCAGATTATACAACTTCACTTATTGCTTTATTATTTGGGTTAACAATAGGAGAATTACTTTTTTATGAAATGGCTAAAAAAGAAAACCAAAGTAAACAAAGTTAATATTACTTATTAAACTATCTGGTGTAAAGTTAGTTGAACGAGAAAGGACATAGCATTATACATACCTGAAGTTGTTTTTAGAACAGGTGGTAATGAGATTTATCTATTAGGTTTAGGGTTTATTATTGTAATAATAGGCTTTTTCAAAAAAGATAAGAAAGAAACTTCATAGATAAGATATTAAATTAACTGGTGCAAGAGTTGAATATGCAATACAATAATGGATTAGAAATAATAGGTGGTAATTACGATCCAAAATCTTTCTATCTACTTACATTATACTATCATTTATAAATTATTTGTAGTCTACTCTTTCTGTGATTTCTATACTAAACTGTTTTATACAAATCTAAAAATACATGGGGTGTATCAGTATGAATGGCGAAAAAAATGTCTTAGATAATGGTCCTTTTTTTCATGGAACTAAAGCGGAACTAAAAATTGGAGATTTATTAGAAGCCAAACACTTATCAAATTACCAAGATAAAAAATCTAACTATATATACTTTACTGCAACATTGGATGCTGCTAAATGGGGTGCTGAATTAGCAACATCTAAATCAAAAGAAAGAATTTATATTGTAGAACCATTAGGTGATTTTGATAATGATCCAAACGTAACTGATAAAAGATTCCCTGGAAACCCAACACGTTCTTATAGGTCTAAATCTCCTTTGAAAATAGTAGCTGAATTAAGTTCATGGGAAAGACATTCCGATGAAGAAATAAATCATATGCATACATCCTTAAAAGAATTACGTGAACAAGGAAATGCTGTAATTTACGATTAATACTTAAAATCAAATAAATATTTTAATATACTAATTGGTGCATTTATTAAGAAGAGCAACGTAAATTAGCGTTGCTCTTCAACAATCTAAAAATATTTTCTATAAAACTCTTGCCTCAGTCTTCCACTTAATTGAGCATAAATTCGTGTTGTTTCGCTTTCTCATGCCCTAGGAGACTCTGGATAACTTCAAGTGGAGCACCCTTATTCAAGAGATGCGTAGCGTAACTGTGTCTTAATTGATGAGGATGAATGGTTTTATTAATGCCAGCACGGTTTGAAATACGTTTAATTATGTATCTCATTTGAGCAATACTCATCCTATGTGGGGATCGTTCTGTAACAAATATAGCTGAATCATGATCGTTCCTATTATTTAAGTATTTCTTCAGCCATATATCACAACGGATATTGAAATATACCTCCCTTTCTTTATCACCCTTGCCTCGAACAATTGCCGATTGACTTCCCCAATTAATGTTATTTCGGTCAAGTGTCACAATTTCTCCAATACGGCACCCTGTGGAAAACATAAATTCGAATAAGGCTTTCTCCATGGGAGTAAAACAAGCATCTCTTAAGTGCTCAATTTCTCTTTCTGTTAGGAATTTTGGGATACGTTTCCCAACTTTTGGTTCCTTAATTGTACTAGAAAGATTTGTTTCAATAATTCCTTCCTCGTGTGGCCACCGAAACAATGAACGGATAAATCTAATACGGTGAGACAAACTCGGGCGGCATCAAATCGTTGCTTGATTGTGCTAAATAGCCTTTTAGATGCTGAGTCGTTATGTCAATCATTTTAATGTTTCCAAAATAATTGACTAACAACTTAGCTTGAAGGTTATAAGCACTTAATGTTTGAGGAGAAAAACCCTCAATTTTCTTATCCGTCTCATATGATTTTGCTGCGTCGATTAGGAACAATCTAACTCACTCCAATATTGTTTTATTAAACAGCATTACCAAATCACAGAATATAATAATATTTATAATAGTTTGAGAACGTATTTAACTTGTAAATTAGGATTTTTTTATAGGTAACGTAACCCGTTATGAGTCAGACATCTTTTTAGATACGTAATAAAATTGGTAATGTTACTTCATCGTTTCATCTACCCCGACAATCTCACTTCTGCGCTCCATCATTGCTACATCACGCCAAACATCATCTAATTTCCCCATACGTTCACGTACGCCTATCATGCGGAAGCCGGCTTTCTCATGTAATCTTATACTAGATATATTTTCAGGGAAAATTCCTGATTGCAACGTCCAAAATCCTGCCGCTTCGCTTGATTCGATTACGGTTTGAATCAGCTTTGTGCCAATACCTTTCCCAATGCTATCTAAGCTGAAATATATACTTAGTTCAGCAATACCGGTAAATGCACGCCTGCTTGAAATAGGGCTTAACGCTGCCCACCCAAGTACTTTTTCACCATCTCGCACTACCAGCCTGCACTCCTGGATATGTCCCTGATCCCATTCTTCCCAGGACGGAGCTTCTGTTTCAAAGGTAGCATTCTTCGTTTCAATCCCTTGTATGAATATATTCCGCACCTGTTCCCAATCGGTATCTAACATCTTATCAATTTTGTATTCCATGTAATCACCCATTCTATCTAAATAAAAGCACGCTATCGATTATCATAATCAATAATGCGCGATTTGAAAACCTTTTTAATCCTTTTATAGCATCCGTAATGAATTTTTTACGAATTTTTTTATACTATTAGAAAAGGGTATTTTTTTATTGACAAAACGTATGGCAGACATTAATATCACTATCAATTGAACTACCGGGAGAGATTACAATGAAAATATACGTTGATGCAGATGCTTGTCCTGTTAAAGAAGTTATTATTAAAGAAGCTAAAGCGAAGAAAATTTCCGTTATATTGGTTACAAGCCTATCCCACTTCTCTACTGTGGATGACCCTGAGGGAGTGAAAACCATTTATGTGGATACTGGAGCTGAAGCAGCTGATTACCGGATCATGAAACTAGCAAAAAGGAATGATATGATTGTCACACAGGACTACGGACTGGCATCATTAGGTTTAGCAAAAGGGTGCACGGTGCTCCACCACAAAGGATTTACTTATACAGATGAAAATATTGACCAGCTCTTGCAAACACGATATTTGTCTGCAATGGCACGTAAAAGCGGAAAGCGTACAAAAGGCCCAAAACCCTTTACAAGTGAAGATAAAGAAAAATTTAGGACACTTTTCAATAGCACACTTAATCAGTTGCTCTCTGATTGATCTACTGGTTGAAAGAAATATAAAGAAATACCTACCAGCAGTAATGAAGTGCTAGTGGGTATTTCTTTATTCTTTATCAAGCAAACCCAATGTCTGTTTCGCCATTAATTTCATATCTTCCATTCCAGATTTCAACGCAAATTCTGCAATAGCTACAGGATATGCAGCAGAGAGTTCTATAATATGTTCATACATATTGGGCCAAACATAGCCGCCTGATTTCCTATAGGATTCAATTAGTGCATCGTAAAGAATCCCGATCTATATTCAACCCGTGATTTCTTGTTTTTTCAATAACTCGTTCGTTGGATAATGACAAGTAGATCACTTCCTTCTTATTTTATTACATACTTTTCGTATTTATTAGCATCTGCTAACTTACATTCCACTACCAATCTCGTACCTTCTTCATCATAGGATTCTTCTAGAATATTCGCATGCTCATTAAAATAGGCGACAATCTTTCCTTCCGTATATGGGATAAGAAGCTCACAAGTAATGTAAGATTTAAAGACTACTTCTTTAATCATCTCTGTTAGTTCCTTCAAACCCTCTCTATTTTTAGCTGACAAATAGATTCGATTATCCTCTACAAGTGGGTATTCCACCAACGCAGCATCCGCTTTATTATACGCATAAATTACCGGTATTCCATCTACACCAATATCATTCAAAATTTTATTTGTCAGTTTTTGATGCTCGGCATGATGAGGGTTGGACACATCTAACACCTGAATCAGAAGATCCGCTTCACGAACTTCTTCCAATGTTGAACGGAAAGCTTTCACAAGATGATGCGGTAATTTATTAATAAATCCCACGGTATCTGTCAAAAGAAAGGTTTGATTTGTATCGAGCTCTACTTTTCTCACAGAAGTTTCCAGGGTAGCAAAAAGCATATCCTTTTCAAATACTTGTTTATCTATTCCCGAATTATAATAGTCCAACACCGCATTCATCATCGTTGATTTCCCAGCATTCGTATAACCGACTAACGAAACAACCGGCATTTTACTTTTTTCACGTTGTTTCCGCTGCGTTTCCCGCTGATTAACAAGGCTGTTTAGCTCTCTATTTAATTTGGTAATCTGCTCTTCAATTTTTCTTCGGTCTGTTTCCAGCTTCGTTTCACCAGACCCCCTATTTGACAGTCCTGAACCACCACCCTGACGTCCTAGTGATTCACGGCTTCCGATTAACCTCGGCAGCATATACCTTAGCCTGGCGACTTCAACTTGAAGTTTCGATTCTCTTGTTTTTGCGCGTCTTGCAAAAATCTCAAGGATGAGCATCGTACGGTCAACGACTTCACAATCGGTTGCTTTCTCAATATTTCTAATTTGTGAAGGCGAAAGCTCATCATCAAATATGATTACATCTGCTTCTTCCTTATCAATCATTTCCTTTAATTCTTCCAATTTTCCTTTACCTAAATAATGCCCCTGATGAATCCTTTCCAGGTTCTGTGTCAATTTTTCTACTGCCTGTATACCACAGGCATCTGCCAAGTTCACTAACTCCTCCATGGAATAGGAGAATTCCTCTTCATTCGGAGATGTATTCACCCCAACTACTATTGCGTTGTTTTTCATATTAATTTCCCTCCATTATTTTCTTCTAATAAAAAAACACAGACCTCTGTCTGTGCAATGTAAACGGAAATTTATTCGTGAAAGAACTTATCTGAGAAGTTCCTTATGTATATAAAGGTAAAAATAATATATCGAATTCTTAGAGTACAATCAGAGTAGCACAAAGTCATTGCAAAAACAATAAATCTACCCAACCAAATCTCGACATAATTCGGGGAGTGACAGGCACTAATAAGACCTAGATCTATATTTTATATAGCATATAGAAACAACTCGTTTTCATATTAATATGCCTGCTAATTGGATATCCATACCTGTCATTCAGCAATTGCATGTTTCATTTGAATATCATAAATTACTTGTTTAAGCAATTCCCCATTAAAATCAGGAAAATAAACATCCGAAAAATACAGTTCCGAATTGGAACATTGCCACAATAAAAAATTGCTTATCCTTTTCTCTCCCCCAGTACGTATGACTAATTCGGGATCTGGCAGTTGTTTCGTATATAAATAGTGTTGGAAAAATTGCTCATCCACATGGCATAAATCGATATGTTTATTTTGCACTTCATGAATGACCTTCTGAACAGCCTGTAAAATGTCGTCTCTTCCGCCATAGTTAAAAGCAAAGTTAACAACAATCCCTCGATTATTTTCTGTCTTTTTAACAGCCTCGATCAACGCGCTTTTCGTACTTTCAGGGAGCGCCACTATATTTCCGGTTATATTGATTTTAATATTTCTTTTCATAAACCCAGGTAACTTTTTCTTGAAAAATTTGGCTGGCAAATCCATTAAATAATTCACTTCATCTTTAGGCCTTGACCAATTCTCGGAGGAAAATGCATAAAGGGTAAGTATTTTTATACCTAAATCAATACTCCCATCAATAATTTTTTCCATCGCCTGTGCGCCTGCATAATGTCCCTGACTTCTCGTAAGCCCTCTTTTTTTGCCCCATCTTCCATTACCATCCATGATGATAGCCATATGATTTGGAACACATAAATTCATCAATGATCTCTCCTCCATTAATAACCGATGTCAAGCTCAAGCAATTTTTCCGTTACTTCTTGTCTTGTAAAATTAAACGATTGCCAGGAACCCGTAGATTGCCACTCCATTTGCTGTTTCCGATTACGTAGTATATTTTTAAGTTCTGGATAGTTTGGTTCCTTTTCATATAACGATATCAAACCATTTAGTCCTGTATAGGAAAGAGAATCCAAGTATTCAATATCTATTTTTCCTGTCTCCTCAAAACGGTTCAGATTATTATCAACAATGATTTGTTCGATATTCATTGCATTTAATGCTGTATAAAATGTGAGACCTGTTATTAAATAAAAATGCAGTAATGTTAACCGTTCCATCCAAACCCGAATCAATGTATAAGCAAAAATAACGATTAAAAAGATCATAAATGCATGTGCTAAAATCCGATCGACTGTAAATCCATAGGCAGCTTCATACATACTCAATCGTTGGAAGGCCGAAATGAGCATGACACCACTCACTGCAATCAGAAGAGAATACATCACTTTTAGCGTAAGCTTCATGCCTTTGCGATCATCTTTAACGAGTTTCAAAAAACTGATAAGAATTGCCCAATTGATTAATGTAACAAAGACAAGCTCAAAAAAACCTCTTCTGGCATAAGCAGCATAAGTGAGTCCATCCAGCAATCCATCACTGAAAAAGTACGTAAACTGAATAGCTGCAAATAATACATACACCGTATTCAGCAAAATTAAAATGGTCACTGCAGTAATACTATCCCAACGAATTTCTTTTTTCGCTCGCTCAATCATTGAATTTCTAGCCGGTTTTGACTTTACTTGCAATACTTGAAAAATACCGAAAAACAATAAAGTGAAAAGGATAATAGCTGCTGCCCTTGCTATTTCTTCCATATAATTAAGCTGCAAGATAAAATTCGGTATGTGTAAGATAACTTCTTGAAAAACAGCGTCCGCAGAAATTAACAGACCAATGATAAGCAGCAATAACGGAATTCCGATTATCAGCCCGATTAAGATACGTTTTATCGTATGTGCAGTCTGTTCATTCATATTTTTAAAAGTCTTATTTAATATCCACTTGCAAAAAGCTGCATTATATTCGATTGCTTCTTGAAGCTTTGTTGTCAAAAGCGTTATAAATTCTGGCTTACTCCATCGAAATCTATTCGTACTGGTTATTAACACAATATGGAAAAAGACGAGTACTGGTATGATAAGTAAATTAAGGACGTGGAAAAAATCATTATCATACAAAAGATATCCCCCAGCCAATATCCATATAACCACCATTAAAAGTACACCAATTCTTCGATGATTGAATGAAAGACGAAAACGGAGAAAAAGGACCAAGTAAAAGCCTGTTATAAAAACAGGGTACGACAATCCAATCTTCCCATGAAAAAAGCTGATTTCTGCTAATATTCCTAACCCTAAACAACCAAGTAAAAACAATAAATCTTTTTGTTTTATGTGAATTTCCATACCATCCCACCTGTACATAGTTTTTCTATATACATAGAATTCCTTTGTATATAGGCAAAATTACTCCATACGAAGAGTGAATCAAACCGTCTTTTCCGTCCCTTTTATAATATGTGTTTAAAAAGAAGGATAATAACGTAGGCGCAGGACATGGACAGTCTTAGTAGAAGATTCGAATCTCTAATCAGAAACTCGAAGTGTCATTTCTACCGGACTTTTTGAACATCCGTTTATACGGAAGCTTTCCTCCCCCATCTATAGCCTAACCAACTGACTGGATATAGAAATCCTGTACAAAGAATACATACTATAATAAGACGAACACTCAATATAGGTTGAAACCACTCGTATGGAATGAGTTTAAAAACGATTAAATACATGAATACTAGATTCGGAACAATCGAGAAAATAAACGTTTTATTTAATAGTTTGTATCCCCTAGCACCAAACGCTTTTCCAATTTCATAACCAAGAAGACCCCAGAACATCGTATATGCAAGGATGATGATGGAAGTAGCATCTGTAAGTCCAGTCCATAAACTTTCCAGCCAGCCCCAATCAAATACATTATACCCAATTGTCAGTAGCGCTCCTCCAAGGAATATAGCAAGATTACATAGTACAAATAGCCACTGCATTTTCCTTGGTGTAACAGCAGTCTCTTGCTTCCATAACAAAGCAAGCTCCTTTGGGGTTCCTAGTCGGTTAACCAGTTCTTCATAAATTTCATCCCCATCCAGAGTCTCTTCTTGCAGTAGATCATATACGTGTAATTTATATTCTGCCATGATACTTTGCTTATCTGGATGGTCTCCAATCTCTTTATCTAATTCATTCAGGAATCGCTGTGTGGCGATGTCCTGAAAAAGATCTTCTTCCTCCACCGTCATGACTCGCTTTTCCCAATTAAGTTGTTCATCACCTGGACATAACGATGCCATTCTGTCGTTCTCTCAGCTAGAATTTCCTTCCCCTGAGCGGTTATACGATAATACTTGCGCGCAGGGCCCTTGTTCTGATTCTGCCAGTAGCATTCAATATATTCCTGCTTTTCCATTTTATGAAGTGCAGGATATAATGTACCCTCTTTCATCTGCAGATTATGATCACTGCGTCGGTCCATTTCCTTTACCAATTCATAACCATACATGTCACGCTCATTCAAAAGCTGTAATACAAGTAATGATGTGCTCCCTTTGACAAGCTCACGATTAAACATTTTTTCACCTACCTAGAATTATTAGGTATATACAATATAAGTAATTTATGATCATTTGTAAAGCACTTTAATTATTTATTATTTCTTAGGTCTTTTTTTCAATTTTTTTAAAAAATGGTTTAACCATAAATAAAACGGGTATACATATAGTACAAGGCGAACTACCATTGAAAGGAAAGTTGTATATGACTTGCAAACGTTTTTAAGCAACTTATTTACAAGTGAATTTCAATGAAGATATGCACAGCCTTGGCGGAAAATTTGCTTTACTGGCGGATGACAAACTCGTCAAGAACTAAAGGGTTCCATGATTGAAGCATCAAAGCAGTAAGTAGTTTTTTGTGAAAGTGCAATTGGTTAACTTAAAAGTTAGGTAAGGAGATCAGATTGCGAAGGTTCTTTGCAACGGTCCCTGAAATTCAATGTAGATCAAACGTTTAATTGATTTTTTTAATGACGGGTTGTAAGGATTGCGTCAGAGAAAGCTGTTGGGTTTTAGATTGAAATACGAATTTTCCGCGCACCCCTTTATTGGGGGAGAGAGCATGATCCATCATGGATCATGCTCTTTATTATTAAGCTGGCTAAGCTTGGAATCCTCAGAGTCTTCTTGTTCCAGACCGTTTTAAAATCCATTCCACTCTTAATTTGTTTCATCATTTCCTCCGTTTTGGTAAACTCTAAGAAGAATATATCATAATCAAAAATAATACGGACGAACATGAGTAACCAATCCATTTGTCCACAATCAAGGAATGATTTCAATTGACAACTAGTACTAATAAAGCAGCTTTGCAATTTAATCATGTCAGTTATTCTGACGGCCCCACTCCCATCATAAATGATGTAACCGGTTTTTTCCCACAAGGAAAAATCACTACATTAGTCGGACCATCTGGAGCAGGAAAAACGACACTCTTCAGATTGTGCAATGGTCTGATTTCCCAAGACACAGGAGAGATTATAATTGATGGCAAGGATATCAACCAGTATGAGCCAACAGAGCTTAGGCGTACAGTAGGGCTGGCGCTACAAAGTGCGACGATGCTAAGCGGAAGTGTCTATCAAAACCTGTCCATGCCATTAACATTAAAGGGAGAAAAATTGCCTGAAGAACAAGCAATAAATCTACTAATGGATGTAGGGTTAGGTGCCGAATATTTACAACGAAATGTCAAAGATCTTTCTGGGGGTCAACGACAAAAAGTATCCATTGCGAGAACACTTGTAAACAAACCAAAAATTCTATTGCTGGACGAAATTACATCTTCACTTGATCGCGTTTCCCAGCAGGACGTTGAGGAATTGATTAAGAAAATTAATACTAAATTTGAGGTAACAATCATTTGGATTACCCATAATCTGCAGCAGGCAATATCCATTGGTAACTATACGTGGGTAATGATGAGCGGAAAGTTGATGGAGTCCGGAGAAAGCACTCTCCTGAGCAATCCTCAAAACGACAGTGTCAAACGGTTTGTACAGGGGGAGATTGAATGAGCTTTCTAACACTGGCCTTATCCCTTATTTTTGTCTTGATACCGATTGTCTTATCCAAAACGCTGAACCTAGGACTAGAAAGAGACACAATCATTGCAACAATACGCTCCATTATTCAGCTCCTTGCAGTTGGATATGTTCTTACATTCGTTTTTGAATCTGAGAACTCCATTTTTGTCATACTAATGATTACACTCATGATTGGCGCAGCTACGCAAAATGCAAGGAAAAAAGGTGCTACGATCCGGGGTATCACTTGGAAACTAATAGGTACATTCGTTTTTGTGGAATTACTTACACAAGGGATATTACTTGGTTTCAATATCATTCCAGCAACAGCTCAATATATTATTCCAATAAGTGGAATGATCGTCGGTAATTCGATGGTGCTTTCTATTTTGTTCCTAAACCGTTTTACCTCTGAAGTAGAAACACGCCAAGATGAAACGGAATTGATTCTCTCCCTTGGTGGCACACCGAAGCAGGCTGTCCATACATCACTGATTACTTCCATTAAGGCAAGCTTGATTCCGACAATTGAAAGCCAAAAAACAATTGGGCTTGTCCAGCTTCCTGGTATGATGAGTGGTCAAATTATTGCAGGCGCAGACCCTGTTCAGGCGGTTCAATTCCAATTGCTAATTCTCTTTCTACTATTAACAACTGCAGCAGTTACAAGTATTATGCTTGGATTTTTATCGTATCCTACACTTTTCAATAAGCAAATGCAGATGTTGAAGATTAGGTAGGAAAACAATAAAGAAATAACACCCTAATTCTCCTACTATAGAGCTTGTTCAGGTCTGAACAAGCCTCTTACTTTCACCTTGTATTCATTTATATTAAATAATTCCTACTATACGAGCACCCCTATGTATTGACATCAAACTGAACATTCGTTATTATTATACTTAATTAAAACTATTTTAATTCAAAATAAATATATTCCTATAAAGTCAGAACGGGAGGATAAATAATGAGTGAGAATTTTTCATTAAAAGCTTTTGTCGTACTCATGAAAGCATCAAGAACACTCGAAGAAATCATTAAAAAGGATATCAGTAGCCACGGAATGCGGACTTCTGATTTCACGATTCTGGAAGCTCTATACCATAAAGGCAGACAAACAATTAGAGAGATTTCCGAAGCAGTCTTAATTAATACCGGTTCAATAACATATGTTATCGATAAATTGGAAAAAAAGGGGTTGCTTGAAAGAAGCAATTGTTCAGAGGATCGGCGCGTTGTCTACATTCAAATAACGGGCCAGGGCAAAGAATTAATGGATGATATCTTTCCAAAGCATCAAAGCGTGATCGAGGAAATATTTGATGATGTAACTGTAGAAGACAAACAGGTACTAATTGAAGTTCTGAAAAAAGTCGGTAACAAAGGCGGAATGAAAAAATGAAGAAAACAGAGGGAATTCATCATATAACTGCAATCGTCGGACATCCTCAAGAAAATGTTGATTTTTATGCGAGTGTACTCGGGCTGCGCCTCGTCAAAAAGACGATTAACTTCGATGATCCCGGAACATATCATCTTTATTTTGGTAATGAAGGCGGCCGGCCTGGATCCATTATTACCTTCTTCCCTTGGGCTGGGGCACAACAAGGAGTAATTGGGGATGGACAAGTCGGGGTGACTTCTTATGCAGTACCTTCAGGCTCACTTTCTTTCTGGAAAAAAAGACTGGAGAAATTCGATATCGCATACAACATATCCGAACGATTCGGAGAAACCTATCTATCTTTTGACGATGTACACGGACTCCACTTGGAGCTTGCTGAACGAGTTGAAGGTCCGGAAAATAGTTGGTCCATTGGAGATGTTACACCTGACGTAGCGATTAAAGGATTTGCTGGTGCTACATTACTATCTGAAGATCCGGAGAAAACGATGCAACTACTCGAAACGGTCATGGGACTTGAAAAAGTTGGTGAAGAAAATGGAATGTCACGTTTTCGTTCTTATGGCGACATTGGTAATACCATCGATGTTAAAACAACGTCTACTGGTTCTGGAGAAATGGGTGTTGGAACAGTTCACCATATTGCTTGGAGAGCTAAAGATGATGCAGATCAGCTTGAATGGCAAAAATATATCAGTGAGAATGGCTATGGGGTAACCCAAGTTAAAGATAGAAATTACTTCAATGCCATCTACTTCAGAGAATATGGGAAATTATTATTTGAGATCGCGACAGACCCACCAGGATTTGCTCACGATGAGTCCGTTGAAACAATGGGTTCTGAATTAAAATTACCAGCACATTATGAGCAGTATCGGGAGCAGCTTAATCAAACATTGATTCCGATTGAAGTGAAAAATCTAGATCAGTAATTCAATTATCTAAGGAGGAATGTCGGATGCTTTCGTTTAACCCAACTAACAATACGGAACGGGAAAATTACAAGTTATTAATTGGCAGTATTATACCTCGACCAATAGCATTTGTAACTACCGTTGCTGAAGATGGCACTGTTAATGGAGCTCCATTCAGTTATTTTAACATTGTGTCCTCCAATCCTCCCACGATTGCCGTCTCTGTTCAGCGAAGAGATGATAAACCAAAAGATACAGCACGTAATATATTGAAAGCAAAAGAATTCGTAGTGCACATCGTTGATGAAGATAATGTAGCAGAGATCAACAAGACGGCTGCTACGTTGGCACCGGATGAAAGTGAAATTAATCTAACTCATCTTACACTTACAAATAGTGAAACAGTGGCAGTTCCGGGAATCAACGAAGCAAAAATTCGATTGGAATGCACCTTGGACCATGCCCTTGAATTAGGTGAAGATAATACAGTCGGTACAGATTTAATAATCGGTAAAGTCGTTCACTTTCATGTTGCAGAAGAATTGTATACAGACGGAAGAATCGATCCCGTTAAACTCGGTGCAGTCAGCAGATTAGCTGGTACGAATTATGCTAAAATCGGAGAAATCTTTTCAATGGAAAGACCCAAATAGAGAGGAGAATAGCTAATGAAACATATTTTCAAAAAAGGAAATGACCAATCAACACCAACATTATTATTACTGCATGGCACAGGGGGGACGGAAGAGGATCTTCTTCAACTTGCAGAAATTATCGATAAGGACGCAAATGTTCTCAGTGTTCGCGGAAATGTCCTTGAAAATGGAATGCCCCGCTTTTTCAAGCGATTGGCTGAAGGCGTATTTGATGAAGAAGATTTGATCTTCCGCACAAAAGAATTGAATGAATTTTTGGATGAAGCATCCGTAAAATATGAGTTTGACCGTAACAATATTACTGCAGTCGGCTATTCAAATGGAGCGAATATTGCCGCCAGCTTACTATTCCATTTTACAGATGCATTAAAAGGAGCGATTTTGCATCATCCAATGGTTCCAAGAAGAGGAATCGAATTACCTAATCTCTCAGATAAAAATATATTTATTGCTGCCGGTTCAAATGATCCAATTTGTCCTGCACAGGAATCCGAAGAACTAAAAACATTATTAGAAAATGCTGGTGCCGATGTAGAACTCCATTGGGAAAACAGAGGCCATCAACTAACAATGGATGAAGTACAAGCAGCAACAGCATGGTATAAAGCCTAAAGAATCCGATGTTCTACCAGTTAAATGGGTAGAACATCGGATTTTTAATTTCGAATAATAATATAGATAAGGTAAGCAACGTACGCCAAAGCTAGTATTAGACCTTCTCGCTTTCCAATTTTGAAATTTGTTCTAGAAAATACTAATAATAGTATTGTTAGAATAACCATAATAAACAAGTCAGTAACTACTTTACCATCAACGGCAAGCGGTGTTATGGCGGAAGATGCACCGAGTACAAACAGGATATTGAAAATATTACTTCCTACAATATTACCAAGCGCAATTTCACTTTGTTTTTTCAGTGCTGCAGATACGGATGTCACAAGTTCAGGAAGTGAGGTACCAATAGCTACAATGGTAAGACCTACTAATGTTTCACTCATACCAAGTGAATATGCTATTTCCGTTGCATTCGATACAACCAATTCGCCGCCTATAATGATAGCTGCTAACCCCAACAACGAGAATAGAATATTCTTTCCCCATGTAATTCCTTCAGGCAAAGGTTCTTCTTTTGAGGCATTCCTATCCTTTAAGGCAATTTCAAAAACATAAATCAGGAAAAGACCAAATAATAAGAGAAGGATCAAGCCATCGCCTCGAGTAATAAAGTTATTCATTTCACCTTGAAGAAAAACATCACTCATAACAATTAGTAATGCAGCGGTAGATAACAACGTAAAAGGTATTTCTTTTTTGATTGTTTCATTCTGTACCTTTAATGGAAATAAAAATGCGGTCAAACCAACTACCAATGTAATATTAAATATATTACTCCCAACCACATTGCCCAGCGCTACATCTGCACTGCCATCCAATGCAGCAAAAATACTTACTGTCAGCTCCGGAGAACTTGTACCAAAGGCGACAATTGTAAGACCGATAAGAAGCGGTGATATACGGAGCAATGCAGCAATATTGGAGGAACCATCAACAAACCAATCCGCGCCCTTAATTAATAAAGCAAATCCTAAAATCAATAAAATGTAAGCCATGTTGTATTCTTCCTTTTATAGATTATTTTTTACATACTATTACTTTACCCTTTATAAGAAAATAAATCTCATTAAATGATAATAAAAATCGTTCTATGCATGACTAAAGAAGAAGCTACTGAAAATAAAATTCCAGTAGCTTCTTCTTAATCATTAATTTAGTTTTAGCTGAATCGCATTTCCTGAAGGATCTTCCGTTACATAATAATCTTCTTCCGCTTTCACTGAAGCTCCTACTTTTTCCAAATTTACTTTTGTTTTATGAAGCGCATCCTCATCAGGGAAATGCAGTGTAAACCAATTCAACCCCACGCTGTTTTCAGCAGGTGTAGGTGCACCGACCCCATTCCAGACGTTTAAACCTATATGGTGATGGTAGCCATTATGTGATGTGAATAGCGCACCTGGAAATTCCGTAACGACGTCATACCCAAGACCATTCACGTAGAATTCTCTTGTTTTTTCTAAATCAGAAACATGAAGATGAATATGTCCAATGACCGTATCGGTTGGCATCCCTTTCCAATCCTCTTCTGCTTCAGCAAGTAAATCATCTCCATCTAGCGCCACTGTTGCCATGGATACTTGATTATCAGACCAATTCCATTCAGAAGAATCACGGTCATGAGCAATCTCAATGCCGTTTCCATCTGGGTCATCAAAGTATAGAGCCTCACTGACATAGTGATCGGATGCCCCCAGACGCATTTGGCCACCTGAAGCCTGTATAATATGTTTCAGGAATGCAGATAAATCTCCGCGAGTTGGTAAGAGAATTGCAAAGTGATATAACCCGGTCGTTCTTGCCTCTTTTGGTGCAGCATTTTCAGGCTGTTCTAAAGTTAATAATGGTATTTTCCCATCCGCAGTTAGAACTGCTTTGTTTTCTTCTTCTACCATTACTTTAAATCCCATAAAATCTTTATAAAAAGTAATGGATTTCTTTAAGTCTGTCACATTTATATTAACTTCTCCTACGTATATTGTCGGTTGTTCAAAAAATTTCTTTTCCATAGCAATCTCCCTCACTTTTAATTACATGTTTATACTTAGTTACTTTATGTAAGTATTATAATGACTTTTTTTATTATTGTCAAATTACCTTTATTAAAAATAGTAAGAAGTGAATAAAAAGGCTTTTCTTTTATCTGTTTTTGTATTATACTAACTTGCATTGCTTTACGTGGTTCGTAACCATCCCACGATAAAAAACTAAGGAGAGATTTACGATGACCGTAAGAACACTTGTAATAAATGGTTTATTGGCTGCATTGTATATTGCTGTATCTGCACTTATTATACCTTTTGGGTTTACAAATATTCAATTCCGCATTTCCGAAGTATTCAATCACCTGATCGTGTTTGATAAACGTTACTTCTTCGGAATTGTACTAGGTGTATTTTTATATAATCTTTTATTCTCCCCATTAGGGTGGTATGATTTGGTCTTCGGAGTTGCCCATTCAGCTATCTCATTGGGTATTATCATCTTACTTGCAAAATATATAAAAAACATTTGGGTACTTCTTGTTGCAAATACAATCGTCTTCACATTCAATATGTTTATTATTGCATTTGAATTGAATCTGGCATTAGCTCTACCATTCCTATTTACATGGCTTACTACAGCTATTGGCGAATTTGTTGTGCTGGCAATCGGTATTCCAATAATTTATGCTCTAAATAAAAGATTACATTTTAATAAACTAATTTAAATTACTTCATCATTCGTTTTAATTTTGCGGATGATGAAGTTTTTATTTTGTCTACTCGACTACATTGCTTATACTGATAGTACATTCCACACCGGAAAGGATGGAGTTTAAATGATTGTCAGAGAACATGACCAACATTTTGTATTAATTCAGCAGGATCACCACGCCCAAATCTCAGGAGATATTTTGAAGCAGTGGAAATCGGATTATTTTCATGGTATTGAACTTCGTGAATCGGTTGAATACGCAGCATATCAGCATGATCATGGTTGGAAGGAGTTTGATAAGCAACCCTTTTTGAACGATAAAGAAAAGGTACCATTTTCCTTTTTCGATTTTCCTAACCTACCCAAAATCATTCTATATAAACATGGTATAGATGAAGTACAAAAAGTAGATTCCTATGCAGGAATGCTTTGTAGCGAGCATTATAAACGGTTTTTATTGAACAATACTTCGCTCGAAGCACAGGCATTTGTCACGTATGAGGAAATGCGTCAACAAACGATAATTGACACACGAAACAAATTCAACAAACGTTTGTTTGAATTTCATTATAGTCTTCTCCAGCTTGCAGATAACCTTTCATTATATATTTGTATGAATGAGCCAGGTGCTGAAAAACAAAATGAACATTCTTTTTTTAAAAAAGGGATCCCAACCAACACCACTCTCCATGAATTCTGTAAACAGAAAATACAACTTCGATGGCTAAATGGTCATACCGTAGTGATGAATGACTTTCCGTTTGAAGGGCCAATTGAAGTTACTATAAAACAAAAGGTTATTGCAAAAGATACGATCGCTACGAAAGGATTAATTGAAAGTTATGAAGAGGCTTCATTTGAGGAATTACCAATCACCATTTTGCCGGAGTAATTTCCTGCTTATAAAGTAATCATGTACAAGAAAAGCTGAACTACCTATACACGCGGAAGTTCAGCTTTTTCATACTTTTTCAGAAATCAATCCCATTCATAGGGAGTTGCCTGGTATACATAGTAATTGAGCCAATTCGAAAACAACAGACTGCAATGGCTTTTCCATCGATATAATGGTGCCTTTTCCGGGTCATCATCAGGGAAATAGTTCTCCGGTATTTGTGTTTTAATACCTCGTTCATGATCCCGTTGATATTCCTCCGCCAACGTTGTAGCGTCATATTCTAAATGACCGGTAGCCATTATATTTTTACCATCTTTGGATCCAGCAAGAAAAACTCCAGCTTGATCGGAATGAGCCAAAACTTGAAGTTCCGGATGATTCCTTATCCGCTCATACTCAATATCGGTGTATCTAGAATGTGGTGCAAGGAAATGGTCATCAAACCCGCGAACAAGATTTTCATTAGGCAGTAATACTTCATGTTCATATATACCAAAACATTTTTTAGGCAGTTCATATTTATTTAATCCATAATGATGGTAAAATGCAGCCTGTGCACCCCAGCATATATGTAAAGTTGAAGTTACGTTTTCTTGGGACCAGTCCATTATATCCTGTAGTTCTTTCCAATAATCGACTTCTTCAAATGGAATAAGTTCTACAGGAGAACCCGTAATAATCATTCCATCGAATTTCTTTTTATTTACCTCAGAAAACGACTGATAGAAAGTGTCTAAATGAAGCTTACTTGTATTTTTCGAATTATGTGTTGTCATCCTTAAAAAAGATATATTTACCTGGATAGGTGTATTCCCTAGAAATCGAAGCAGCTGGGCTTCCGCCTTTTCCTTTTCAGGCATCAAATTTAAGATTAATATATTTAATGGACGAATATCCTGCATCGTGGCACGTTCTTCCTCCATCACAAATATATTTTCCTTTTCAAGAATTTCCTTTGCAGGTAGTTGAGCTGGTATTCTTATCGGCATATAAAAAGCCCCCTTCTTAGACATTCCTAGTTGTATCAAAATCTATTAGATATTCAAATAATTGTCAATACGAATGTAATGAATTTTTCAGATAATACTATTAGTTTATCAGAAGAAAGGGTCCATATGTCAAAGGATAATCAATTTGTTGCTAGATTTTGTTTTTAATCCCCTCTTCTTTTAATTACTAACATTCCTTTTCCTTGGCTTTTACTGTATATGCGCCTTGACTGAAATATAATTATACACTAATATTGGCACTTCTCTTTTCGAAATCAACATTTGGATAGTATGCATTCTTTACTAAAACATTTGGCCCCAGGCATTTAACTGCAGGACAGTGACAGTTCAGGCTTTTTGCGGTATTTGTTTTCAACCATGTTGCATAGGAATCCAGTAAAGACGTTGTTTGAATATTACCAAGTGAAGGCTCATCAGCAAAATCCGTTACAATTACTTCGCCCGTGAAAATATTTACATTGAGACGCGAGCGGCCATCCGGGTCATTTCTAATGGTCACATTCCTCTCTTTATACAAGCGTTTTAAAAGCTCTAATTCTTCCTTAGAAGAACTACACGCATAAAATGGAAGTGTGCCAAACAACATCCACAAATTTTCATTACGGTGATCCAACAGACGTTGAATTCCTGTTCGCATTTCATCCAGACTGAGTATTTCCAGATTGCTGGCAAAATCAACGGGGTACATCGGGTGAATCTCGTGTCGTGCACAACCCATTTCGACAACATGATCATGAATTTTTTCGAGATATGGAAATGTACGCTTATTAAGCATCGTTTCTGCTGATACCATTACCCCTTCTTGAGCAAGAAGCTGGGAGTTCTCTACCATCCGCTCATAATATTTTTTGCGGTTCTCTTCAGAAGGCTTACGTTCCATCAGCGCAAATCCTGTTTCTGCAAATTCCTCCTCTGTTCCCCAGTTATGGGAAATATGTAGGACATCCAAATATGGAATAATCTCTTCATAGCGACTATATGGTAATGTCAGGTTAGAATTTATTTGTGTTTTCACTCCCCTGCCATGAGCATATTTCAACAATGGAAGCACATATTCCCTTACTGATTTTTTATTCATCATCGGCTCCCCACCAGTAATACTTAGTGTGCGGAGATGGGGGATTTCATCCAGTCTTCGTTGAATAATCTCCATCGGCAGCGCTTCAGGGTCCATATTTTGCAATGTGTAACCAACAGCACAATGAGCACATCGCATATTACACATGTATGTAGTCGTAAATTCAATATTGGATAAGGTCATCTCTCCATGTTGTTCCACGTCCATGTATGCTTCCCATGGATCATTGGCAGGAATTATAGTCTTCTCTTTCATATTCACTGATCCATCTTCCTTTCTCTATATTCCTTATATTAACATTTTTAGTTACCTTTACTCACCACTTCTTAAAACTTAAATCACTGGATATGGAAATAACGTTTTTATCGAGTGATTATTTTTATATAACGCGATTACTTTCAGTCTTCCATGGTAATTATAGTTAATATGAGTTTTCATTTGGCTACAGCCGAAAATCTAAATGGAAAAGAGGAGAACGAATGACTAAAGATCCATCAAAACAGAATACATCCGGAAATGTTGAAAATGACGATACGTTAACCACCAGACAGGGGCACCCCGTTACAAATAATCAAAACATAAGAACTGTCGGCAATCGTGGCCCCGCTACGCTTGAGAACTATGATTTCATTGAAAAAATCAGTCATTTTGATAGAGAAAAAGTTCCTGAGCGAATTGTGCATGCACGTGGAGCTGGAGCGCATGGTTATTTTGAGACTTATGGAACAGTTGGTGAAGATCCGGTCTCAAAATATACAAGGGCAAAAGTATTTCAAGATAAGGGAAAACAAACTCCTGTTTTTGTAAGGTTTTCAACGGTAGTACACGGCATGCACTCCCCTGAAACGGTAAGGGATCCTCGTGGTTTTGCAGTTAAATTTTACACAGAAGATGGTAACTGGGACTTAGTTGGTAACAATATTAAAATATTTTTCATTCGCGACGCCATGAAATTTCCTGATATGATTCATGCATTCCGACCTGATCCAGTAACAAATATTCAGGATAGTGAGCGTTTCTTTGATTTTTGTTCCAATTCTCCAGAATCTTTTCATATGGTTACATTCATCTACTCGCCTTGGGGAATTCCTGCAAACTACCGAATGATGCAAGGATCCGGAGTAAACACGTATAGATGGGTTAACAGTGCGGGAGAAGCTGTACTTGTTAAATATCACTGGGAACCAAAACAAGGAATTAAAAATCTAACAATGAAAGAAGCAGAAGAAATACAAGGTAAAAACTTTAACCATGCTACACAAGATTTATATGATTCGATTGAGAAAGGTGATTATCCGGAGTGGGAACTATTTGTACAAATTATGAGTGATGATGAGCATCCTGAATTGGATTTCGATCCACTTGATGATACAAAACTCTGGCCAGAGGACCAATTCCCATGGCTACCTGTTGGGAAAATGGTATTGAATAAGAACCCAGAAAATTATTTTAATGAAGTAGAACAGGCGTCGTTTGGTACTGGAGTTCTCGTGGACGGTCTTGACTTTTCCGATGATAAGATGCTCCAGGGCAGAACTTTCTCCTATTCTGATACGCAACGGTATCGCGTAGGTGCAAACTACTTGCAGTTGCCGATTAATGCTGCTAAGAAACGCGTTGCCACGAATCAGGAAGGTGGGCAATTACGTTATGAAAATGATAAAGCACCTGGTCAAAATCCACATGTGAACTATGAACCTTCCGTACTTGGTGGGCTGAAAGAAGCAGAACAGAATGGTTCGGACCATACACCACAAGTAGAAGGTAAACTTGTACGGGAATCCATTGATCGAAATAATAATACAAAACAAGCTGGTGAAACATACCGCATGTTTAAAGACTGGGAAAAAGATGAGTTGATTTCCAACCTTGTTGGCGATTTATCTGAATGTGATCAGCGTATTCAGGATAAGATGATCGCTCTTGCGGAAAAAGCTGATGAAGAATACGGCCGCAGATTGCGTGAAGGGTTGGAGAAGGCAAGCAAAATGATGGATAAGGACGGGACAAGCCAGAACCCACTAGGAGCTAAAGATGCAGAAAAAGCACCTGAAGAAGCAGTTGAAAAAGGTCACGACGCAGAACCTTATTAAAAGGAGCCAATTGGCTTCTTTTTTTGGTGTTATATTTATTGATCAAACGTTTGTTTAATGCCGACCTATGTCAACTGCTGTTCGGCAAACTTACGATATAACTCATGTGTTTCAACTAACTCCTGGTGTGTCCCCTGCCCTGTCAATTTTCCTTCCTCAATAAAAATAATTTTATCTGAATCAACAATTGTTGATAAAACTAGGGATATAAATGGTTTTAAGCCTTCTTTTTGCTTCTTTTCCATACTAGAACTCCTGTCATTAATGTTTTCATTATCAAAAAAAGGAATAGGCTTAACCAGCAATATCCCTTCTATTGTAACCAACAAATCCTGCAACTGATACACTAATTGCAATGATCATCAATATGGTCACACTTAAAAAGTCCATATCTTCCACAGGTATTTGTGGAACATGACCAAAGGCAGATAGGTTACTTAGCCATGCCGGAAATTGCAGCAAATCCCCTAAATAAACGACAATGAAGGAATAAATTAAATACAACCATAGTAACCCTGTGAATTTTGGTGCAAAACCAACAAGTAATACTGCAACACCAATCATCACCCAGATTGCAGGCAGATAAACCATCCCAGCACTAAACATGGTACCAAAAGTAATTTGTTCTTCCATTACTGCTGAACCCGCCAACCAAAGGCCAAATACAGCCAGAAATTGCATAATAAAACTTGTAGCAACCGATAGGATGTAATAACTTCCCATTAGTCGTCTACGAGATACGGAACGGGTTAATAAATGTTCTGTTCGATTTTTATTTTCCTCGCTCTTTATCTTCATAGCAACCATTAAAGCAGGAACTGTACTAATCATAGACATAATTGCCATTAACATCGTAATGAACTGCTCCGTTAACGAAAACCCTTCTACTGGCTTTACTAATTGCTGCATCATTTCAATATCTTCCATAAACGATTCTAAATCACCTAGAACAGATCCATAGGAAATACCTATCGCAAACATCCCTACAGCCCAGGCAAAAATAGTTGTCCGCTGAAGTCGAAAGCTCAACCCGATTGGGCTTTGTAAAAATACAGAAGCATTTCTCCTTCCGGCTTTCGATGGTAAAAATCCAGAATTTAAATCTCGTATTGCATTTAAATAGAAAGCAAGAATAGTTAAAACAAATGATACGACGAGCAACAATAATACGGGCCACCAATAATTATTTACATAAACTTCTGTACCTAACGTCCAACCTAAAGGTGAAAACCAGGAGAGGGTTTCGTTTCCAACATCACCAATAGCTCGAATAAGATATGCAAGACCCAATACAGTAAGAGAAAGGCTTATCGTTCCTCTGGAGCTTTCAGAGAGTTGGGCAAAGACTGCTGTCAAAGAAGTGAATAAAATACCAGTGGCCCCCAAAGATGCTCCATACAAGAGGGAGCCCTCCAAGTCCATGCTCTCGATACCTAAAGCATACATTCCAAATCCGGTAATCAATGCCAATAGCACATTTGTGACGCTCACTGCTATAATTGCAGAAGCTAGATTCGACAGACGTCCTGAAGGCAAGGAACGAATCATTTCGATACGTCCATCCTCTTCTTCTGCCCGTGTATGTCGTGTAACCAGTAATATACTCATAATCGCAACGGTAATAGCAGTAAAAAGCAACATCTGGTGAGCCATCATAGCTCCAACTGTATAATTATCCAATCCATAACCTTGGCCGACCATCGCAGTCATTGCAGGATTACGCATTGTTTCAGCCATTGCTTGCCTTTCACCATCATTCTGATACAGATCAATAAATGCAAGCGCAATGACAATCGTTATACCAGATAAAGAAATGAACCAAATAGGAATTCGAATGCGATTTTCTCTAAATATAAAACGAGAAAGCCGCCCCGTATTTTTAAACAGCTGATTCATTATCCCGCACCTCCCACTCCTGATTCTGCAATATTTCCAGATCCTTCATAGTAGCGCATAAATAAATCCTCTAACTTTGGAGGTGCACTTTCTAATTTCACTATCCCGAATTGACTCATATACTTCATCACTTCATCCAGTTCTTCAGAATCGACTTGAAAAGAAAATGTTTGATTATCCTCCTCTATCCCATGTACCCCTTTTAATTCATTCAATGACGGAATAGGCTGTTTCGTCTCTACCACAAAATGGGTACGGGTTAAATGGCGCAGCTCACTTAGTGTACCTGTTTCAATCATTTTACCTTGACGAATAATAGCCACCCGATCGCATAATTTTTCAACTTCAGATAAAATATGACTGGAAAGCAATATACTCTTGCCCTTACTCTTTGCTTCCATTACAAGTTCCTGAAAAACATTTTCCATCAGAGGATCCAGCCCTGATGTCGGTTCATCTAATATATACAAGTCTGCATCAGATGAAAAAGCAGCTACTAACGCAACCTTCTGCCTGTTCCCCTTTGAATAGGTTCTACATTTTTTGGTTGGATCCAAGTCAAATCTCTTCATTAAATCTTCGTGTCTACTTTTATTGTTAGCGCCACGCAACTTTACAAACAGATCTATGACTTCTCCACCGGTTAAGTTTGGCCATAAGTTTACGTCTCCGGGTACATATGCGATTCGCTTATGTATTTCTACAGCATGACTCCATGCATCCTTACCAAAAATCTCTACGCTTCCTTCTGTAGCCTTCAAAATACCGAGCAATACACGAATAGCTGTTGATTTACCAGCACCATTAGGCCCTATAAAACCAAAAACCTCTCCTTTTTCCACTTCAATATTAACGCCATCTAGTGCAGTAAACTTTCCAAACTTCTTTGTTAAATTCACTGTTTTTAAAACGGACATACTTCCTCCCCCTCTTTGAAAAAAACATCCTTTCAATAAACCTTTTATGAAATATTTTATATTATATAGTTCATAATATAAATAGATATTTATCAAAAGATATTACCAATGACCGAAGACATTACAAAGTTGTTTTTTTATGGGGTTATTGGAAAGGGCAACGATTAATAGTCCCTCGGTTGCATTTCCAAAACCCGCATTCGATAAACATTCAATGTCGTTTCTGCAAGTTGATCCATTAAATTATGGTTCGCGTATGCACCGACAATTGCTCCAAATCCAGGAATTAACTGAAACATCTTTATTAAATCAATATGATCGCGATATTCTTGTTGGAATACACGCCAATCCATATCTACGAGTTTTTCTTTTTGCGCATCCCAATTTTCAACGATAAATAATGTCTCTCTCCGTTTTTCTTCACTGGAAAAAGCCAGTTGAAAAATATGAAGTAAAAATAAACGCTCCTCGTACTTACTTGTGTCATACCCATAAATAGCAGCAGCTTCGAATAGAAATTTAATTTTTATGGATAACAACAGAGGAAAATCAGCTGCTCCAAGCAGCAAGCCACCTGCACCAGTACCCGCACCTTCAATTACCGCTGTTTTCCGATACGATGTATGTTTCCCTCTTAAAAGCTCGTCCCTATCACGTAGACTCACATCTTTTTCTGGTAGTTTTTTCGTCATCATATGTGAGCCAGTTAACGTAGCTTTGACCATGTTTTTAATACTATCTGTTACTATTTTATGCGCTTTTTCCGGAATCCAGCTGTTGATCTTATTTTGTACTTTTTTTGAAAATCGGTTTACCAATCCAGATTGCTTCATTACTTTCAGTCTCCATGCCTGTACTTCTTGATAGGCTTTCAATTCATAGTTATCCGCCATATTATTCACCCTCTAGTTAGTGACCTATTTTATTATACGTTTAGCTCCAGTGAAAAGTTCCCTTCATACCTCTAATGCCTACACTTATCAATCCAATAAAGCATAATTATACTTTATAAAATACGAACAATTAAAAGTTTATTAAATAATTTTGCTAATTCGAGAAAATAAAATTGATGATAATGCTATTTTTAATTATACTAAGGTGAAAGTGAAGGGAGTTTTAAAAATGGTACAAATGAAACTTGAATCAAAAGTGTTTTCCGTTCTGAAAGATAAAATACGATTAATCAGATCTCAGGATCGTGCTATATATTTAATTGGACCAATTCAACTGCCTGTTAATTTATATGGAGAAACTATCATCTTTGAATGGTATTGCTGGCTGAATTATGATGAAGTAACCGAAGACTACGAAAAGATAATCGAAAAATTATCATCTTCCAATCTGGCTGAATTCCAACAATCGAGTGTACTTGTCTATGGAGATTTCGAGAATTCGGACGACGCACTAATACGTATGCATTCCATCTGCCATACGGGAGATATTTTCGGCAGTAAACGCTGTGACTGTGGTTTCCAATTAAAGGAATCGATGAAGAAAATTAAAGAGCATGGTAGTGGAGCACTCTTTTACTTGGCGAATCACGAAGGTAGAGGTATCGGTCTATTCAGTAAGGCAATGGCATACGTTCTCCAGGAGAATGGTTACGACACCGTGGAAGCAAATGAAAGTCTTGGATTTGTCAATGATTCCAGAGACTACAATGATGCCATTAAAGTACTTAAAACATTACGTCTGAAACCTGTAACGTTAATTACTAATAATCCGAAGAAGATGGAAGCATTGGTAAACTCAGGGATGCTTGTTGCAGGACGCACACCTTTATGGGGGGATGTCTCTGAGTACAACGAAAAATACCTGCAAACGAAAGTAATAAAATCGGGACATTTAGAAGAAGAAAGGACTTGCTCCAATGATTAATGATGAGTTCTATATGGATCTCGCATTAAAAAATGCACAAGCAATGAAGGGGCAAACAGATCCTAACCCTCTCGTTGGTTCGGTTGTTGTTAACGATAATCGAATCGTTGGTATAGGTACCCACTTAAAGGCTGGTGAGCCGCATGCGGAAATTCATGCATTACGGATGGCTGGTGAAAATGCAAAAGGTGGGACAATCTATGTCACGCTTGAACCATGCTCTCATCACGGTAGAACAGGTCCATGTGCTGTAGCAATCGCAGAAGCAGGTATTAAAAAGGTGATTATTGCCACCCTGGATCCAAATCCAATTGTAGCCGGTAATGGAGTTAATATATTACAAGATGCAGGTATCGAGGTCGTTACCGGGGTACTGGAAAATGAATCCCAAAAAATGAATGAAGTATTTAATAAACATATTGTGACAAAGAAGCCGTTTATTACATTAAAATCAGGAATTACATTAGACGGAAAAGTTGCAACCCATACTTCTAACAGCAAATGGATTACATCAGAGGAAGCAAGACAGGATGTTCATCAATTAAGAAATGAAAACATGGCAATTCTTGTTGGAATAAATACAGTATTAAAAGATGATCCAGCATTAACGACCCGAATTCCGAATGGTCGAAATCCTATTCGCATCATTATGGATTCCAAGTTAAGAATTCCTTTAGAATCACAGGTTATTACTGATACCCAAGCAGAAACAATAATCTTTACTTGTAAAGACTATGATAAAGAAAAAAGAAAGGCACTGGAAGCTCGGAACATAACTGTATTGGAAACTAGCGGGACCCTACATACAGATCCGGTTGATGTGGTCACACAGCTAGGGGAAAAAGGCATTTCCTCCCTGTTAATCGAAGGTGGCGGGAATATAAATGCTTCGTTCCTCAAAAATAAACTGATTGACAAAGTAGTCCTTTATTTTGCACCGAAATTAATTGGCGGGAAAGACGCACCTACGTTTCTTGAAGGTGCAGGTATTGACTTGATGAAAGATGCCATTGATTTGGAACATACAGATATAAGCCGGATTGGACCAGACTTCAAGTTTGTCGGTTATCCGAGCTATCATAATTAATACGATACCTGAGGGGTTATTTATGAAATTTGGATTTGATATTGATGACACACTAATTAATTTGAGAGAACATGCATTTCATATTTATAATGAAAAATTAAAGAAAGCGATCGACATCGAAGTTTTTAGCAATATAAAGCGGGTCGAGATACATGAAGCTTTTGGTATGTCAGATGAACAAGGGAATGAAATGTGGAACAGCTCCCTGGAAGAAATCTATTATACATCCTGTCCTCCTTTCCCTGGTGCGGTTGAAACTTTACAAGCACTTGAGAAAGAAGGGCATGAGATTTACTATATTACAGCACGCCCCAAAGAACATGGAGAAAGATCAAAAGAGTGGTTAAAAGAACAAGGATTCCCGGTACAGGATAACCACTTTTTCTACGGTATGAAGGACGAAGAAAAGATATATACCATACAAAAATTGAAGCTTGATTACTATGTGGATGATAAACCCGCTGTTCTCCAAACGCTTCTAGCGGGCTCAACCAAATTATATGTGAAAGACCAAGCTTATAATCGGCACTTACAAAACATTCCAAGGATTGAAGGCTGGTCGGACTTTTTAAAGGATATAACAGAGTAAACATTGATAGAAAAGATATTCCGGATTTCTCAACGGTATATCTTTTTTTCATGACTTTTTTTAAGGTTGAACTACGAATACTCATCCCAAAATAAATTGGAACTCCGCAGTCCTAGACAATTATCAAAGTCCCTTTTCCATTAACCGACACGTTTCATAATTACACCTCAAACTTCCCAGGTTTTTACAGACACTTCCAAAATATCACTATTGTGATATATTGCATATTCCAATTGAAAGCAATTTCATGTATACTCCTAGTAGGAGTTTTATCATTTTCCAGGAAGGTGTGAATTATATTGCCAATACCAACTGATCATTTAAAACCAATTCGCTTATCAGCAAAAGAAAACGCATACAACCAAATTCAGCAGTGGATTATAGATGGAACGTTACTTCCAGGAGAGAAATTAAACGATACCGAACTTGCCAATGCATTAGGTGTCAGCAGAACACCCATCCGTGAATCCTTGCAGTTACTGGAGTCTCAAGGGTTTGTAAAAATGTACCCAGGAAAAGCTACACAAGTAACAGAAGTAGAGAAGGAATCTATTAAACAACTTCTGCCTCCACTAGCAGCATTACAATCATTATCAGCAGAATTAGCCATTCCTAAATTAAATGAAGAGACTTTGAAACAACTAAAGCAAACAAATGAACGGTTTGCCGATGCCATCCAATCAGAAAATTATTATTCTGCTTTAAAAATTGATGAACAATTTCATAAAATAATAGTCGCTACAGCAAATAATCCATACATAGACAGCATCTTAGAAGCTTTACAGGCACATGTAAGAAGGCAATTTTATCACAATTCCATTGTACTGACTGAAAAGTCGGTTGATGAACACTGGGAAATTATCGAACTGATGAAAAACGGTGAATCAACAACCCTTTCATCCGTTATGAAAGAAAACTGGCTACGTAATATTACGATGTTCTAAAGGCAATTGTCGAACAGTCATTCGCCTGAGATAAAGAAAACTTTTTGGGAGCGTATTGAATTGATATTGATGTAGATTACGGCGATAACGATCAGTCCATCACAGTTTAAACTCTGGAATTGCGACGGGCTTACCCTTCCCGAAAACTTTATAGAGTAAAAAAAACTATACTTTCTAATATAATGAACTCAACTTTCGAAATGGATAAATTATCCTTGATAGAATTAGGAAGGCTCGTGATAAACTGCTCAAGTTAACTTTGGATGAACTGTTTGCACTAATCAGTTCCGGATACATCGAGATTCCAAAGCTCTTTTTTTCATCGCATTTTCTATAAACTGCGAAGTAACTGCTTATCCCGCCGTCCGGGATCGCTCTGGGCGGATGCTTTCCGCGGGCACGGCCTCAGCCCCGAAGAGAAAACCACTCTTCTGGTCTTCGGACACGTGCTGTTCCCGCAGGAGTCACCGCCCGCCGCTCACCCGGACTGGTGAAGCTCGGTGATTTGAATTTTATAAATCACTAATGCAGTTATCAGTTTGTAAGCTTAAAACCAACTCTGGGGAAATATACTTCGCTTTCCGCGGGCGGCTGGTGAGCCCTCCTCGTGCTTCGCACTGCGGGGTCTCACCGATGCCTTTCCTCCCGCTGGAGTCTTCGTATATTTCCCCAGAGCGGTCGCCGAAGTAACTTATCCTAGTTCGTATTTTATCTCAACTCTGCGATGATTAAAAAGCAATAAACATTACGTAAACAGCCTTATTTTTACCAAGTTTAGCAAGGAGAGATGATTAGTAGAAACATCCTAAGTTTACCCCAGTTACCTATTTGAACCTATTTTATTGCTGCGAAAGTTCAGTAATGAAAAAACCTGTTTTCCTCTGTATAAGAGGTTTTTCGTTCATGTGCTTTTTTATGCTTCCTGAGCACTACTTACTTTCTGCAATTTTGAGGCTAGTCCTGTAATTAAGATTACAATTAATGCCGGCAGCAACCAGCCAAGGCCCTGATCATAGAATGGAAGGACCTGTTCATAGAAGGACACTACTGGTTTCATCCAGCTAAAGTAATCTATACCAAGTGAATCACATAATGCTTTCAAACCATCAAAAATACTAATCAAGAATGTAACTGCAGTGGTTGCAACATAAACAACTCTCGCATGATTAAACAACGGAGAAATAAATGTAAGCAACATGAGTACGATTGCTAATGGATATAGGAACATTAATACCGGTATCGAATAAGTAATAATATTTGCCAATCCAAAGTTTGCAATTACAAACGTTAATGTGGAGAAAAACACAACTAACACTTTATAGCTTATTTTTGGAAATAGTGTATGGAAATATTCAGCATTTGCTGTAATTAACCCGATTGCTGTTGTTAAACAGGCCAATGTTATGACAATAGCCATCATGATTGATCCAAACATTCCAAAGTAATGGGATGCCGCACCACTCAGTACCGGGCCACCTGTATCAAATAAACCTAGAACACTAGTACTTGTTGCTCCTAGGTAAGCAATACCAACATAAATAATTCCAAGAAGTGAAATTGCAATAACTCCTGACTTAGCTGTTGCCCTAAGAATTTCTCCTTTAGAAGTAACCCCCAGCGACCGTATGACATTTATAACGATAATACCAAATACAAGGGAAGCCAATGCATCCATCGTATTATATCCTTCTAGGAATCCGCCCATAAATGCTCCACTTTGATATGCTTCTTGTGGTGCCTGAATCGAACCCATTGGATTAAATAATGCAACCAGCAAGAGAACTACAAGCAATACTACAAGGAATGGTGCCAATAATTTACCTACGTTATCAACGATTTTCGCTGGAAATAAGGAGAATAAAAGAGCAATGGCAAAAAAGATAATGGTAAAAATAAGCAATACCGTTTGTTGTGACCCCTCACTCACAAATGGAGCGATCCCTACTTCGAACGCTACTGTTCCAGTCCTAGGAGCAGCGAAGAACGGTCCAATTGTCAGATAAAGCAATGCAGTGAAAAAGATGCCATATATCGGATGCACCCTGCTTGCAAGCTCCTGCAAGTTTCGACTGCCTGAGAAGCCCATTGCCAAAATCCCAAGTAATGGAAGTCCTACACCAGTAATTAAAAACCCAAATGCCGCTGGCCATAAATTGGTTCCTGCGTTTTGACCTAATTGAGCAGGGAAAATTAAATTGCCCGCTCCAAAGAATAATGCAAATAACATAAATCCGATTGCCATATAAGAAGAAAAAGGTAGCTTGTCCTTCATAAGTTGTTCCCCCTTGTTGTAAGCTCAAATACTTTATTAAATTTTCAAAATATTTAGCGAGCTGTGTATAATGTCTCAATGAAGATATCATACTACCTTTTTCAACAAAATGCAATATATCGCAGGAAATTTATGTGACAATTTTCGTAAATTAAACAAAGCATTTCTGTTGGATATTAATTTAATAATATGTTCTACTATAAACATAAGTTATATAAGGATATAATATTTAGATAATTATTTGAACTAATTGTAAATGAGGTGTTTTATAATGGAAATTTCGAATCGTTTAACTAAACTACCTTCCCAATTCTTTGCAACCTTAGTAAAAAAAGTTGCTGTAGCAGTTTCTGAAGGACGGGATGTGATTAATCTTGGCCAGGGAAATCCGGATCAACCAACTCCGAAGCATATTGTCCAGGCATTGCAAAAAGCGGTTGAAAATCCAGATACACATAAATATTCACCATTCAGAGGCACCGATGAATTCAAGCAAGCAGCAGCTGATTTTTATAAAAGGGAATACAATGTAGATCTTGATCCCGACTCAGAGATTGCTGTTTTATTTGGTACAAAAATCGGTTTAGTTGAATTACCCTTGGCCTTAATGAATGAGGGTGACCTGTTTCTACTTCCCGACCCCGGTTATCCTGATTATTTGTCTGGTGCAGGTATAGCAAATGTCACCTATGATACGATGCCTTTACATAGTGAGCATGGATTTTTGCCTGACTATAAAGAACTAACGGATAAACAGAAAGAAAAGGCGAAACTACTTTACTTAAACTACCCGAATAATCCAACCGGAGCGACAGCATCTCTTGCATTTTTTGATGAAACTGTTCAATTGGCAAAGTGTAATAATATAGGTATTGTTCATGATTTTGCCTATGGCGCCATTGGATTTGATGGTGATAAACCAGTCAGTTTCATGCAGGCAGAGGGTGCAAAGGAAGTTGGAATTGAGCTGTATACATTATCAAAAACCTATAATATGGCTGGATGGCGCGTAGGTTTTGCTGTAGGTAATGCAAAAATGATTGAAGCGATCAATCTTTTACAGGATCACTTATTTGTAAGTATCTTCCCAGCCCTTCAACATGCAGCTGCAACTGCTTTGTCTAGTAGTCAGGAATGTGTCGATGAACTGGTTAACTTATATGAAGGTAGACGGAACACATTAATTAATGAATGTAATCGGATCGGGTGGAAAGTAAACGCACCAAAAGGATCCTTCTTTGCCTGGCTCCCCATACCGGAGGGATTTCAAAGCGAGGAATTTGCAGACTATCTGTTGGCAAAAGCAGATGTCGCGGTTGCAGCTGGAAATGGTTTTGGAACGTTTGGAGAGGGATATGTACGAATTGGCTTACTTGTCGATGAAGGGCGCATCATAGAAGCCATCTCCAGAATTGAGAAGCTAAATATATTTAAGCCATAACCTTTTGATTATAAGGATGTGTTAATGGATTATCCTTTTTTCAAAATAAGTATTGACGAAATGATTGATATAATGTAACTTTATTTAATAACTCGAAACAAATAAATAAATCTCTTATCAAGAGTAGCTGAGGGACTGGCCCGTTGAAGCTCGGCAACCTTTATTGTTATACATAGAAAGGTGCTAAATCCAGCAAAACATGACGTTTTGGAAGATGAGAGAGGAACGTGAATTTATAATTTACTAGCCTCTCCTTTTATAATGAGAGGCTTTTTTTAATTCAAGGGTAAGGAATACTAAAATAGAGGTTTTCATCATGATGCCAGCCTCTTTTGAAAGGAATGTTACATACATGATTAAACTAGACAACATCACGAAAGTATTTCCTTCTAAAAATGGAGCTGTCAAAGCACTAAATGACGTTAACCTTCATGTGAAGAAGGGTGAAATTCACGGTGTAATTGGTTATAGTGGAGCAGGTAAAAGTACCTTAATTCGTTGTGTTAATTTACTTGAGAAACCAACCAGTGGCACTGTTTCCATAAACGGAGTAGAAATGACCTCTATGTCCCAGGAAAAATTACGAAAAACGCGGCAAAAAATTGGTATGATTTTTCAACACTTTAATCTGCTGAAAACGGCCACGGTTTATGATAATATCGCAATTCCACTTAAGCTTCTTGGCTATGACAAAAAAGAGGTTGAGACCCGTGTAGATAAATATTTGGGTATTGTTGACTTATTAGAAAAAAAACATACGTATCCTTCTCAATTATCAGGAGGACAAAAACAACGTGTTGCGATTGCAAGAGCATTATCACAGGAACCACAAATCTTACTCAGTGACGAAGCAACAAGTGCACTTGATCCAGAAACAACCAATTCCATTCTCGATTTACTTTTAAAAATTAACGAAGAGCTTGGAATAACTATACTACTCATCACTCACGAAATGAATGTAATTCAAAAAATCTGTGATTATGTATATGTGATAGAAAATGGGGATTTGATTGAACAAGGAACAGCAATTAATCTATTTACCAACCCCAGAGAAAAAACGACAAAGAAATTTTTAAATACAATCTCACAACGGAAATTATCTGATAGCTTAATAGAGCAGCTTAAATTAAACGGTACGGTTACAAGATTGACATTTATCGGCGAAAATACCGGACAACCCCTGCTTGCTCAAGTGAGCCATCGATTTAAAGTAGAACCAAATATATTAACAGCCAATATTATGGAATTGAAAAATGGAATTGTTGGAAACCTGGTCATACATCTAGTTGGAGAATCTCAAGAAGTTGCAAATGCCTTGAAATTTTTAGATGATAACGGTGTTTCTACAGAAGAATTGGAGGGGAAAACAAATGAATGAGTTTATTGAAGAGTGGTTTCCCATCATATCGGAAGCAGTAGTAGAGACATTTCAAATGGTCCTTATTTCCCTCTTTTTTGCCATTCTGATTGGAGTACCTTTAGCTATATTATTAATTCTAACCAGACCTGGACAATCATTGGAAAATAAATGGATTTATCAAATATTGAATTTATTTATTAATGTTATTCGATCTGTTCCATTCATTATTTTGCTGTTTTTTATTCTGCCATTTACAAAACTGCTTGTCGGAACATCTATTGGCGTGAAAGGTGTTATCGTACCTTTGGTTATCAATGCCGCCCCATATATTGCGAGGTTAATTGAATCTGCATTACTCGATGTGGATAACGGTGTAATTGAAGCCTATAAAGCAATGGGAATCAAAACTAGACAAATTATCTGGAATGTTATGTTAAGAGAAGCAAGACCAGCTATTATTTTGGGGCTGACAATTGCCACGGTCAGCTTAATTGGGGCTACAGCAATGGCAGGACTTGTTGGTGCTGGTGGTCTCGGTGACTTAGCTTATCGTTTTGGACATCTTCGCTATGAAGTGGATGTTATGTACGTGACTGTCTTTATTTTAATTATCATCGTACAAGGTATCCAATCCATTGGGAATAGACTAGCAGCAAGATTGAAAAAAGATTAATGCTTTTGAATATACTTTGATGAGGTGACCACTTTGACAATCAACAATATAGAAGATTCCTTTATACAACAGATTGTTTCATCCGAAGCCTTCCCCCTTAATTTTTCTGATCTTGAAGCTGCCGCAAGTAAGGTAATACCTAAAGCGGCATTTGGCTACATACGGTCAGGAGCAGGTGGAGAGGAAACATTAAGGATAAATACAACAGACTTTGATAAGTTGTCGATCGTGCCGAGGTATTTAAATGATGTTTCTGCTGCCGATACAAGTATTACGTTATTCGGCCGTACGTATCCACATCCCTTTTTGCTCTCTCCAGTTGGAATGTTGAAGTTAGCGCATGAAGATGCCGAATTAGCTGTCGTGAGAGCTGCTGCTTCACATCAGGTGCCATTTATTCAAAGCACTGTTTCCAGCTTTTCCATTGAAGAAGTAAGAAAAGCATCTCCCGACAGTTCAAAATGGTTCCAGCTATATTGGTCTAATAATGAAAATATCTCCTATAGCATGGTAAACCGAGCTGAAGAGGCCGGTTACGAAGCCATAGTTTTAACCGTCGATACGATCATGCTGGGATGGCGGGAAGAAGATATACGTAATAGCTTCTCTCCACTAAAAGAAGGTTATGGAAAAGCAAATTATATTAACGATAAGGTATTCTTGGATTCCTTGCCAAGTCAAGACAGTGATTCTGTTATTCAATCAATTCTAACTAACATTTTTCATCCTGCACTTAACTGGAAGCATGTAGAAGAGCTAAAGAAAAGAACCTCCCTACCGGTTCTAATAAAAGGGACTCTGCACCCGGAAGATGCGAAACTTGCCATCGAAGCTGGGATAGACGGTATCATCGTTTCCAATCATGGGGGCCGGCAAATGGATGGGATTGTTTCTAGCATTGAAGCTCTTCCCAAAATTGCTAAAGAGGTGAATGGAAGAATTCCTCTTCTGCTTGATAGCGGTATTCGACGCGGGCCAGATGTTGTAAAAGCATTGGCATTAGGTGCAGATGCCGTCTTACTAGGTAGACCATACGTGTATGGTTTAGCACTGGGTGGACAGGAAGGTGTAGAAAAGGTACTTACTAATTTCATTCAGGAGACTAGCGTTTCTCTTGCATTATCAGGCGCAGTAAACATAAAGGCAGCTAAGAAAGTTACGTTGACGTCATAGAGTAACCAATAAAAGCCACCAATTAATTATAAAATTGGTGGCTTTTATTATGTTTCATTTCACATTATGGCTGGGTATCAATCTTTTTCACACCCGCTTTATCTTCCAAATATCTGTCGCATACTCCTGAATCGTCTGATCACTGGAGAATTTCCCCGAGTAGGCAATATTTGTCACACTCATATTTAACCAGGTCATTCGATCACGATAGGCACGCTCTGCGAGTTCATGTGTTTCCAAATAGGCTTCAAAATCCTTTAGTACAAAATAAGGGTCGTTATGATACAAAATATTATAATAGATATCTTTAAATTCTATATTATGCGCCCCGAACTCCCCCTGATTCAATTGATCCAATATCCGCTTAACCCGGTCATCGGTATTATAAATATCTCTTGCATGATAACCCCCATGCTGATAATAATGCAGTACTTCGTCAGCTGTTAGACCGAAAATAAACATATTCTGATCTCCAACCAAATCATGTATTTCAATATTAGCGCCGTCCATGGTTCCAAGAGTTAGTGCGCCGTTCATCATCATTTTCATATTTCCTGTACCGGAAGCTTCCTTACTGGCTGTAGAGATCTGTTCACTGATATCCGCTGCAGGAATAATTTTTTCTGCCAGACTAACATTATAATTTTCCATAAAGATAACCTTCAGCCTGTCTTTTACAACCGGATCGTAGTTGACGATGGATGCCACTGTGTTTATCAGTTTAATAACTTCCTTCGCCAAATGGTAACTTGGAGCAGCTTTGGCTCCAAAGATAAATGTACGTGGTGTCATATCCTGATTTGGATTTTCCTTTAATTCATTATAAAGATAAATGACATGGAATATATTTAAAAGCTGTCGTTTATATTCATGTAGCCGTTTGATTTGCACGTCGAAAATAGATCTTTCATCGACGGTTATACCTAAATGTTGATGAATATAATTGGCTAACACTTTTTTATTTTCATGTTTTACCTGATCAAATTTCTCCAATAAAGCACTATCATTGGAATGTTTTAATAGACTGATCAGCTGTTTTGGTCGTTTGATCCACTGTGGGCCAATAACATCCGTTATTAAGTCTGCCATTTTTGGATTGGCCTGTAACAACCAACGTCGATGCGTAATTCCATTTGTCTTATTATTGAATTTATTAGGAAAAAGGCTGTAAAAAGTCTTCATTTCCTGTTTCTTTAAAATTTCCGTGTGAATTCTAGCGACCCCGTTTACACTGAAACTACCTACAATTGCGAGCCTTGCCATGTGAACACGATCATCTGCAATTATTGCAAGTTCCGGAATCTTTCCTCTTAACGCTTCATGATCAAACCAGATCCCTTTACAAAATCTTTCATTAATTTCATCGATAATCATATATATCCTCGGCAGCAGGTTCTGCATCATCTCCATGGACCATGTCTCAAGCGCTTCCGATAATGTCGTATGGTTGGTATATGCGAAAACATTCGTCGTTACTTTCCAGGCCTTATCCCAACTAAAACCTTCCTCATCCATTAATATCCGCATCAGTTCGGGAATTGCCAGACTCGGGTGGGTATCATTAATTTGAATGACCACTTTTTCAGCCAAATGACTCAGGGACATTTTATTATTTAATTTAAAATGTTTGAGGATGTTTTGAATACTTGCGGAAACAAGAAAGTATTGCTGTTTAAGACGAAGTTCCTTTCCCTCATAACTGGAATCATCCGGGTATAAAAAACCTGAAATCTGTTCAATCGAATGTTCATGGTCAAGATCGCGGTAAAATTGCTTGTTTTCTTCCAATGTATCGGTATTATTTTGAAAAATGGACTCCGCACTCCATAATCTTAAGGTATTAACTGTATCGTTTTCATATCCAACAACTGGTATATCGTAGGGAACAGCCATTACTTTATCCGTGTTTTGATATTCAAATTCAAGTGCGCCATCATTTCGCTTATGCATATGTACATCACCATGGAATTGAATAACAACTGCTTCTTCCTCTTTTCTTGTTTCCCATGGATAAGGATCTGTTAACCAATAATCGGGCAGTTCTACTTGATTACCGTGTATGATTCGCTGTTCAAACAGACCGTAGCGATAACGGATTCCATATCCATGACCCGGGTAGTTTAAAGATGCCAACGAATCCAGAAAACACGCTGCAAGACGACCCAGTCCTCCGTTACCAAGACCAGCATCATGCTCTTCGGCGAAAACTTCTTCATAGTCAAATCCAATCTGTTCCAATGCCTCTTTAGCTTCTTCCAACATCCCACAGTTCAAGAGGTTGCTCTCCAATAGTCTCCCAATTAAAAACTCCATGGATAAGTAATAAACTTCTTTATATTTTTCATCCTTATATTTCTTCCTGGTTTGAAACCATTGCTGTTTCACTTCTTCATTTACAATTGAAGCAAGAACATAATAGATGTCTTTGGATGTTGCTTCCTTAACCTCTCTGCCCTTGTCGGTAATTAGCTTTTTTAATATTTGTTCCTTCAATGTATTGACTGTTAACTCCGTCACGGAAACACCTCTCTTATCCATAAACCAATTCCGGCGATAAGCTTTCATAGATTGTCACATATTGATGTGCCGATTCCTTCCAGCTGAACTGGCTTTTATTTACATTCTTTAATAATTGTTGCCACTCAGAAGGATTATTAAATATCTCCAACGAATAGTTCAGTACATTCAGAAGATCATGTGCATTATAATTCGTAAAACTAAAGCCGTTCCCATCACCTGTTAATTCATTATAAGGATGGATCGTATCTTTCAAACCACCTGTTTCTCTTACAATGGGAACAGTCTTATATTGCAGAGCAATAAGCTGCGACAATCCACACGGCTCGAATTTAGATGGCATTAAGAAGAAATCAGCACTTGCATATAATTGTCGGGCGAGCCCTTCATCGAAAGTTAACAGAGCTGCAGCCTTCTCGGGATAACGATAGGCAATATCTGCAAAATAACCTTCAAATTCTTTCTCTCCAGTTCCTAATACGATAAATTGAATATCCTGATTTAAAAATTCATCCAAAATGTGCTGAACAAGATGTAATCCCTTCTGTTCCACCAGTCGGGTAATGATGACATATAGTGGGCTTTCTTCTTTATATGAAAGTCCAATTTGTTGCTGAAGATGCATCCGATTTTCTCTTTTTTTTGATCTTGCCGAACGGTAATTCATAAAAATGGAAGGATCTGAAGAAGGATTATACTCTCGTGTGTCAATCCCATTAATAACTCCAACTAAATCATCTGCTCTATTCAATAACATTGGATGGAGGCCTTCACTGTAATAAGGGTCTTTTATCTCATCCGCGTAACTTGGGCTTACGGTTGTAATTTTATCCGCATGGAATAGCGCGCTTTTCAGACAATTAAGCATTCCATCCCATTCCAAACCACTTATATGTTCTCTCCCCATCCGGAAGAAGTCCTCATAAATATCCAAGGGCATCACACCTTGATATTTAATATTATGAATCGTAAAGATTGTTTTCATATTTTTAATAGGTTGTAAAATGTTCGCAAGGGCAATAGCTATCCCCGTTTGCCAGTCATGTCCATGGAGAATTTGTGGCTTGTAATCTATATATTTTAAAGACTCAATAACCGCATGACTGAAGAAAACAAATCTCTCTCCGTCATCGTAATAACCGTAAATACCTTTTCTCGTAAAATAATAGTCATTGGAGATGAAATAATAAATAATTTTATTATAAGTCAAAGTAAAAAGATGTGCTTCCTGTGTTCGCCAGCCGAGTTGTACGTCAAAGGAACAGAGATATTCGAGTTGATCCTTCCATTCTTCATCCATTTCGTCGTATAGCGGCAAAATTACGCGCACTTCCTGCTTCTCATATTGTCTTAGTGCCTGTGGAAGTGAACCAACTACGTCTGCCAGTCCCCCTGTTTTAATAAATGGTGTACATTCAGAGGCGACAAATAATATATTATTCATTTATATCTCACCTTCCTTAATTTATAAAACATAAGACTCTAGTCTAAATAACTTGCCTTTTGGCGACAACATAGGGCTTTTCCTTTGATCCGATGATTTTTTGACCCTTTGATACATATACATCCTTATCCAAGATTACATTTTCTAGATAAACCCCTTCTTCAATGGTACATCTTTGCATGATAATGGAGTTTTTCACAGTTGCACCGGATTTAACATTAACCCCGCGGAAGAGCATACTTCCTTCAACAGCCCCATCAATAACACAGCCATTCGCAAGTAAGGAATCGTTAACTTCTGCGTGTTCACAATATTTCACAGGTGGGTTATTAGAAATTTTCGTACGAACTAAATTCTTATTGAAAAATAATTCTCGATAATTCTCCTCTTTCAATAGATTCATATTCTGCTTATAAAAGCTTTCAATTGTATTTACAAAAGCACTATAACCCTCATGATCATACTTTTGTATTTTTAAGTCAGCTAGTTTGTCCTTAATACCACACACAAAAAAATTATCCTTATTATACGCAATGCATTCATCAACTAAATCTAGCAGGAGGTCTTTATTAATAATATAGACACCGGTAAAGAGCTTTGAATTTTTCTGATCATGTGTTATATTTTCCACCCACCCGGAATCATCTGCTTCAATTCGAAAATATGGATAGTGCTCCGGCTGAACTTCGCCAACATCAGCACTGATCAACGTAACATCCGCATTCCTTTCCATGTGAGATTTAAATGCATTCTTATAATCGGAGTTGGAGATGAATTGGCTGCCACTTATTAAAACATAACGAGATTTACTGCGATGGAAATAATCACGATTATTATGGAAAAACCGAAGATCTCCCTTTGAACTGTCAGACGGGTCATTCCAATCTGGCGGAAGAATAAACAAACCGCCATTTCTCCTGTCCAGCTCCCAATTCTCTCCAGTTCCAATATGATCCAGCAGTGAGCGGTACTTATTCCTTACAAAAACCGCAACTTCATGAATTTCTGAATTAACCATATTCGATAAAGCAAAATCAATCATTCGATAACGTCCCCCAAATGGTAGAGAAGCATTATTACGGAAATAAGCAAGTTCATTAAACACATAGTGTTCATGATCCAAATTTATAAGTCCCATCATTTTTTCCATTATTTATCCCCCCCTGCAGGTGTTAGCATTTCACCTAAAACTTCTTCATTTATAACAAGTGGCTCCTCATCTTCGCTTCTTTGAAGAATGGTCCCCTCTGGAATTACGGTATTTTCCATAACAATGACACGTTCCAACATACAGTTTGCTCCAATGCTTGCTTTCGGATGAATGATAGATTGTTTAACGATACTTCCCTGTTCTATCCGTACATTTCTAAACAGAACAGAATTGTTGATATGCCCGTATACAAAACATCCTGAATTTATTAGAGAATTTTTCACAGAAGCATGTTGGCTTATATATTGTGGTGGAAGATTCGAGTCGTTTGTATAAATTCTCCAATTCTTATTATTGGAAGTTAGCCCTGATTTCTCATGGAGTAAATCCATATTAGCCTCCCAATAACTTTGAATCGTTCCTACATCTTTCCAATAGCCATTGAAGTGGTAGGCAAACATTCGATGATTATCCTGGAGCATTGCAGGGATAATATCTTTTCCAAAATCATGACTGGATTGTTTATTGTGTGCATCTTCAAGTAAATATGATTTCAGTTTTTTCCACGTGAAAATGTATATTCCCATCGACGCCAGGTTACTTTGAGGTACTTCAGGTTTCTCCTCAAATTCATAGATACGATGATTTTCAGACACACTCAATATTCCGAATCTGGAGGCCTCTTCGATTGGAACATCGATAACAGACACTGTTGCATCTGCTTCCGTTTCTTTATGTTGTTCAAGCATTTTTTGATAATCCATCTGATAAATATGATCACCCGAAATAACAAGTACATACTCAGAATCAAATTGATCGACAAAATGAATGTTTTGATAGATGGCATCAGCAGTTCCGGAATACCAGTCCCCACCTGTTTTTCCAGTATATGGAGATAACACGGTTACCCCGCCACTTTTTTTGTCCATATCCCACTGTTTACCATTTCCAATATGTCTATTCAGTTCCAAGGGAGAATACTGTGTTAATACTCCAAGTGTTTGAATTCCAGAATTAGCGCAATTACTTAACGTGAAATCAATGATCCGATATTTACCACCAAAAGGTACTGCCGGTTTCGCCCCATGATGGGTTAAAGCCCCTAAACGCTTACCTTCTCCTCCTGCCAATAACATGCCAACACATTCTTTCATTTATGACCCCTCCTCATCCAACTGCTTAAATTTGAATATCGCGATGGCTAACGGTGGTACTTTTATTTTGATATGTTGCGGCAAACCATGCCATTTTTCTTGGAAACTAAAATGTTCAGAACCATTTATTTGCCCGGATCCACCAAATTCTTTCCGATCAGAATTAAAAATTTCCTCATATTTCCCAGCAAATGGAACCCCAACTTTATAATCAAAATGCGTATTTGGAGTGAAATTACAAACGATAATCAATTCTTTCTCCGGTTGCATACTTCTTCTTCTGAAGGCAATAATACTTTGATCAATATTGTGTGGGTCAATCCATTCAAACCCCTCTGGTCGATGATCCATTTCAAAAAGTTCCGGAGTACCCATATAAAAATGGTTTAATTCGCTTATATACTTATAAATTCCCTCGTGGAGCGGATAATCAAGTAAATGCCAATCCAACTGCTCCTTATCCTTCCACTCTGCGTATTGTGCAAGTTCTCCACCCATAAAAAGAAGCTTCTTTCCTGGATGTGCAAACATATAACCATATAAAAGCCTGAGATTTGCAAACTGCTGCCATTGATCTCCCGGCATCTTATCCAATAATGACTTTTTACCATGTACAACCTCGTCATGCGAAAGAGGTAATAGAAAGTTTTCAGAGTTCGTATACATAAAGGAAAAGGTAAGTAAATGATGATGCCATTTTCGATTCCCTGATTCTTCTTCCATATATTTAAGCATGTCATTCATCCAGCCCATGTTCCATTTGAAATTGAAACCAAGCCCTCCAGCGTATGTCGGAGCTGTAACGAGAGGTAAGTCCGAGCTATCTTCAGCCATCATTAACGCATTCGGTTCATATGAAAAAACGACTTCATTCAATTTGCGTATGAATGCAAAAGCTTCCAGATTCTCTTCTCCACCTGAAGAATTGAAAATTTTCTCTTCTCCATCATGTCGATCAAAATTTAAATACAACATACTGGCAACTGCATCCACTCGAATTCCATCTATGTGATATTCTTGCAGCCAAAACAGCGCATTGGAAACTAAGAAACTCTGAACCTCTGGCCGGCCGAAATCAAAAGCCAACGTTCCCCAGGTTCTTTTCTCTGCTTTAACGGGATCTCTATATTCATACAAAGCCTTTCCATCAAACTCCCGAAGTGCAAAATCATCCTTACAAAAGTGACCTGGAACCCAGTCCATAATGACACCTATATTATTCTGATGGCACTCGTCCACAAAATATTTAAAATCATCACGTGAACCATAACGGGTCGTAACAGCATAATAGCCCGTTATCTGATAGCCCCAGGATAGGTCAAAAGGATGCTCAGCTAAAGGTAATAATTCAATATGGGTATATCCAAGGGATTTCACATAAGGTACCAGTTCCTCAGCAAGTTCCCGATATGTAAAGAATTCACCTGATTCTTTTGTTTTCCACGAACCCAAATGGGCTTCATAAATAGAAATCGGAGAGGAGTATGGGTCAAAAGTTTCTTTCCTTGCCTTCCAATCTTGATCTTTCCATTCATAAGCTGATTTCTCGGCAGGTGTCACAGACGCAGTTCTTGGCCGAAGTTCTGATTGGAGTGCATATGGATCAGCTTTTAACGACACTTGGTTATCTGAAGTTATAATCTCATATTTGTAAATCGTGCTGTCCGAAATATCTGTGAAAAAACCAATCCAGATTCCCTCGTTTGTTACTTTTTCTAAAGGATGTGTGTTGCCATTCCAATGATTAAAGTCACCAACAATCCGCACTTCTTGTGCATGCGGTGCCCAAACGGAAAATCGGTGTCCTCTTTTACCTTCCCATTCCGTGATATGACAACCTAACATTTTATAGCTCTGATAGTTCGTACCCTGGTGGAATAAATATATATCCTGTTCCGACATGTTGTATTTCAACAAATGGTGCCTCCTTCCAAAACGGTAAAGATACTGGAGATATTATCGTTTTGTAGATTATAATTAAGTATAGATATAAAAATAACAGAATTCAAGCCAGTTTTCAGAAAATTCCTTCGACAATAACTGGTGGTTTTTGTCGAAACTTGACACTACTTGTGGAGTTTTCCATTTTATCGAATTGTAATGTTTAATAATGGTAAATCGAGTGAATAATTTATTTAGATATAACAATTTTATGAAATTCCCGAAAAGTTTGGTATAACATATACTGTAGCAGCTAAGCGTCAGTGGAAGAGGAGTTGTCATTGTGAAAAAGAATATAGCCTGGATGGATGACGTTCATTTACTGACAGTCATTGTCGATCATATAAATAAAATACCGGATTTCCATAAGGATGAACCTATTCTTTATTGGGAAAAGGAACAAAGGAATTTATCTGTATCGTTTCAGGAGAAAATAGATGATTCTACAGTTCGACTCACTAACGAAGAGGAACTTCCCATTGGTGAAGAACTTGTTCTTCTATGGGGAGAAATGAAATTACCTGTTTATCCTCGTGCAATTGTCCGCACAAAATGGTTTGATGAGAATTATTCTGCGACAGCTATTAAGCTTGGAGCAACTTGTACGGAGGATTCCACTATCTTCTCTGTTTGGTCTCCAACAGCAACCGACTTGCAATTGGTACTGGGTGACAACATGTATGCGCTAAGCAAAAGTGAAAAAGGCGTATGGGAGACAGAAATCAAGGGAGACTGGCATGGATATCCATATGAATTTGAAGTAAGCCTCAACGGGGATACCCAACGCGTAAATGATCCATATGCAAAGGGGATGCTTGCCAATAGTGAAAAAGGCGTTGTTGTTAATTTTTCAAGGTCCGATCAAATAGAACATGAACAAAATCGGCCTACCGTAAAAAATTTGCAGGATGCCATCATCTATGAACTTCACGTAAGAGATGCCACGATTCATCAAGAAAGTGGCATCATGAATCGCGGAAAATTCTTAGGTTTATCTGAAACTGGTACTACCACTCCAAACGGATTTTCCACCGGTCTTTCCTATATGAAAGAAATCGGCTGTACACATGTTCAGTTATTGCCAATAAACGATTATGCACGTGTAGATGAACTTCACCCGGATGAACAGTATAATTGGGGTTACGATCCTTTATATTTCCAAGTCCCAGAGGGGAGCTACTCGGTATTACCGGATAGACCGATAGCAAGGATTAATGAACTTAAAACAATGATTCAAGCATTCCATCGTGAAGGAATATCTGTGATTCTTGATGTTGTGTTTAACCATGTTTTTATTTTGGAAGAATCACCTTTTGAAAAACTGGTGCCGGGATACTACTTTCGCTATCAACCCAACGGAAAATTAAGCAACGGAACTGGGGTTGGAAATGATATTGCCACGGAAAGAAAGATGACACGCAAATTTATTCTTGATACGATTGATTTTATGATCAATGAATATCATGTAGATGGATTCCGTTTTGATCTTATGGGCGCAATGGATATCGAAACAATGAGACAAATTCAAGAACGCTGTAACGCAGAAGATGTACCAATGATGCTGCTTGGAGAAGGATGGGAATTACCGACAGCAATTCCATCTGATTGGAAGGCAACCAGTTTTAACTCCAAGAAATTAGAGGGCATTCGCTTTTTCAATGACTATTTCCGTGATTGTCTAAAAGGAAATTTATTTAATGAACAGGATACTGGTTATATTAATGGAGGAGGCCGCTTCCTCGAGAAAATGCCTAACTTACTGTCAGGATCTTCACTGGAAGAATATGGTGAACCCTTTGTGTCGGATGTAAATCAGACGGTCAATTATGTAGAGTGCCACGATAACCATACCTTATGGGATCGCTTGCAGCTGACAAATCATGATGTTGATGAGTCCATACGTAAAAAAATGCATCAATTAGCTACTGGAATCGTTCTACTTAGCCAAGGTGTGCCTTTTATCCACGCTGGTCAGGAGTGGTTTCGAAGTAAGCAAGGTAATGAAAATAGCTATATTTCCGGAGACCATATTAATCAACTTGATTGGAATAAAAGAGAACAGGAACAAAAAAATATTACTTTTCTTAAAACACTCATTTCCTTAAGAAAAAAATATGATGTTTTTCGAATGACGTCCAAACAGGAAATAAGAAGAAGATTTCATGTTATTGAAACACCTCAACCGGTTTTTGGATTTACGCTATTAGGTGATAAAGATGATTTCTCCATTTATATTAATCCATCTAATAACAAATTTGATCTTCATCTCCCCTCATCAGGGAAGTGGAGTATTGCCGTAACTAATAATTCCTCTAAAAGAACAGCGCAGCAAGAAATTATTGGCGAATATACATTTGTTGATGCCTATGAACTCGTTGTTTTTCAGAAGACACGTAAACCCGCTTCATCCGATGTGGATGTAGTCAGCACCGGAACGGTTTATTAGTTATCAAGGATTGCTTCGTTTAAAATCCGCCCTAGGAAAGGTTTGATAATTAAAAGGGATTCCTGGACATATTTGTGGGTATTCCTTTTTGGTGCTATAAAATATCCACACCAACTTGCAGCACTGAGAGAGGAAGTAAGGTAAATGGTTTTCTTAAATATTCTTGATTATGCACTAATAGATGAAGGATCCAATGCTCGTGATGCATTAGGACAAACCACTGAACTTGCCAGATACGCAGATGAACTTGGCTACCATCGATACTGGGTCCCTGAGCAGCACAATGCTCTGTCCATTGCCAGCAGTGCTCCTGAGATGCTTATGATGCATTTAGCCGCTGCCACTAAATCAATTAGAGTTGGATCCGGCGGAGTAATGATCCCTCATTACAGTCCTTATAAGATTGCTGAAAATTTCCGAATGTTGGAGGCACTCCATCCAGCTCGCATCGACTTGGGTATTGGGAACAGTACCGGCGGAAGAATCGTGAGTAAGGTCTTGAATGAGGAGAAAGAGGAAAGACTACCCTACGAGCAACAAGTTACTGATATTCAGAAATACTTAACAGGTGAGACAACCCAAGAGCATCGATTTCAGAAGTTAATCGCCACCCCTGTCATTGACACCCTTCCAGAGATTTGGATGTTGGGCGCGGGAGGCAAGAGTACAAAAATTGCCACTGAATACGGCACTGCTTATTCGTATGCTCATTTTATAAAACCTTCGGAAGTCGGCGCTGACATAATAGCAACCTACCGGAAAAATTTTAAAGCCTCTGTTTTTCACGAGAAACCAAATGTATCCATCAGTGTTTTCGTCGTAATTGCCGAAACAAAAGAGGAAGCAGAGGAGCTTTCAAAGGCATTCGATTTATGGATGGCATCCCTTGAAACAGCTAAAAATCCGCCTTATTTCCCGTCTGTTGAAACAGCAAAAAAAAGACAATACAGTTCGTTTGAAAAACAAAAGATTAATCAAATTCGTAAAAGAATGATCGTTGGAAATCCTGCTCACGTAAAAGAGGAAATAATAAAATTGGCGGAATTCTATCAGGCTGACGAAGTTACCTTGATACCTAACTTTCCCGGAGCTGCAAACCGCATGAAAGGCATACAATTACTCGCTGATGCATTTAAGCTTAGAGGAAAACAAAAATAAGAAAAATCGGGCCAATAGCCGATCTCTCAATCTTATGCACTCCTCCTAAATTGACAATTAATCAAATGTTTGATTAGTTAAATTGTTAGATTACTATAGAACTGCTATAATTTTTAATATATACAGTAAGGGAAGTGTAGGAATGGAAGTAAGTGCAGGTCTGTCATTAGAAGGCGGTGGCATGCGAAGTGCCTATACGGTAGGAGTACTTGATTTATTTCTCGATAAAGGAATTGATTTCCCTGTGGTCGCTAGCGCATCTGCAGGTTCTCTGATTGGAAGCTCCTATATTGCAAAACAGAGGGAAAGAAATCATCGGATGCTTCTTGAGATAGGAGGAAATCCAGAATCCATATCTTTTAAAAGAATGATCCGTGATAAGGAACTATACTCTATGGATTACATTTTCAACAAAATACCAAATGAAATAATACCTCTGGATTTTAACGCATTTTCCCAATCAGCCTCCACTTTTATAATAGGGACAACCGATATTAACACAGGGTACCCAATCTATCACGATAAATATGATACGAAAGAAGATTTATTTAAAATCATACGTGCTTCATGTTCATTGCCTGTATTAGCACCAAGTATTTCTTATCAAGGACTAGATTTAATGGATGGTGGTGTTGCAGACCCAATTCCAATCAAACCTTTAATCGATAGAGGAAGCAATAAAAACGTCGTTGTTCTTACCAGAAATAAAGGTTATATCAAAAAGGGCACCAGATTAAATTGGTTGTATAAACGAATTTTTAGTGAGAAGCCACTACTTATAAAATTATTAAGAGAACGTCATTTAATATATAACAAGACTATGCAGCAACTGTTGGAAATGGAAAAAAGAAATGAAGTTTTCATTATACAGCCAGAGAAACCCCTGGTTACAAGCAGAATAGAACACAATAAGGAAAAACTGCAAAACTTATATGTTCAAGGTTATCAAGAGACTGAAAAAAAATATGAAGCATTAAAGTACTTCTTACAAGGTACAGATATTGCAGAGGCTGAGTTATTGACTACTGTCCCTTCATAGCGAAGATTCGATTTTAAAATAATTATCTCAACTCTGCAATGATTAAAAAGAACTAGCTTAATATCCTTAAAGTGTTTGTTCTTTGTAAATTTTTTGTGCCTCATATTTAAATCCACCATAGTGATAATTTTGCTTCTGATACATTTCCCTTGGTGTATCTTCTCCATCGGCAACTAAGATTACTGTTTTATCCCAAAATTTCCGCATTACAAAATACTGCAGTCTGCTTCCAATTCCCTTTTTACGCAGAAATTCGTTTACATCGAGACTATCAATTTCTGCCATTTTTTCAGTCATAATTACATCTACCGCTCCTGCAGGCTTACCTTTATAACTCGCAATAATCTGCATAATTGCTGGATTATTAAATTGCCTCTTATTTAAACCAATTTTTTGCGTTGCAAAGTCTTTCCCAAACTCCAGATCCTGTTCAAAACGTAATTTTAAGTACGCTTCAAAATTATCATCTGTTACAGATTGGACAAGTATGTCTGAACTATTTTCTATTTTCGGAAACTGATCTGGCTGGATAGCGTACAACTCAAGGTAACCAACCTCATACCCTTGTTTTTTAAAATAGTTCATTTCTTTCTCATCGGGTTTTTCGTTTTCTGGAAAATAAAACTTTACGTGTTTCTGGTTCCTTGCAAAATGAAACTCGCTCAAATAATCTTCAGCCTCTTTGAATTCAGCTAACGTTGGTAAGTGCTTAAATTCTATAAAATTACTATCATACCGATTTAACATTTCCGGATAATGAATATGTTTATACAGTTTGTTTTCAAATACTATATCCCCTATTGTATATATATCTTCAAATGTAATCTTTTTCATTTGTATTCTCCTTTATTTTTATTGGAAAAACCTTTCGATTAATTAAAAGGAATTTTCAAACAAATTTTGAAATCGCAACTATTTCTTATATAATAAAATTATAATACAAAAAAAGAAAAGTGAGGATAATTATGGGGAAAATTAAAAATGTATCATTGATTGGTCTAGGGGCAATTGGATCTGCTTACGGAAGCAAGTTACATGCATTATTAGGAGAATCGCTCCGTGTCGTTGCTAACGAGAATCGAATTAGAAGGTATCAATCAGACGGACTGGAAGTAAATGGTCATGTTTTCCATTTTAACTATATACTTCCTGAGACAAAGACAGAACCTGCAGACCTAGTTATCTTTGCAGTAAAAAACGCAGAGCTTGAACAGGCATTTTTAGATATGAAGCATCACATTGGTCCGAATACAATTATTCTTTCTCTTTTAAATGGCATATCAAGTGAAGATGAAATTTATGAAGCTACAAAAAATGAGCAAATTCTCTTTAGTATGTGCGTAGGGATTGATGCTGTAAGAACAAGCAATAAAATCCGCTTTTCCAGTATGGGGAAAATATGTTTTGGGGAAAAGGATCAAACAACATCTGATAATGTCTTAGCGGTAAAAGAACTATTCGAAAGAGCTGATATTGCTTATGAGATACCAGATAATATTTGGCATACCATTTGGGCAAAGTTCATGTTTAATGTAGGAATTAACCAGACATCCGCTGTATTGCGTGCCCCATACAAACATTTCCAGGAAATCCCTGCACTTCATCAATGGATGGAACAAGCGATGTATGAAGTAGTAGAAATATCCAAAAGTATCGGGGTCCATTTAACAGAAGAAGATGTACGTAATTACCGACCTATTTTAATGAATTTGGCACCCGATGGTCAAACATCCATGCTACAGGACATTGAAGCCAATCGTAAAACCGAAGTGGAATACTTTGCTGGAAAGGTATGTGAACTTGGAAAGAAATATCATATTCCAACACCAGTTAACGATCAGCTTTATAAAATGATAACGATTATCGAATCAATGGCAAAGTTATAGTTCGTATATTACTAACTAAAAAATGTGGTTAGTAACTATCTTCTCTTGAAGCATTTTCTTGAAAGTATAATTTCCCTGAAACTCCAAATGATAACCGTACACAAAAGGGGAAAAGTTGCAAAATATCATTTCTTCGCTCTTCTTATCGAAAATTCCAGCAACATCTATTCGATACGATTAACTTATACAGGAGGTTCACATGAAGAAAGTTTCTAATGTTTTTTATATCACCATTGCTTTAGTTGTTATATTTGTTTTGATCGGTGCTATCATGCCTGTACGATTTGAGCAAGTAACAACAAACCTGAATGCTTTTATTTCTACTAACTTCGGATGGTATTATATGTGGCTGATGATTGCTCTGATCATTCTTTCCATCTTTATCATCATAAGCCCTTACGGAAAAATCCGTTTAGGGAAAGATAATGAAAGACCCGAATTTTCTACGCCTACTTGGATTGCGATGTTATTCTCTGCAGGACTAGGTATAGGGCTTGTTTTCTATGGTGCTGCTGAACCGCTTTTTCACGGATTTTTAGATTCGCCGCTATCTGAAGTAGGTACGGAACAGGCATTTAAGGAAGGGCTTTCGTTAACTTATTTCCATTGGGGCTTCCATGGTTGGGCTATGTATGGACTTATCGCACTTTCACTTGCATTTTTTCAATTTCGCAAAGGGGAACGCGGCTTGATTTCGGCAACTTTAAAACCTCTATTCGGCGATCGGATGAACGGTCCATTTGGAATAGCGATTGACGTACTTGCGACATTTGCAACAATATTCGGTGTAGCAACGTCCCTCGGATTAGGAGCCATGCAAATTAACGGTGGATTGAATCATTTGTTTGGAATTGATGTTAGTTTCGCATCCCAGTTTATCATTGTTGCGATTGTAACGGTTCTATTCCTTGCTTCATCCTGGTCGGGCCTAAGTAAAGGTATTAGATATTTATCAAATACGAATATGGTTGTCGCAATTTTATTGTTTTTTGGAGTATTATTTATTGGACCAACATTGCTGATTCTTAACATGTTTACAGATACTTTTGGTTTATACATTCAAAACATTGTGCAATGGAGTTTCCGTACTGCACCACTAGAAGGGGATAATCGTGGTTGGGTTGATTCCTGGACGATTTTCTACTGGGCATGGTGGATATCATGGGCACCTTTTGTTGGAATGTTCATTGCCCGTGTCTCACGCGGAAGAACCATTCGTGAATTCATGATTGGAGTTATGATCGTACCGACTTTCATTATCGCCATCTGGTTTGCAACGTTTGGGACAACAGCAGGTGATATTCAAAACAGTGGTGTGGACTTAACACAATATTCAACAGAATTAATAGCCTTTAACATGTATGATCAAATGTCTTTTTCATTCATCTTATCAGCCCTATCGATTTTGTTGCTTATGACTTTCTTCATTACGTCTGCTGATTCAGCAACATTCGTTTTAGGAATGCAAACCACAAGAGGGTCGTTAACCCCTCCGAATACAGTTAAAACGATTATGGGTCTTTCACAGTCTGCAGTAGCTCTCATTTTACTTTATGTAGGTGGATTAACTGCATTACAAAATACCATTATAGCCGCTGCACTTCCCTTTTCATTTGTTGTCATTTTAATGATGTTTTCGCTCTTTAAAGCACTTAAACAGGAGTTAAAGACAATTAAGAAAATACCTAAGAGGAAATAAATAATATAGTTCCATCTAAAAACGCACGCTAAAAGAGCATTTTGCTCAGAGTGCGTTTTTTTAATAAACTAAGCGATAAATCAAAAAGCGTTCATCTGGATTTCTTTCATATAAACCCGGCCGTCTAATTTCCTTTATCAATTCAAAAGATGTATTTTTTTCAAGAAAATATACATACTCTTCGTGCGGATAATACAGGATTAACTCGATTTCACGTTCCTTTTTTTCCACAGAACGTAAAATATTATTAATGACCTTTCTAAATATCGTTACTGAGAATGGATTAAAGAAATAGAAACGATTATCATTATGTTCAATGATATATTCTTCTGCCAGACAGCAAAAGAATTCAATCGTATCACCATTTTTATTTGTATGATGTAAGTAATTTCTCTGATTAATAATTGCTTCCTGAAAGAATTTTTCATCCATTTCAATTCCTTTGACAGATAAACCAAGAAAATAATGAATATAAAAGTTCAGTCTTCCTTTCCCGCATCCATAATCAACCACTTGATCATCTTGACTCATTTCGTAACCCTTGAAAAGTGTTTCTAATGCGCTATATGGTGTTGGTTCATATGGATTGTATTGAATGGAGTCAGGATAGAGCAGTTTCTTCCCTGCTCCTGTACGGATATGTAATAATTTATCAAGCTTATATTCATTCATATGATTTTCCTCTTTTACATGCACTGTATCCCCTAAAATATCGGGAACCAAAATTACCTTTTATTTTTATTTTGTCAGATTCAATAAAATAACACAACCATTACTCATTATTCACTCACATTAATTATCTGTATACCTTTTTAGGATATTGGCTAGAATAGGTAACATTATATCTTAAAAGGAGTGAAGGAAAATGATTGAACTAGATACAGAAATTGAAGGAAAAAGAGCTTATTTTGGTCAAATGCTGTCTGGACTTAAGCCCTTGGGATATGGCTTATGTGGGGGTTGGGATTATGATAAAGGTTTCTTTGATGGAATTCTATCACGCGAGGGTGGAGAAACGATTTATATAAGATTACCTTTTAAGGTTGTAAGCGGACAGTTGGATTATAAAAACGCCCTTATCGAGTTTCAAACCCCCTTTGTTATCAAACATGTTGTAAATATTGGTTTGGACAAGGATGGGTCCTCGTTATTAACAGCTACTGGGTTTAGTCAATTTCAGACACCGCTTGATACAGATGGGCAAATAAAGCATAAAGCGAAATGGGAAGAAATTGGGGAGAAATCTGTCAAGCAAGTAATTCAATACATACCTCCGAATGTATCTTAATAAAAATAAGGCTGTTTTTCGTAATGCTTATTGCTTTTTAATCATCGTAGAATTGATATAAACTACGAACTAGTATAGGGAACTTCGGCGACCGCTCTGGGAAATACACTGCGCTTTTCGCGGGCGGCTGGTGAGCCTTTCCTCCCGCAGTCACCCATGTATCGCAAAAACAGCTATACACCACAGAAAATGAAAATGGTTATAGTTTGGCTATACTGATGCTACGGCTGGATGAGGAAGGTCGAAACTTCTTGGTGCGTTAGAGCCCTACCCGCAGTCTGACTCCTTCGACCACGGTGCATCACGGATTGTTGCTCCCTTTTGGGAAGCACTCATGGTAGATTAACCCTATTCTGGTTGTTGCGCCAGCCTCTAATATTATATGCCGTAGAAAGGATGTTTTCAATGGATGTAATCATTGAAAGAGCGTGTGGTTTAGATGTCCACAAAGACAACATTACTGCATGTATTATCACTCCAGAAGGAAAGGAGATTGAAACATTTTCAACTAAAACCGTGTACCTAATCGAGTTGGTGGATTGGGTAAAGGAACACAAGTGTACTCATGTGGCTATGGAAAGTACAAGTGTTTACTGGAAACCAATTGTTAATTTGTTGGAAGCTGAAGATATAGAATTTCTAGTTGTTAATGCTCAACATATTAAAGCTGTTCCAGGGAGAAAAACGGATGTAAAAGATGCCGAATGGGTTGCTAAGCTACTTCGTCATGGTTTGCTCAGAGCTAGTTTTATTCCTGATCGTAACCAGCGAGAATTACGTGAACTTGTTCGTTATCGTCGAAGTATAATCGAAGAGCGCGCCAGACAACTTAATCGGATACAAAAAGTTTTAGAAGGAGCTAATATCAAATTAGGTTCCGTTGTTTCCGATATTACAGGAGTATCTGCACGTGATATGCTTCGATCTATAGCTGAAGGCAATGATGATCTTGACGTTTTATCAAATTATGCAAGAGGAAAAATGAAACAGAAAAAAGACGAGCTAAAACTCGCACTTCAGGGTTATATACAAGATCATCAACGATTCATGATAAAGACGATTTTAGACCATATTGATTTCCTTACTGACAACATAGATAAGTTGGACGAAGAGATCGCTTTAAGGATGAAGGGCTACCAAGAAGATATAGACCGATTAGATTCCATTCCAGGAATTGGTACAAGAATGGCTGAACAGATGCTAGCAGAACTTGGAACGGATATTAAGAAACAATTTCCTAGTGCAGCTCATATGTGTTCGTGGGCGGGATTGGTTCCTGGAAATAACCAAAGTGCTGGAAAACGTAAAGCTTCTAAAACTAGGAATGGAAACAAATATTTGAAATCAGCATTAATAGAAGCAGCTCATTCCGTTCGAGGTTCAAAGAACTATCTTGGAGCACTTTACCGCCGTACTGCTGCACGTAAAGGAAAAAAACGAGCAGCAGTTGTAGTTGCTCATGCGATTTTACGGATCTCCTACTACCTATTAACCCGCAAGGAAATGTATGTGGATTTAGGAGAAGATTACTTCGATAAGCAAAGAAAACAATCCATTGTTAGACATTCACTTCGTCGCCTAGAAAGTCTAGGATACACAGTGGATATCAAGGAACAAATAGCTTAATCAACATCGCCTTATTCCAATAGATCTTTGAATGATGGCGCTCTCCTCTTTTTTTAAAAAATGAATGAGCTGCGTCTACTTTAGTATTGCCATTTTTCCTTATTTAAGAACTTTATTTTCATGGTAGAAGTCTCCGTGTATTTCCCAGAGCTGGTTAGAAGGTTGCTAACAATTACTATATTAGCGTAGCCAAAATAGCATTATAAAACTTCACCAGTCCGGGTGAGCGGCGGGCGGTGACTCCTGCGGGAACAGCACGTGTCCGAAGACCAGAAGAGTGGTTTTCTCTTCGGGGCTGAGGCCGTGCCCGCGGAAAGCATCCGCCCAGAGCGATCCCTGACGGCGGGAAAAGCAGTTACATAAAGAAACCAATCAACCAGTAGTTACTTCGCAGTTTATACAAAATGCGATGATAAAAATCTAGTAGGTAAGGCCAAAATACGACGAGGGCTCTTACCTCCATGCAAACTTAGAACAAATCAAGTTGCCTCGATGAGAGCCCTTCGTATTGAATTTGGAGCAATTCTTGAAATGTTTTGGCATTGCTCGCTAATCTCCGCCAGAATTATTGTTGAACAGGACAATGATATCTTTCGTATCTTTACTTAAATCCATAATCGTCTTCTTCTTTCATAAAAGCAAGTGTTTCAGCACGATAACGTCCATTAAACCTTTTTTACAACATTCATAGCTTAATTCTCCAATCTCTTCCGTTTCGTATCCTTGCTTACGACATATTTTACGAAAGGAATAATAAATACCGACAGAAATAAAATGCGGAACAATTGAAATGCGGTTACGATTGTCACCTCCGCTTTTACAGAAGCAGCAATAATCCCCATTTGATCTAGTCCTCCAGGAACGACACTTAAAAAGCCAGTCGAGAAATCTAATGCTGTTTGCCTTTGGAGAAGAATACTAATCCCTAGTGCAAACAGAATTAATACCCCACTTGAGAAAAAGGCATAAAAAATATTTTTTTTGGTAAGTTTGATATTCTCTTTTTTCAAGAGAAGACCAATGTAAATTCCAATAACTAGTTGTGCCATATGTAGAAGTGAGGATGGCATAAATGGTACTTCCACACTTCCTAAATTAAACATCATCATTAAAAAGACTGGTCCTAGCAAATAAGCGGTTGGGATCTTTATCTTTTTAAAGAGGAACCCTGTAAAATAACAAAGCACTAGAAGGCCAATTAGATAAACAGAATAAACCCCTTCTACCGAATTCTGGACGTGTGATGTTTGGTCGTTTGTTACGATAAACGGAACAACCGTAACAATCATTAAAACGCGAAGAATATGATAAAAAGTTACAGCAGACAAATCAATATTTTTCTGTTCTTCAGCAAATATTATGATCTGTTGCAGCCCTCCAGGTACACAACAAGTCATTGCAGTACCACGGTCCATCTTCGTCCAGTATGCCATCAATGAACTAATTAACAAAAATAATATAAAAAAGACGATATTGATGAGAAGCATAACTGGAAAATATTGCTTCATATCACGCAAAGCTTCTAATGTAAATGCATAACCTATTACATATCCTGCAATGACAAGACCTATATTTCGAAAAACTGGATGCCATTTAAGCGAAATCGGAGTAAATAATTGTACGGATAATACAGCAAATAATGGACCAAGCATCCATGGCATCGGCAGACCCACTGCAACAAAAAGAATAGCTCCAGCAATTCCTATAAGTAAAGCTTTCAACATTGAATAGATGGACATGTAGTCAACTTCCTTCTCACGTTCGGAGTTCTCCTCTTTTTATTATATCGTTTTTTATCTATTTCCTAAATCATTATTGTAACAAGGTTAGCCCAAATCAAAAAAACCTGAGACGTTAGGAAACCGAACTCAGGTTTTTGGCATCTTATTTGTAGGACCGATTGCTTTCTTATTTCACTATGAGAACTGGGCAATCTGCACGTTTTGCAACTTTATGACTTACACTACCTAATATAAAGGATTGCAAGTTATTCAATCCACGACTTCCAATCACGACACAGTCAAATCCCTTTTCGTTCGCAAACGCGACAATCTCTGGTCCAGGCTCCCCATGAAGTACATGTGTATTAAATTCAGCAACCGACTGTTTCAGTAATTCCCTTATTGGATTAAGTTTTTCTTTACGCTTTTTTTCAATTTCAAATTTATTTGTAGCATGTAAAACATCTTCTTTTGCTTTATTGCCATCGACAACATAAAGGACATCGATCGCTCCGTTAAAATTTTCAGCCAATGCAATCGCATGATGAGTAGATCGGATGGAATTCTCTGATCCATCTACTGCCAATAAAATTCGTTTAAACAAATGCCTCACCTCCCATTTATATCTATTTTTAATCATATAACCGTTAATTAATGTCCAGATGCGTTCGAAATACCGCCAATTCGGCTCTTCAGTTGCTCACTCTCTGCATTTATCCCGCTGTAACTGACCTTAATGTTATTCTGTGCAAACTTCATTTCTATCTTATCCAATGCTCCTATTGCGGAATCATCCCACAAGTGAGTATTCGTTAAGTCAATTTCTACTTCTTTGACAGAATCCTCAAAGTTAAACTTACTTGGAAAATCACTTACAGATGCAAAGAATAATTGTCCCTCTACTCGGTAGATTTTCTTCTGATCTCGAAGTACAAGCTCTTCTGTTACTTTAATTTTAGATATCTTAGCTGCAAAGAAAATAGCACTTAATAGTACTCCTGCAAATACTCCGATAGCTAAATTATGAGTTGCCAGTACAATAATCACAGTAGCAACCATGACGATTGCATCTGTTCTAGGAAGTTTCGCAAGATTTTTAACTGATGACCAATCAAATGTACTGATGGCGACCATAAACATTACACCCGCCAAGGCTGCTAGTGGAATCTGTATAACCAACCCACCTAAAACAACAATCAAGAACATGAGAAACACACCCGCAACAAGCGCTGATAAGCGACCTCTTCCGCCGGATTTTACATTAATAACCGATTGTCCAATCATTGCACAGCCAGCCATACCACCAAAGAATCCTGACACGATGTTAGCAATCCCCTGTCCTCGGCTTTCTTTGTTTTTATTACTCTCTGAATCTGTCATATCATCAACAATATTAGCCGTCAAAAGTGACTCTATTAAACCAACTACTGCCAGTGATAATGAATAAGGAAGAATAATCATTAGGGTCTCCAACGACAATGGGATGTCAGGAAGTAAAAATACGGGCAATTGTTGCGAGATTGCTCCCATATCCCCCACTGTTCCAATATTGATATTTCCGTAAATAACAATTGCAGTTATTACTACAATCGCCACAAGAGTTGAAGGTATTGCTTTTGTAATTCTTGGCAAAAGATAAATAATTGCCAAAGTCAGTCCGACAAGCGCAAACATAATCCATGATTCTCCTTCAAAATGCGGCAACTGAGCTGTGAAAATCATGATAGCTAGCGCATTTACAAATCCAACCATTACCGACCTGGGAACGAATTTCATTACTTTAGCCATTTTAAAAACACCAAATAATATTTGAATAGCACCTGTTAAAATTGTTGCAGCCAATAAGTATTGTAATCCATGGTCTGCAATCAAATCAACCATTACCAAGGCCATCGCCCCTGTTGCAGCAGAAATCATTCCTGGGCGTCCACCGACAAAGGCAATAACTACTGCAATACAGAATGAAGCATAAAGGCCAACCATTGGATCGACTCCTGCAATAATCGAAAAGGCTATTGCCTCCGGTATGAGGGCCAGTGCTACAACGATTCCCGCTAATACATCACCTCTTACATTTCCAAACCATTCTTGTTTTAATTCTTGTACTTTCAATTTTGCACCTCTTTTAATTTTTTATAGTATAGTAACTTTTGACTCTCACAAAAGTTAAGTTCCGTTTTCAACAAAACGAATCATACCATAGAAAATTTAAAAATACAAAACCTTAAGTAAACGCAATCATTAATAATATACTCTATAATCCTCCACTATTACTTATATATCTATCAACTTTGACCAATAGTATATAATTTTATATCGGAGTATAATCATTTATAATTGAGTATGTTCTGTTATAAATTTGAAAAAGTTAGCGCTCAAATATGGTATGATAAAGATATGTAATAAGTTTGGAGGCATCTTTTAATGACGAAAGAAATTATGACTGTTTCACAAGTAGCAGAATACTTACAGCTGAGTGAAATGACAACATATAAATTGGTACAAGAAGGAAAACTGCCCGGGTTTAAAATCGGAAGACACTGGAGAGTAAAAAAAGAAGATTTAAATGAGTTTATCGAAAGACTGAAAAATGGAGAGAGACTTTAAATAAATAATTCCAAATAGCAAAGCACGTATTCTAATTCATTGAATAACGTGCTTTGCTATTTGATTTTTTTCGCTGACATTCATGGTAGTAACGACAAATTAATAAGATTATAAGTAATTATTCTCTTATTTAAGTAACCGACTATAATTAAATTTTATTAAAATAAAAATAGAATTTCTGCAGATAATATATGAGTCAAGACGTAATTTTAAGGTCAATTTACAGAAGGAGGAAACATAACAAATGGCAAACGTTAAATTAGCGATTATTTACTACAGTTCTACCGGAACAAATTATCAAATGGCACAATGGGCTGAAGAAGCTGGTTCACAGGCTGGAGCTGAAGTTAGATTACGTAAAGTGCATGAGCTTGCCCCAGAAGCCGCAATAGAACAAAATGCTGGATGGAAAGCCCATTATGAAGCAGCAAAGGATGTTTCAGAAGCATCTTCTGAAGATATTGAATGGGCAGATGCAATTATTTTCAGTACCCCAACACGTTTTGGAAATGTAGCATCACAAATGAAACAATTTCTTGATTTACAAGGTGGAATATGGGGATCTGGTAAAACAGTAAATAAAGTGGTCAGTGCAATGACATCTGCATCAAATTCTCATGGTGGTCAAGAAGCAACGATCCTTTCTCTTTATACATCCATGATGCACTGGGGGGCAATTATTGTACCTCCTGGATACACCGATCAAGTGCTTTTTGGTGCTGGTGGAAATCCATATGGAACTAGCGTTACACAGGGACCAGACGGGAAAATGGTAGAAGATGTACAAGCAGCAGTAAAACATCAAGCAAAACGGACAGTAGAAATTGCTTCGAAGGTTATTGGTGGTTAAACATTTAAATAATTTCGATTAGATATATCCCTCAATGTAGAAAAGCACGATATTCAATGGATTAGAATATCGTGCTTTTCTTATTAATTATATTTTTTAAAATAGATTCACTTACATTATTCGACCGTAACTGATTTAGCCAAGTTACGCGGCTTATCCACGTCACAATCACGATGCAATGCAGCATAATAAGCCAGTAATTGCATTGGAATGACACTTACAAGCGGTGTCAATAGCTCATGCACATGCGGTAATACAAAGGCATCATCGTCCTGTTCCAGTCCTTTAAGGCTGATAATCATTGCCTTGGCACCACGAGCAACTACTTCCTGTACATTACTACGGATAGAGTAGTTAACGTTTTCCTGTGTAGCCAAAGCAATTACAGGTGTACCTTCTTCGATCAAAGCGATGGTACCATGTTTTAATTCCCCACCGGCAAATCCTTCTGCCTGAATGTAGGAGATTTCTTTCAGCTTCAATGCCGCTTCAAGGGAAACATTGTAATCACCACTTCTTCCAATAAAGAACGCATTACGTGTAGTGCTAAAGTAATCTCTTGCCAGCTGTTCCAATTCCTCTTTCTGATCTGTTAAAACTTCCATTGCATTGGCAACAATCGCAAGCTCCTGCATTGGGTCAAAATCCAATGCAATGCCTTTTGCATTAGCTGTATCTACTGCTAGTATTGCCAGTACTGCAATTTGAGCAGTATATGCTTTTGTTGATGCGACTGCAATTTCAGGACCTGCATATAAGTTTAATGTGTAATCTGCTTCACGAGAAAGGGTGGATCCTGGCACATTCGTAATCGTTAGTGCTGGATATCCTTTTTTCTTTATTTTCACTAATACGGATCTGCTGTCAGCAGTTTCTCCACTTTGTGAGATGAACACAAATAACGGATTTTCTGACAGTAATGGCATATTATATGAAAATTCACTTGCAACATGGACTTCGACTGGAATCTTTGCTAATTTTTCGAGGAACTCTTTCCCAACTAAACCTGCATGATAGCTTGTTCCTGCAGCAATAATATAGATACGATCAGCTGCCTTCATAGCACTGCGAATATCTGCATCAAGCTTTAATTCATTGTTTTCTTTCTGATATTTATTGATAATTTTACGCATCACAATCGGCTGTTCATCGATTTCTTTTAGCATAAAATGCGGATATGTCCCTTTTTCAGTATCATTTGCATCGATTTCAGCTGTATATGGTTTACGTTCCACAACAGTTCCTTCAAGTGTTTGCACTTCAACGAAATTGCGATTTACAAGGACAATTTCCTTATCAAAAATCTCCAAGTATTGATCCGTTTCCTTTAACGTAGCCATGGCATCACTTGCAACAAGGTTGAACCCATCACCTAAACCTACTAGAAGTGGACTTTTATTTTTGGAAACATACAATGTCTCGTGATCCTCAGCATCAATCATGGCAATCGCATAGGAGCCTTTCAAAAGACGCATCGCTTCACGGAATGCTTCCAAAGTATCCTGATGTTGTTCATAAAGCTGGTCAATTAACTGTATGATTATTTCCGTATCTGTATCACTTACAAGGTTCACATCACGAAGATATTCTTTTTTGAGGTCATTGTAATTTTCAATAACACCATTATGAACAAGTGTAAATCTTCCAGTCACGCTTTGGTGTGGATGTGCATTGATTATACTTGGCACACCATGAGTAGCCCAGCGAGTATGGCCTATTCCCATTGTTGCATAAACAGAGCTATCAACACTTTCACGTAATGCTGCAATACGACCTTTTACTTTTGTCAGGTTGACTCCCTCATCATTCAGGATAGCAATTCCTGCAGAGTCATAACCTCTATATTCCAATTTTTCAAGACCATTTAATAAAACTTCTTTCGTATCGTTTTGTCCGATATAGCCTACAATTCCGCACATATCGATGTCCTCCTTAAAATAGGGGGCAGATAAACAAACCTCTACAAAGTTTAGGGGCGTTAACTGCCCCTCTCTCGTGTATTTTTTGTATGAACATCTTTCTTTATCCTTTTGTCCAATAAGTCGCCAAATTGTTTTTAGGATAAAGCTAAACGACTGAGATATCCAGCCGGGAGGCATCCGCCGAAATCCTCGATAACCCCCACCTCGTCAACTACTTTTCCTCACCGATCGAAAAATAGTCCTGGCGCTTTAATTACTTTAATACTTTCTATGCTCCTTTCATTTCTTGAATAATAAAGACAGCTCTATACATTTACCTCTTTTAACAGAAAGTAAACACTTTTACAAAGAGCTTATTATATTGTAACCGAGAAAGTTTAGGCAGGCAACATATTTTTTAATGTATACCTTTAGTTAGCTTATGAGATACAATCTCTACGTGTTCACAAGGAGACAAATAGATTCATCCTGTTGAGCAAGTAAATAAGGAAATCTGGACCTATCTAAATCCATTGCCCATAAATTTACCTTCCCATTTAGATTAATTCAGACTGTACTATCACTTCGGTTTCGTCTAACTATCCGTGGTAACTTTCCGTATTATAAATACTTGAAATACAAAAAGAACTGCTTTCATTGAAAACAGTTCTTTTCTTATATAGAGTATAGTTACATTCCAGGAAGATTTTCTATGACTTTCACTACTCGATCTGCGTAATGCTCACATTCCTCTTTTGTTGGTGCTTCAACCATCACTCGAACAAGCGGTTCCGTTCCTGAAGGCCTAACCAACACGCGCCCTTGGTCACCCAATTCTCGCTCTACTGCTGCAACCTCTTCCAGAATAACGGAATTGCTTAATACCTCGTTTTTATCTTTTACTTTAACGTTTATCAATACCTGTGGGAAGATTTTCATTTCACCGGCAAGTTCTGATAAAGGTTTCCCCGTTTCTTTCATGACATTAACAAGCTGCAACGCGGATAACATGCCATCACCAGTTGTGATGTAGTCCAAGAAGATAATGTGACCCGACTGTTCTCCACCAAGGTTGTAACCACCTTTACGCATCTCTTCCATTACGTAACGATCACCGACTGCGGTTTTGTCACTGCGCATACCATTTTCCTCTATCGCTTTGTAAAAACCAATATTACTCATTACGGTAGACACAACCGTATTATGTTTTAGTAATCCAATTTCATTCAAATACTTTGCACAGATAAACATGATCTGATCGCCATCGACGATATTGCCTTTCTCATCCACCGCAATCAGTCGATCACCATCTCCGTCAAAAGCCAATCCGATATCAGCGCCCTTTTCTGAAACAAATGCCTGTAATGTCTCTGGATGTGTAGATCCCACACCATCATTAATGTTTAGTCCATTTGGTGTGGAGCCGAGGGAAAAGATATCCGCTTCAAGGTCCGCAAATAAATGCGTCGCAAGACTCGATGTTGCCCCATGTGCACAATCAATAGCAATTTGAATTCCTTCAAAATCATTATCGATGGTGTCTTTCAGGTAGGATAAATATTTCTGGCCACCTTCAAAGTAATCATTGACAATACCAATATCTCCACCGGTTGGACGTGGCAAAGTATCTTCGCCATCCATCAGGCTTTCAATTTCATGCTCCTGTTCATCCGTTAATTTAAAGCCATCTGGGCCAAAGAATTTAATTCCATTATCTTCAACTGGATTATGGGAAGCAGAAATCATTACACCGGCATGGGCGCTGGTAGCTTTTGTAAGATATGCTACTCCTGGAGTAGATATAACTCCAAGACGCATCACCTCTGCACCAATTGATAGCAGTCCAGCTAATAGAGCTCCCTCAAGCATATGTCCTGAAATCCGTGTATCACGACCGATAAGGACTCGAGGTTTATCATTATCCTTTGTGAGTACATAACCACCACAGCGTCCCAGTTTATAAGCAAGTTCAGGTGTCAGCTCCTCATTGGCAATCCCTCTAACGCCATCTGTTCCAAAATATTTTCCCATCTTTACCTCTCCTTTAACTACATCCAATTCAACTGTTTTCTAAAACAAGCTCTTCATCGTCTCAGTTGATTTCAATAAGTATTTCTTCCAATGCAACAGTAACTGTTATCTCTTCTACTTCCGGTCCATCAATTATTAGAGGAACCCGGTGTTCTCCCTGTTCCAAGTTAGATAAATTTATGACGGCACGAAAATCATCCACGGTTAATTCACTGATATTTGATTGATTACCTGTAACTGTAATATCCATCAAGGCTGTTTCAGGTTCAATATAATTTACGTTCAGTCCTTCTTCCAACTCTTCTTCAGTAATTGGTACATCTTCAATAACATGCATTTGTTCTATATCGATTGTTACCTCAATTGTTTCCAACTCTGGGGCATTTACACCTTCGGGCAATCTTAGTTCTGCATTGATTGTCCCTGATTCGGTTACTTCTGACAAATCAATTGCTTCTGTAGTTACTTCCGTAATATCATCCAATATAGCACTCGTGGAGTAAATTTCTACTTCTTCTACATTAGCAGAAATGGAACTTAGTGAATAGCCTTCAGACATTTCGCCAGTAGTCTCCACCGTTACAGGTACTGACTTACTAGGATTATCAATTTCGGCGGATACTTGTACACTTTCAGGTTCAATTCTAACATCCAATTCTTTTCCCTGTGTATCATAGACAGCTACAGGAACTTCACGGTTGTTAATCGAGCCTTCCAATCCTTCTAAATTAACATATGCTTTGACAGACCCTACTTGGTCGATTACAGATCTGGAACTTGTTATGGTAACCGTTGCAGGTTCTACCACATGGTCAATAAGTTTATATCCTTCTGCCAACTTATCACTGTTAACAAAATCAGCAACCACACTGAATTCTTCACTTGCTCTTTCTTCAATCGTTACCTCAATTGTTTTTGGTTCAATATATACATTAATATCCTTGGAAATTGTATGTTGGATTTCTACAACATGCTCTCCTTCTTCTAATCCTTGCAAATCGACATACACATCAAAGTTGCGCTGTAAGGATAATGGGGTCACATTACCAGGTGATCCCTGTAAATTAACTGTTACATATTTGGGTACTCCGCTGACAACATAATTTTCTTCATCTATTCTAATATCCACTGGAACATCGTCCAGCATATTTGATTGATCGTTACTTCCTGAAAAAGTTGGATCAGACTCGGTTGAATTAACGGTAACATTAACGAATGCATATAAAAACACCGCAAAGGCTAACGAAATTATCCGGACAAACCATTTACTTTTAAACCAGTTATCCATTATTACTTCCCCCTCGTTTCCGCGACTTTTTTTCAGAGGTTTTTTCAATTAAGGATAAGTGGGCTTGCAACATACCGCGAAGGTTATCTTGATCCAAGTCCCTATGCAGTTCTCCGTTTTTCGTGCAGGAAATAGCACCAGTTTCCTCCGAAACAACAATTGTTAGTGCATCTGTTACTTCACTGATACCCATTGCTGCCCGATGACGTGTCCCTAGTTCCTTCGATATAAATGGACTTTCCGATAAAGGGAGATAACAGGCCGCTGCTGTTATTTCACCTTCTTTAAGAATCACAGCACCATCATGCAGCGGGGTGTTCGGTGTAAAGATATTCGTAAGCAGCTGATGAGATAATTTCCCATTTATAGCTATGCCGGTTTCAGCATATTCACCAATACCTGTCTCCCGTTCGATAGATATAAGTGCACCGATTCTCCTTTTTGCCATATAACTGCATGACTGAAGAATTGCTGCAATTTCCTGTTCAATAATTTCTTCTTCTGATTTAGCACTTCTTGAAAAAAGATTTCCCCTACCAAGCTGTTCAAGTGCCCTTCTCAATTCTGGTTGGAATAAAATTATAATTACGATAAGTCCCCAGTCAATAGCTTGATTAGTTACCCATTGCATCGTTTGTAGATCGAGTATGATGCTTAACGCCCAAACTACTAAGACAACTGCAATCCCTTTTAAAAGCTGAATTGCTTTTGTACCCCTGATTAGCATTAACAATTTATATAGTACATACCAGACGAAAGCTATATCTACGCCTATTCTTAGCAGATCCAAAACATCAAATCCCCCATCAAGCATGCTAACACATCCTTTAGCTGTATAAATTTATTTAATAGATGTTCTCAAAGTATTGGTAGCATACTTAACTTTTTGAACAATTTCTTTATTTTTTATAGATAGTCACGATACCTATTATAACATATTTTTCCGAAAAGATATGTCTTCGAACATACCAGCATTCAAACAAAAACACGGATAAGTTTCATGCTCATCCGCGTTTAATTTAGAATATATTTATTTAAAAGGAAAAGACACCTTTAAAGAAATTCTTCACCTGATACCACATCCACTCAAACATTCGGTCAACGGTTTGAAATTCTCCATTTATCCCCCCAACCGAGGCCATAAGTTCTTCCCCTTCTAGCGGGTTATCCTGAATGAGTTCACTATTTACTAATGTGACATTACCGTCAATCGTACCTTTTATTAGTAAGTTACCATTTTTGACCAGTACATCTCCAGGAACCGTTACCCCTTCAGGAACGATCACTGTATCTCCCTCGATGATCAGCTCTTCCTGTTTGGAGACTACTAATTCACTGTCCTGATTCCAGGATGAGAACATCCCGCCCATCATTAAGATAAAAAATATAGCTGCAGCCGTTATTACCGGATGTATTTTAAACCATCGTATATATTTCACGCTTTTTCTTTCTATTGGTAGCTTCTGCATAACTTTCTGAGTGAAGTCATCTGGTGCCGAAAAATGTTCTGCACTCTTTATCAGTGTTATTGTACGCTTTAATTCATGGAAGTGGTGTTGACAGTCAGCACACGTTTCCAAGTGTGTGCGTAAATCACATTCTTCCTGCTTCGTAAGGTCTCCGTCTAAATATTTATGCATCAATTCTATTGATGTTCGATTACAATCCATGTAGTACACACTCCTTTACACATGACGAAGTCTTTTCCTTAATGCTTCCCTTCCACGATGGATCCGGGTTTTCACCGTTCCTAATGGGACATCCAAAATTTCGCTTATTTCCTGAAGCGAAAATTCCTCCAAATAACGTAGCATAATAATGCTTCGATACTTTGGTGGGAGTTGTGAAATTTCATGATGAATATAGCGCTGCAATTCAAGACCTTCAACTACTTCTCCTGGGAGACGTTCCTCGCTCGCCAGTTGAGAATACATATCTAAACCTTCCGTCCCTTTTATTTCCGCATCCAGATATAAATCTGGCTTCCGTTTTCGTAATCGGTCGATCGTTAAATTAGTAGCGATACGATACAACCACGTAGAAAACTTTCTGCGTTCATCATAGGAATGAATATTAACATATGCACGTATAAAAGCCTCTTGAGCCATATCTTCCGCCTCATGTGCATTACCAAGCATTCGGAAACAATGCTGGTAAATTTTATTTTGATAGAAGGAGACTACATCACCAAATGCGGCCTGATCCCCTTTTTTTACTTCTTTAATTTTTTCTTTAATAAACTGGTCCATAAGGTTCCCTCCGCTTACTATGCGGTACTCGTTATACGAATATGTAATACAAAAGGTTTCAAAATTATTTCGTATTTTATCGCATTTTATTATTTTTCCCTGTCACAGAATGTTCAATTTATACTAGGACGTTTAAAATTGATTAAATTTGGGTATTTTTCTATTATAGTATACTAGATAGGAGGAAAGTTTTGTGACTAAAAATAATTTAAGAGAAAAAATCGAAGAATGCCGTGAAGAAATGATTACTCTTTCCTTTACCAATGATCTAACTTCTGAAGCTGTAATTTCCTCAAGTATTAAACTTGATCAATTACTTAATGAATACCAAAGATACACACAATGACAAAAAAATATAATGAAAGCATAAAAAGACGTCTATTTTCTGAAAGAATTCGAAAATAATGTCTTTTTATGCTTTCATATAAAATAATTTTTATTATTATCTATGATAAACTTACTGCACCGTGAGAATTCGGTTGAAGGGTTAGCGGTTTAATACCTGCCTCTTCCCAAGCCTTCATCAATCCTTCTGCTTTTTCCTTTGTGGGCATAAAAGCAATCCCGCAATCGCCCCCACCTGCACCTGAAGGTTTCCCTGCACCACCAAAGGATTCAGCTAAATCACACAGTTTACGAAGGAGGGGTGTTTCAATCCAGGTGTTCGCATGCCTTCCAACCGTGGCTAATGCTTGTCTGTTTTGTTTAACACCTCTTATAAGAAGGTTGAAATCTTCCTCATCCATACCTGTTAGAAAGTTGGCTACAGCTTCATCACTACTTTTTAAAAAAGTCTGAAATGCAACCGGATTATCTATTTTTAACTGTAATATTTTATCGACAAGTTTCGCAGTAGATGCTGGCTTACCCGTCCAACCAACACAAAAATAAACATTTTTTGGCATTTTAATCGGTTTCGATGAATAATAAATCCAATTATTCTCCAACAATTCAGTGATCGAATCACTATGTAAATAAGCTTTTTTCAACCAATCCGCCTGAAAAGAAGAATACTGCAATAGACCACCGAAAGACGAAGCCGCCACATCAGCGCCAGAACCATTTCCCTGCGTTTTTACGTGAGATATTGCTGCAAGTTTAAATACAATCTCTGGGGTTGGATCCTGGGCAAGAAATTCCTTTAGAATAGCTGTTACAACCGAAGTGACAACCGCTGCACTGGATCCCAAGCCATATTTTATTCCAGACGCATCGTCAAGTTCACTATGAATAGACAAGTGGAACGGTTTTACGTTTATTCGCTTTTCCTTTAAATAAGTATAGGCAATGGTCATAGCATCACACACAAATCGAACTCTCTCATCGTCCGTACGAATCGTTATTTGATCGTTATTATATTCCCACTTGAGATTTTGTAAATTAAAATCGTGTAATGTAAGCCCGTTTCTATCACTATTCTCAATCGTTGCATAAACAAACCTGTTTATTGCCATTACCGCTAAATTATGACGGGGTTCAAGAACGGCAAACTCTCCAGCTATCATTAATTTCCCCGGAACTTTTATGGTCATTGAAGTGCTTGACAAGACGCCCAACTCCTAAAGATAACTTATTCCCTGACCTGGTTTACTTAAAATAACATCCGTTACACCGGGTATCGTTCGAAGTGTTTCCTTAACTTTTCCTTCATCCTCCGGCAAATAAAGAACCTTTACATTTGGACCTGCGTCTATAGTGAAATAAGCAGGAATACCCTTCTCTTTCATTTCTTGAACTGTTTGCATGACACGCATTGTTGTATCATGCCAATATGTAAATGGAGGATTTGCAGCCAACGTAGTTGCATGCATTTTCAAACAATTGGCTTCAGCTATACTGCCTGTTTTTTCAAAGTCCTTGGTTTTTATTGCGTCTTTAATTTCCCGTAAATCCTTGGGAATGCTATCAATCCATCCAGAGTAAAACGGAGATGTTTCCACTGTTCTTTTCATACCAGCACGACTCGACACTTTTTTCACCGTTGACGAAAGAACTACGGCTGCAACTCTAATATCCCAATGTTGAGCTGGAGCCACTGGAACAGCAAATGAATCGGAACCATCCGTCTTATCTCCCATTTCCCACTCAGCAAATCCACCATAAATGGAACGGCTAGCTGAGCCCGAGCCTTGACGAGTAAGTCGTGATAATTCCTGATTGTCCAATTGCATTCCAATCGCTTTCGTTCCTGCTGCAGCGAGCGCCGCAAATCCGGAAGCAGATGATGCGAATCCTGCTGCAGTAGGAACATCATTTTTAGAGTGAACCGTTGCATAAAGATTTTCTTTTCCTGCCATCGTGCGAATTATATCAAGAAAATTACTTACGCGTTGATAAGACTCACCTTCTACAGGCTTGTCATCTAGCATAAATTGATCTCGGGTTAAATTTGCCTGAAAGTCTACAGTTGTTGTTGTAAAAAAGCCATCCAGGGTTAAGGAAAGACTGCTGTTCGTAGGTAGAATTAGTGCTTCGTCACGCTTCCCCCAATATTTTATTAAAGCAATATTCGTATGCGCTTTGGCTGTAGCTTTCATCATAATCTCCCATTTCTTTCATCTTTTTAATCCTGTTTTTTTAAAACAAACGGCCAAACAGATGTAGCACCATATTTCCTTAACTTCTCAGCAAGTTGTTTGGAATGCACTTCATTCTGGGCAAGGGCGATAATACAACCACCGTTGCCACCACCGGTCAATTTCGCTCCAAGAGCTCCTTCTTTGCGGGCAAAATAAATGAGCTTGTTTAAGCCAGCATCACTAACACCCAAAGCTTCCAATTCTTTCTGTGCTTCATTCAAAAGTTGTCCTAAAAATTGCCTGCTGGCCTTCTCCATTGCATCCTTCGCGTGATGTGTTAATTCACCAATCCGGTCAATTTTCCGTTGAATACGCTTTGGAGCAGATTTTAATAAACGAGCTACCGATTCGACGGATGTCCGTGTATCTCCCACTCTTCCCGAATCTGCAACGATAAAGTGAAAATCCTCACCAAGTTCAATATAATTAATAGGGCTTTCTTTTTCGTACCAAATTGGGGTTTTTGAAGTAATCGTAAGTGTATCAATCCCACTAGGAGCCCCATGTGCATAAGTTTCCGCAACATTTGCAAGCATTAGTAATTCGGACTCGGTACAATCTCTATCCGCGAAATCAAACAGGGATCTAATAACAGAAATGGCAACAGATGCACTGGATCCCAAACCTTTACCAGGCGGTATAGAAGAATTAATTCGGATCAGTAAATCTTCACAAGGAATCCCTAGATAATCAAGTGTATCATTTATGCAATTAACGATTCCATGCAAAGATTCCGGGGCCAAATGAAGTGGCCCATGATAGAAAGTACTGTCCATTTTTACTGAGCCTGGCACATATTCAATAACTGTTTCAACACCAATTAGTGGAAAAGGAATAGCGATTGCTGGTTGTCCGTGTACAACTGCGTGCTCTCCTATCAAAATTAGCTTACTATGAGCTATACCTATAGCTGTTTTTTCTGAAGTTGTTACTTTTTCTGCACTCATTTTTTATACATTTCCACCAATTCTTTAGCTTTTCCGACACGGATTTCTTTTTGTTCGATTAATTTTTCAGCAATGATATCAATCATCTCCCCTGAAGCGCCTGCTGCTATTGCAACAGATCGAGAATGTAGAGCCATATGGCCTTTTTGAATACCATCTGTCGCTAGTGCCTTCAATGCTCCGAGATTTTGCGCCAATCCAACCGCTACAATTACCTGCGCAAGTTCCTTGGCCGATTTTATATCCATTATGGATAGGGAAAGCTTTGCCAACGGATGAACTCTGGTTGCTCCACCAACAGTTCCGACAGACATTGGTAATTCAATTTCCCCTATAAGATTTCCGTTTTCATCTTTGAACCATTTTGTCATGGAACCGTAACTACCATGACGGGAAGCATATGCATGTGCTCCAGCCTCCACGGCACGCCAGTCATTACCTGTTGCAATTACAACAGGATCAATTCCATTCATAATCCCTTTATTATGCGTTACTGCACGATATGGGTCTGATTCCGCAAATTCATATGCATGTATAACGCCATCACGAACTTCCTCTCCGGAATATTCTCCAGTAGCAAGCAGTTCAGGAGGAATGACACACCTTGCCCGCGCCAAGCATTTATCTGCAAAGTTCGATAAAATCCGCAAATAAACTTTACCTTTTGTTATTTCCTCGACAATGGGCGCAATAGATTCAACCATCGTGTTAATAATATTCGCTCCCATTGCATCACGTGTATCGACATATATATGCAGGACAAGCATCTGCCCATACTTCGAATTACTTTCTTCATTAAGGATACGTATATCCAGATCTCCAGCCCCGCCACCTCGATTTACAATGCTCGGATATGCAGCGTTCGCAGCTTTTATTAATGACTCTTTTTGATCCAATAAGTCCTGTTTCGCAACTTGATAATTCGGACAGCCTATCACCTGAATCTGTCCTATCATTATTCTTTCCGTTGCATTGGTTTGAAATCCCCCAGCGCTTCTGACAATTTTAGCTATATGACTTGCCGAAGCAACTACTGAGGCTTCCTCAATCGCCATTGGTACTACATATTCTTTCCCGTTTACTAGGAAATTCAACCCTAAACCCAATGGGAGTTGAAATGTACCTATAACATTTTCGATCATTTTATCTGCGGTTTCAGTAGATAGAGGCTGATTAATACAGAGATCGTTTAAATCCTCTGAAGAGAAATCTAGCACATTTTTAAGCAGGTCCCGTCGTTGTTCAACAGACAAATTATAAAAACCGGGGATTCTGGAAGATTTCATCCTGGATCATCCTTTAATATAGAAATTATATATAAAATTCTTTCCATTTATGATTTTAAACTATATAGATTATAACATGAAACCTTATTTTTTTTCATTTAGAAGTAACTCCATAGAAAACACAAAAAAATAACTGTAACTATTATGAATAATTTTATCTAAATATGCAAATAAACAAGGTTGTATGTTACCATAACGACCTTGTTTATTTTCTGTTGCATATACTGATTTTGATTGATGAGCCATGAAGGATTCGAACCTTCGACCCTTTGATTAAAAGTCAAATGCTCTACCAACTGAGCTAATGGCTCGTATAATATTTTTATCAAAGAAAAATTACAAAACATCCTTCAAAATAAAAAAATGGCTGGGCCACCAGGATTCGAACCTGGGGTACACGGGATCAAAACCCGATGCCTTACCGCTTGGCTATAGCCCAACAATAGTAATGGTGGAGGGGGGCAGATTCGAACTGCCGAACCCTGAGGGAGCGGATTTACAGTCCGCCGCGTTTAGCCACTTCGCTACCCCTCCGTACATATTGTTAACTATACTTATTAATTTATAC
>NZ_JBIMEX010000017.1:0-80317 GCF_051262635.1 Oceanobacillus sp. CF4.6 | reverse complement strand
CGTTAGGTGTTCTTCAAAACAGCAACTCTATTAATATATCATACTTTAATATTAAATGTCAACAAAAATTTCAAGTATATTCAACTTATTTTTTCGCCAACCTTTAAACTATATCAAATTTCAAGTGAATTATCAACACTTAATCTAATACTTAATAACCTATCATTGGTTACCATCAGTTAGACAAATCCAATTGATTCCCCTGTCAATCACCTTTTTTAAAATACAAGGTGTCTAGCGAGAATTAATATATTACTCTACCCACAGCAAAAAGTCAATGACATATACTACCTTTTCTACTGGTATATTTTTACTGCATTTATAGACAACTACTATATTTTACCCCTTTATTCAAAAAACCGATCGACATTTGCAAATGTCGATCGGTTTTTTGTAGGTATGTTTCCTATTGTTTAAGTCATTAAGGCTTGCCGTTCCTTCACCTATTATTATTCATCAAACAGATTCATGCTTAGATATCGTTCACCCGTATCCGGAGCTATACATACTACTTTTTTACCTTTTCCAAGCTTTCTAGCGACATCGATTGCAGCATATACTGCCGCTGCTCCCGATGGCCCAAGAAAAATACCTTCTTCACGCGCCAATCTCTGTAATAACCCTATTGCATCTTCATCACTAATTTGGATAATCTCATCATATACAGATGTATTCAAGATATCCGGCACGAATCCAGGACTTGTTCCAACGAGTTTATGTTTCCCTGGTTGACCACCAGATAATACAGCCGAACCCTCCGGCTCTACAACCGCCACATGGATTCCCTTAATTTTTTCTTTTAATTTTTCACCAGTCCCGGTTACAGTTCCACCAGTTCCCGCCGTACATACAAATGCATCCAGTTTACCTTCTGTCTGCTCGAGTATTTCCAGAGCAGTTGTAGTTCGGTGGATATCCGGATTAGCAAAGTTCTCAAATTGTTGTGGTATGAAGCTACCAGGGATCTCCTTTTGAATTTCCAAGGCTTTTTTAATGGAACCAGGCATTTTTTCCTCACTTGGAGTCAATACAACTTTCGCTCCATAGGCTTTTAAGATATTTCTTCTTTCCATCGTACTATTATCCGGCATAACCAGAATAGCTTTATAACCTTTTGCGGCAGCAATCATCGCTAGACCGATACCTGTATTGCCGCTCGTTGGTTCAATAATAGTATCTCCGGGTTTTATCAATCCTTTTTCTTCAGCTACTTTAATCATGTTGAACGCGGCGCGATCTTTTACACTTTTACTTGGGTTAAACATTTCCATTTTAATGTATACATCTGCCGTCCCTTCAGGAACAACCTTATTTAATTTGACTAACGGCGTATTACCGATTAGTTCTGTAATATCATTTACCACTTTCACAATTAGTCCCTACTTTCTAACCATTATTTGATTGCAAACGGGTACCAAAGGTATTAGAATACCCATGAAAGAAACCGCTCATCATGAAGATGGTTAACCACTTATCTCTCTTCCATGGAAAGTACATTACGATTCTCTCCGTACAGCTATCTGCCAACTATCTATAGAAATTATTATAGACATTTTTTATGACATTTACCATGATTTACGTCTCAGCCCAAATCGCAGAAGGTTTTATCCCAATAAAAGATCAATTCGTTGTCGCAAACCTTCTATATAAGAAGAACTTAGTAACTTACCGGCACCAGTCAAAATTTCATCCGCGTATAGTTGTGTAGGTTTCGATTCTTCGCTTTTATCAATCCCGATAAAAGTCAATCCTTCTATATTCCGTCCGCCAGGCATCTCCAGGGTGACAATCGCAGGCCGATATGCTTCAATATATACTCCCTCGCGCTCATACAAGTAATCAACAGCCTCCATAGGCACTTCATAAATAACTCCTTCCACCAATTCACCAGGGGATAGGATTAAATCAGCCTTTCCGCCGTCTTTCGAACTTCTACTGAAACGAAAGCCATAATCCTGTAATATCCCGCTTCCTATAACATTACTAAAATATCGATCTACTTTTGCCAGTTTAAATCTTCTATCATCCATGCAAGAACCATAAGCAAAATAATAAATCGGCCCTTTCCGAACATACTGGTAAACTTTCCAATCACCAAATGGAATAACATCCGTCGAATCAGCGAGTGATCTACCCGTAATATAAGTCAACGCTTCCGTACTTTCTCCAGTTTCATCATAAACAGTAACGATTTTTCTTTCAAATAAATTGTCGGGTTGACCCTCCCGAAAGCCCTCCAATTGATCAATAGCAACAAGCTGTTCTTCATTCACTTCATATAATTCACCATATACCTTTTCATTACTATGTTCATGTTCTTTCATAACAGGATAACCAAACTTTGTATAAAACAATTTTCCATGTATCCACACTTGATTCTTTAAGCGTGTAGATCCCTGCAGATATTCATAATTACTTTCATTTATACGAAAGGTTCCATATACAAAAACTACGTTCACAACAAATTCCCCCTAATTGAGAATAGCGTTCTTAATAAGATATTCACCTTATACAAAAACTATACAACCCCTATTTTGAAGCTTCCCGTCTACCTATTCGGTTACCCTATTTACTATTTATTGACATATAATACCCTCGTAGGTTTATACCCATACCCCTTAATATCGCATTACGGAGTTGAAAGTAAAAACCCCCTGTAAATGAATACAGAGGATTTACGATACGTGATTATAATAACTTCGCCAAATTCTTAAATTCCAATTCCTCAAATTTCATTGTTACTCTATCTTTATCATACTTCCATAACGCTTGATCTAATGCACAAGTAATCGGTACATCGCATTTAATTTGCGCTAATGATCTCGATAAATGCAACATATCCATATTATTATTGATTTTCGCTTGGACACCCTTTGGTAATTGATCTAAATTTTCCAGTAGATTATCGATCGTTTCATACTCCTGTAGAAGTTTTAACGCGGTTTTCTCGCCTATCCCCTTTACTCCAGGATAGTTGTCCGAAGAGTCACCCATAAGTCCTTTAAGATCAATGACTTGTTTTGGCTGTATCCCTTTCTTTTCATAAAAGTTTTCATGATCAAATACCTCGTAATTTCCTTGACCTTTTCTCATAATCGCTACGCGGATAGTATTATCGATAAGCTGCAATATATCTTGGTCCCCAGTGAGAATCGTTACTTCGTTATCTACACTATAGAGTTTAGCGAGTGTGCCAATACAATCATCCGCTTCGAAGTTTTTCAAACCGATATTTGGCATATCAAATGCCTCCACGACTTCTTTTATTAAATCAAATTGAGGAATTAACTCCATTGGTGGGGAATCTCTGTTGGCCTTATATCCATCATAGAGATCCGAACGAAATGTTTTACTCCCCATATCCCAGCAGCATATTACATGCGTAGGTTCAAAGGTATCCACCGCATCCAAAAAGTATCTCATAAATTGATAGACTCCATTTGTCGGTACTCCCTTACTTGTAATCATAAAATTTCCACGAAATGATGTTGCAAAGAAACCTCTGAAAAGCAATGCCATTCCATCCACCAATAAAACATTATTTTTTTCCACTTAAAACACTTCCTCTATATTATACTGCTTTATAATCGAACGAATTTGTTTCTGTTTTTGCAATAATACTGACATATCCACTGTTGAGATAAGCATCTCAAGATAGTTATTCAGTTGTAAACTAATATTCTGCTCGACTTGCTCTTTCATCACATCGACAATCTCGTTCCACTGCTTCAAATATGATTCCAACATACGAGAATTACTATCTTTTACATACTGATTAGCATAAGGTTTTATTATAGCATAAATTTCTTCTTTCATAAATTCCTTTTCATTTTTCTCAAAAAATGCTTTCGTACCTTTGAATTTTGATAGTAAGCGATCAAATTTACTAGTATCCAATGCATTAAATCCCTGTTCGTAATCAGGAGTTGTCATTTCATGTATGTTCATTTCCGGAAGTTCGAATAGTTTATCAGTTTGTAAGCTAATAACCGCCAATGTTTTATGAACTTCTTTAAATTGTACGTGAATATATGACTCCATCCTTAATGAAACAGCTTGCATTTCCTGATGAAGCTCAAATGCAATATAGTCAATCAGATTATCCAAACTTTTTTCTAATTGTAATTGCGCTTTTTTACCAGACTCCGTAATGGTTGTTGGGTTAAACATTTCCTTAAACATATCATGGAAACGAATTGATAATCTTTCTATTACATAAAAAAGTTGTTTTTCCATTTTCTGTTCCATTTGTTCTTTGTAGCTGTTTGTAGACAATATGCGAATGTCTTCGGAAAGTCTCTCCTTTTTTGCAATTAGCTCTTGTTTTCTTTTTTGCTTTTCCTGTTTATCCATCGTTAACGAATTAACATAGTTGTCCACTGCATGACTTGTTCTGTTCATATCCCAAGTTGCCGATTCAATCGTTAATTCTGCTAAGTCATGATAGATAAATTGGTTAAAATCACTTTCCATTCGCTGCATCTGACTGTTTATCGTTCTTTTCTGTATTTTTTCATCCAGGGATTTTTTACTGGACACAGGATAAAGTCTAGGAAGTATAATCCCTAATTGCTGTAATTGGTCCTGTACATAATCAGTTACCAATTTCAATTCTGTTTCATCTGTAGCCAAATCAGCTGCATTGACGATAAAAAACATTTTATCCAATTGAAAAGCTTCTTTAACTCGACCCAACTGCATGAGAAAATCTCGATCTGCACGGGATAACGCATGATTGTAGTAGGTCACATAAAGAATTGCATCCGCATGTTTAATATAATCAAAGGCAGCATTCGTATGTCTTGCATTAACAGAATCAGCACCCGGTGTATCCACCAATGTAATACCTTGTCTCGTTAATTCACAATCATAATAAAGATCAATAGACTCGATATAGCATGCCTTTGATTCATCCGTTACATAATTTTCAAATTCTTCCATGGTGATTGTAATACTATTTCCTATGTAACTCTTTATACCTTCATATCCAGCAATCATCGCTCGCAAGTAGGATTGAAACATTTTATTAAGTTGGTCACTCTTATCGATCTGATTGGATGTCACCCATTCCATCATTTCATTAAATTCAGTTGCATGAGGTGCTAATTTTTTTGTAATCATACGTAAATCATTCGTAAGTGCGTCCCTACTTTTTAGAGTTACGACTACCGACCCATGCTTATTTCCTTCATCTACAGGTCGAATGCGGTTTACCGTTGCCGTTGTTGGATTTGGTGAAACCGGTAAAACTTTCTCACCCATTAACGCATTGGCAAATGATGATTTACCGGCACTAAACGCCCCGAATAAAGCAATTGTATAGGATCGATGTTTTAAACGATATTCTTTTTCTCTTAAATCAGTTAATAAGGATTCAAAACCCGGTAATTCCTTAATCACATCCATTGTTTTATCTATACTACTCAACACATTTTCTGTCGATGATTTTCTAATGACAGCTTTTGCCTCGGACTCTTTCGGTAACTGCTCTTTCCGAGGTGAGAGTGGGGACTTATTTGGTGATTTACTTTCCTTTCTAATCGGCTTTGGCTTATTATGCAGTTCTTTTTCTATAAGCGCCCAAACAGAATCATCAACATTCGGATTGATCAATTGGCTATCAAGCTGATTAAATGCCTGCTTTTCTTCACTTTGTAATTGAAGCAGTTCCTCTTTTACATTTTTTTCTTTGTTCCATTCAGTAAGCTTTTGCAGATATTTCTCTTTATGTTCTTCATTTTTATTCTTAATGAAGGCATGAATGGATGTTAAAATAATTTTAGCTTCCTGCTTATATCTATTTTTAATATCCGCTGCTATATCATTTGTATAAAGCAATACATAATCGCCATTTACTTTCGCACCCGATTTGATTAAATCTCTGGCATATTCCCTGTTGTAAGCAAATTCTAATTCATTTATTTCGCTTTGAAGCCCTGCACCGTTCAAATCATACTTTTTTAGCAATGCACTGAATTTGTCACGCAGTCTCCACTGTATGGATGTATTCATATTTTCGTTCAATGCAGATAAGAATTCTGACTCTCTTCTATTTTTCTCTTCAACTGTTTTTTTCTTAGAAGCAAATAACCCTATCTTAAAATCCGATTGTTGGGACTCCAAGTACAATTGTGCTTTATCTCTAAGGCTGGCTGGCATTAAATAGGCATTATTCAAAGTTTGTTGCAATTCAGCCAGATAATCCTTTTCAAACTGTATGGGTTCATTTTCCAATCGGAACAGATTTTCCTCCGTTTTTTCCAATTTTTCAGGATCTGCGAAATCAATAGATTTATCATCATTGCCGGTGAGGTCATTTATTAGGGTTCCATAATGATTTTTTAAATAGCTTTTATGGTCTTTCATTACCTGCCTTACAGATTGTACGATATTTAAATGTTCACTTTGGTTGGCCATAATAGAAGACAACTTTTGCTTAATTCCTTCAATTTGGTTATGCGCTGCAGTAGGATCCACTAACGAAGTATAGTATATGTTCTCTGGCTTTAAGTTCCATTGATCAAACGTTTGTTTAATATTTTTATCGAATGTTTGAAAGGTCAATTCCTGCTCATCATGTTTATCAATTTGATTGATTACCACATAATAAGGCAAGCTTTTTTCCTGAACAGATTTCAGGAACTGGAGGTTAACCTCGGACTGTACATGATTATAATCCATAATATAAAGGAGTACATCAGCCAGGTGCAAGGACGCTTCCGTCATAATTCGATCTGCATCATCCGCTGCATCAATACCGGGAGTATCGATTATTGCAGATCCTGAAGGAATGATCTGTTCTCCTGTACTAATCTCTATCTTTTTAATGGCTTCTTTATCTTTCGAATATTCCTTTATCATATCGATGTCATATGGTTCTTTATATTCTACCGGGTGATCATTCGTAAAATATACACGTGCAACCCCTTCTCCGGAATTAATCTTTACTACATTTGCACTTGTAGGTATTGGACTTTTCGGTAAAATTTCTTTCCCTAACAATGTATTAATCATTGATGATTTACCCGCAGAAAAATGACCAGCAAAACTAATCACTAATTCTTGCTTCTGTAATTTCTCAAATATATCTAGTATCTTAACGGCGTTTGCCCTGTCACCGTTATTTTTTATTTGATGATAGACCGCAGCAATCTGATCCGCATTTACGGTTTTTACCCTTTCTTGTACAATCATGTAATTCAGTTCCTTTCTTCCACATCCTAATTTAAAATCTATTATACGGAATTAAAGTGTGGAATGCCACCCATTTTAAAGCGATTTCATGTAGGTTTTCTCCCAGTATTAGTTTACAAGTTTACATAATAAACTTATGGTTAATAATAAAAAGATTGGCAAATAATGCATCTGCCAATCTTTTTATTATACTGGATATACGCCATGTTTTCTTTCCGTGAATGAGATATTTTTGACGGCATATACCGAAAAACGTTTCGTTAGTTCTTCTCTTAACGTATTTGGATCAATAACTGCATCGATTACCATTTCAGATGCTAGTCGATAAACATCAATATTTTCCTTGTATTCGTCCTGTTTTTGTTTAATATAAGCAGCACGTTCTGTTTCAGGCAATTGAGCAATTTTATTTGCTTCGACTGCATTTACTGCTGCTTCTGGTCCCATAACGGCAATTTGCGCATTTGGAAAAGCAAGACAGCAGTCCGGATCAAACGCTGGACCAGACATAGCATAAAGACCAGCGCCATATGCTTTTCGTACGATGACAGAGATTTTCGGCACCGTAACCTCGCTCATAGCAAAGAGCATCTTGGCGCCGTGCCTGATAATCCCCTGCCGTTCCACCTTTGTACCGATCATAAATCCTGGAACATCAGTAAGAAACAGTAATGGTATATTAAACGCATCACATAACTGGATAAACTTGGCGGCTTTATCTGCTGAATCCGTAAACAACACACCGCCTTTTACCCGAGGTTGATTTGCAATAATTCCTACTGAGTTACCATCGATTCGAGCAAGGCCTGTAATTAGTTCGGGTGCAAATTTCTTTTTGATTTCGCAAAAACTTTCTTCATCTATCGTTCGATCAATTAAGTCATACATATTAAATGGTGCATTCTGATTTTCTGGAACAATATCCGTAATGGATTTCTCGTAGAATTTAACTTCCCTTGTTTCAAATACATTCGGCTTGTTACGAAAATTAGGAGGAAAATAACTCAGATAATTTTGAGCATAACTGATTGCTTCCTCTTCTGATCTTACTAATACATCACCAACTCCAGAGACCGTACAGTGCATATTAGCACCACCCATCTCTTCAAGCGTAACTTTTTCTCCGATTACTTTTTCTGCCATCCGCGGGGAACCCAAATACATCGAGGCATTCCCATCAACCATGATAACCACATCACAGAATGCTGGAATATAAGCTCCACCAGCTGCTGATGGTCCAAATAAGAGACAAACCTGAGGTACACGACCAGAAAGTTTTATTTGATTATGAAAAATACGCCCTGCTCCTCGTCTTCCAGGAAACATTTCAATTTGATCGGTAATTCTAGCCCCTGCCGAATCAACGAGATAAATCATTGGTAATTCCATTTTTTCTGCTGTTTCCTGAATACGTAAGATTTTCTCTACCGTTCGTTTCCCCCAGGAACCAGCTTTGACAGTAGAATCATTGGCCATCACACAGACATCTTGCCCATTAATCTTACCAATACCAGTTACGACTCCATCAGATGGCAAGTTATCATCCATACTATTGGCAAAAAATGCATCTTCTATCTTTAAGCCTTCATCAAATAAAAGTTCCAGTCTCTTACGTACAAACAGTTTTCCCTTTTCTTCATTACTTTTATGATATTTTTCTTTTCCTCCTTTTTCTATTTTATTGATCCTCTCCTGTAACTCTTCCAAATACGACATATTTTCCCTCCTTGTCTATCTTCCTTCATACATAGGTTTTCTTTTTTCCTTAAATGCCTGTAATCCTTCTATTCTGTCTGCAGTTGGTATTGTTTCCAGGTAACTTTCATGTTCAATCTCCAAAGCCGCTGAGATATCTGTTTGCATACCGGTATTGATCGCAGTTTTGGCTTGCCTCAAAGCTATTGGTCCATTGCGTGCAATTGTTTTTGCTAAAAGTAATGCCTCAGATTGTAAACAATTTTCATCCACCGTTTGTTCTACTAAACCAATCGATAATGCCTCATTTGCATCAATCGGTTTTGCTGTATAGATTAACCGCTTTGCATGTCCTAGTCCAACTAATCTGGGCAAACGCTGCGTTCCACCGGCGCCAGGGATAATCGCTAATGATGTTTCCGTTAAACCTAGCTTCACACCCAAAGCAGCAATTCGTAGATCACATGCTAATGCCAATTCCAATCCACCACCATAAGCCGCACCATTAATTGCCGCTATGACCGGCATTTTCATCTTTTCTATTGCTGTGGTTGTTTCTCCTATGTAGCGCACCGCTTCAATAACCTGCTTTTCTGACATTCCGCTTCTTTCTTTTAAATCCGCACCTGCACAAAATGCCTTTTTGCCAGAACCTGTTATAATGGTGCAGAAAACATGATAATTCTGATCAATTTGTTGAATTGCCTCATTTAACTCTATGAGCATTGCTTTTGATAAAGCATTTGCTGCTTCAGGGCGATGGAGTGTGATCACAGCAATATGCTCTTCTTTGATATCTAACTGTAGTAAGTTAGCCATGATAACCTCCTTTACTATTTGAAAGCATTCGTCTAAAAAGGCATCAGTCGCCTTGGCTAGTCTCTAGTTTACCTAAAGCGACTTATTGTACGAAATTGATTATTCTACGATTGCAATAACGTCGCCTTCGTTGACAAAATCACCCTCAGCCACTTTTAATTCTTTTACTGTACCCGCAGTTTCAGCGGCAATCGGTATTTCCATTTTCATCGATTCAAGAATGACGACGTCCTGACCTTCTTCCACTGAATCTCCTATATTTAATACTATTTTCCAGACACTACCCGCCATACTTGCTTTTACTTCCTGCATCATCATTCCTCCATACTATTTATTCATTTGAGTTAAGTAATAATTGTCCACAAATGCAGTCGATGTGTTGCCTGCTAAAAATTGTTCATTGTCTACGATATTTAATAACATAGGTATATTTGTTTTAATACCTTCGACTTTATATTGTGACAACGCTTGCTTTAATGCACTAATAGCCTCATCTCTTGTATTTCCTTTAACAATCAGTTTTCCGATCATAGGATCATAGAAGGGTGTAACATTAAAATCTGCAGTTACTGCAGTTTCATTACGAATATGTTGACCTTCAGGCAATTCAAAAATAGAAATATGCCCTGGTGATGGTAAAAATGTAACTGGATCTTCTGCATATATTCGTGCCTCGATGGCATGCCCATCAATATACAAATCTTCCTGTTTGACTGTTAATTCTTTACCACTGGCAATATTAATTTGTTGTTCTACGATATCGATTCCTGTAATTTCTTCTGTTATCGGATGTTCTACTTGTATTCTTGTATTCATTTCAAGAAAATAAAAGTTCTCCTGTTCGTCAACTAAAAACTCTATCGTACCCGCATTTGTATAATCTAGCATTTTGACTGCTTTAATTGCAGCATTTCCCATCAGATTACGAGTTTTATCCGTTATAAACATGGAAGGAGCTTCTTCAATCACCTTCTGATTACGACGTTGAATGGAACACTCCCGTTCAAATAAATGAATGGCATTGCCATGGTGATCAGCCAAAATTTGTATTTCAATATGGCGGGCATTTTCAATTTTCTTCTCCATAAACATGGATCCATCACCAAAAAAGGTGACAGCTCTCTTTGAATTACTGTCAAAAGCTTTCGCTAACTCTTTGTCGGAATGTACAACTTGCATACCGATACCACCACCACCAGCTGACGCCTTCAGCATGATGGGGTAGCCAATTTCTTTTGCAGTCTCTATAGCTTCCTCTACAGTTGATACAACTCCATCTGTTCCTGGTATTACTCGCACTCCTGCTTGCTTCATTGAATTTCTGGCAGCTATTTTACTCCCCATCTGTTTGATTACATTACTGTTTGGTCCTATAAAGATGATACCTTCTGTTGCACAGGTTTCTGCAAATTGTTCGTTTTCACTAAGAAAACCGTACCCAGGATGAATGGCATTCGCTTTGGTTGCCTTTGCGACCTCTAAAATCTTATCTACATTCAAATAACTTTCATTTACCTTTGGCGGACCAATCAGGAAGCTCTCATCTGCCATGGATACATATGGAGCTTGCTGATCGGCTTCTGAATAGACTGCAACCGTTTCAATGCCCATTTTTTTACATGTCCGTATAATTCGAGCAGCTATTTCTCCCCTGTTTGCTATTAGTATTTTCTTAATCATGAATTTCCCCCTTTTTCAATTTTTACTAACAGCCTAGTTCTCTTGCAATTACAAGTCTCTGAATTTCAGATGTACCTTCTCCGATTTCCAATAGTTTTGCATCCCGTAAATATCTTTCCACTTCATATTCACGCATGTAACCATAACCCCCATGTATTTGTATGGCTTGATTTGCTGATCGGAATGCTGTTTCAGTAGCAAATAATTTTGCATAGGCCGCTTCTTTCCCAAAAGCTTTTCCCTCATCCTTCAGCCATGCTGCCTTATGTACCATATTTCTGGCAAGTTCAACCTCCATTGCCATATCTGCGAGTTTGAATTGAATTGCTTGAAAACTCGAAATGGATTTCCCAAACTGTTTACGCCCTTTCGCATATGCCAATGCTTTTTCCAGTGACGCTTGAGCAATTCCCAACCCTAGAGCCGCAATAGAGATTCTTCCTCCATCCAATGTATAAAGAAACTGCTTGTGTCCTTTATGTTCCTCACCCAACACATTTTTTCTTGGGACACGGACATTATCAAGTATGATTTCTGCAGTATCGGAACCACGTACACCCATCTTGTCATAGTTACTCGTAATTTTGACACCATCCGTATCCGTTGGCACGATAATAGAAGAAATCATACTTTTCCCCTTGTCGTTCTTCCTTGTGACAGCGGTTACAATTATGATTTTAGCAAAATTCGCATTTGTTATAAAACATTTTTCTCCATTAATTACATAATCATTGCCATCCACAATCGCAGTCGTTTTTGTTCCTCCTGAGTCTGAACCTGCATTCGGTTCGGTTAAACCAAAAGAACCAAGTGCCTCCCCTTTTGCGAGTGGTTTCAAAAATATTTCTTTTTGTTCATCGGTTCCAAAATAATAAAGTGGACTTGCCCCAAGTGAAACTGCAGCTGCATAGCTTAATCCAGTGCTGCCGCATACACGGCCAATTTCTTCAACAGCTAATGCATACGACATCGTATCCCCGCCAGATCCACCGTACTCCTCCGGAAATGGTATCCCAAGTATCCCAAGTTTTCCCATCTGAGCAAAAATATCTTCCGGAAACGCTGCTTTTGTATCAATTTCAATTGCTCTTGGCCTAATTACTTCTTCCGCGAAATCACGGACCATTTTTTTTATCATTGTCTGTTCTTTCGTTAATTCAAAATTCATTTTATCCCTCCCATACTATACGTAAGACCGACTAGTTGGTCTGTTCTGTTCTATTCCTAGTTAACTAATTTTCCTTAGAAAAGAAAGGTTTTTCTAAAAGAATTTCCTCGTAATTGTTAATGGCAATTATTTCGGGCTGTAAAACGGCATGCAAAATTAAATCTATAAACACATCCCCAACCTCTTCAATTGTATTGGCCCCTGATGCCTGGTACCACTTATACATCCAGTTAACCATGCCTAAAATCGCCATTGTAGTTATTTCGACTTGAAGATCTTCACGAAATTCCCCACATTTTTTCCCATCGCTAATTGCCTGTTTAATAATTTGCTTAAATTGATGTCTCTTTTCTTTAACTAGTTTTTCATACTGCGGTTTTAGATAAATACTCTCCTGATAAAAAACAGAAAGATGTGGTTTATAACGATCAAACACGTTAACAAAATCTTTTACAATTGCTTGCAGCCTTTTTATCGGTGAATCGTACTTCTCATTTGCATCTGTTGCTTTATCCAATACATATGTTATGAATGTATCATGAATAACAAATAATAATTCATTTTTTGAAGAAAAATGATGATAAAAACCGCCTTTGGAAGTACCTACATCCTCAATAATTTGATTAACAGAAACCCCATGAAAACCATGTTTTTCGAATAGAAGTAAAGAAGACTGAATAATTTTTTGACGTAAAGCCGTTATAAACCCTCCTTTATAAAACTCACTATTACTTTAACATAATAATCTGAAAATATAAAGTATTTTTTATGTTTTAACGAATAAAAAAAGAGGCAGTTCTATGTGAGAACTACCCCTTATCTTAAGTTAAAGAACATCAAATGGTTTATTGTAGGTCGCTTCTTTCCATACGTCAACGACTTCACCATGGTGATCACTGTCTATAATAAATGACCCATTACTGTATCTGTCACTGACAGATAGTTCCAAAGGAAATACATGATGTGTTTCGCCGTTTGCGGTTTGGAAACAGATCGTATCATTTTCATTAAGAACAAAGAATCCTTTTATTCGATGTGTTTTTTTCTTCAATTCTCGTAACATGAGGAGTCCACGCTTAGCTCGAGTGGTTTTTTCGAACTCCTTCAATTTCATTCGCTTGCACGATCCACGCTGTGTCACGATAGCAAGTGAAGGGTTAGATGAATCATCAAATACTTGTCCATTTACAACATATTCCTCTTCTTTCAGCAAAATAGCTTTTACACCTGCAGCACGTTGACCTACTACAGTTATTTCTGATTCGTGATACCATAATCCATATCCTTTATTTGATGCTATGAATACATCAGACTTTCCATTTGTCTGGCAAACATTTACAACTTCATCATCATTCTTCAAATTCAATGCGATTAAAGCTTTCGAACGGCGTTGCGCATCATACAGTTTAAATTCACTCCGTTTGACCATCCCGTTTTTCGTGAAAAACACTAAATAATCTGTCGTATCTTTAAAGTCACGGACTGGAATACATTGAATTAAATGCTCATTTTTGTCGAGCTGCACAATGTTGGATACATGCTGTCCAATATCTTTCCAGCGTATATCCGGAAGTTCATGGACGGAGGTCATAATATATTTGCCTTTATTGGTGAAAAGCAGTAGCTTATCCGTCGTATTTACTTCCATCAAGCCAATCGGATAGTCATTATCTTTTAATGCCAAACCTTCGCCATTTGAAGCACCATAGGACCTGAGACTGGTTCGCTTAATGTAACCTTCTTTCGTAACAGAAACGAGTACATCCTCACTCGCTACAGTAACCTCAATATTGATTTTCAATTCTTCAATTTCATCTACAATTATCGTACGTCTACTCTCCGCAAACGTTTTTTTGATATGCCTCAGATCTTTTTTTATTGTTAGGTACAGCTTTTTTTCACTGGAAAGGATTGCTTCCAAATCACTGATACTTTTTCTCAGTTCATCCGCTTCCATTTGCAATTGTGTAATATCGGTATTTGTTAAACGATAAAGTTGGAGCATAACAATCGCTTCAGCCTGAGCTTCGGAAAAATCGTAAGCTTCAATAATTCTATGTTTGGCATCTGGTTTATCTTTTGATGCTCGAATAGTAGCAATCAATTCATCCAATATCGAAATTGCTTTTATAAGTCCTTCTACAATATGTGCACGGTCTTTTGCTTTCTTCAAATCAAATTTTGTCTGTCTCGTCACAACATCTTTTTGATGTGAAATATAAGCTTCAAGCATTTTTGGAAGTGAAAGTAATTTAGGAGTCTTATCCTGTATAGCTACCATGTTGAAATGGTAGGTTATTTGCAAGTCTGTATTCTTATATAAGAAATTTAGTACACCTTCACTATTGGCATCTTTCTTCAGTTCAACAACAATACGCAACCCTGTACGATCACTATCATCTCTTACTTCAACAATGCCTTCCACTTTACGATCAAGGCGAAGCTCATCCATCTTCTTAACCATGCTGGCTTTATTGATCTCATAAGGAATTTCAGTAATGACAATTTGCTCACGGGTATTCCGCATCGTTTCTACGATCGCTTTTCCGCGTACAATTACTTTGCCACGACCTGTTTCGTATGCCTTCGTAATTCCTTCCACACCTTGAATGATACCCCCTGTAGGGAAATCGGGGCCTTTTATCACTTTCATTAACTCCTGAACACTGACTTCCGGTTTATCAATTTTCATGATAACTGCATCTATTACCTCATCCAAGTTATGTGGTGGTATATCTGTTGCATAACCCGCAGAAATTCCTGTTGAACCATTTACAAGCAAGTTCGGAAATTTAGCAGGTAGAACAACCGGTTCAGAAGTAGTCTCATCAAAATTGGGAATAAAGTCCACTGTTTCCTTATCAATATCACGCAATAATTCTGATGAAATCTTGGATAGCCTTGCCTCTGTATAACGCATCGCTGCTGGTGGATCACCGTCCATACTACCGTTGTTTCCATGCATCTCAACTAACACATTTCGCAGTTTCCAGTCTTGACTTAGACGTACCATTGCTTCGTATACGGATGAATCACCATGTGGATGGTAATTACCAATAACTGTACCAACTGTTTTCGCTGACTTACGGAAATGTTTATCATGCATATTTTTTTCTACATGCATTGCATATAAAATTCTTCGTTGCACAGGTTTCAGGCCATCTCTAGCATCCGGAAGTGCCCTATCCTGAATAATATATTTACTGTATCTCCCAAATCTGTCACCAATTACTTCTTCCAAAGGAAGATCTAAAAACTTTTCTGTTTGTGACAAATCTACCCCCCCTTACTTATATCAATCGTTATCCTTTTTGAAGTCGTTTCTACTTTATCATTATGTTAATAGAAAATGAGGTCTATTCCTCGGTTTGGATTTTTTCGTTTTCCAAAATATTGGAATCTTCCTCAAGGCCAAACTTTACATTGTTTTCAATCCATTTTCTTCTAGGAGCAACTTTATCACCCATTAAAGTGGTAACTCTACGCTCAGCTCGTGCAATATCATCAATCGTTACTCTTATCAATGTACGGGATTCCGGATTCATAGTCGTATCCCATAATTGATCGGCATTCATTTCACCAAGTCCTTTGTAACGTTGAATCGTATATCCATTTTTAAATTGCTTTAAAGCGACTTGCATCTCTTCCTCGTCCCAAGCGTAAACGATTTTCTCGCTTTTTCCTTTTCCTTTGGATACTTTGAAAAGTGGCGGTAATGCAATGAAAACTTTTCCAGCTTCTACAAGCGAACGCATATAACGATAAAAGAAGGTTAAAAGTAGTACCTGAATGTGGGCACCATCTGTATCTGCATCTGTCATAATGATGATCTTGTCGTATTGCACGTCTTCAAGATCAAAGTCTCCCCCTACTCCAGCACCGATTGTATGGATAATAGTAGAAATCTCTTCATTTTTAAATACATCTTGCAACTTTGCCTTCTCTGTGTTTACTACTTTGCCTCGTAATGGCAGTACCGCCTGAAATTTACGATCTCTTCCTTGTTTTGCAGAACCACCTGCAGAATCTCCCTCTACAAGGTAAAGCTCATTTCTTTTCGGGTTTTTCGATTGTGCCGGAGTCAACTTTCCGCTTAGTATATCTTTTCTTTTTCGTTTTTTACCTGTTCTTGCATCTTCCCGTGCCTTCCGGGCTGCTTCACGTGCTTCTTTGGCTTTGATTGATTTCTTGACGAGCATTCCTGATACATCCGGATTCTCTTCCAAAAAATAATTTAGATGTTCAGAAACAACAGAATCGACGACGGAACGGGCTTCTGTAGTGCCCAACTTTCCTTTCGTCTGACCTTCGAATTGCAGCTTATCTTCAGGAATTCTGACAGAAATAATTGCTGTTAATCCTTCACGAATGTCCGTACCTTCCAAATTCTTATCTTTCTCTTTCAGTAATCCGATTCTTCTCGCATAATCATTAAACGTTCGTGTTATTCCCGTACGTGCACCCGATTCATGTGTGCCTCCATCTCTGGTACGAACATGGTTTACAAAGGAGAGCATACTCTCTGCATACCCATCATTAAATTGGAAAGCAAAATCCACTTCCAATCCCTGTACTTGCCCCTCCAAAGAAACAACCGAATGCAAGGTATCTTTCTCTTCATTTAAATAGGCAACAAATGATTCCAGTCCATCAGGGAATTCATAACTTTCTTTCTCGTCATTCCGTGCATCCGTGATTTCTATTTTCAATCCTTTTAATAAAAACGCTGATTCGCGCAACCGCTCGGAAATAGTCTCAAAATTATAGACGGTTGCCGAAAAAATGGAAGGATCGGGTTTAAAATGAATTAACGTTCCTTTTTTCCTTGTTGCTCCTCGTTTTTCAAGAGTTGTAGCTGGTTTACCTCCATTTTCAAATCGTTGGAAGTATGTATTGCCCTCCCGATAAATAGTCACTTCCAGCCATTCAGATAGAGCATTTACGACAGAAGACCCTACCCCGTGAAGCCCTCCACTCGTCTTGTAGCCACCTTGTCCAAATTTACCACCGGCATGCAATACTGTAAAAATAACCTCCGTAGTTGGCTTTCCCGTACTGTGCATACCTGTAGGGATTCCACGGCCGCTATCCTGTACAGAAATACTGTTGTCTTTATGTATCGTGACCTTTATTTCATTCCCGTAGCCAGCCAACGCTTCATCCACTGCATTATCTACAATTTCAAAAACAAGATGGTGTAATCCTCGGGTATCTGTACTCCCTATATACATACCTGGTCTTTTTCTTACAGCATCGAGACCTTCCAGTACCTGAATGGAGTCATCCGAATATTGATATTCATTAACCATCCAATTATCTACTCCTTCCTTACAAAAAAACATGAGCTATCTAATATATTAGAACAATTGTTCGTTGTTGTAAATTGATAGTTTACGTTTCATATGCGCTTTATCAAAATTATAATAACGCAGAATATGTTACTAAGTATACTATAACTGCTGATTTTATGCTTAAAACATTCCTATGTGTTGCGATTTTGCTTGCTTTTCCTTCACGGATTAACGTTACATGAATTTCATACGGCAATAAAAAGAATGCCATAAATTTGGCATTCTTTTCAAGTAAAATTGATGTTTTATATCTGTTTATTTGACAAGTACTGCATGGACTACCTTAACACAGAGGTCCATAATAACCGTAAAATCTCTTTCCTTCAAATATTGATAGGCCTCTTCATTTGCTATTCCCAGTTGTGCCCAAAATACTCGACAATCTGTTTCTGCTGCGTCTTTAGCTACTTCAGGTAAATATTCAGGCCTTCTGAAAACATTAATTATATCAATCTTATCGGGAACATCTTTCAGTGAAGGATACGCTTTTTCGCCCAGCACTTCATCAACCGTTGGATTTACGGGTATAATTCGGTATCCTTCCTGCTGCATAATCTTGGAGATCTGGTAAACTGTTTTCTCTTGGTTATTCGATAAACCAACAACTGCTATTGTCTTCGCAGATTCTAGAATACTTTTTAGTTCATCATCAGCGGGATTTTTCCAAACCATGTAAATTCCTCCTTTAATTGTGTACATCCTCTTTAATTATCAAGTAAACCTTCATTTACTAAATATGCTCTTGCCACTTCATTTGGAGATTTGTCTTCATAGTCCACCTGGTAATTCATTTGACGCATTTCATCATCGGTTATTTTTCCACTTAGTTGATTTAAAATTGCTTCCAATTCCGGATATGCTTCCAGTGTATCTTCCCGCATTAAAGGCGCTCCCTGATAGGGTGGGAATAAATTCTCCGGATCTTCAAGCGTTACTAAGTCCAATTCTACCATATAACTATCCGTTGCATATGCGTCGATGATATCTACTTCCCTATTTGTAAGGGCACTCTGCCTGATTCCTGGTTCCATCGTTTTAATATCCGCAATATCCAGATTATAAACCTCCTGCATTCCTACATAACCGTCATAACGATCATTGAATTCCAGTGTGAATCCTGCTGTAATCTCGTTTTCAATTTGTTTCAGATCACCAATTTCCTGAAGGCCGTATTGATCAGCCATTTCGCGTGTAGTTGCTACAGCATACGTATTGTTAAATTCCATCGGCTGAAGAAACTCCATATCAAATTTATACTTCATTCCTTGCTTAGCCTGCTCATATACAACGCGCGCATCATTGCTTTGTGCTTGTTCTTCCATATGAGTAACAATGGCAGTTCCTGTAAATTCCGGAAAAATATCAATACTGCCTTCCTGAAGCGCACTGAATACAAATGCTGTTTTTCCAAGGTTGGGTTCCAAACTAACCGTCAAATCCGTTTCTTCTTCAATCAATAACTTATACATATTAATTAATACTTCGGGTTCAGAACCCATCTTTCCACCGATAACAAGTTCCGCCTGTTTTGTCCCATTAAACATAAAAGGAGTTAAAACGATAAAGACAGCAATAAGTAGCATTGCAATAAAAGACTTCATCCCTGCTTTCTTAGAAAATCTCTCAAGCACTTTTAATATTAAATCCAAAAGAATGGCGAGTAATGCTGCAGGAATTGCACCAAGTAAAATTAAATTAATATCAGCTCCACGGTCCAAACCCAACAGGATGATTTCGCCTAATCCCCCAGCACCAATCAGGGCAGCGATGGTTGTCGTACCTACAATAAGCACCATGGAAGTGCGAATCCCCGCCATGATTACCGGCATCGCTATTGGAAGCTCGACTTTGGTCAATCGTTTAAAGGAATTCATACCCATTCCGGTTGCTGCTTCCTTAAGAGCAGGATCAACTTCATTTATACCAGTATACGTATTTCTCAGGATAGGCAGAAGACCATACAAAACCAATGCGATAATCGCGGGTGTCGTACCAATACCAAAGAATGGAATTAGAAATGCCAACACAGCAAGACTCGGAATCGTTTGCATGACAGCAGATGTGCCAATAACCGGTTCAGCCGCCTTCGGATACCTTGTCAGGATCAATCCTAAAGGAACTGCAAATAGAATGGCAATAATAAGCGAGACCATAGAAATTTGCAAATGTTCGAGAGTCGTCTCCAACAGCATATCCTGTCTATTTTGAAAAACGGTTATAAATGCATTCATGTCTGAATCACCCCGTTTTCAATACCTACTGTACTTTTTAGATGCTCCACAATATTTTTATATGTTAATATTCCTACTAACGTTTGACCTTTCAACACAGGGAATAAGGCTTGGTCACTACCATCTAAAAGTTCTGCTGCATCATACAACGACATATCTTGTTCTATGGTCAAGCCCTTTATTACGTTTCCGTTCACAAGTATATCTATAAAGGTATCTCTCTCATCTACAAGGATAAATATTCCCTGTTTTGGATAGTTATCAGCTTTATAACTATCCATTGTAATCATGTAAGCCTCAGGGGCATGGGAGATATTTCCTACCGTTGAGTGCCATGGTGACTTTCTATTTCCTATAAAGTCTTTAACAAATTCATTACCCGGGTTCATAATTAATTGCTTTGGATGATCAAGTTGGACGATTCTACCTTCCTTCATCAAACAGACACGATCTCCTAATTTTAGTGCCTCATCTATGTCATGTGTTACAAAGACGATTGTTTTTTTTATTTCCTTTTGTAATTTTTGAATGTCTCTTTGCAATTGCTCCCTGCTTATAGGATCAAGTGCACTAAAAGGTTCATCCATCAAAATAATATCCGGATCCGCGGCCAGTGCACGAATGACTCCGATACGCTGTTGTTGTCCACCGGAAAGTTCATTTGGCATTCTATTCTTGTATATTGAAGGATCCAGACCAACCATTTCCATTAATTCATCATTTCGTTTCAGGCTTTCCTTTTTACTCCACTTTTTCATTTCAGGGACGATGGAGATATTTTCTTCAATCGTCAAATGAGGGAATAAGGCAATTTGCTGAAGGACGTAACCAATATTCCATCTCAATTGATGTATATTATAGTCTTTAATATCTTTATTATTTATGTATATTGTTCCTGACGTAGGCTCAATCAGCCGATTAATCATTTTCAATGTCGTTGTTTTCCCACAACCACTAGGACCAATTAATGTCAACGTTTCCCCTCTCTTTACTTCAAGCGAAAAATCCTTAACTGCCTCTGTTCCATCTTCATATACTTTAGATACATTCTTAAATTCAATCATATCTTTCCTCCTTGCCATTAAAAATACCCGGTAACAACTATATTAAACCAATAACTGTTAGATTACCCATAATATGACTGTTCCAAATCGTCTTTAAATATTTTTATTTTTTGCATTAGCACAGCAAAATTTTAGGTTCTTTATCTTAGTAGTTCGTGCTAAAATAACGATAGAGCTTATCATGGCACAGCAATGTTAAGTATCCAATTATTTAAAGATGAAAGTAGGAAGATTATGGAATATATTTTATTTGCTATCCTTGCATATTTTTTAGGATCCATACCGTCAGCATTGATTGTTGGTAAAATTGGTTACAAGATTGATATTCGCGAGCACGGGAGTGGAAACCTAGGGGCTACAAATACGTTTCGAGTACTCGGTTTTAAGGCAGGTATAATCGTTACCTTTTCAGATATTCTAAAAGGTACCGTCGCAACCCTATTACCGTTCTTCTTGGGTGCAGATATTTACATATTAGCAATCGGTATTTTTGCAGTTATTGGTCACACCTATCCGATATTTGCTAAATTCAAGGGAGGAAAAGCAGTTGCAACTTCAGCGGGCATTATCTTAGGGATGTATCCTTTGCTCTTTGCCATTATGATTACCACATTTCTGATTACTTTGTACTTTTCGAAATACGTATCTCTTTCCTCGATGATCACGGGGGTAGTGTCGGTGATCATCTCCTTATTTTTTAAAGATATTGGACTCGTTATAGTTATTTCACTGTTGACAGCTTTTGTATTCTATCGACATATAGAAAATATTAAACGTATTAAGAATGGTACCGAACCAAAGATAAAATGGATGTAATTTATTCTTGTTAGATTAAAAACCAATAAATTGAATAATAATGGGCGATTCAGTATACTAAAGACTAGTCACTTAACCAAAAGTTATGCTAAGGGTAGCAATTCATCGCTAGAAAGGGGACTATGCTATGCAGCAAACAAAAATAATCCCATTAAAACAATTACCGACAAAAGAACAACGACATAGATTGTTCGGTTCTGTCCAACCAACCGAGAAGACAAAACCGGTTGAAAAAAGTAAGATGGCAGACTTACAAAATACAAAAAAGGATTTTCTATTTAACCTCGATGTGGTTGGTATATCAAATGTAAAATATCCCATTACCATTAGCAGTAATTTAAATCCGAATTTTCAGTCGAGTATTGGGACTTTTAAATTTTCTTCCAGCCTAACAAATACGAGTAAAGGTACCAATATGAGCCGGTTTATGGAACAACTGAATGACTATTATGAACAGGGTTTTGCTGTAACGATTGCAAACTTGAACAAATTTGCGAAAGGGTTAGCAAAACGTCTTGATCAAAAAGATGCAACGATCGAAGTGTCTTTTCCATGGTTTTTTGAGAGAAGAGGTCCCGATTCCGGTTTAACCGGTCTAAATCACGCAGATGCGATGATACGTGTTACCTATGATCAAACAAAAGGGTATTCAGCACATGTAGCCTTATCTGCACTAATCACTACTTTATGTCCTTGTTCCAAAGAAATAAGTGAATACAGCGCACATAATCAGCGTGGAGAAGTAAACATGGAAGTTACACTTTCCGATGATTTTGATGAGGAAATAACCGATTGGAAAGAAATGCTTCTGGAAGCTGCAGAAAGTAATGCAAGCGCAAGACTTCATCCCGTACTGAAACGGCCGGATGAAAAAATGGTTACGGAACAGGCATATGAAAATCCCAGGTTCGTAGAAGATATTGTGCGCCTTGTTGCTGCTGATTTATACGAAATGCCCTTTATAACAAAGTTTAACGTTTCCTGCAAAAACGAAGAATCCATTCATATGCATGATGCAATCGCATCAATAAAATATGATAAACTAGCATCACTGCATGAGCAATAGGTTATGAAATATATATTTATTGGCATTATTAAATTTTACCGGGTAGCTATTAGTCCTTTTACACCTTCCACTTGCAGATTTTATCCTTCGTGTTCGGAATATGGGTTAGAAGCTTTCAAGCGCTTTGGTGCAATAAAAGGATCCTACCTGACCGTGAAAAGGATTAGCAAATGTCATCCCCTTCATCCTGGTGGCGTTGATCTCGTACCTGAGAAAAAGGTTAAACGTAACAAGTAGCATGCGCATTCAAACATAAGAGGGAGTTGCTGAAAATGAAACTTGATATTAGTAATGAAGCTGCGATTTGGTATAAAGAAGAACTGGAAATTGACGGTACAGAAGAGATTCGCTTTTTCGTCAGATATGGAGGCGTAGGTGGTAAAATACCAGGTTTTTCGCTCGGTGTGAAAAAGGATCATCCACAATCGGTTCATACATCTAAAACTGTGGGAAACATAACGTTCTATGTAGAAGACGCTGATGTTTGGTATTTTGAAGAGAGCGATTTGAATATAGAATATGATGAACAGCGTAAGGAACCACGAATGAAATATGTATAATGGATATCTTCATTATAAAAGGCGTCCTGATGGACGCCTTTTATAATTTAAATTTTTCTATTTGATCCCACTTGTTTTCCTTTTGTAATACTTCCTTTTGATGATCACCAAATAAATCAAAATGGGGATATTTTTCATCTCTGTGAATCCATTGTTCTTGAAGACCATAGACTTTACCCCAGTTTTTAAGTTTATCTATATCACTGCAACCTACTTTTGTCACTGTGTTACAACCCGGAAATCGATCATCCATCCAAAAATGAGTTAAAAAGTCTATCTCTCCATTTTCGACATTTTTCTTCCACGAAATAAGCTCACTTCTTTTTAATCCAAATGCCATCACTATTCTCCTTCGATTTGAGCAATATATGCTTTATGCCATTCAGGAAATGATCTTCTTAATGAAATTGGTCGAAATGAATCTTTTTTGACAACTGCATGTTTGGAAAATCCACTCACCGCAATCTCTCCTTCAGCATTGAGAACCTGATATCCATATACAGTCCTAATTCCATCATATTCTTCCAACCATGTTTCTACATAGGCATCTTCACCATACCGAATGGGTCTTTTAAATGTAAGCCCCGCATCAAGTACAGGAGAAACGACATTACTTTCTTCCATTTTTGCATAACTCAATCCAAGTTCTTCTACATATTTAGTTCTTCCTATTTCAAACCATACCAAATAGTTTGCATGATAAACGACACCCATTTGGTCCGTTTCCTGATATCTAACTTCTATTGGTGTTCTTGATTTTAACAACAACGCTTCCCCCTATTCCAAGTTTATTTAATCGTATCATAAAATAAGTAACTATCGGAATATTTAAGATCTGTAACCTCATGAAAAAAATACCTCAAATCATAATGATTTGAGGCTTATCGCTATATTTAGTCATTTTGGTTATGATATTCATCTTTTATTTCTCTGCGAAAACCTTCAATTGCTTCTTCTCTACGCTTATTTTTCGCTATAATTTGTTCTTTTTCCTGACCACTTGAAAATTCCATTGTTTCATGGGCTTTTTCGATATTTTGAATGGTGTCCTGTACCATATCCTGCAACTTTTCTACATTATCACTACGATCATCAGGTTTGGGTTGATACTGTTTATCTGTCATTTAAGAACTCCTTTCTACAATAAGATACGCTTATTTTTTCATTAAATCCCATTCCTATACAAAAGAATGCTGCATTCCAATATATTGGAACACAGCATTCTTCCTTAATTTTCATTTGCTTTTTTAACGGTTTGATGCATTCGCATGTCCAAATTATGTTCGATTTTCTCCATTAGCATGCGATCCTGTAAAATCTGTTTTCGATTTTCGGCAACTAACTCGTCAAAACTAAGCTTTTTCTTAAGAGACATGGCAATCCACCCTTTTTATAAAGAGTATTACCAAAACTTAAGAATTTTATAATAGATTAAATTAATTTAGTGCATGCACCATTTCTTCCATGAACTCATATTCCATCGGACCAATCCTTCTTGTCTGTCCAACGATTCCATCTGTTCCGATAAAATAGGAAGTCGGAGCAGCATGAATTTTATATAGTTCTGCAACAGTCTCCTCACGATCCAAGGGAACAGAATACGTAAATGAGAATTCATCTATAAAGTCATGGACATCTTGTTCACTTTTTTCCATATATGTTAAATTCACTGCAATGATTTCTACTTCCTCCCCAAATTCTTCATAGAATTTTTGCATTTCCGGCATTTCTTCACGACATGGCGGGCACCAGGTATACCAGAAATTTAAAATTACTTTCTTCCCTTTAAGGTCGGAGAGTTTGAATTGCTCCCCATTTAAAGTTTCTAATTCAAAATCAGGAGCTGCTTCTCCCTGCTCTATACCAATACTTTCAACAGGTGCAATTGCTCCACCTTCTACATTGGTATCTCCTGTAACATCATATATATTAGGTTCTGCTTTCTTCTCAAATTGCTGTTCAATAAAGTTACCGATTACAATTCCTGCTAAAACGATTAACATAGTTATACCAAACATCTTTTTAAACAATATGTTCTTCCCCCATTACTGGCATTTAATTACGAAATGTTTATCAATCTTACTTATCGTATGTATTTATTCAGCATTTGTAAAGAGAGTCAGCTTATTGTTCTTAAAATAGTCATTAATGATTAAGAATGAATTTGGATAGTTGGGTAGGCTTTTTTCACAGCATAAAAAATACTCCGGCGATGTGCACGGAGTATTTTTTATATAACTTCTAGACTTTCAATTTATCACGCAATACCATGCGAAGAATACCACCATGACGGTAGTAGTCAATTTCCACGTCACTGTCAAAGCGGGCAACTGCATTGAATTTGGTTACTTTTCCTTTTTCATCCGTTGCAGTGACCTTCACTACATCTTGTGGACGAACAGTCTCATCAATTTCCACGTTAAATGTTTCTTTTCCAGTTAAGCCAAGTTTTTTAGCGCTTTTCCCTTTTTCAAACTGTAATGGTAGTACACCCATCATAACCAGATTGGAACGGTGAATACGCTCAAAACTTTCAGCAATAACCGTTTTAATGCCTAACAGATTCGTACCTTTTGCAGCCCAGTCACGGGAGGATCCCATTCCATAATCTTTACCACCCATGACAACAAGACCAGTTCCATCTTGCTGATATTTCATAGCTGCATCATAGATTGGCATAACTTCACCTGTAGGCCAGTAAGTAGTATAACCACCCTCTGTACCAGGTGCTAACAGGTTACGAATACGGATATTGGCAAACGTACCACGCATCATAATTTCATGATTACCACGACGAGATCCATAAGAGTTAAAGTTTCTCGGTGATACCCCTTTTTCCTGTAAATGTTTACCTGCAGGCATGTCTTTTGCGATTGCGCCGGCTGGTGAAATATGGTCGGTTGTAACAGAATCACCGAATAGACCAACGGCACGCAAATTGTTTAATGGTTCTACTATTCCTGCTTCTGGTGTTAAACCTTCAAAGAATGGGGGATTTTGAATATACGTTGATTCACTATCCCATTCAAATAACGGTTCATCGGTTGTTTCAATCTCGTTCCATTTTTTATTGGAAGCAAATACATTTTCATATTCTTTACGGAAGATTTCTGGCGTTACAACACTTGCAACTTCTTTTTTGATTTCTTCCGATGTAGGCCATATATCATTCATATACACCGCATTGCCATCCTGATCTTTTCCAAGCGGTTCTTTCGTTAAATCAATATCTACCGTACCAGCCAGTGCATATGCAACAACTAATGGCGGAGATGCCAGGTAGTTAGCTTTTACTAATGGGTGAATACGACCTTCAAAGTTACGGTTACCTGATAATACAGATGAAGCGATCAAATCACTATCCATAATTGCTTTTTCAATTTCCTCACGTAATGGACCGGAGTTACCGATACAAGTCGTACAGCCATAACCAACCAGGTTGAATCCAAGCTTGTCAAGATACGTTTGTAATCCTGCATCTTCAAGATAACGAGTAACAACCTTCGAACCCGGTGCCAATGAAGTCTTTACATAATCTGGTACTTTCAAACCTTTTTCAATAGCTTTTTTAGCCACCAAACCTGCTCCAAGCATTACATATGGATTGGATGTATTTGTACAAGATGTAATTGCGGCAATTGCGAGTGCACCTGTTTTCATTGTGCTCGTTTTACCGTTAGGATGCTGTACAATTACCTGTTTATCAAATTCTGATTTGTCCATTCCAAACCCTTGGTTCCCTTCAGGTGCTGTAATTGCTTTGTTGAATTCTTTTTGCATATTGGATAAAGAAACTAAATCCTGAGGACGTTTAGGTCCGGAAAGATTTGGTTCTAATTCAGAAAGATTAATCTCGATAACCTTCGTATACTCTGGGTCCGGTTGATCAGATGAATACCATAGATCATTTGCTTTACAATATGTTTCCACTAAATCAATCTGGTCTTCACTACGACCAGTAAGACGAAGATAATTTAATGACTCTTCATCAACTGGGAAGAATCCACACGTTGCACCGTATTCTGGAGCCATATTGGAGATCGTAGCCCTATCAGCCAACGGCATATCTTCCAATCCAGGACCAAAATACTCCACAAATTTCCCTACAACACTTTGTTCACGGAGAACTTGGGTTACTTTTAATGCTAAGTCAGTCGCAGTTATTCCATTAGGATAGCTACCTGTAAACTTCACACCGATAACTTCCGGTGCAGGGAAGTAAGATGGTTGGCCAAGCATTCCAGCTTCTGCTTCAATACCACCAACACCCCATCCAAGCACACCTAAACCATTAATCATAGTTGTGTGGGAGTCTGTACCTACTAAAGTATCCGGAAAGGCATCATATTCTCCGGATTCGTTTTCCAACGCATGAACAACATTTGCAATATACTCCAGGTTCACCTGATGGACGATACCTGTTGCAGGGGGAACAGCGCGATAATTATCAAACGCTTTTTGAGCCCAATTCAAAAATTCATAACGCTCTGCATTACGTTCAAATTCCAAATCCATATTTGCTTTAAGTGCACCAGCTGTACCGTATTCGTCCACCTGTACGGAGTGATCGATTACAAGATCTACTGGTACTTCTGGATTAATTTTATTAGGCTCTCCACCTAAATCAACCATTGCTTTTCTTAGAGAAGCAAGATCAACAACTGCTGGCACACCTGTGAAATCCTGTAGAATTACTCGAGATGGCTTAAATGGAACATCTGTCCCAATTCCTTTTTTGGTCCCCCATTTTGCGAGCTCTTCAACATGTTCGTCTTTGATTTGACGACCATCATGTTGACGTAATAGTGATTCTAAAAGTACACGGATGGAAAATGGCAAGCGCCCTACTTTACCAACTCCTGATTCTTCCAAGCTTTTTAATCGGTAATAATTATACGTTTTCCCGTTTAAATCAAACTGTTTTTTAGCGTTATAAACATTGCTATCAGTCATAATGTTACCCCTTTCATTTCCTACTGTTTCGCCAAATTCCCCACTTCTAGTAAGGTCATCATTCGACAAACTTTTCCCTTTTTAAAAATACGCTTCATCATTAATATTTAATTAGACCTTTAATACTTATAATATAGGAATCTACACGATAAAACAAATGATTATCGCAAACTACTATATATAAATATGTTATGTATAATGATAACCTTTGCTTATAGCAAATTAAGATGCAACTAATAACAAGTTATCATAATAATTTAATCAAAAACCTTATTTAGAAAACCCAATTGAAAGGTACTTCCTTTTATTGTATTTTGTTTAATTTTTAAAGTTGCATTATGGGAGTCAAGAATCTGCTTTGAGATTAAGAGCCCCAAGCCCGTACCACTTTGTTTCGTGGTAAAGAAAGGTTCACCAAGTTTATGTAGGATGTCATCTGGTATGCCGTTTCCTTCATCCGCTATTGAAACATCAACGCTCTCGTGATTGCAATTCACTGAAAGGGTAATTTTCCCCACTGTATCCATTGCTTCAATCGCATTTTTAACCAAATTAATTAATACTTGCTTAATTTGGGAACGATCACAGTATATTTCTCCATGAATTGGTTGTTGAACAACAAGCTCAATATTTTTTAACTTTGCTTGTGGCTGCAGCAGTACAATCACATCTTCAATCATCTGTTCCACGCTTTCTTTTCGTCTGTTTTCCGTTAAGGGCTTCGATATAAATAACAGTTCCGATGTTATTGCTTCTATCTTATCGATTTCGTCAATCATGACATGGAAATATTCTTCTTTGTGACTAACCCCAGCCTGCAATAGTTGTAAGAAACCTTTTAACGATGTTAAAGGATTGCGAATTTCATGGGCTATTCCTGCAGCCAACTGACCAGCAATTGTCATTTTTTCAGAACGAACCATCATTTCCTCTGTTTCCTTTTTATAAGTAATATCTTTCAAATATGCTAAAATATAAGTGTCCGCCCCATCCACATACTGTTCAAACTTACAATCCAGTAATATATATTTCCCGTCGTTATTAAGAACATTTATATTCACATTCTTTTTATCACCAGGATATTCACGTACCTGTTTTCTTACATATTCAACATCTTTTATAGGGATTCTTTCATACCAATACGTGCCAATCAATTCTGAAACTTTATAACCAATAATTTTTTCAATTGCTGTTGTTACATATAGCAACTTTCCATCCGTATCTGCTAAAATAAACACTCCGTCACTATTCATATTAATCCATTCCAAAATACGATGCGGCAGTTCAGACACATCCTTGATATAGCGCAGATTATCAGATTTCTTATCGCATTTATGAGATATATCGTCATTATTATTTATTTCCATACTTGTTCCCCCTTCCAAAATTACATTTTTCTATATATATGTATGATTATGGCGAATAGAATATGATACTTGTCTATACGGATTGTTGACATTATAATAAGCGGAGAAGCTCTTTTTAAATCTAATTATTATTAGTAATCTTACTACAAATATAATGAAAAATAAATTAATTATTAAAATATTAACTAATATTTGAAAAATAAAGGTTAAACTTAGAAAGAATTAGGTGAAGAATATGTCAGTAATAATTGTACTATGGGGATTTTTGCTTATTAGTCTAATGGCTATCGGCGGGTTTTTTATGTTCCGAAAATTTCTCAAAAAACTGCCGAAAGATGATGGGAAATCAGTTATGGATTGGGAAGAATTTTATATGGAAAAGACCAGACACATGTGGGAGACGGAAGAAAAAGAATTACTAGAAGAATTAGTATCACCTGTTCCTGAACTATTCAGGGATGTAGCAAGACATCGAATAGCTAGCAAGATCGGAGAAATTACGTTAGAGAAAGAACAAGACTATATTAGTCAACGCACATTAATCGAAGGTTATATCCTAGCAACACCAAAACGTGACCATAAATTTTTGAGAAAAAAGCTGAAACAAAAGAGGATCGATGTTGAACCGTATGAATATCTTTTTAAATTATCAAAATCCAATTACAATGAAAACTGGGAAACAAAATATAAATAAAAGATAATGCGCTTAACATAACAGTTAAGCGCATTATCTGTAACTCAGCTTTTTTAATTGCATAAATTGATACAGCATTGTAATCCTCCAAGTGAAAATCATTCCAAAAGCGAGCATAAAGAACATCCCACTCGTCTCACCGAAGGAAATCTGACTACCTATAATTAGTTTGATAATTATTCTAGCAACCAGAAGAGCAATTAAAATAATAGGAAATGCCTTAGACGGAATTAGAAAAATATCATTGCCTCTTATTTCAAACTTAGATGATCTAATAAGGAATATTGAAAAGATCATGCCTGCTAGAAAAGCCTCGAGTACTTGAATCCAAGAAATTTGGAACACCGGAAAAGCAAACATCAGGGCACCTGTACTCATAAAGAGTGGTGGCAGAATTATTTTTTTTACTGAAGCCGGTTTTTTCGCTGCTTTTAATCGGACTACTATCATTGCGGCAGCCATGAATGCTGCGACAACCGTACTTGCAATTAGCCAAAACATATCATATCACTCTCTCGTAAACAAGTGTCACTATAACAGTATATTAATCAAGGGAATTCGCAAGTTATTGATCTTCTGCAATGGTTAAAATAATTGTCATTACGACACCAACAACAGTAAAGTAAACACCGAAGTCAAACAGCATTGCGGTAGCTAGTTCCACTTCTCCAAATATAGGAAACGTAAAGTAACCAAATGTTTGGGATAAAAATGGTACATTAAAGATAAATGAACCAACGCCAGTTCCAACTGCAATAAGTAATCCAATTGGAATAAGCATCGTAAAATTGATTGGTAGCATTTTTCTTACCGTATTCATTCCATATGCCATATTTAACAGTAAAATCGCTCCGGATGTCATCAAACCACCAACAAACCCACCACCAGGTGAATTATGCCCCGCAAATAGTAAATATACTGCAAACCCCAAAAGGATAAAGGCAATTAATGATGTTGTAGTTTGTAAAATCATATTGTTTGGTTTGTACATAAATATATTCCCCTTTATAGCGCATGTGATATATATAATACTAATATATCATCAGTTAAAAATCCATTAAAACCCCGAAAAACCAAACCATCCTGCTAAAAATGCAGTAAGTTTTGTCATCCAATCAAAGAACAAGGCAATACCCATAAATATCATTACCCAGCCGCCGATTTTCACTATACGTGAACTGTGTTTTTTTATCCAGCTTAACTTTCCTATAAAAAAGGATAAAAGTAAGAATGGAATTGAGAATCCTAATATATAACTGATCATCATAACCATCCCTATGTCAGGATTGGTTGCAGCCAAAGAAAGTACAATAGCTAAAATTGGACCTGTACACGGAGTCCAGCCAAGAGAGAAAGCCATCCCTATTATAATAGAACCAAAAAATCCTGCTGGGCGGTTTTTGAAGTTTATTTTTCTGTCTTTCATTAGAAATTCAAAATTTAATACACCCACAATTACCAGGCCAAAGAATATGATTAAAATTGCACCAATCTGTCGAATCATATCTTGATAAGTTAACAGGAACTCGGAGATATGGGTCGTTGTAAAACCAATCATTATAAAAATACTGGAAAAACCGATCAGAAAACATATCGTATGTATTAAAGCTTTCTTGTTCATCCTCTTATTGTCATCATTGAGTTCGCTTACACTCATTCCGGTAATATAAGATAAAAACACCGGATATAGTGGCAGCACACAAGGCGATATAAAGGATAAGAATCCCGCTCCAAACGCGAGAAATATATTTATCTCTGACATAAAAACCCTCCTATCTGTCCATTATCAATTTTAACAGATACAGCGGTAAAATAAACCAATTGAATTTGACAAAAAGAGGAATATTTTAAACGACTTGAACGGATACACAATTTTAGATAAATAAAAACCACTTTTTCTGCTACAGTTGTATCAGAAAAAGTGGTTAGGAAGTAAAATAAACCAAAATAATTGCTAATAGTACGATGAAAAATTATTCAATATGAAAATTCATGTATATTAAAACGATGCGATAACACCTGACGATTCAGGTGTTACTTCTCGCTTTGGCTATTCATGGAACGCATCATTTGATTAATTTTCTTTTGAGATGGCTTTTGCCCCATTTGCATCATTAAAGTTCGAAGCATCTGCTCATTAATCGGTGGATTCTTTTTCAGATAGTTCATCATATATTTTCTTGCAATAAAAAAACCAAGAGCAACACCAGCAATTAATGCTGCTATAGCAATTAGTACGACCCAAATTGTGCCCATTTCTAGATTTTCCTCCTTCGTGTTGTCTCTTATACAGTATATTAAATTAGCGGTAAGAATACAATACTTGTCTTACCCTATCACTATTTTTTTGAATGATCGGAGAAATCCAGCCATAATTTGGTACATTTTTTCCTTTTACAAACAGATAAGGGTAAAAGTCACGTATAATAGGAAATAATAACATAACGGCTTCTTGTAGATTCTTGCATTTGAAATTTAATAACCCATTTTCTATCTGGACCAGGATGGACTGATCTTTTCGTTTAATATGTATGATTTGTCCAACCGAATGAACAGTTATATTTTTTGGTGCAAGATTATTCAAGTGAGAAATAATTTCCTGATACTGAACTTGACGAGTAATGTATAAGTACTGGGATTTCAAATCACTTCTGCTCGGTTCAGCTTCATATTCTTTCAAAAATCGTAATAGGATATCACTTTTATGAAAGTAACTTTTGGCAACTTCTTCTTCAATCCAATAAATAGAGTACTCATTCATTTCTATTCCTCCCTCTTATCCTCTATTATAAATAAAAAGGGAACAAAATCTTGTCACTTTATAATGCAAATTTCAACTACTTTTGTCGAATCAAGAGGGGATTACTTACGGATGCGCTTTTTGATATAAAAAAGCAAAAAGATGGCTCCAGACGGAACCATCTTTTTATGCTATTTTAAAACTTTTTCAACATGACTGATTACATTTTCTACTGTAAAGCCATATTCTTCGATCACTTTATCGCCATTAGCAGAAGCACCGAAACGATCTATTCCGATAACAGCTCCTTGGTCACCAACATAACGTGCCCAACCAAATGATGAAGCCATTTCGATTCCAACACGCGCTTTCACTTGTGGTGGAATTACTTCGTTCTTATATGCCACGTCTTGTTGTTCAAAACGATCCCATGATGGCATACTTACAACACTTACATCAATACCTTTTTCTTTTAGAGCTTGTTGAGATCTTACTGCAAGCTGCACTTCAGAACCCGTTGCAATTAGTAGTGCATCAGGTGTTTCTTTATCTGATTTACTTACTACATAGGCACCTTTTTTAACACCTTCATATGCATTTTCTTTTGTACCTTCTAGTGTAGGTAAATTTTGTCTTGTTAAAACTAATGCAGTCGGCTGATCAGTAGATTCGATTGCAAGTCTCCATGCTGCCTGTGTCTCATTTCCGTCAGCTGGTCGTATCAATGATAGTCCAGGAATGGCACGCAATCCTGCTAATTGTTCGACAGGTTCATGTGTTGGCCCATCTTCTCCAACCGCAATAGAATCATGTGTAAACACATACGTAACCGGCACATTCATGATAGAAGCTAAACGAATTGCTGGTTTTAAGTAGTCACTGAAGACAAAGAATGTACCAGCATATACGTTGAGACCACCGTGTAATGCCATACCATTTAGTGCTGCACCCATCGCATGCTCACGTACACCAAACCAGATGTTTCTGCCTGAATAGTCTTTACGCGTGAAATCAGCATCATCATTCAAGTTCGTTTTATTTGAACCTGCTAAATCTGCACTTCCTCCGAAAAGATTAGGAACTGATTTTGCAATTGCATTTAGAACTTCACCAGAAGATGCACGTGTTGCAAGTGCTTTTTCTTCAGGCTTGTATACAGGAAGCTCTTTGTCCCAATTAGCAGGTAGTTCACCTTTTAATGCTAATTCAAATTCCTCTGCAAGTTCTGGATATTTTTCTTTATAGTTTTCAACTAATTTATTCCACTCGGATTCTTTTTCTATACCATTGTCCACAATTTTCCCTTTAAAGTCTGCATATACCTCTTCAGGTACGTGGAAATCTTCATGTGTCCATTTATAATATTCTTTTGTTAACTTCACTTCATCCAATCCAAGTGGTGCACCATGGGAGGATGCAGAAGCAGATTTATTTGGTGAACCATAACCAATAATCGTTTTAATTTCAATTAAAGTCGGTTGTTCTGTGTTAGCTTGAGCCTCTTTAATCGCGCTTCGGATTGCATTTAAATCGTTACCATCTTCTACTTGGATAACCTGCCAACCATAAGCTTTAAAGCGTTGATCTGTATTATCAGAGAAGGAACGGTTTAAATCACCATCAAGTGAGATATCATTGGAATCATATAGTGCAATTAATTTACCTAAGCCTAAATGTCCTGCAAGTGATGCAGCTTCATGGGAAATACCTTCCATCAAGTCACCGTCACTAACAAGAGCATATGTAAAATGATCTACAACAGATATGTCCTCTTTGTTAAATTTTGCTCCAAGATGTGCTTCCGCCATTGCCATTCCGACAGACATTGAAAGACCTTGACCAAGTGGACCGGTTGTAGCTTCAATACCATCCGTATGGTTTACTTCGGGATGTCCTGGTGTTCTTGAATCCCATTGGCGGAAGTTTTTTAAATCGTCAATTTTAACGTCATATCCGGATAAGTGGAGCAAGCTGTAAAGCAACATAGAACCATGTCCGGCAGATAGTACAAATCTATCTCTGTTAAACCATTTTGAACTTTTCGGATTGTGATTCATAAAATCCGTCCAAAGTGTGTATGCCATCGGTGCTGCCCCCATAGGTAGACCTGGATGACCTGAATTAGCTTTTTCTATTGCATCAATAGATAATGTACGAATCGTATTAACTGATAACTGTTCGATATTTTCTGACATAATATTACTCCTTCCATTTTTTAAGGAAATTAAGTATCCACATACATTCTATAATGAAATGTCGTTTGCAACAAGTAATTTCTTATAATTAGTTTATCAACCAAATTAACTTGAATGATTATTAAATATATTTTTAGTATTCTTAGTGTTTTTTGTTTCTTTCCTGAAGGTCTCGAACTTTTTGTGGGGTTACATCATTGCCTTCAGGATCTACGACGGTCATTGATTTAAACTGATTTTTGAATGAGCCTCTAACATTATTTAAATACTCTTCTCTCAGTTTTTTTTGTTCCACTTTTTCCTCATCGGATAAACCTTCATTTTTAGATTTTTTTGCCAATATATTAATCCGCTCCAGCTTTTCTTTCGATAGCATTTTTTTACCCTCCCGGTAAATTTAACAAAATTAAAAAGGCGGGAATTTTGTATATTCCTGCCTTTCCATCGTACTCTACCAAGATTGGATATTCAAGTATTTTGAGCTTCCCTATATCTCCTATGTACGGTAGCTTTAGATACATGATAGCCTAAACCGTTTAGCGTCTTAGTTATTTCATCAAAGGTAAGTTTATTTTCGCGTAGACGGATAACCTCTTCAATTGGAAAAGAAATACGTTCCTTGCCCGGAGCCTTATTGTTATTGGAAAGGTTGCGTCTCGGATCATATCCTTCACTTACTGCTTTTTTCATACCTCTTTTTATTTTCATATTATGAATTTTACGTTGATATTCTTCGACAATGCCTACAATCTGAAGCACCATTGAATCCGACTCCGTCAATTCCAGTTCACCATCATGAATTGCCGTATAAATGGAGATATTTAATTTTTGAAGCTGGTGAAATAGAGCGATTTTCGTATTCCCTCTGCCGAGTCTTGTTTCATCCTGAATCAATAAGCAATCCGCTTTCTTTTCAGAAAAATAATCCAACATTTTAAATATACCTTCCCGCTCGATTTCGTATCCACTCACCTGTTCTTCAATAGAGTCGATGACAGTAAAATTATATTTATCGGCAAGTCGGAGCAATTCCTGTTTTTGCCGCGTCAATGATGTTTCCTGTGTTTTCTTGTCTGTACTGACACGACAGTATATTACTGCATTCAAACCAATGCCCCTCTTTCATTAAAATTTACCCACTAATAATCATGGAAAAGTATAGGAAACCCAATGATAATGCAAAAGCAACTAAATAGAAAGCATCCGTTTTTGAAATTTTTTCAAACATGGTATAGTCCCCCTTTGAATTTTTTAGAACTATTGTTCGCCTATTTAAAGTATACTACCGAACATATGTCCTGTCAACGAATTTTAGAACGAATGTTTGCTTATACAATAATAAAATGGTAAACTATCATTAATAAATCCTATGTGAGAGGTGAGCACTAGATGACAAAACTTTCAAAAAGACAGCAAATGATTCTTGATTTTATAAAAAGTGAAGTTAAACAAAAAGGTTATCCACCCTCCGTTCGTGAAATAGCAGTAGCTGTTGGTCTTGCTTCAAGTTCGACCGTACATGGTCACCTGGAAAGAATAGAAAGCAAAGGTTTCATTCGAAGAGATCCTACCAAACCGAGGGCAATAGAAATTATCGACCTAAACGAAGAGAATCAGATCCCGAAAAACGAAGCACGCTATGCTCCTGTAATCGGTAAGGTAACTGCAGGGCTTCCTATTACAGCAGTTGAAAACATCGAGGAGTTTATTCCACTTCCTAGTTCTACTGCCAGTCCTGATGACAATTTATTTGTACTAGTCATTGATGGTGAAAGTATGATAGAAGCGGGAATACTTGATGGCGATATGGTAATCGTGAAACAGCAAAACACAGCTGATAACAGTGATATTGTAGTTGCTATGACAGAAGATAATGAGGCTACGGTGAAGCGTTTCTTCAAGGAGAAAGGCCATATACGTTTGCAGCCTGAAAATGCTACTATGGACCCTTTAATCTATCCTAATGTAACCATCTTAGGAAAAGTAATCGGGTTATACAGAAACATCCATTAACAAAAAGAGAGGCTTTACCAAATGTTGGTAAAACCTCTCTTTTTGTTTTCTATTATATAAAGGCAAAGCAGGAAGCTTCGGAAATCTAAAGGTCCCTATGGAGATGTCATACTTTTTCATACGTTTTATTATTCTGGTACTCAATAATTTTTTGATCCATTACTTTCCCATTTTCTACAATAATTGCGTTACTTAAAACTTCATTTTCTTTAACTCTGTCTTCGATAATAATATCAATATATTTAACTAGTTCTTTTCCAAGAATCTCAGAAACCGTATAGGCAAATAAAGCTGGGGAATGATCGACGATATAGTGAAGTACACCATCCACTATATAAGTTGGATTTTCTATTGATGTAGGAACACTCGATTCAATACCACCTTTTCGATCACAACTTACATCAATTATCATTGATGGTTTCTTCATTATCAAAAGATCCTCTTTATATATTAAATGATCATCTCTATTAATATCCCATAAAACCGCATTTACAACAACATCGTAACTCCCTAGCTCTTTTCTTAATAATTTCTCCATATTTCTATCGTATACAGTTACATCTGCACCTAATGAAGTTAATATTCTTGACGCTCCCCTAGCACTGTTTCCTCTTCCTATCAAAGCCACTTTGCAATCATATGGCATTTTTCCAAACAGGGAAAAGGCATGTAGCACCGAAGCTTCTCCAGCCATTTCATTATTTCTCCAGAAACTATGTCGACCTTGTTCAAACATATTCTCCCACGCTATTGCGGTAAGGCCATTTCCTGTTAATATATCAGTTATTTCTTGACTTTGTACCGTATGCACCCAACCAAATATTGTTTTTCCATGACTAAGTTCGTTTAAATAGCTAGCATCCCCTACTTTAGGATCACAGATTACATCTATGCTCAATATTTCACGTTTGGAAACAACGTTTGCTCCTGCTGATCTATAATCTTCATCTGTATAACCTAGCAAGTTACCATAGCCACTTTCAAAAAATAAAAATTTTTTATTTTTAATAGAAGCAATATGATGAGGTAATAAAGCTCTCCTTTTTTCATTTTCTTTCGTACTCATTAAAAACCCAATCTTTTTCATGTCAGTCATTCCTCCAATAGTTTTTATTAATTGAAAAACTAATCGATCCTTCACACCTGAAATGACTCTTTTACGTTATCTTTTGTATTTCACTTTACTAAAGTAAAGTATTAACTATTGTCATTGATTTTAGATAGCATCCGTATGCTTGTTACCATTTGCTACCAAACTACCTCTTTAGTATAACACAACTTCGAATAATTCCAGTGTACTAATACAAAAATATAATTCGAATCTAATATTTCAGTTTATTTATTCCTGAAACCTTGTTATTATTGCTGAACACTAATCCTTGGTACTACTTAAAAAAGAAAGGATTGACTCTTCAATCTCTCCTTTCTTAAGCTTATTATTTATATTTTAATAATTTTAACCCACCTCTGATTTACGAGGATGAAACTTCAATTATTCCGATCATGCCGGCCTCTGCATGCCCTGGGATTGTGCAAATATAACTGTATTCACCAGGAGAAACCGGAGTAAATGAAATTTCCTGTTGCTCTCCTGCCATGCTATGAACATGAATTTCATCATTATTCTTTTGGTGATTATGTGAACTATTCACTTCTTTTATTTTCAACTCATGTTCCAATTCTCCGATATTATCTAGAGTTATCGTTATCTCTTCTCCGGCTATTATCTGTGTATGACTTGGGGAAAAAGAGTATTCGTCAGCCTGTATCACTAAGTTGTTCGTACTCATACTGTGATGGTTGTTATTGCTATTCGGTGAATGTGAAGATGGAATCACTGATCCCATCTGATTATATCCGATAATAAAAAGTACAAATACTACGGTCATGACAACAGGATGACTCAGCAATAATGTGGGCTTTTTATAAATTCCTGTTGCATTAATTGAAACAGAATAATGATTGTACCGGTCAATAACAGGAACATGATTCTTATTAAAGTATTTTGGTGCTCAGGAGCAATCATTTCCCCTAGCATCGCACCCATCATCCCACCCATCATTCCCGCTAATGTTCCGTCTAAAACCGCCATCAAACCAATCGGCAAACCTGCAAGGAAACCGGCTGCAATTCCTATTATCATCGCCAATAGAGTGGAGGAAAACAAATCGCCTGCCAGTAGAATGCCAAGTATTACCCCCATGGTTAACCCAACACCCATCCCCAGTACCATCGAAATCATCATTCCGGTCATCACTGTTATTTTCTTTCGGTGATAGATAGTATTCCATATAATCCAAATCGTTAAAATAAAAATACCTATGAATGTAACATATAGTGAATTTGGCATCTATAATTCCCCTTTATGAATCTCGTCCTAATGGTTCATTATATGAAGAATAAAAACGTTCATTCATGGGAAATCATTTTCCTAAGTTTATTTTTTTACGCCGCTTTCAAATTTCTTTGTTTGTCACAGTAGACTTGCGATATATAAGGAAAAAGAGATGAAAAAATAACTATTCTAACTGTTATTATAGGAGTTATCTTTTTAGCCGCATGTTCAGATGACAACCGTTAACTATAATAACTTTGAGGAGTTTTATAGTGATATTGGGATTGACGTCAAATGGAAGGGATTTAGTAAAAAGACTAAGCAGGAACTCTACTTAGTCAATGAAAACCTAGTTTTATTTTAATCAATCTTCAACAATTGAGCATTAATTGCACAAACAATTGTGCTTAATGACATAACTACTGCCCCAATTGCTGGAGTTATCACAATGCCAATATTATACAAAACACCAGCAGCTAGAGGAATGGCAACAATATTATATCCAGCAGCCCATCCTAAGTTCTGAACCATTTTTCTACGACTTGCTTTAGACAGCTTAATTATATTTAAGATATCTACTGGATTACTATTTACTAGTACAACATCAGCAGTTTCAATTGCAACATCCGTACCAGCACCTATTGCAATACCTAAATCAGCCTCCGCTAAGGCAGGCGCATCATTAATTCCGTCACCAATCATGGCAACTTTTTTTCCACCTTGTTTTAACTCCTTCACATTATTCGACTTTTCATGTGGTAGAACTTCTGCAATCACTTTTGAAATCCTGAGTTTTTCACCTACATAATTTGCTACTCGGCTATTGTCTCCAGTCATCATTACTGTTTCTATACCACGTTCATTCAATTCTTTAATGACTGTGTAAGACGATTCTCTGATAATATCTGCTAAGGCGATCATTCCCTGCAGTACATTATCCTTTAGTACAAAAACAACTGTTTTCCCTTGCTGGGCAAGTTTTTCATAGGTTTTTTCTTCAAAAGAAATCTTCTTCGCTCTCATAGCTCCTGGACTAATAACTGCGATTTCTGAATCATTTACGTTAGCCGTTAATCCTTTCCCAGTTAAGTTTCTGTAATCTGTTACATGGTAGGAGTCTATGTTTCGTTCTTTTCCTTCTTTCACAATACCTTTTGCAATTGGATGATCCGATTGTGTTTCAACAGAGTAAGCTAATTTCAATAATTCTTCCTCATTTACACCATTGCTTGGATGTACATCCGTCACACCGAAGTTTCCCTCCGTCAACGTACCAGTCTTATCAAATACAACACGATCCACTTTCCAAGCACTTTCAAATGGGGTACGATTGCGAATTAACAATCCTTTTTTCGCTGCGATTGATGTAGATCTTGAAGTAACCAACGGACCTGCTAGACCTAGTGCATGTGGACAAGCAATAATCAGGACCGTAACCATTCTCTCTAAAGCAAATTCAAAATCACCGGTTATTGCCCAATAAGCTAATGTTATGGCTCCCGTGACGATTGCAACATAAAATAGCCATTTGGCAGCAATATCGGCAAATCCTTGGGCTTTTGATTTCGTTTTCTCAGCGTCACTAACTAATTGAATCACTTGAGCAAGGTACGTATCATTACCTGTTTTACTAACTTTTATTTTTAGTACACCTTCACCGTTCACCGCACCACCAATAGCTTCCATACCAGGTCCTTTTTCGACAGGAACAGATTCTCCAGTAAGCATGGATTCATCAACTGTTGATTCCCCTTCAAAAATTTCTCCATCTAGTGGAATCTTTTCTCCAGATTTAACTAAAATTTGATCGCCTGGTAACAACTCTTCAACAGAAACTTCTACAATGTTTCCAGAAGCATCCAGTTTATGTGCTTCCTTTGGCATAAGTTTTATTAACTCTTCCAGGGCTTTCGAAGCACCCATAATCGATTTCATTTCAATCCAATGTCCGAGCAACATAATGACAATTAACGTAGCCAATTCAAAGAAGAAGTCACTACCTTCAATGAAGAAGGCTGTCAATGTACTATATACATATGCGGTTACAATAGCTAAAGAAATTAACATCATCATTCCTGGGGTTCTTGCTTTTAATTCATCCCATGCACCTAGTAAGAAAGGTTTACCACCATAGAAAAAGACAATCGTTGAAAGTAAGAATAATAATAAAGTGTCACCAGTAAAGTTAACTTCATATCCAAAAAGCATTTGAATCATTTCTGACAAATAAGAAATTGGTATCGCCAAAACGAGGGATACCCAGAAGCGCTTTTTAAAGTCTTCAATCATATGTTCATGATGACCTGCATGGCTGCTTCCATGTCCATGCCCACCGTGATGGTGGTGTTCATGTTCGTTGTTGTTCTCATGTCCTTCATGCGAACTATGTTCATGTTGATTAGGAGGATGATTCACGTCTCCCCCATGTTCGCTACCATTGTGATGATCAAGTTTGCTGTGATTGTGTGTCTCATGACTTTCATGTTCACTATGATGGTGATGTGAATGACTTTGCTCATTATGTCCTTCATGCTCATGAAGGTGTTTATTCTTTCCGTTACCTTGCTTTTCCATTGTTTTCACTCCTTCAATCATTCTAGTTTGAGAAGACTTTATGTAGTTTATTCCACCTCAATTATCACAATCATATCATACTATACCCCTGTACGGTATAAATTAAACAAAGAATCAGAACAGAAAGAGTATTCCACCCTCTTTCCTAAATCACCTGCTCACTTGAAAAAATGCAACCGATATTCCCCCTCATAATGTGACATATTCCATATCAACTAGTGACACTTGTGACTTATTTAATTTGTTCATTTCTTTTATGATTACATAAATATGATTGAAAAGAGGAATAAATATGCGTACTCTATTATTTCAAGGATACATGTGGGGTTATATTTTAAGTAAAGCAAATAAATCATTTACTATCAATAAATTAAACAAGGCAGGTAAGAGCAAAGAAAAACTAGAACTAATGGATAAAATTATTCTAAAATGCACAAACAATTTAATTAAAATTTCAGGTGCCGACCTTATAATAACTGGAAAAGAAAATATTCCTTTAGATGAACCTGTATTATATGTTGGCAACCATCAAGGTAATATGGATATACCAATTTTATATTCAACAGCACCTCAAACGATGGCTTTTGTTGCTAAAAAAGAAATGGAGAAAATTCCGTTGTTAGGTTATTGGATGAAAGAACGAGGATGCGTGTTTATCAACAGGGATAACGCTCGTAGTTCCCTAAAGGCTATTAACCAAGCAATAGAAAGTTTAAAATCAGGTAGTTCAATAGCAGTTTTCCCAGAAGGAACTAGAAGTAAAGGTCCTGAAATTGGAGACTTTAAATCGGGTAGTTTACGAATGGCGATTAAATCAGGGGTTAAAGTCGTTCCTGTGACCTTTAAGGATTCTTATAAATTGATAGGAAAGAAGGGCAAGAATTCACCAGCAAAAGTTTTTGTCCATTACTCTGATCCCATCGATTCAAGAGATTTTAAAGATACAAACAAACTAGCCACAGCAGTTCTAGCACAAATTAAAAAACATTTGTAGCTGGCTATTGCACCCTAATAGATTAGGGTAAAAATCACACTAAAATTTTAATGGATATTAAATCGAAAATACTAATGTACCAACCAACAAAAACGACTATCAACTAGTATGATTATTGATGGTCGTTTTACGTTAATAACTTCTGTTCCTTTCTTATGACATGTACCAAAGAAAATGGAACAAAAAATACCGCCCAGTTTGAAGCATAGCTGGACGATATTTTAAATAAATTTTTTTGTTTATATGAACTACCTAGAATTAGCAAAAAGCACCAATCTACCCTTATTGTTGAGACAATCATAGTTACTTATAGGTGTACTATTAGTATTTAGGGCAAAGTCCCCCTATCCTTACAATTTATTTAGGGATACTTTAATGACCATATATGAATAACATAGACTAATGAATCGACACCTTTTTATAATGTTCACTAAGTTCTACGATCATTGCTCCCATTTTTTGTTTTTCAGATTGAAAAACGTTATTGATTCCCTTAATTTTAAGTTCAGCAGCGGTTACTTTTCCAACCGCAACGGCTAAGACATTTTCATTAAAAGCTTTCACTATCTCACCTTCAGTAGTTTGAAAAAGGTTCTGCACCTGCGTTTTACTTGTAAAGATAACTGCATCTAAAGTTTGTTCGGTAACTGCCTTTTTCAAGCCGTGTAATGTTTTGTCATCTGGAGCCCTATAATGATATGGTTTTGACAGATAGACATCATATCCAAGATCCTCAAGTGCTTTTTTTAAAATAACATCCCCTTGGTTATAAGCTTGGAGAAATAAGTGTTTATCCTTGTTAGGCTGTTCAGAAGCCAAAGAAGTAAGCAGATTCTCCATGGTACCATCCTCAGAGGTATATTTAGCTGAAAGAGAGTATTTTTTTATCCATTTCACTGTTTTACTACCGCGAATTGCCAAAGTTGTGTTACCGAGTTTCTCTATGAAATTAGAATCCAAATTAAGTCGTTGAGCCGTATTTTCCAACGTTTCAGCACCAACGCCTGTCGTTAGTACAACCATGTCAAAAGGTTTAGCCAATAACTCTTTTATATTTTGTTCACAGATACTTTCGTTTAATTTCTGTTCTCCCTGAATAGGAAATGCGATTGGCGTACCACCATATTTTTGAATGAGTGTCGAAATAGCTTCCGCTCTACGTTCTGCTGCAACACCAATTTTTTTACCATTCAATCCTTTCATATGTACCCACCTTTTTTGATAATTTTCTCAGTCACTCCAGAGTCTACATCTGTTTTTGCTCATTAAGATAGTAGCTTCCAGAAGGTTGCTTAAATAATAATCTTTATTCCATTTTAGTTGGGAGGAATGTTTGATTAACTGCCGACTTTATACAAAATATCGACATAATCAGCACACGTCCCCCACCGACAACAACTACATTTTTCCTGCCCAAAAACATGGATTTACCGACTTTAGTGTAGTCATAGTCTATGTTGAATGCTCTTCCATTTGTTTAACTAGCTTATAAAAAGTTGTTTTCTTGACCTCTGCTTCTTGAATGGCCCGCGTTGCTGTAATTTTCCCTTCTTTCCATTCCTTGTATGCTTTCCGAAAAGCATCTGTCACTTGGAATTCCGGTCTTCCAAATATCTTACCTTGTTTTAATGCTGTATCAATACCTTCTCGTTGCCGTTTTCGAATGCGATCCCTTTCTTCTTGGGCCATCCAGGACAAAATTTGCAATACAAGGTCAGCAATAAAGGTTCCCATACTGTCTTTGTATTGGGTAGTATCCAGCAATGGCATATCTAACACGACAATATCCGCTTGAATATTTTTAGTAATATCGTTATTTAATCTTCTACTAATTTATTTAATACGTCAATAAACATTGATTCGTTTTTTCTGAACTAAAACATTACATCCCAATCTTTAATATTGGCACCTTCATTTAAAAAGAGTTCTATATTCAATTGAATAAACAAAGATGGTAGACCAAAAATAATAGACAATGATTTAAAAGGCTAATAATAAGACTCTCAAAATGATTTTTAAAAAACTCGCCTTAAATAAAAGACGAGTTTTGAATTTATTCAAATACTAATGTTTGAGTATGTGGCAGCCACCAAAGTTGTTTTATAATGTTAGGTTATAGATTTTCATAGAAATTTTTTATTTTATTTGCCATTAACTCTCTTCTCTCTTCTAAAAATGTTTCAAAGTTGCTCGCATCCATATTAAAGAGGGAGTCTGGTACACAATTCATTTTCATGTTCATTTTTAATTGCTCCGTATTAGTGATTTCTCCAATTCTTGATTTCATATCATTTAGTTGCAATTTTACATGATCCATATAATTACTCGGGGCTTCGTCCTTTATAGCTAGATTTACAACCTGTTCTGTATAGACATAATTGGCTATTTGATTATATTGTCTTCTATTGTTGTAACCATTTTTCTGTAGATACTTTTTGGGAAACACGTGATGCACGTCTCCGCGCTCTTCGATTAATTGTTGTACAGTGATTGACTTCGATAAAAAAGCTTTGTCATTATCATAAATTTGAGCCATTATAAATAAGTTAAAGTACGGACTGCTTGTTACAGAAGTATTTAAATTCGTTGTTAGAATATTACTCCAATAAGCATCTGATAGCTCCCCGGCTTCTACTGATTTAACATAATCCATTGGGTCCGATTGAGCAGCAAATCTCTTTATATCAAAATCGAACATAGATTCAGCGGAACCAGAGTACCTTTCTGTTAGTATAGAAGTTACTAACCATTTACGGACAATTCTATTTATTTCAGAACCGTTGATATTTCTTTCACGTAATAATAAAAATAAAGCATAGGCAAAGTTTAATGCATTTTGAGAACGTATTAACTTTGTATGAATAATTCCTGCTGATTTTAATATCATAACGAAACGTTTAAAATTGGTTTCATCTACAAATTTCAAGACTCCATCATTTAAAGCTTTAAAAGAGTTTTCAACTATTTCAATTTTATATTCCCGTGTTTCAAAATCACGTCCTGATAACAGGCTAACCAGATTGGAGAGGGGTCCACGTAAAAACTTAAAGGTGAATGCTACACGTAGTACATCAGAATAGCTTGGTTCATAAATATTTGTATTATATTCTTTTACCCATTTAATTTTGTTGAAATTATTTGTGGCTGTAAACTCTTCATCGTTCTCCCTGATATTATCGTAGATTGCAGGACTCTTAATTAAATGGGAGAAATAATCAACGGTTTTTCTAATTAATGGTCCATTATATTTATCATTCACCGATATTTTGGACATAGCAAAATCTGCTTGACTAAGATTGACACCAGCTGAGTTTATACGGATAAATATTTCAGTAACGGTTTCTATATCCAACGTATGAGCTAATTCAATTATTCCGATGGAACTATATTTAACCTGGGTAAGTTTCTGAAGAATAGAGTTCAATTCATTCTTATTCAACTCGGGATTCAATTCACAATAAGAATGAATAAAATCAAATGTGTCAAACTCCTGCTGAAAAACTTTCGCTATATCAGGTATCCATTTCTTATCTTTTAATATTGCAGGGTTCTGTACCTCAAATTTTTCCTCTATTGGATTAAAGGCTATTATTATTCTTTTTTTCTTATAGTTATTATCAACAACTTCTTTACCAGCAATAGCCGCCATCAAAGCCGTAACTCGCTGCTGCCCATCAATCAGAATTTTCTTACCTTGAGAAATCGTACCATCTTTTAGACGGGCATCTGGATTCTGCCAAGTAATGATATATCCAATAGGATAATCTTTATATAAGGAATCTAAAAGGTCTCTTACCTTGGATGGTTTCCATACAAAAGGTCTCTGGATTTCGGGTATTGCAACAATATCCTCTTCAATCCAGCCGATTAAAATGTTCACCGTACTATTATTGACATTATAGTTTGACAAAATATCACCTCAAGTAATAATTCTTCTATAGCTGGTATCATGTTCTTTTTACAGTATTTTTCCGTTTTTATGTTTGTTCCATTGAATAAACTTAATAGTTTCTTTAATCTAACATCAACCTTACCTTCTCCGCAAATTTTAACATGTTTATCCAACTACCGAGGAAATATCTTGTTTTATTATTCCCGAAGTTTTAAATGAAACATGCTAACCTTTAACAGTGGAAGAAATGAATTAGAAATGAGCTTAATACTAAGGAATTTATTAGAGAACATTATGGTAAGATATTCTCTAGCTAGTATTTAATAAAAAATATAAAGTTAGGTTGGGGTATAAAAATGGAACTTAGGAGACCAAAAGCTGTTAATAAAAGAGATAAACCTGTAATTATTTTTGAAAACAACATTGAACTAAAAGAACTACCTTCAATACAGAAAGCTTGCTAATTGGTTAAAGGATTATCTAGGTAAAGAAACTAAGTCATTTCCTGCCGTACATAGGGGGATTTTTGAAGGCAAATCATGGCGTTATAATGAGGAGAAAACTTTTAGTTTTACAACTGATGAAAATGTTAAAAGGTTTGAGTCTAATCAAATAGAAACTACCAGAACAAACAGCTCTAGACTTTCTCCTACGGGATATTGGACGTTTTTTTGTAATCCTGAAAAGTGGGCAATTGATGACTTCTTAAAGTCAGGATAAATATATGACACATTCTCCATAAGGGATAGCGACAAAGATTCATTTGTTATTGGTGACCTTGGTGTTATAAGAGTGGGAATAGATAACAGAACAAAAAAGCAACTTAACGATAAGTCAAAGTTAACTACTGGTATATATGCCCTAGTTGAAGTAATAGGAAAACCTAAACTAATGTCTAGTGACAAAAAAGGATACTGGTATGAAGAAGAGGATAGACAAAAAGCTAAGTATAGAGTACCTATTAAATATTTGTTTAATCTTCTAGAAGAACCCATTTCCTTAAATAACTTATCTCAACTTAATATAGAATACGATAAATATTTAACTGAGGGATTTCAAGGTTCCTCAATTCCTTTAAAAGCAAAAATTTTTAATGATGTTACAAACCTTCTTAATAATATGCAAACCCCACAAGAGGTTACAAACCCAATAATATTAAAAGAAGGGGCTACTAAAACTATATCGGTCAATCTTTATGAAAGAAACCCTTTAGCTAGACAGACATGTATTGAACACTACGGATTTACTTGTTCCATTTGTGAATTTAATTTTTATGAAACCTATGGTGAAATTGGTGAAGGTTTTATCCACGTTCATCACATAGTAGAAATAAGCCAAATTGGTAAAGAATATGAAGTTAACCCTATTACTGATTTACGCCCAGTATGTCCTAATTGTCATGCTATGTTACATAAACGAAACCCTCCTTACTCAATTGATGAATTAAAGGAGATTTTATATGGGGAATGAGTTAACTGAAATAGAAAAAGAGTAGCATTCACATTTACGAGCACGAGTCAGGTCGTTTTTTCTTCGCATAATTTCCATATTTCTCTGCAAATGTTCGATAGGCATAAGGAATCTTACCACCTTCACGTGCTTCCGTTGCATACTCATGGTGCAATAAAGTCAAAGTGACATTCTTTTTCTGTAATTCCTTATGCACTTTTCCCAATCAACTGGGAAGTACCCTTTCTCAATAGCCTGTTTCTCTGGAAAGAGAAACGCTTCTAACCATTGATTGGTCATCGTGTGTTCAATTTCTCCACACCACGTTTTGTGGCACATTGAACGACTTCAGAAACTGTGTTTCTTGAATGACCAGTACTAGAACTGATCGTTCTTTGACTGATTCCTTCAAAATACAATTCCAGAACCTTACGACAATTAGCCATAAAAAAACCTCCTGTATAATAGTCATGCTTGTTTGCATGCAACTTTTATTATACAAGAGGTCGCTCTAATTTATATTGTTGGCTCTCCCGTCCGCAAACGGTGGCTCTATCTTCCGCAATCACTGGCTCAAAACTCCGCACAAGTGGCTCTATTCATCCGCAATAATCAGAGTAATTGATAATTTTCACGTTGAAAGTCTTTTCCACTAACCTTATCAATAAAAATATCACGTTCAGTAATACCGTTCTCTTTCATTGCAGCCATTTGTCGTTCTTCATTTTGATCCTTACTACTAACTCGTATGTATCCCATTCTTCTCGTTTCCATTTTTGCAACCACCTTTAAAAAGAGCAAGCAACATTTTCTCTATTATACATTAAATCGTTCGTAAATATATATGTAATAAAGTGAACGTTCATAAATGTTTTTTAGTTATTTACGAACGTTAAATGATACCTTTTAATAGAAAATTTAAATAGTCCGTAAAAGTGTACTTTTACGGACTATTTGCTAATAAAACAAAACCCAAAGAAGCTATGTGAAAATTTGCATATAACGTGATGCTCCAAAACTTCAGTGTTTATCATGAATTTTTTTGTAACATATTTCATTTGAATTTACACTTTCAACTTAATTGCGTTAGCAAAAATGTTAGCATTTATTAGTAAAAGATTCTCTAAGGAAGAATACTGGTTTAACTAGAAAAGGGGCGGTCTCATATTTTGTTTTTTGACTTTGAGGTGCCCCTTTGTTATTCGTCTTTGTTTCCGCACCCCAGCAAGAGTTGAATAACATTCGCAGACTATTTGAGTGTTAATTGCGTAGCACATTCCATGTGTCCAGAGTGTATTTGGCAACACATGGGGTGTATGGTGAGTTTATCAACTTTCAAAAAGTACAGGGTCTTACCCACGCTAGAACCTATTTTCATACTATTGTTTTAATACAACAGGGTCCATAAAATTAAATGGCGTTATATAACTCAAAATTTAATAATTTATTGGACCTCTACCCTGTCAATTCTCTAGCGAGAGTTTTATACAGTATTTATGCATAAATTGGTTCCATTAAGTCCATTAAATCAGGTTTCCGATGTTTAATTATACAAACTGTTTCTGTTAATTCCATTGTTTCTAGAAAATCTGTGCAATTTTTGTGCAGTCTCATCAAAAAATGATGGAGGTAGAGTGTAATAATTATTCAGCTCTTTTTTCTTTTTATGAGTTCCTTGATTTTCTTAATGACAAAGACATCAAACTCTGGATGTTCATACACTTTTTTGAAACGTTCAACACCAATAAACCTCTCTTTAAATTTTCTGTAGAATTCCTCAAAATCATCAGGTGCATCATTATTTAGTGCGCCTATTATTCCACTTATACTTCGTCTAACTTTTAATTTCTCTTCTTTTTTTCCATTACTATAACAGTCATCAAGAATTTTATTAAATATTTCAGTTGAAACTCTTACATCTTGAATAGTATTTTTCGGAGTATCGACAACAAAGTGACCCCATATATATACATAATCTTTATACTTAAATATTCCATGTCTATATGAATAATCCTTAAACCATTCATATACTTGTCTTTTTTTTTCAAAAATAGGTACTCTGATTTTGGTATCATGAGACACATAAGTTCTATAATACTCTTCTCCAATTACAGCTAAAGCGAATCCTGTTGGAAGGGATAGTAATAATTGTTGAAAAGTAGCTGCAAATAATCCATTTTCCCTATTTTCAATTTCAGTGAAAATATTGTTTATATCTATCTCATCGGATTCCTTAATGATTTCATCTATTTGTTCATCCGTAAGTCCCTGTGGTAACTTCAGCCAATAAATGTCTAAAGAATTAAAACTAAGAACTCCTTGATCAATTGAGCAACTTTTTAACCAATTAATATCATAAGTATTATTTACAGTTGGGATAACAATGTTTGTTCCTTCTGATCTTTTGAGACTGTGAAAACCTAATTGTTTATTATTAATAAAGAAAAAATATCCACTTGGTAAATGGTTTCTTAGAGAAAAGAACGCGGCACTTTTGGATACCTGGGCATTGTCGGAGACTATGTCAATTATTTCATCAAGACTTTTATTATCATTGTTTGTTATAATATTTTCTAACCAATCTGATGGCATTAGTAACTCCGAAGCAAAGCTGTTTGCTTCGTTTTCCATATTGTGATATGAGTCTCCATCAACACGATCATCTTGGTCGGTATGACATGAAATCATTCCTTGGTGCCATGGAATGATTAGATGTCCTAATTCATGTGCCAAGGTAAATCTCTTTCGGTTTTCGGATTTAAATCGATCTAATATTACAAGGGGTCTCTCAATGTTCATAATACAGATTGCATCTACATCATTCGGTAAATTAGCTTCTTCATAAACTGCATATTTTTCTATAAGTGTATGAATATCGATAGGTGGAGAAAGTGAATATTTCTTTAGAATCAATTTTGCTAATTTTTTTTCGCGTTGAGTTGCCATAATTATTAAAAGCCCCCCTAGGATAAGCGACCTGTTCTTTGCAACCACTCTTTTACTCTCATAGCTTCCTCAGGGTTTGCTGCCCTAGCAACAAGTTTGCTAGTATCGTTTTCTCTAATAAGATTCGTTATTGGTTGACCTATTTCCCTAGAATAAAAGATTGTTTTTAGCATTGAATCGTCCTCAACCCATACCCCGTACTCTTCAATTGTCATACCAAGGTAATCATAGATTTCTTCATCTGAATCACTATCATGCCATTCATCCACATAATCATCTATTTCCTCCAGTAATGCTTCACCTTGTAAACAAGCTTCCATGAATTTCAACTTAGACATGTAGTTTCCTTCCTTTCACTGCAGGTTTTATAAATGCACCAGTTATTGCATCTGCACTTCCTAAATGTCTACCTCTATTATTAAAAACCTCTAATTCCCCGTGTAATTCGTCCCAAGTGTAAAGTCTTTTCCCATCTCGTGACTTCCATACCTTTCTACCCCCAACTACCTTCAAAAAGATACAAATATCTATATATGACGGTTGGGGAAGTATTTTATGGGCCATATACTTCCCTCCATTTTAATTAATGTATAAATTCATATTACCATATTTTTCCCTTAATTTATGCATAAATATATTCTATTAAGTCCAACATTTCAGATTTTATGAAAAATGTTTCTTTCAATTCCATTGTTTCTAGAAAATCTGTACAATTTATGTGTAGGCCCTTATTTGCATAAAAAAAGATAGCCTATATAAGTTTATCATTATTGTTTTTGTGTCCATTTAACAATGGCAACTTCTAGTGGATCAAGCCTAGGCATTATCGAACGGTACCAATGACTTGCTTCGTCACCTGGCAAACATTTTGCTGCTTTAATAAAAGCTCTTTTTTGCCAAGTAGGAAATTCCAAAGCGTTTCTTTTTTTAGGCCTAAACCATGACTGTTTACTAGCTTCTCCAAGTGCAAGAATAATTTCTCTTCTAGAAAAATCGTCGTAATATTCATTGTAAAGATGAGGTAATTGATCTATTTTCCAATGGGGGCCATTAGCAAAAGTGCTAAACAACCACATTCTATGGAATTCTAAATGGCCAATTATAGTTTCATCCAATATATTGTATAACTTTTGGCTAACTTTTTCTTTCTGTTCTTTAGTTAGCTTAACATCATTTAAGTAATTAAAAACATGTTTAAAAGCAGGGTATAATTTTTCAGTATTATCTAACACTAAATCTAATACTTCAGTATTTTGAAGTTGGGCTAACCTTCGTAAAACAAATGGAACTGTCTTAATGTCAATATCCTCCGTCTCTAACTGCTCCTTCAGTATGGATTCCAAGTTCATTGTATCAATCTCTTCTTGTAGATTCTCTGGTAAAGAATCATAAGAAATTGTAGTATATGGATCATCAATTCCTACTTCTTCAAAGATCTCCCAAAACAACTTATTTAAGCTATCTATTTCCATTGATTCTTGACTCTTCAAATAATTATCCCTAAATTCTTCTACAGGTATAATACGGGTTTTATGTTGCTGTAGGGTAAGACCATGATTATCAAATAAAAAATTAGCAAGGAGTGCTAGATGCTCGTAAGCTTCTTTTTTAGTTTTACAAAAGATTCTAAAGTCATCTACGTACCTACAAAAATCTACACCCTCACTGAGTAATGCCTCATCAATGTCATTAAGTGTTAACTCTGCAAGTAAAGCAGAAGCATTCGGCCCAACCGGGATTCCGTAGGAGATACTGTAATTCCAATTATTCAGTAGCTGCTTAATAGCTTTTGCATGATTTTTCTTACTAGTACAAGAGCTAAGAGCATTTTCTAAAGGATGAAGGTAAATTCTCGGATAAAAATCAGCAATATCTGCTATAATTATATATTCAATAGAGTCATCACCTATTAAAGGATCAATTTTTGAAGCACAATGATTTAAAAATTTCCCATAATTAATGTCAGGATCAAACATGCTTCCTTCTTCAGTTGGTTTAAATCTATAGGAGAAGCAGATATTTTTATCAACTGGAACACGCCTTTCCTCAATATCTTCTCCTATTTCATAAACTAAGGCAGTGTAAAATAGAGTATCTATTGGGTCTAGTAAGGTAGATAGTCTGAAACCATACTTGTGCTTAGGTGTCAAACTTCTTTTAAAACTTCTAACTGGCCAATTTAATAGATCCTGACCCTGCAAGTAATTCTTGAAGTTACTACCATTAGGAAGTTCTTTAGTATCCTTTTCCCAAAGATAACGAATTGCTTGATATTCAAAAGGAACTGGAAATATATTTGTATCGCCATATTTCTCAATATGTTTTAATGCCCAATCAAGTGATTTTTCTTGTACTTTCAACATCCTTTTCACACCCCTAATCATTTTATCAGTCAATTTTAATGTCATTTGAGTAGCATTTTTAAAATTTACCTCAAACGAATCCTTTAATATTTCTTCTATCCTCTTTAATAAATTATATTTAGCTTTAATCCAATAACATTCGATTAAATTCAGATAAAGGAATAGTATTAATTTTTAATTCTTCTGCTTTTTTTAATAAAACATAATCGCAATTATCAGAATAAATAATAGTATCCACCCTATATCCAGTTGAACCCTTATTAACTCCTGCTACTTCCATATGATTCATAAGAATATCTTCGAGTTTATTTTGAATCCGAATAGGCAACAACGCTATATTGATAACTTTTCCTTTTAACTCAGGAACTTTCCTGTATGGAAAAGAATTTATTTCTTTAGCAGCAGCAACCCTTTGACGTGTGATTGTAGCCGTTTCTAAACTTAAATCCTTCGAAACAGCATCAATAAACCATTCATCTGTTTGAATTTCTATTTCTAACTCACGTGCTTTATCTAATTTACTACCTGGGCTTTCTCCACAAATCAAAAGATCTGTTTTCTTTGATACACTTCCAGTCACAATTGCCCCACATTTTTTAGCAACTTCTTTCATCAATACTCTTGGAAAAGGGCTTGCACCGGTAAAAACGATTCTTTTATCCTGAAAAACTGTACTTTCTCCATCCACATTTGTCGTAGACTCTACAAAATTTTTAAATTTTTCAGGGGAAACCTTGTACAAAGGAATCCATCTGGTAGGATTCGCTTTTATAATCACTTCATAAAGAGCTTTAACATCGTCCAATGCAACGTGTGTTAGCGGTTGTTTAGTATTATAAAAAGCTACTAGATATCTTAATGAATATGAAAACAAATGAGGATTCGCGTATTTAATTGCCCGTAAGGAATCATAACATTCATAATCATCCTCTAACCAACCATAATGAACAAGAAACTTTCTATCAAAGGATACGTTATGGGCAACAATCGGATATTTATAAGTATCAATTATATTTTTAAATTGCCTTATTTTTGAAGGGTTTTCAGATATATCAGTATACCCTTCACCCATGCCTAAATGTATAGAAGCTTCATCTTCAACCACTGCAATATGTTCACTTGTAATAATCTTTTCGTCCTTTATAACCAGTAAAGCAACTTCATAAATACCCGATTCAACGTTAAAATCACCCGTTTCAATATCCAACAGAATCATATTTTTCATTTATATCCCCACCTACTTTTTTAATAAGAGCAAGCAACATCAAATTCATCTAAAAGATACCGATCTATATCATAGTTATTATCAAATAACAAAGATGTCTTTTCAGTTAATAAATGATAATGCTTACTATATGAACTTTTTCTGATGGTAAATGTAAGCGAAAACACTTTTCCCTCGGCATCTTTATATTGAAGTGTATCTTTATAAATACGTTTATACTGATATCGATTAATCTCCAGTTCATCTTTCTGAACAATGATTAAAGAATCACTTTTAATATTATAAAAATCTAATTCCTGATAATCATAGACTCCTAGAGAACTCCAGCATTTTGAACCTTTATTCAAATGTAATAGCAACATTTCCTCACGCATAAAACCTGTTATATGAACTTTATCCTTTACAATATTTAAAATAGCACTATTCAATTCGTTTACTCTTTGTTGCAACATACACATCTCCACCTTCCCTTAAACCAAACTACATATTTTTTCTAATTCTATATTCATTTTACCATTTATTCCCTAATTAATCGTACTAAATTTTGAAAATTAAATTTTATACAAATAAAAAGCAGAAGCGAATTCAATTGCGAATTGCTCTGCTATTTCAATCAAGAACATTTAATGAATTGATGCCTTTTGATAGAGAAGTACACCTGCGTGAGTATGACGTAATCCATGTACAGTTATAGGTTCAATACCCAGTTTTCGTCACCAGTTGAATCTTGGCTTGCGCCTTGATCGTCTTCAACAGCAAAGTGTTGCAGGTTTAATCTCAATGGTTTCCAGTTCTTGTTTTGCACAGGCATCTGGCCTCACTCCTTGTTTGCCTCCTGGGCATAATAAAAAAGCTGTTCTAATGTCTACAGCTTTAAAAAAGACAATAATAAAAGCATCTTCATTAGAAGATGCTTATGTAAATAAACTTATTTGTTCTGCATTAATTCCATTTTTTTTATAAATATTATCTAACTCGTGATCTAGTATGCTTTCTATATACTCTTCATTATAATAAGGAATGCGTATTAATGGAATACCATTGCGATAACAATAATCGTTTTTTAATTTATCCCTATAAATTGTTCCTTCATAATGTTTCTCCCCACCAAAAAAATCAATAGGACTAAAATGATGTGGACCATCGAACTCTATTAGGGTAATAACTTTATTATTATTAAATACAGCGAAATCAAACCTCAACCGTACAATATGCTTTAAATCAGAAAAAGTGTATTCGCTTTTATACTTATATCCATTTATTTGCAAGTATTCTTCAATAGCTCTTTCTCCGCCACTAGATTTACAGTTTGGACATCTGCGTCCGTTCCTAAACTTAGCTGGTGTTATGTTCCATTCAGTTCCACAGGTTTCATGTCTCATCAATAAGTGAGTCTGCCTTGATTCATATTCACCTAAAACGTTGTATTCATTTCCAACTAATTCCTTTACAATGTCAACATATTCCTCGTGTTCCAATCTTATGTTCCCATAGCAATATGGGCAACCTTTTCCACTTCTGATACTTGTTGGGGAAACATTCCATTTATATCCACAGATCAAATGCTTGTGGATAATAGGTATTTTGGCACTTTTATACTCTTCCAACACAATCATTTCGTTGTTACTCAACTCTTTAAGTTGCGCTTTATAAGTATCATCGGTATATCTCATGCGTTTGTTGCACTTAGGACACCCCTTCTTGCTATCAAATCCATTTGGAGTCCTCATAAATTCATAACCACAGACATTGTGTTTAAACCTAATCTTAGTAGTTGAATTAACATATTCATCGAGCAACGTAAATTCATCGCCAAAACGGCTTTCTATACGCTCTTCGTATTTTTCAGTATTAAGAATTTTCCCCGAGCAAAGTTTACACCCTTTACTATTGTAAAATTGATCAATTCTAAAATCAGATTCGTAACCACATTTGTTATGACGAATAGTTACTTTAGAACGTGCATTTTTATACTTACTTGTCACACTGTACTCGCCATTAGTACGGGCATAAACCCGCTTTTCAAATTCTTCCTGTGTTAACTTCTTTCTATTCAAATTAACAACCTCCCACAGTTGCTCCCGATGTTATTATGTGGGAAAGAAGACGGGCCTCTTCCTTTCAAGTTGGGTAATTAATCCACCTCTATCCCATACATCTTTTACTGCGTTGGAAAAATACCAACTATTTTTTCAATCCATTTTGGTTTATTTTACCTTGGAAATCTATAGAGAGGGAGGTGGCATTAAATTTCAAATCAAAAGCTCCCATAAAAAGCCTAATAAATAAAATCTTTATACAAGTCAGATTGAATTACCTTATTTTTACTTAAGCCATATTTAGTAATCATTTCGGTCACCATTTCAACTATCTCTTGAGAGCTCCTTGGAGAGACATAAACCTTTTTAATTAATTTATCAAGCCCACAAGAAACTAGTGTTCCATTATTATGTGAAAACTCATAAGACTGCTCTTCAAGCATTTCCATTCTTTCTTGCCATTCATTAACAGGAATACCTTGTCTTTCAAAAACGCTCTCCAAATGGAATTGGTCAATCCTACTTGCAACAATCATCAACCTGAGCTCGTTCTCGTGGGAAAAGGATTTCCTTTTATAAAATAAAGTGTCATAAATATTCTTGCTGGTCATTTCTTTATGGAAGTCAATGTACTGCAGCTTACCAGAAAAAACCCGATATCTTAAATCAGTTATGGAGTTTAATAGATTTATATAATCCGTTTGTATAGAAACTCCATCATCCCCTCTCAAATATAAATCCCACATACCAGCTGACTCGTAATCGTTAATATGCCAACATGAAATCGCTGAGAAATCTTGAATTTTCCTCATTTCTTCTTTTGAAGGAAGGTAAGTTAATTCCAATTCATCATCCAGTTGATTTATATCCCAGTTGGAATAACTACCTTCCAATGGATCAATAAAAGCACTTGATTTTGCAAAGAACAAAGCCTTATTTTTCAACAAAGAATCAAGTTTGTTCAAATCCATGTACTTCCAAACTTTAAGATTTCCTTTCACTTTATATTGCTCACTGTAATCGTAAATTGACTCAAATTGCATTGCATGACCGAAAGAATTTCCTTTCAATTTTAAATCCATTTAACTATCCCCCATTTGTTTACAAATATCTACAATTATAGCATTTATCCCTTTACAGCTGATGGATTTTAATATGGCTGTCAATATACTCAATTATAAAGACTCCAAAAATCTCTTACTCTCATGATTCAGCTCCATGGTATTGGATTGTTCTTTTGTTTTTCTTCTGATTGGGGATGCACTACCATTTGGCTACCCTCTTACATAAATATATTCAATTCCTTCATTATCCAGTTAATTCATATAATCCAGGACAGGTTCATTTTCCTTTTGTTCTCGATATTCAATAGGTGGATCTCCATCACTTAATGGAATATCATCTATAATCAATGTAATTCTATCATTACCCGAAAAAAATTGATTTAGCTGCTTTTCAATGTTCTTGACTTGAGCATGAAGATTCACTGTAATTCCTCCAATTTCTTCTGGATTTTTTCGAGTTTCTCTATTGCTTCTCCATCTTTATATGCTGAAAGTGACGTATTTGCAAGGTATGCAATGGATCTTGCTTTATCGATTGGATTAAGATCATCATTATTCCGCAAAACATTTATTTGTTCACTCATAAGGCTTTTAACATGCTGTGGCTTATTAATTCGTCTTTCTTTCATCATACCCCACCCCCTCTAGTAAAACGCTTGTCCTGCATGGAATAGCGGAAAATTAGCCATACATTATATATGACTAATTCCCATTTACCATTACCTAGTTATTCTATTTCTCCTCGCCATTTCCATAAAATCATTTTGCGACTGACTTTTTTCCTTTTCCTTTTGCTTTTGCTCTTGCGCTTCTACGTACTGATTATAAACTTCTTCTGCTGCTCTATGGCTACGGATGATGATTTGCCGTCAAAATTCATTGATAAAGATGGCTTGATGCACTACAGGAGAGATCATTCAGCCTACTTGTGGAGAAATCTTCTTGAGGAAACAGGTTACTTTAATTTCATTAGTGAGGTGGTTTAATGTTAGTAGCACCACATTATCGCTTCACAAATAAGGAATTAAACATTTGAAACTAAACTAGATACAATTTTAATACTGTTTTCTTATCGCCAGTATTGGTAGGAAACTTTATATATTATCATCTTTATTATCAAATTAGGAAAAATTTGAAAGGGTAGAAAGGGGAAATAAAATATGACATTAAATGATTACCAGGAGCAATTGAAAAAAATTAATGAAAAAGTAAGTGGTTTGCAGCAGGAAAATAAACAGCGAAAAATTAAAGAAGTTAAATATTGATTATGAGAAAGCAGTTTTCAATATGGATGATGCAAAAGCAGACAAGCTGCACAAACAAATTTATGATACAAAGCAGCAGATCAACAGCCGTAATAGAAAAATGGAAATTTTAAAGAGCCAGGATAATCCAAATTTGAAAGATGCTGCATCAGAAACAATTAAGGCGGTTATAAATGAGCGTGATAAGCATCTACAGCAGGTAAATGACATAGAAGGCAAGTTGGCCGAGGTTAAACAGCAGTATTTTGCATTATGTAACCAATTAGAGCAGAATAATCGCAGCTATGAAAGTGTAAGAACAACAGCCCAATATGCTGCAAAGGTTGCGGATTGGGGAGAATTACCGAAACAGGTCAAAATGCAGCTTAACGATTATAGCAAGTTATCCCGGTTATCTGATTTAAAAATATTGAATAATGAAATTACAAATTATGTATTTAAGGGGGGAAATAATGAGTAATTATAAAATGAATGATGACATAAAAAGCGTTTTAAGAATACGCGGGGTGGATGATCGGACTATTAGATTACTTGAGGAAACGCAGCAAGCAGAAATCCAAGCTGTAAAAGCTTAAAATATCCTGGTCTGTCATTTCATCGGTTGTGAAAAAAATCTGTTCTGATTGCTTCTTATTAGGAAAGTAATAATCGTAACTATCCAATGTATCTACAAGGGTTTTTGCTTCGGGATTTGTTTTACCATCTATAATACAATCATCAAGATCAAAGTATGCTGGAAAATGAGGATGGTAAAATGTTGAGCGAAAGGTTGGTTTCGCTTAATATTTTACCCTTAAAAGATGTACGGTTCATAATTTAAACTGTCTATATTACTTCCTTCTACAATCCGTGGATTCTACAATAGAAGTTTATGCTACAATCTCACCCGTTTGTCGATTAAATCATATTTTATAAAATGTATGTAAGTTCTAACTTTGTATCTAGTCCCTTTTAGTAAAGATATAATTATAAATAGTAGTGTTTTTCCCCCTGTGCTAATTGATAGATTGCTTGTTTTCTCGCTCCTTTATTTCTCGATAAAACGCACTCCGACTTACCCTAGTAATCTCACAAATTTCCTTCACTGTTTTATCCCCCTGCTGATACAATTCAATCGCGTGATTCATTCCAGAATGGCTCGTGGTATATTTCTTGAGTCGGCCTTTAAACTTCCCTTTTTTCTTAGCCTGCTCAATCCCTTCTTTCTGCAGCATCTTAATCATTTTACGCTCGTATTGGGATAAACCGGACATCACAGTCACCAGAAATTCCGAAAAGGGGTTGTCCTCTGTCGTATCTAACCACGAGTCCTTTATCGACTTTAATGAAACTTCTCTGTTTTTAATTCATCTACAAGTTGCATTAAGTAAACCACTTTTGGAACATGTAAATGGGATATCGAAAACTCGTTAAAATCAATAAACGCGTTAAGTCCCAGTAGAGTGTACTCTATTGGGACTCGGTTTATAATATTTACTATCTGATTAGTTCAGTCCTAGTGAAATTATATTTAACAAAGATAATCTAGCCATTTTATTCTCTAATACTTACTTATGACACCTTTATGTGAACAAATTTTAAATTATTTATGAATGGCTGAGTAGATTTAGTAACCTATAAATCTATTTTTCACCTGTTTTACTGAATTCTATTAAATCCCCTTCACTGAAATGTCCTTCCACTACTTTATACTACTACTGCCCATGTAACCGTGTCATGACTTAGATTTAATGCTATGTCATACAATTATATAGCAAGCTGAATATTTATTGTGTCTCCCTCTTTGGTCTGTTTAAAGTAATAATTCCCACTTTATTCAAGATTCAAATGTTGCAGTAGATATACCCGCTCTCATCACTTGACCAGGTAGTTTATAGCCTAATAAAGTCTCCATTTGTTTTGCTGCCTTTATTAATTCATCAATATCTGGATCTAAAGGAATGTTCATATAATGTAACATATGAACAACATCTTCAAGGCATACATTGCCAGTTGCACCAGGCGCAAACGGACAACCACCAATCCCGCCAAGGGATGCATCGAAGTGCCTAATCCCGGCATTGTAACCAGAATATAAATTAACTAATCCCATTCCACGTGTATTATGAAGGTGCAAGCTAAATTGTACATCTGGGAATACAGTTTTTAAGTGTATTACAAAATCAGAAACTTGTGTAGGGTTTGCCATCCCAGTGGTATCCGCCAGTGTAAATCGCTTCAATCCCATTGACATTAACTTTTTAATAATTTCAGAAACTTTTCTTACCTCGTATATTCCTTCAAATGGACAACCAAATGTAGTGGCTAAACTTACATTTACTCGTTTATTATTTGAAACAACAAATTTATTTATTTCTGCTATATCTTTCACAGATTGATCTACTGTTTTATTTATATTTTTCTTATTATGAGTTTCACTAATTGAGACAACGACGTTAACTTCATCAACATCTGCTTCCATTGCCAATTCTGCTCCTTTTATATTTGGAATAAGAGTTACAACTTCAACGTTATCACGCTTAATTAGCTCTATAACTTCTTTAGCATCCCGCAACTGAGGAATAGCTTTAGGTGAAACAAAAGATGTAGCTTCTATTCGCTTAACCCCAGAATTAATAATACGATTGATAATTCTTATCTTATCCTCAGTCTTAATCCAGTGTTTCTCCATCTGGAAACCATCTCTTCCAGTAACATCTGTAATAAAAACCCTTCTATTATCCATAAAGACCCTCCCGCTATATACTTCCTCTTTTAAAATATGATGAATCTCTAATCATTATTTACTTTCTCTCGGTAATAAAAAAGTTTCCTGTATTTCACTATAATCCCCCGCTAGACGTCCCAAAGGTCTTAATTTTTCTAAGTTAATTTTATAATTACCAAGATAGTATTCATCTTTTATGTGATATTGTACTACGTTACCTATAATAAGATAATCACTTCCCAACTCTATTATTCTATTAAGTTCAAGTTCGAATGCAATTGGGGCTTCTTTTACCCTAGGTGAGGGGACAACTAAACTTTCAGCAGGCGTCAAGCCAGTAACTTCAAATTCATCTACAGCCTCTTTCGAGTTATTTGAACTTTTTTGCATTTCATTACCTAAGGATGCTGTAACTATATTGATTACAAAATGTTCCTGTGAGCGGATGTTTTTTAGTGTATCTTTAATTGTCCCCTCACGCTCCCCTACACCTGGACCAACAGAAATACAAAGCATAGGGGGCTCTCGAGAGGCCACTGTAAAAAAGCTAAATGGCGCTAAATTTCTCCACCCTCTATTGTTAATCGTTGATACCCACGCGATCGGACGAGGTACGATAGAACCAATCATAAGTTTGTAAGCATTTTTTGAATTTATAGTTCTTGGATCAATATTCATAATTCACTCTCCCATGAGTCGAAATTTTAAAATCCTTATTATCAATAAGCATTTCTTTTTGGTGTGATTGCCATAGCTAGTGACAACAACAAAATAACTCCCATCATAACAACACCGATAAACAGCCAACCAAATGTAAAAGTACCTGTGGAGTCAACAATAAATCCAAATATTGGTGGTCCAACTATCACCCCAAATGAAGCAAGAGTAAGGCTAAATCCACTAGCAATTCCAGCCTGATCACTAGGAACAAGTTCTGTAGCAACATTCATCCAAATACCGTTAAAACCAGAAATACAGAAACCAAAAACAATTATAATTGGTACCATTATCCAAAATGGTGTGTCATGAGGGAGTATTGCAATTACAAATGAAGAAATACCTGATAGAATTGAGATAATGATTAAAACAATAATTCTTTTTCCATGAAAGAAGTTATCGCTGACAATTCCCCAGACAACACGTCCTAATGATCCACTAACTTCTGAAATGACCAACAAAATACCTGACAAAAATAAGCTGATTCCAAGTTGCTTATATGCAAACAATACAATATATGTATTAAGAATTAATTGGCTTCCATTTAATCCCATTGCGCCTAGACTAACAATAATAAGGGGCCTACACTTAAACATTGAGTAAATAGAGGCTAATAAACGGGGCGTGTCCTCTATACTCATAGTTTTTTCTTGTGGGGGGTCATAATAAAATTTATACGCTAAAATTCCCATCATAATTAATAGCAAACAGGCGAAAATAACCACAGGGCGCCACCCCCATATACTTGCTAATGGTAAAAGCAAAAGTGCAGCCAAAGCTGAACCTAACGTGACTCCCATTTGCTTAATCCCCATTGCAGTCCCGCGCTTTTTTTTCGTAAACCAATTAATAATTCCCTTGTTTGACGTAGGATGCATGGCTCCATATCCGACCCCACCAATCATAATCATAATAAGAACAATGAGGTAAACAGAGGTAAGAGTCATTAATATAAAAGATAATCCTAAGCATAAAGAAAGAATTAAAAGTATTTTTTTTGAACCTGTTTTATCAACTAAAAAACCTGCAGGAATAGAAGCTAACGATTGTCCAAGAAAAAGCGCAGCAGGGAGCATTCCAATCTGTGCGTTTGTTAATGATAAATCTTCACCAATAAGCACCCCTAAAGGGGCAAGGCTTCTGCCAACAAAGGCGACAAGCACTTGTGTAACAAGAAGCCAGGTCATCATTTTCCATGATTGAACTTCTGATGATGTCGATGTCAATGTTAGATTAGATTTTCTCATAATTTTCATCTCTTCCAATAATCTCACTGAGATTCGCTTTTGTTTTATGCTAAATTAATTTTTTTAAGTTCCTCTTTCTTTTCAGAAGTAATAGGAGTTAAGTACGAGCCAACAACCGCAATAAAGAAATTTACAAATAATCCTATAACACCGCCGTGAATTCCAATAAATGTGCTATTACCTGTCCAAGTCATGATTCCTGCAATTAATGCTCCAATTAGCATACCCCAGAATACCGGTTTGGCAGCCAATTTTTTCCAATATAATCCAAGTACAAATGCCGGAAATACTTGCACTAAAAGTTCGAATTTTAACACAAATATTTCATATAGCGTTGCTGGAGGATTCCAAGCAATCCAAAGTAATATACCAACGGCTATGATGCCAGCTACTTTGCCTACCATTACCTTTTTGCGCTCCGCTGCATCAGGATTTATGAACTTACCATATACATCATTTGATATAAGCGAAGAAAAACTAAGTAATACGGAATCTGCAGTTGATACAATTGCAGCAACAATTGCGCCGAAAAATAGAATCATTACCCAATAATAAAAACCATTAATTGCAGCAATTTCATTGGCCAACATGCCGACAAGCTGTTCAGAATCAGATTCATTAAGACCTGGAATTAAAGAAATTCCAAGTATACCGATAACAAATACTAGTCCTGTTGTTAACGGCGGCATCCATGCCATTCGTGATAATGAGCGCTTTAATGTACGTTCACTTTCTGAAGAGAATATCCTTTGAACAGCATGCGGATAAATGGCGGCGCCTAATCCTACTAAGAGAATCATACTGAGCCAGTTTACTGATGTCATAAATTCGGGTACACCTACTTTTGCCGGATCTGTTTCAGCAATAGACTGAGTTACCGTTGAAAGGTTTCCACCAACCAAATAGAATCCACCAATCAGAAAAATAACAATACCAATCATTAATACGATTCCCTGCATAACGTCTGTGAACGCAACTGCTTTCATACCACCTAGCCATTCATAAATTAGCATAACAAGTACAAATGCTATAACGGCATACTGATATGGAATTGTTCCCCCCGTTAAACCTGATGCTGCCTGCCCGATTGCAACTAACTGTTCTAGCAAATAATTACCCAATCCCCATAGCATAAGAATTATCGCTAAGATTGTAACCGCTTTCGATTTGAAACGAAAACTTATCCAATCCGTTGGGGTTACGAAGTTTTGCCTTTTGGAAATGACATATAATCGAGGTGCAAACAAAAGGTAGACACCAATAATAATCGTCATAAATGAAATCGATTGCAGCCAGGGAAAACCTGTACGGTATGCTGTCGGAGCATAACCAACAATCGTGTTTCCACTATACTGTGTCGCGTATAATGTAAAAAATAACGCTATAAAACCAAGATTCTTTCCTGCCAAATAATAATTACTTAGGCTATCATGCAAATTCTTATCACCGCGCCCTGATAAATAACCAATTAACAACATAATTAAAGCATAAGTGGCCAAAATAATAACGCCATCAACACCCGAAAATGTTAGATCATTCATTCTTTATCCTCCTTTTTTTCGGCTTCTTCAATGTCTTCAACTATGTTCCATTCTTTGATACACAGCCAGCTTAAATATCCGCATAGAATGAGCGAAAATATTACGATAATGAATGCCCAGTATGGAACTCCCAAAATTAAAGGCTCAATCGTTCCAACAGGTAAATACCATGGAACATTTCCTAGCACGATTAAGACAAGAACAACCCAAATCCACTTTTTACGAATTGGTTCTTTGACAGACTTATCATCCATATGAATACCCCTCCATTAATTTAAAATCAATTTATAATCTTAAGGCATTTTCCGTAAAACATATACCCATCTTTTCAATTGGAACCATTTACTAAACATTTATTTATAACGTATAATAAACCTCATTATTATTTTCATAAACTTCAACTTTTTTTCTTACATTTTATAGTTTCTTCCAAATAACCGGTTGAGTTGTTTAACAGATGATATAACTTAAACACTCCCTTTCAAATGGTAAACCGAAATCTATAGCCGGTATTCCATAGTCAATTTTCGCTAGTGTTCATTCGGTTATCTGCTCACGGTCCATCCAACCACTTGTAGTGTTATAAATTCTTGAATTGATAAGCAGAAAATTATTATATAAATAATATCTGGCTGCCATTCTTCTATAACAACAGAAGTTCCTTCTCCACAATATCTCCCTAACTCTCAATTAGATGATTTGCTTTTCTTTTAAATCTTTCAATTTCCCCTCATCATATTGAAGTAATCCACCATAGACTTCCTTATTGTGCTCACCAACAGACTCGGCTCCTACATGCTTAACTTTTCCAGGTGTTCGGCTAAGCTTTGGAACAACTCCCGGCATTGGAAACTCTCCAAGTTTCGGATGCTCCGTTTTTATAATCATTTCCCTTGCTTTATAATGTGGATCATCTACAATATCCTTCGCTGAATAGATTAATCCAGATGGCACGCCTTTTTCTGACAATAAATCAAGTACTTCCTGAGTATCTTGAGTATTTGTCCATTCCTCTATTAATTGATCCAACTCTGCCTGATTTCCACTTCTCGCGTGGTGTGTATGATATTTCTCATTCTCAAACAATTCAGGTTTGCCCATGGCTTCACAAAGACGTTTAAACACTCCATCCGCATTGGCACCAATAACAATATAAGTATTATCTTTTGTATGATAAATATTAGAAGGCGCTACACCAGGTAAAATGTTTCCCATACGCTCACGAACATAATCAGCAATTAAGTAATCAGGAATAGTACTTTCCATTATAGAAAAAACAGCTTCATATATCGCTGTATCTACTATCTGTCCTTTTCCTGAGTGATTTCTTTCATTAAGTGCAGTTAGAGTTCCGATAGTAGCAAAAAGGGCTGCTAACGTATCTCCGATTGAAATGCCTATTCTTGATGGCGGTCGATCTGGAAATCCTGTAACATATCGAATCCCTCCCATCGCTTCACCAACACTTCCGAATCCTGCACGAGTACTGTACGGCCCTGTTTGTCCATATCCTGATGTTCTAGTCATTATAATGCCCGGATTAATTTCCGACAGAATCTCATAGGACAAATTCCACTTTTCCATTGTCCCAGGACGAAAATTTTCGATAATAACGTCAGACTTTTTCACTAACTCCTTAAATGTGTTTTGACCTTCTTCAACTCTTAAATTTAATGTAATTGATTTCTTGTTTCGTGACTGAATTGGCCACCAAAGCCCAACACCATCTTTTTGTTGACCCCATTGTCTCATTGGGTCAGCTATATCCGGAGCTTCAATTTTTATGATTTCAGCTCCAAAATCACCTAACAATCGACCTGTAAAAGGTCCAGCTAGTAGTGTTCCTAGTTCTAAGACTCGAATTCCTTCTAAAGGCAATTTTTCTTTTTCACCGTTCATTACTTCCCCTCCAACTTTTTAATTTTTATTTCCTAACCCTTTCAAACTTTTACACAAATTTTGATTATCTAAAGTCAGCTAAGTTCCCTAAAAAGGGTTCCAAACAAATTCAATATTCCCTCTGTCAAATTTCGATAAATGATTATGTTTATCTTAGTGAAATCAATTTCAAAATAAAACAAAAGGAGAGCGTTTTCATTTTTTTATAACTACTAATGTGCACTCCTTCCTTCACCAATCTTCTTTTCTAGTTAAGTTTTAATTATCAATTTTTAAAACTTTCTTAAAATTAATAATTGCAATAAAACTAACACATTGTATACAATGTGTCAATATGATTTTAATTATCTTTTTATTTTATTTAGAAATAATTTAATTAAACCTATACCAATCCTAATTACAATTAATATTATCCAATAAATTTTTTTGTGTTTTATTGATGTATATTCATTTATTGTATACAATAAACTCGAGGTGAGTTTATGAATCCATTTGAGTTCATTAGGAATGCAATTATAATAGGTGAATTTGAGCCCGGAAAACGATTAACTGAGGAAGCGTTAGCCGAAACCTTACAAGTTAGTCGTACTCCAATCCGTGAAGCTATCAAGCAACTGGAATCAGACGGGTTAGTAATCCCTTTCAAACGTCGTGGAGTTATTGTTCGGGAGTTTTCAATTAAAGATATTCGTCAGATTTATAATTTAAGAGCCTTACTTGAAAGTCATGGTGCAAGTGAAGCTGCTTTAAACCGTTCAACAGATGAACTTAAAAATATTGAACAAAAAAACATCTTATATGAACATGCAATTGCTAATCATATAAAATCTGATATTTCAAGCGTTAAAAACGTTCAACAGACTAATCAAGAATTTCACGAAGAAATTTTTAAAGCAGCCAAAAACGATCACCTAAAATCACATATTTCAAAAGTTATTGTTGTCCCTCTAATCTTTCGTTCATTCTATTGGTACAACGAACACCAACTTTTACGATCTTTAGAAGTACACAGAACAATCTTAAATGCAATTGAAAACCAAGAACCTGAACGCGCCAAGATAGCAATGAAAGAACATATTTACCAAGGAAGAGATGATGTATTAAAGCAGATGAACAATTCTCATAATTAAGACTTTGAGAGGGGGAGAAAAATGATACAAATTTGTGAAGTCGGTCCACGTGATGGGCTACAAAATGAGAAGATATTATTATCAACAGAACAAAAAGTCCAATTAATTACTCGTCTGATCAACACTGGAATTAAAAAAATTGAGGCTGTTTCATTTGTGAATCCAAAGGTTATTCCACAAATGGCCGATGCTGAAGAAGTGATGAAACTAGTACCTAAAGACAAAGGAGTCACCTACGCAGGTCTTGTATTAAACTATTCAGGTCTTAATAGAGCATTAAAAACAGGGATTGACACCTATCATGTAGTGACAGCAACTAGTGACGAATTTAATTTAAAAAATGCTAAAAAAACTGTTGATCAAAATGTCACAGAGCTTAGTAAGGTTATCGAAGAAAGCGTACAAGCAAAGAAAAATGTAGTTGGAGTTTTAGGTACAGCTTTTGGTTGCCCATTTGCTGGTGATATCTCAACAGATCGTCTTTTAAAAGTTGCAGATTCCTTTGTGAAAGCAGGAGCTTCTGAAATAACATTAGCAGATACAACAGGATTGGCAAATCCTGCCCAAGTAAATTATTTGGTTGCTGAATTCAATAAATACTTTGGTGATAAAATTGAACTTGGTTTACATTTTCACAATACAAGAGGACTAGGATTAGCAAATGTGTTAGCAGGATATCTTGCCGGGGTTCGAACTTTCGATTCTTCAATTGCCGGTTTAGGTGGATGTCCATTTGCTCCAAAAGCTGTTGGAAACGTTTGTACTGAGGACATGGTGAACATGTTTGAGGAGATGAACGTTGATACGAATACTGATTTAAATAAACTAATTGAAACAGCGAAATGGATGGAAAAACAAATGTGTAAGTCTCTCGATGGAATGCTTATAAAGTTATAAGAAATATAGTTAAACACATTGCCAAGAAATAAGTACCTAACCTATTTTATTTAAACAAATTATTTTATTATCGATACTTTTTAAATCTCCATTGTTTTTTATTCTAATACCCTAAATTTTTAAAGTCTTTTGTTGTATAGGAGAGAGTTGTTTTACATTCTATTCTTGTTATATTATGAAACTAAACATCAACTTTAATCGAAAATAAGCCTAAAAAGTAAAGGATGCTTTATATGGCAGACATTATACCATTTAAATCACGAGCTCAACTGCTACAAGAAAAAAAGGACAAAAGTTCAGAATGAAAAAAGAACGAAAGATAACATCCGAGCAATCGTTATAAATGGAGCGGAATTTGATTTCATTATCCGATAAACGAGTAGAGAGCGGTTCTTGTTCATGTATGGATTGTTTCTCTACTTTGTTTTTATTTCCCTTTTTGGATTTCAACGTTTCCTTGACTTAATTTTGGATAGTAACCGATTTTAACGTCCCTTTTTCATCACAGACATCCCTTCTCACCAAAAAAACAATTCTTTATAGCTTGGGTTTATACATGGAAATTTATACCTGCTAGGTAAGCAAAGCTGATTCTTAAATTTGCTTAATCTTATTTTCAATTAGAAGTCAGGATAGTAAAAAAGGCATCTTGATCTTGAAGCCAAATAATTAAACGTCACCTTAGCTTTCATTGTGTTTTTTCTGAAACATTTCTATCTGAATAGACTTTGCTCAAACAAAAAAAGTGAAGTTTAAAGTGTAATTTTAGTCGAGTGATTACGGCCACTAGATTTTACCATCCTTGACATGTTATTTACCAATGTTTGACAAGGAATTTACCACACATTACCATTGTTTTTACCAATCAATTAAAAAGCCCTACAGATTAACACTTTGATAAGCTGTAGGACTTTACTTTTACATTCATTTAATTAGAGTTGTTTTTAGAATAATCGGCAATTATTCTTCTAGAATTTTCATATATTTCCTTCTTAGTCCAACGATATGGAATGCTTTGTTTGACAGTTTTTATCGCTCCGGATCTCTTGTATTTGCCCTTGTCTTGAACTAATCGCTACTACTCCCTTCACGATTCGGACTTGAACCCTATAGAATGTGTGCATGCTTGGCACACAAAAGAGCGCATTTCCCACCTACAGGAAATGCACCATAGCACACCTGCTGATCTTTGGTGCTACTAAATGAATCTATTAAAAATCAATATACTACTTTTTTCGCTTCTCGTATTTTTGTATATGTTTCCGTCAAAATGCCGGTATCTTCAACCAAACGATTGATTCGGAATAGCACTTCCTCATTGGTTAGTTCCTTATGATAGAAATCCTTCTCCTCGATAAATACATATCTCTGAACCACTTGTGCCTTCATATAACTGAGGATTGGTTTTAATTGCTGTTCCACAATTAAATAATGCTTTGAGGAACCTGCTGTCACAAGCATACTGACTACTTTATCTTGAAAGGCATTTTCCGGTATTAAATCAAATATATTCTTCAATGTGGCTGGGATGGACGCCTGAAAAATAGGTGTCCCCATAATAACCGCATCTGCTTCCATAATAAGTTGGGCTATATACTTTGTATCGCCCTCGTATTCCCGGTAGTCACGACCATCACTAAACTGCACATCGTATTCCGCTAAATCAATTAAAGTCGTTTCCGCTTCTGGATATTTTTTAGTGACTGTTTGCATCGTATACTCCATCGCTGTTCTTGTTTTCGAACCAACCCTTGAACCGGATAACCCAACTATCTTCATTCACTTTGCCCCCCTCATTTTTGTATCTTTCTTTATAGCCTAGTCAAAATTCTTATACCCACCGAGTAGTAATAACTTTTTTACGTGTATAGAAATTTAGACCGTCTTTTCCGTTCGCATGTAAATCACCATAAAAGGAATCCTTCCAGCCAGAAAATGGAAAGAACGCCATTGGAGCTGGTACACCAATGTTCACACCAAGCATTCCAGCATCAATGGTTTCTCGGAATTGGCGTACACTACCTCCATCATTAGTAAAAATACATGCTCCATTAGCGAAAGGTGATTTATTTGTTAAGGTAATCGCTCCATCCAAGTCTTTTACTCTAACAATAGATAAAATAGGGGCAAAAATCTCATCCTGCCAAATTTTCATTTCACTACTCACCTGATCAAAAATCGTCGGTCCGACAAAATAGCCTTCCCTTTTGGCATTTTCATCTTTTCGTCCATCCCGTACTAACTTGGCTCCTTCTTTTTCTCCTGTTTCAATATAATCGAGGGTCCTTTGTTTATGGCTCTCACGAATAACAGGACCGAGAAAGACACCTTCATCCAACCCGTTACCAATTTTTATTTCATCGGCTTTTTTATGTAGCAAGGAGATGAATTCATCTGCGACCGAATCCTCCACCGCAACGACCGACGCGGCCATGCAACGTTCCCCCGCCGAACCAAATGCAGCATTCAGAATTTGCGTTGCTGCATTTTCCATATTAGCATCTTGTAATACAATCGAATGATTTTTTGCCCCGGCAAGTGCCTGTACCCGCTTCAGATTGGCTGCTCCCCGTTTATATACATATTCAGCAACCGGCTGGGAGCCAACAAAGGAGATAGCGGCGACATCTTGATGATCTAATAAACCATTTACCACATCATGTGCCCCGTGCACAATGTTAAATACCCCTTTTGGCAATCCTGCTTCCTCCAGTAATTCAGCCAATCGATTCGCCAACAAAGGCGTGCGCTCCGATGGTTTCAGTATAAATGTATTCCCAGTTACAATGGCCATTGGAAACATCCAAGCTGGGACCATCATTGGAAAATTAAATGGTGTAATTCCGCCAACAACGCCGATTGGATAGCGATAAACGCCGGATTCCAGCCCCTCTGCAATGGACGGAAGCTGTTCCCCCATCATCAAAGAAGGTGCTCCTGCAGCAAATTCAACGTTTTCAATTCCACGCTGTACTTCACCCTTTGCTTCTTTAAAGCTTTTTCCATTTTCAATGGTAATAATTTCTGCCAGCTCATCCCAGTGGTCAACAAGCAATTGCTGGTACTTAAATAAAATACGCGCCCGTTTCGGAACAGGAACTTCCTTCCATTCCTGAAATACGGCAACAGCTGTTACCACTGCATGATCCACATCCTTTTGTGTGGATATAGGTACATGTGCAATCACTTCTCCAGTTGCTGGATTAATAACTTCCTCTGACTTATCCGATTTTGCTTCGATCCACTCTCCACCTATATAATTCTTCAGTGTTTCTACTTTTGTTTTCGTCATTATATAACCTCCAACATTATTTCCTTTTCTACCATTCTATTTCAACTTCTTCATACTTCGCCCTCTACTTTCCAAAATACCATTTCCAAAGTGAGAAACCGACGATAAGGAGACTAATAATACATCCATACAGCCATACGGAAAGCATCGGGTTAACAAACATCAAAACATCCTCTCCCTAATTTACTTGTGTATGATTTTCTTCTTCAATTGCTTTAGGATCTTTCAGTACCCGTGCAAAAATTACAATAGTTGCAATACCAATAAAGGTCGCCACTGCCCCTGCTGACATCGTACTAGGCACAATCCCACCAAAGTAGATGATAAGATAGGAGAGCAAACCGACAGTCATTGACAGTTCTGCTGCTCTTGCAGGAGCTTTCTTCTTACTATAAACAGCATATAATATGGGACCCATTGTTCCTGCGGCAACACCGGAAATCCCAATCCACATGACGTCGCCCATATAGACAGGCGGCTGTAACACGATTAAGAATGCTGCTAATCCCACCAAAGGAACTGCCAGACGACTGATCATCAAGGCAAGTTTCTCTGCCTTTTCATCACTGACCTTGATAATACCTCGTTTGACAAGATATTTTAGGAATATATCATTGGCAAATACAGTAGAAATAGAAACGAAAATTCCATCGGTTGTTGACATCGCCGCAGCAAGAATCACCACACCAATGATTGCTACAAGTATCGCAGGAAAAGCCCAAACTGCATATTCCATTAATGCTAGATCAGCTGTTGCCACCGTATCACCAAGTGCCATTCTGCTATATAACCCTCCGAAAAGGACAAGTAGACAGAAAGAAGCGGTGACAACATAGGTCGCAATCATTTTTCCAAGATCCTTTTCACTTTTTAGACCAAGCACTTTGTTGAACAAATGTGGTGCGGATGCAAAGGCCCACTGAATAACAATGGCACCAGATATCGCACCGACAGAGTAAAAATGGGCCGAATCGGGATTAAAAACCTTTACTAAATTCACATCTTGTGCGCTAATATCATCAACAATGCCAGTAAATGTGGCAGTAATACCGCCCTCCCAGAAAATGACAATCCCAGAAATAAATATAGCAAGACCAGCGATACCCATCATGACTGCCTGGACTGCATCTGTATAGATATCGGCAAAGGCACCACCTGCAAATACATATAGAACAACAATGGCAGTTATAAATATCAATCCAGTTGTGTAGGACATTCCTAGCAAGTATTCAAAAATTCGCGCCCCTGCTACAAACTGTGCCGCTATATAAAAAATATTGAAAAGCAAAATCAGCCCTGTCCCCACTCTTAAAATATCACTATTGTAATAATCGCCGAGCCAGTCTGGTAGAGAAAGTGACTTTTGCTCCGTATTCAGTTTCCTCACCTTTTTGGCTACCATCAACACCCCTATTGGTCCACCGCAAATCATTGCTAAAAACAGCCAAAGATTGGATAGCCCCCAGGTATGGGTCCAGCCTGGATAACCAAGAAAAGTTGCAGCACTTAAGTAGGTTGCGGCAAAGGACAGACCAAGTACATATGGTCCCAACTTGCCACCACCAGTAGCAAAATCACTGACGCTTTTCGTTTTTCTGGCGCTTACGAAACCAATGACGAGCATAACAATAAGAAATAGTGAAAAGCCAATCCATGTATAAAGCGTAATTGTACTCATATCTAACCTCCTCACATATACACTTTTTTATTTATTCGTAAAGGGGGGAATTCACCCCCTCCATTCCATTACTTTGCCTGTAAGCTACCAATCTTTTTTGCAGGATGATTATCAGGCAAATGCACATGACCTTTGCCAAACATATTCTCCCTTAATGTCTTTCCTTCATATTCCGTCCGGTAAATGCCGCGTTTCTGCAGTTCAGGTACGACGAAGTCAACAAATTCCCGAAACGTATCCGGTGAGTAGGTCTGTGCGATATTGAAGCCATCGACGTCCCCTTCCACAGCCCATTCCTCGATTCGATCCGCAATTTGTTCCGGTGTCCCAATAAACTTCACGGTTCCATTACCAAGACCATGATTTTTAATGGCTTCTCGCAATGTCCACTTCTTATTCGGGTCTTTCGTATACATATCCAAATTTCCCTGAACCGCTTCTGTCTCGATATCTTCAATATACTGATCCGGGTCATATTGGGAAAAATCAATTCCCGTGTGTCCAGAAAGAAGCGCTGCTGTTCCTTCATAGCTTACATAGCTAGTCAATGCTTCATAGTTCGCATACGCTTCTTCTTCCGTTGATCCAATAATTGGTAGAATCATAGGAAAAATGAGTATATCATCCTTGTTTCTACCCTGTTCCTCTGTCCGCTTACGGATGTCTGCAACATAGGCTCTTAATGCAACCAGCGAATGATTTTTAGTAAAGACAGCCTCGGCATGTTTAGCTGCAAAATCTCGTCCTTTTGGTGAAGCCCCTGCCTGGAACAGAACCGGTGTCCGTTGGGGCGACGGCTCGACTAAATGCGGCCCCGGCACACTGAAAAATTCACCTTCATGGTTAATCGACCGAACCTTCTCAGGCTGTGCAAATGTATCATTTTCTCTATCATACACAACGGCATCATCATCCCAGCTGTGTTCCCAAAGTTTATAAACGACATTGAGAAATTCATCGGCACGGTCATAGCGTAGTTCCTTAGGAAGACGTTCGGTAAATCCAAGATTGACTGCTTCGCTTTCTAGATAAGATGTCACCACATTCCAGGCGACCCTTCCTTCCGTTAGATGATCGAGCGTTGATAATTGCCGTGCAAGTGCATATGGTTGTGCATATGTAGTGGAAATCGTTGGCGCAAAGCCAAGGTTTTCAGTTACAGCGGCCATCGCAGAGATTGGAATCAGCGGATCATGTGCTGGAAGCTGAACAGCATGCTGTGCAGCTGCTTCATGACTATTTCCATATACACTGTACGTTCCAAGGACATCTGCGATAAACATGGCATCAAATTTCCCGCGTTCCAAAATTTTTGCTGTTTCTGTCCAATAAGACAAGCGGTTATGATTTGTTCCCTGATCTTTTTCATGTTTCCACAACCCTGTTGAGTGTGGAGAAGGTGAATTTTGGATAAATCCATTCAAATGAATTTGTTTTGCCATTGGTTAGAACCCCTTTTCCATGGTTTTAATTGGTAATTGCTGATGACTTATACCTCATCGAATGCATTTAACGCGTTCACACTATGAGCAATGGCTGATCCCGCTTTTAAAGCTACGGCCACAAAAATAGCTTCTGATATTTCCTCTAGACTCGCGCCATTTTTTTTGGCATTTTTCGTATGCAAGTCAATGCAATAAGGACAGCCTGTTGTATGTGCAGATGCCACCGCAATTAATTCTTTTTCCTTTACTGTTAGCTTTCCTGCCTTGACGGCTTGTTGATCAAAAGCAGCAAAGGCTTTGAATGTATCGCCATTAAGATCAGCAAATTCCTTCAGTCTGTTAAAATAGGATGCTTTATATAGCTCATCATCGCCTTCCCCATCAAATGCATTTAGAGCGTTCACACCGTGCGCTGCTGCTGAACCTGCCTTTAATGCCGTTGCCACAAAAATAGCCTCCGAAACTTCCTCTTTGTCTGCATCATTTTTCTTCGCATTTCCCACATGCAACTCAATGCAGTACGGGCATCCGGTAATGTGTGCCACCGCAACTGCAATCAATTCCTTCGTTTTCACGGACAAATTTCCCTCGGACAATGCCTTGTCATTAAATGCAAAGAAGGTTTCAAATGCTTCCGGTGCATATTCCTTTAATTCTGTGATCCTGCTAAAATACGATTTTTTATATAAGCTATCTGTTTTTGTCAATGTAATCTCTCCTCACAAGTTTTTAAATATTGTTAAAAATGCAATGTAATAGGTAACTCACTACTATTGGTTTGACTCACCCCCTTTAAAAATAAATACATTTAACCTATAAAATTACTTGGTTTTAGGCATGCTTTGTACCAAAGAATCTCTCCTTTGCCTTTTAGATCTTTAATTCTTTCCATTAGGTAATTTTATTTGTCTTACACTTCATATAAGGGCTTCTTCTGATATTTTGAGTTTTAGAGCGGTGTCCATTCATGGGCTCATAATCAGTAGGTTTAAGCACAAACAACGTAAGAAACTTCCACTCTTTTTGTATAGATGTTCTTTGTGTCTTCCCATAGTTTTACTACAAATATACATGGGCTTTTCATATATCCATCAATGATCATGATAATAAAACTTAGAATTAAGCCATAGACACCCAGCTGTGGCATGTTATAAGGCACCTAACTTTTTAATTTTTGATCACTGTCTTTCTAAGTAGAACTTAGGTGTTTTTCCTGGTATTAATTATCTCCTGATTAAAATCTGCTTTATTTATGTAGATCTAACCCTCTATCATTCTAAAAACGAATATACATGATAAAAACGTTTAATATTAATTTTCTGAATCAAATGCATTTAAAGCATTAACACTGTGAGCCAATGCTGAACCTGCTTTTAAATCTGTTGCGACCATAATAGATTCTGAAACCTCTTGTTTAGTTGCATTCGCATGCTTTGCCCTTTTGTATGAACGTCAATACAATATGGGCATCCTGTTGTGTGAACAATCGCAATAGCGATTAATTCCCTTTCTTTAACGCTTAATGCTCCTTCTTTCATTGATTTTTGATCAAAATCAACAAATGAGCTAAAAATATCCCCATTAAGTTTTGAGAATTCGTTTAATCTGCTAAAGTAAGAGGCTTTGTATAAATCTTCGTCCCCATTTCCATCATAAGCGTTTAAAGCATTTACACCATGAGCTAGTGCTGAGCCAGCTTTTAATGCAGTGGCAACTAAAATCGCTTCTGACATTTCTTCCTTAGAAATATCTTGTGATTTTCCGTATTTTACATGAACCTCGATGCAGTATGGACATCCTATTGTATGAACTATGGCAATGGCGATTAATTCTTTTAACTTTTTTGTTAATTTCCCTTCTGATAACGCAAGTTTGTCAAATTGTGCAAAGGCTTTGAATACTTCTGGTGCTAGGTCGCTTAATTCTCCAAGGCGATTGAAATAAGACTTATTATATAATCCATCATAACTCATCATTAATTCTTCCTAATATATATCTTAGTTGATGAAATTCTCTTTATTTTTCGCTATTTGTAATAAAATGCAATTTAGTAACTGTGGTAACCATATATACTTACTAAGGGTCGGCTCTATTTTCAGTTCATCAAAGAACCGACATTAAAATCATACTAAGCTAGGGCTTGTTATATTTAACAAAATATTAATAAAGTCTATTATCTAAAGTAATAATACCTATTGTGCTTTTACAATTGCTTGATCTAAATCAGCAATAATATCTTCTACTGCTTCTAGGCCAATAGATAAGCGAATGAGCTCTTCAAATACGCCTGCAACTTTTAACTCTTCAGCAGATAATTGTTGATGGGTTGTAGAAGCTGGATGGATAATTAACGATCTTGCATCCCCTACGTTTGCTACATGTGAGAATAACTCTACGCTATCAATTAAGCGACTACCTGTTTCACGACCACCCTTAATGCCAAATGTCAAGATAGAGCCGTAGCCATTTTTTAAGTATTTGTTGGCAAGTTTATGTGTTGGGAAGTTTTCAAAAGCATTGTAGTTTACATACTCCACCGATGGGTGATTTTGTAAATATTCAGCCACTTTCAGTGCATTATCGTTTTGTTTGGCAACACGCAAATGAAGCGTTTCTAAACCTTGTAGGAAATTAAATGCTGCATCCGCACTTAATGTTGGACCGAAATCACGTAATAATTGAACACGCAGTTTTGTGGCAAATGCAGCCGCAGCTGTGTCAATTCCATAACGTAAACCATGGTAGGATTCATCTGGTTCTGTAAAGCCGGGGAAACGGCCTTGTGTCCAGTCAAATTTACCCGCATCAACAACTACCCCACCAATTGTTGTACCATGTCCGCCAATCCATTTTGTTGCTGAATGTACGATTACATCTGCTCCAAAGTCAACTGGATTTGAACCATATGGTGATGGAAAAGTATTATCGATAATTAACGGTAAGCCATACTCATGTGCAATATTTGCTACTGCTTCAATATCTAAAATATTTAAACTTGGGTTACCAACTGTTTCTGCAAAAATTGCTTTTGTTTTTTCCGTAATTGCTGAACGGAAGTTTTCTGGATTTGTTTCATCCACGAATGTTGTTTTAATACCATAATTAGGTAGTGTATTAGCAAATAAATTATATGTGCCGCCGTAAAGTGAGCCAGCTGCAACGATTTCATCACCTGTTCTAGTAATGTTTAAAATAGAAAATGCGATTGCAGCCATCCCTGATGAAAGTGCTACTGCAGCAGTTCCTTTTTCTAATAATGCTACACGTTTTTCAAATACGTCCACTGTTGGATTCATAATACGTGAATAAATATTACCTGGTTCCTGTAATGCGAAAAGACGTTGCGCACGAGCAGTATCTTGGAAATCATAAGACGTTGTACGGTAAATCGGTACAGCGATTGCTCCTGTTACAGGATCAGGCTGTTGTCCACCATGTAGTAATAGAGTTTCTGGTTTAAAATTTGTCATTGAATAATTCCTCCTAGTTAGACAAGTTAATAATTAGATATTATTAAGACGTTTATAAATTATTTAATAATTCAACGTAGGTAAGCATAACATTTGAAAATTCTTATAGTGTAATACTTAAAATCTATCATTTAATATAGCTTTAAACTATAGCAAGTTTTCCCTCCCATAAAATAATCCTAAAATCAACCACAAAAAATAGGGTGAACTTTTAAAAATATGAGATGAAACTTAAAACTCTGCTTCTTTTATAAAAATGGCCCAGTTGTGCACTAGGATTTTGATAAAACTATTTCATACAGATAGGTAAGGGTTTGAGGTTATCGCTCCCTTTTCCCCTGTTCACACCGTACGTGAAGCTTTCACCTCATACGGCGTTCCAACTAATCCAATTCAGTATAACCATCAACACATCTGATATCGTAGTACCTTTCTTGTCTCAATTCTTCCGTTTCAATAAGTCATTAATAAGTCGGTGCCTTCCTTGGGAGGTAAACCTCTATTAGTCTCACGAGAACCTTATTAACCGATAAAGATTTGCC
>NZ_JBIMEX010000016.1:0-102308 GCF_051262635.1 Oceanobacillus sp. CF4.6 | reverse complement strand
AAATAAAAGAGCTAAGGTGCATTTTTGTATCTTAGCTCTTTTTTCGTATATACAAAACTAGTCATAGTAATAAAGGATAGTCTATTTCAAAATTTGATATATGGAATAGATAAATTTTATCTTGAGGAGGACAAAAAATTGAATTATATGGATCAAATATTTGGAGATGATTTTCTTTTGATTGTCCTTCGCCTATTTGTTGCTCTGTTATTATCCGGCATGATTGGATTTGAAAGAGAAATAAATAATCATTCCGCGGGTTTTCGTACACATATTTTAGTTGGTGTGGGTTCATGTTTAATGATGATTTTATCCTTATTCGGTTTTATTTCATTTATGGAAACATATGAAAATGTTCAATTTGACCCAGCACGTATACCATCTTATGTAATTAGCGGGATTGGCTTTCTTGGGGCAGGAACGATTATAGTGTATGGAGGAACGGTTCGGGGATTAACTACGGCTGCTTCTATTTGGGCTGTTGCGGGTATAGGACTGGTAGTTGGAGCTGGTATGTACAGTGTTGCGATAGTGACAACACTGATTATATTAATTAGTTTAGTTTTCCTTAATCATATTGAAAGTTTCTTTCCAAAATCGAAAACTAGTAATTTTATAGAGATTGTAGTAGAAGAACATTTTCAAATTCATTATGTGGTTGAGCTTATTGAGAAATATAATTTATCGATTAATAATGTTGAAATCTTTCGGATGGAAAGTAATTTAAGAAAAATTTTCATAAAAACAGACGTAAAAGACAATCAGGACCTAGTAGGATTGTTCGAAGAAATATCCAGAATTGAACATGTTAAAAACATTTCTAAGTGAAATAGTTAAACTGTTTTAAAAGCCTTACACATATAATATGTGTAAGGCTTTTGTTTCGTTTCTTTTAATTTTGGCTAATATATATAAAGTAAGATGTTTGCATCTCCTTCATTTTGGCGTATAATAAATGTAAAGTCAAAGATAGTCAAAGTCAAAATAACATTACAAACTGAGATAACTCATACAGATAAGAGGTGCAACACAAAATGAGCAACATTTCGGATATTATTGAACAATATTTGAAGAATGTGCTTCTGTCGAAAGGCCAAAATACGATTGAAATAAAACGCAGCGAAATCGCAGATCAATTTCAGTGTGTCCCTTCACAAATAAATTACGTCATTAACACGCGTTTTACAATGGAAAAAGGGTATATAGTAGAGAGTAAGCGCGGTGGCGGTGGGTATATCCGCATCATGCGTGTAAAGCATGAAGATAAATCCGATTTAATTGATGAAATTATACAAATGATTGGGACCGCCATTACACAACGTTCTTCCATTGATGTACTTGAACGCTTATTAGAAGAAGAACTTATTTCAAAGCGAGAAGCTAAAATTATGTTAAGTGCCATTGATCGAACTACATTGGCATTTAGTTTACCATTAAGGGATGAGGTTCGCGCTCGTGTACTGGCCGCAATGCTCTCTACACTTAAGTATTTAAACGAATAAATAAGGTACTTTATTTTCGGGTAAGGGGGAATAACCTTGGAATGTCATGAATGCCATGAAAGGCCTGCTACACTACAATTTAAAAAGATTATTAATGGAGAAGAAACAACAGTGCAATTGTGTGAAGAATGTGCCAAGAAGAAAGGGTATGTATCCTATCCCGAAGACGGTTATTCGCTTCATGATTTGCTAACAGGGTTATTTAATTTTGATAATTTGAAAATGGCAAATCCTAGTGGCAACCAGATAAATCAAATGAAGGATCTGCAATGTTCCTCTTGCGGGATGACCTTTTCTGAGTTTAAGAAAATCGGGAAATTTGGATGTGCGCAATGCTATGAATCGTTCACTTCCAGATTGGAACCAATTTTCCGTAGAGTACACGCGGGTAATACAAAGCATTTTGGTAAAATACCAAAACGTGCTGGCAGTGATTTACATGTAAAAAGGCAGCTGCAAAGCTATAAAGAAGAATTGCATCACCTAATTGAAGCAGAGGCTTTTGAAGATGCAGCAAGTGTTAGGGACAAGATCAAGGCATTGGAGAAAGGACATCGAGAGCCGGAAGCAGGTGAGGACTTATGACCTTAGAGCACTTTATTAATGAAGCAATCAGTCCATGGATGCTAGAGGATGGCCCTGATAAAGATATTGTGATGAGCAGTAGGATTCGATTAGCCAGAAACTTCGCCAATGTGTCCTATCCCATTCTTGCTGATCAGGAGAAACTGGAGGAAATCCGTAACTTTTTTGAGAAGGAGTATGCGCATCAATCATTTCAGTCTTACGAAAATCTTGAGTTTGTTTCCATCCCAGAGTTAACGGCAGTGGAAAAAAGTGTACTGGTCGAAAAGCATCTAATTAGTCCGCATCTTGTAACATATACACAGCAAGGGGCCGCATTGATTTCGCAGAATGAACAGGTTTCTGTAATGATTAATGAAGAAGATCATATTCGTATCCAAGTATACTTCCCTGGTCTGCAGTTAAAAAAAGCACTGGAGCATGCTTTTAACTTTGATGACTGGCTGGAGGAAAAGGTGAATTATGCATTTGATGAGACGAAAGGCTACTTAACTAGTTGCCCAACGAATGTTGGGACAGGAATGCGGGCCTCTGTGATGATGCATCTTCCAGCATTGGCCATGTCAAATCAAATTAATCGAATGATTCCTGCAATCAGTCAACTCGGGCTTGTTGTCAGGGGGATATATGGTGAGGGCAGTGAAGCGCTTGGTAATATATTCCAAATATCGAATCAAATTACACTTGGAAAGTCTGAGTCTGACATTATTGAGGATCTGGAAAGTGTAGTGAATCAATTGATTGAACATGAAAAAACGGCACGTACTCATATCGTAGAACGATCGGAAATGAAGCTTCAGGATCGTATTTTCCGTTCCTACGGTGTGCTGCAATACAGTCGCATAATAGATTCAAAGGAAGCATCCAGATGTATTTCAGACGTGCGATTAGGTATAGATTTAGGTATTATAAAGAATACATCAGGAAATATCCTAAATGAGTTAATGGTTCTTACACAACCGGGTTTTCTTCAACAATATGCAAATAGAACTTTAAAAGCGGGTGAACGTGACGTACTGCGTGCATCGCTCATTCGTGAAAGATTAAAATTGGAAAAATAGGAGGGAAATCCAGATGATGTTTGGACGATTTACAGAAAGAGCACAAAAAGTATTGGCGTTATCACAGGAGGAAGCGGTACGACTTGGTCATAATAATATTGGTACAGAACATATTTTATTAGGCCTGGTTCGCGAAGGGGAAGGAATTGCCGCTAAGGCTTTGCAATCCCTTGGTTTAGAAGTAACAAAGATTCAGGAAGAAGTTGAAAAATTAATCGGGGTTGGCAAAGAGCCAATGCAGTCGATACATTATACTCCACGTGCTAAGAAAGTGGTCGAATTGTCTCAAGATGAGGCGAGGAAACTTGGTCATTCCTACGTGGGAACAGAGCATATTTTACTTGGTTTAATTCGTGAAGGTGAAGGTGTTGCTGCACGTGTATTAAATAATCTTGGCGTAAGTCTAAATAAAGCAAGACAGCAGGTTTTGCAGCTACTGGGCAGCAATGAATCACAGGCAGGTCGTCAAGGACGTGCAGGACAGCAATCGAATGCAAGTACCCCTACGCTCGATTCCTTAGCCAGAGACTTAACTGTAAGCGCCAAGGAAGGTAAAATTGACCCTGTCATTGGACGTGCGAAAGAGATTGAACGTGTCATTCAAGTATTGAGCCGCCGGACGAAAAATAATCCAGTATTGATTGGTGAACCAGGTGTTGGTAAAACGGCTGTTGCTGAAGGACTAGCACAGCAAATCATTGATAATGAAGTACCGGAAACGTTAAGAGACAAGCGCGTAATGACGTTGGATATGGGTACGGTAGTTGCTGGAACAAAATACCGAGGTGAATTCGAAGATCGCCTGAAAAAAGTGATGGAAGAAATCCGTCAGGCAGGTAATATTATTTTATTCATCGATGAACTTCATACATTAATCGGTGCTGGTGGGGCAGAAGGTGCCATTGATGCTTCTAATATTTTGAAACCATCGCTTGCCCGTGGTGAATTGCAATGTATCGGTGCAACCACATTGGATGAATATCGTAAATACATTGAAAAAGACGCAGCACTTGAACGTAGATTCCAGCCGATTCAAGTAGATGAGCCAACAATGGATGAAACCATTCAGATTTTAAGAGGTCTCCGTGACCGTTACGAGGCACATCACCGTGTGACGATTACAGATGAAGCTATTGAAGCGGCTACAACACTTTCTGATCGATATATTACCGATCGCTTTTTGCCGGATAAAGCAATTGATTTAATTGATGAGGCAGGTTCAAAGGTGCGTCTTCGTTCGTATACGATTCCACCTAATCTAAAAGAGTTGGAGCAGAAGCTAGAAGAAGTCCGTAAAGAAAAGGATGCTGCTGTTCAAAGTCAGGAATTTGAAAAAGCTGCTTCATTACGTGACTCGGAACAACGGTATCGTGAGGAACTGGAAAAGACAAAAGATGAATGGAAAGAAAAACAAGGTCAGACCGACTCTGAAGTAACCGTGGAAGACATTGCAAGTGTTGTTTCTATATGGACGGGTGTTCCGGTATCCAAATTGACGAAAGATGAGAGCCAACGTCTATTGAACATGGAAGATATTTTGCATAATCGTGTAATTGGTCAATCAGAGGCTGTTGACGCGGTATCCAAGGCGATTCGCAGAGCGCGTGCTGGATTAAAGGATCCGAAACGTCCGATTGGTTCATTTATCTTCCTCGGACCAACAGGAGTTGGGAAAACAGAGCTTGCACGTGCACTGGCAGAAGTAATGTTCGCCGATGAGGATGCAATGATACGAATTGATATGTCTGAATACATGGAAAGACACGCTACATCCCGTTTGGTCGGTTCTCCTCCAGGATATGTTGGGTACGAAGAAGGCGGACAGCTTACAGAAAAAGTTCGTCGTAAACCATATTCCGTTGTATTGCTGGATGAAATCGAAAAGGCTCACCCGGAAGTATTTAATATTTTACTGCAAGTACTTGAGGATGGACGATTAACCGATTCAAAAGGTCGTCTCGTTGATTTTCGTAACACAGTAATTATTATGACTTCCAACGTTGGCGCAAGTGAGTTAAAACGAAACAAGTATGTTGGGTTTAATATGGGTGATAAAAAACAGGAATATAGTGATATGAAATCCAAAGTAATGGAAGAATTGAAAAAGGCTTTCCGTCCGGAGTTCTTGAACCGTATCGATGAAACGATCGTGTTCCACTCCTTGGAGAGAAAGCATATGAAGGATATCGTAACGCTTATGCTGGACCAACTACAACGTCGTCTGAAAGGTCAGGATATCCATTTATCTCTGACGGAAAAAGCAGTTGAAAAAATCGCCAATGATGGATATGATCCTGAATATGGTGCGAGACCATTACGCAGAGCGATTCAAAAAAATATTGAAGATCTGTTGTCTGAAGAACTGCTCAAAGAAAGCATTACAAAAGGGGAAAATGTTAAAATAGGATTAAACAACAAAGGGGATTTTACTGTTCTCGCATAGTGTTACTTCATTCAAAAAACACGTCATACTAGCAGTAAATGTGGCACTATATAACTGATGAACATAAAAGCTAGAAGAGTAGTATCTTCTAGCTTTTCCTTCCTTTTAAACGTTAAGAAGCTACAAACTTCTCAGTTGTGGCATAATTATGGTAAGAAATTTTATGAAATGATAGGAATCTGTAACCTACCAGATTCAAAAATGTTTTACAATAGAAAAAGGGGATAGTGATTTGGCTAAACGAAAAACGAAGTATACCTGCCAGGAATGCGGATATGAATCTGCAAAATGGATGGGGAAATGTCCCAGTTGCAATAAATGGAATTCAATGGTTGAAGAGATTGAGGCATCAGATGTCAGAGGAAGAACCTCGTTTTCGAGTGGAACACAGTCAGTTAGCAAGCCGGAAAGTATCACGGCGATTGAATCAGAAAAGGAACCGAGAGTTACAACTTCCATGATGGAATTTAATCGTGTCCTTGGTGGGGGAATCGTTTTAGGTTCTTTAGTATTGATTGGTGGAGATCCAGGTATTGGGAAGTCCACATTACTGTTGCAAATATCTTCCCAATTGGCAGACAAGCAATTGCCAGTACTTTATGTATCTGGAGAGGAATCTACACGTCAAACAAAACTTCGGGCGGATCGTTTGGGAATAAAATCAGATTTACTATATGTTCTCGCTGAAACCAACTTGTTTGATATCGGTAAGCAAATAGAAGAATTGCGACCCTCATTTGTAGTGATTGATTCCATTCAGACGATTTTTAAGGAAGAAGTAACCAGTGCTCCAGGAAGTGTCTCACAGGTTCGTGAGTGTACAGTTGAATTAATGAAGATTGCTAAGACGAATGGCATTCCGATATTTATTGTTGGTCATGTAACAAAAGAGGGTGCCATAGCTGGTCCACGATTATTGGAACATATGGTGGATGCGGTTCTGTACTTCGAGGGGGAAAGGCACCATACTTACCGAATATTGCGTGGGGTAAAGAACAGATTCGGAAGTACCAATGAGATGGGGATTTTCGAAATGAAAGAAGAGGGGCTTCGTGAAGTGTTGAATCCCTCCGAAATATTTCTAGAAGAACGATCTGAGGGGGCAGCTGGATCTACAGTGGTAGCATCGATGGAAGGTACAAGGCCAGTACTTGTTGAAATACAAGCCTTAATTTCACCTACCAGTTTTGGTAACCCACGAAGAACCGCAACCGGTATTGACCATAACCGTGTACCATTACTTATGGCTGTCCTTGAGAAGCGGGTGGGGTTGATGCTACAAAATCAGGATGCCTATATTAAAGTAGCGGGTGGTGTCAAACTCGATGAACCTGCAATCGACTTAGCACTTGCAGTCAGCATAGCTTCCAGTTTTCGTGATCAACCTACAAATCCAGATGATATTTTTATCGGTGAAGTTGGCTTAACTGGAGAAATCAGAAGAGTATCCCGTATCGAACAGCGTGTGCAGGAAGCGGCTAAATTAGGGTTTAAACGTGTTATATGCCCGAAAAACAATTTAGAAGGCTGGACATTTCCTAAAGGGATTGAGATTGTCGGTGTTAGCACGGTTCAGGAAGCACTAGATATAGGAATTATTAGATAGTATATTCATACAAAAATTCGTCTTTTTTTTAGCTATATTAAGATCTACTTGATATGACAAGCTTTTAATTTGATTTTAAGGTTACATTTTAAAAATATAGGTAATAATAATTGTTAGGAGGTGACGATAGTGCTCAATAAAGTTGTGCATTTGTTTTTTATTATCCTGGGTGGTACCGTCGGGTATTTATATGTACCGGAATTAATCAGGATATTGAACTTCACAGATTCTGAATGGGTGAGTTCTCCATATTTAGGCATGATTATCGGTGCAATTATATTTTTTATACTTTCATACTGGCTGGCAGATTACATCTTGGATTTATTAAGGTGGATTGAAGATGCACTTATTAAACTCCCGGCAATGGATTTGTTCTTCGGTAGTGTCGGTCTAATTGTAGGATTGGTAATTGCTTATTTTATCAACATGCCACTGCAGGATATAAACATCCAAGTAGTTTCACAGGTGCTGCCATTATTTATTATGATTGTACTTGGTTATCTTGGGTTCCAGGTAGGCTTCAGACGGAGAGAAGAGTTTGTTAATTTACTGAAAACAAACAAGAAAGAACGACGTCGTCCATTGGAGGGCGAAGATGCTGAATTACTGATGCCTAAGGGAAAAATTCTGGATACGAGTGTAATTATCGATGGTAGAATTGCAGATATTTGTCAAACGAATTTTCTTGAAGGAACCATTATTATCCCGCAATTTGTTTTGGGGGAATTACAGCATATCGCAGATTCCTCTGACACGCTAAAAAGGAATAGAGGGCGCCGTGGGTTGGATGTATTAAATCGGATTCAAAAAGAACTACCTGTAAAAGTAGAAATTTACGAAGGTGACTTTGAGGAAATACCTGAGGTGGACAGTAAGTTAATTAAACTTGCTAAAGTCATCAATGGTATTGTTGTAACAAATGATTTCAATCTAAACAAAGTGTGTGATTTACAAGGTGTTAATGTATTAAATATTAATGATCTTGCGAATGCAGTTAAACCAGTCGTATTGCCTGGGGAAGAGTTAGTCGTACAGGTAATCAAAGATGGTAAGGAGCATAATCAAGGTGTTGCATATTTGGATGACGGCACGATGATTGTTGTCGAAGAAGGACGCGATTATATCGGTAGAACCATTGAAGTAATCATTACGAGTGTGTTGCAAACATCTGCGGGTCGGATGATCTTTGCAAAACCGAAATTACTTGAAAAAGCGTTGTAAAAAGGGTATAACTTATAGAGGATGTAGTAAAGTGATAACATATTATATGTTATCACTTTTTCATATAAACGGTTATATTAATTAATTATTTGAGAGGGGTAACACCATGGGTAACGAAGTTCGTGTACGTTATGCACCAAGTCCAACAGGTCACTTACACATTGGAAATGCACGTACAGCATTATTTAATTATCTATATGCAAAACATTTTAACGGGAAATTTATTATTCGTACGGAAGATACGGATGAAAAACGGAATGTTGAAGGTGGAGAAGAAAGTCAGCTTAAGTTCCTAAAATGGTTAGGACTGGAATGGGATGAAGGGGCAGATATTGGTGGAGATTATGGTCCATATCGCCAAACAGAACGCTTGGATCTCTATGCGTCGTATGTAAACGAACTGCTTGAGAAAAATCTGGCTTATAAATGTTATATGACGGAAGAAGAACTTGAAGTAGAACGTGAAGAACAACGTGCAAAGGGACAAGTTCCTAAATACTCAGGTGCACATTGCAATCTATCACCAGAACAAATTGCTGCCTTTGAAGCAGAAGGCCGTCAGCCGAGTATTCGATTCCGCATTCCGGAAAACACCACCTACAAATTTGGTGATCTTGTTCGTGGCGATATAACGTTTGAATCTGTAGATTTCGGTGATTGGGTCATTGTGAAGAAAAATGGAATGCCGACCTATAATTTTGCAGTAGCAATTGATGATCACTTAATGGAGATTTCACACGTCCTCCGTGGGGAAGAACATATTTCCAATACGCCGAAGCAAATAATGGTCTTTGAGGCATTTGGCTGGGAAGCACCGCGTTATGGTCACATGACACTGATTCTAAATGAAGAACGAAAGAAATTGAGCAAGCGTGACGAGCATATTCTACAATTTATAGAACAATATCGCAATCTTGGTTATTTGCCGGAAGCAATGTTTAACTTCATTAGTCTTTTGGGATGGTCTCCTGTAGGTGAGGAAGAAATCTTCTCACAAGAAACACTGATTGAAATTTTTGATCCGGAACGACTATCCACATCTGCTGCTATCTTTGATCAGCAAAAACTGAAATGGATGAATAACGAGTACATTAAAGCAGCTGAACTGGAAACGGTAATTAAGCTTGCAATGCCACATTTAATTGAAGCGGGAAAATTACCGCATGATATGGACAACGATAAGAGAGAATGGGCGGAAAATGTAATTACTCTTTATCGTGAGCAATTACGCTACGGAGCAGAAATCGTTGAGTTGACAGATCTTTTCTTCAATGACGATATCTCCTATGACGATGAAGCCATGGAAATACTAAACCAGGAACAGGTACCGGAAGTGCTTCAGGTGTTTACGGATAAGTTGATACATTTGGATGACTTTACAAAAGATTCAGTCAAGGCACAAATTAAAGCGACCCAAAAAGAGACAGGGCATCGAGGAAAGAAATTATTTATGCCAATTCGCATCGCAACTACAGGCCAAATGCATGGGCCAGAACTTCCTTTTGCAATCGAACTTTTAGGGAAAGAAGTTATTCTTGCAAGACTTGATAAAGTACTTAAACAATTGGGAGCTTAGTAGTTCACATTTAGACGATAGTATAATATAGTATTAAAAAAGGACGTTCAAAAAGTTCGGTAAAAATGATTAACCTAAGATAATATAAAAAAATATGCAATGAACGTTGAAAAGGGAAAGTAAGAGCAGAACGCTTATCCAGAGAGAATCACCAGTGGCTGGGAGTGATTTTAAGCACCTGTTCTGAAGTGCCCCTTGGAGTCTGGTATGGAAATTAAAGTACATAACAGCGGAACTCTCCCGTTATGAGAGCACAAGTTGGGAGATTTCAAATCTTCAAACAGAGTGGAACCGCGTATGAAAGCGTCTCTGTGTATAAATTGCACAGGGCCGTTTTTTTTATTTTTTTCTTTATAAATATGGTAAAGGGGCAAACAAATGGGGATATTTAAAACGATGAAAGATGATATGGATGTAGTGTTTGAACAGGACCCAGCTGCAAGGACCTATTTTGAAGTGTTGTTAACTTATGCTGGGTTGCATGCGGTTTGGGCCCACCGGTTTGCACATTGGTTTTATAATCGAAAATTATATTTTATTGCACGCTCCATCTCGCAAATCAGCCGATTCTTTACCGGAATTGAAATTCATCCGGGTGCCAAAATCGGGCGTCGTCTATTTATTGATCATGGCATGGGAGTGGTTGTTGGAGAAACGTGTGAGATTGGTGACAATGTTACCATTTTCCAAGGTGTAACACTTGGTGGTACCGGAAAAGAGAAAGGGAAGCGGCATCCTACTGTGAAAAATAATGCACTTATTTCCACAGGCGCCAAAGTTCTTGGAGCAATCACGATTGGTGAAAACTCCAAGGTGGGTGGCGGTTCTGTCGTATTGAAAGATGTACCTGACAATTCAACGGTCGTAGGGGTTCCTGGAAGAGTGGTTATTCAGAATGGTGAAAGGGTAAGAAGAGACCTTGACCATCATAAAATACCGGACCCCGTATACGATAGATGTGAGTATTTACAGGAGCAAATTAATTCACTTAAAGCCGAAATTGCGTTATTGAAAGAAGGGAGCACAAAAGAGCATGTCAATAAAAGTCTATAATACGCTGACACGAACAAAAGAAGATTTTAAACCTCTTGTAGAAGGCAAAGTAAGTATGTATGTATGTGGTCCAACGGTTTATAACTATATCCATATAGGGAATGCGCGACCGGCTATCGTATTTGATACGGTGAGAAGATATTTTGAATACAAAGGTTTTCACGTAGACTACGTTCTCAACTTTACCGACGTGGATGACAAAATTATTAAAACAGCAAAGCAACTCGGAGAAGAGGTACCGGAGATTGCTGATAAATTTATCGAAGCTTATTTGGAAGATGTCGGCGCGTTAGGTGTGAAAAAGGCGACCCATAACCCACGTGTGATGGATACGATGGATGATATTATTTCATTTATCGATGTACTTATCCAGAAAGAGTATGCCTATGCAGCGGATGGAGATGTTTATTTCAAACCACGTGCTTTTGAAGGGTACGGTAAACTATCTCATCAATCCATTGATGAATTAAGGTCTGGTGCAAGAATTCAAATTGGTGAAAAGAAAGATGATCCACTCGATTTTGCTCTATGGAAAAAAGCGAAAGATGAAGAGATTTCATGGAATTCACCATGGGGAAAAGGTCGCCCGGGTTGGCATATTGAATGCTCGGCGATGGTAAAAAAATATCTTGGAGATACAATTGATATTCATGCTGGAGGGCAAGATCTTACATTTCCGCATCATGAAAATGAAATAGCCCAATCTGAAGCTATGACAGGTAACACGTTTGCAAAGTATTGGATGCATAATGGATATATTAATATTGATAATGAAAAAATGTCTAAATCTCTTGGTAATTTCGTTTTAACAAGAGAATTAATATCTCATCACGACCCACAAGTGTTAAGGTTTTTTATGCTTAGTGTGCATTATCGAAATCCAATTAATTTTACGGAAGAATTACTGGAAAGTGCAAAAAATAGTTATGATCGAATAAAGACGGCGTATCACAACTTGGAACACCGTAAACAATCAAGTATGAATCTTGTAAATGACACTGATTCGTGGGTAGCAAAAATTGATGAAATGAAAGCTCGTTTTGAGTCTGAAATGGATGATGACTTTAACACGGCGAATGCTATTTCCGTACTATTTGACTTATCAAAGGAAGCAAATGTCTATTTACAGTTAAAGCAAACATGTGCAACTGTTATTGCCTACTTTCAGGAAACAATAAAATCACTGCTACAGGTGTTGGGAATAGATATAACAGAAACAGATGAGTTATTGGATGAAACCATTGATGCACTCATTGAAGAGAGAAATGAAGCAAGAAAAAATCGAGATTTCCCCCGAGCTGACGAAATCAGAGATTTGCTAAAGGAGAAAAACATCATTTTAGAAGATACACCGCAAGGGATTCGTTGGAAAAGAGGCTAATAATGGAAAAGGATGTAAAGCAAGTAAAAAGCTTAGCCTTGGCGTATATGGGAGATGCTGTTTATGAGGTTCATGTCCGGGAATATTTGCTTCTAAAGGGAAAGGTCAAGCCTAATCAGCTGCACCGGGAAGCGATCACCTTTGTTTCTGGGAAATCTCAGGCTGCTGTTATTCTTCAATGGATTAATGAGGCAGGTTTTCTAAGTGAGGAAGAAGCAAGAATTGTATCCCGGGGGAGGAATGCTAAATCCGGAACTACGCCTAAAAATACCAGTGTTCAGACATATCGTTACAGTACGGCATTTGAAGCGTTAATCGGTTATCATTATTTAATGAAAAACGAAGAACGGCTGTTAGAACTAATGGATACAGCTATCCAATTTGTTGAAGAAAGGAGTGAATAAGATGGATCAGGAAATGATTATTGGAAAGAATCCGGTCATAGAGGCACTGAAATCCGGACGTTCGGTAAATAAAGTATTTGTTTCAGAACACTTGAACTCGAATGTGCAAAAACAATTAAATCAATTGGCCAGAGAAGCGGGAACAATTGTGCAGAAGGTACCAAAAAACAAATTGGATCAAATGGATTCAGGTAGCCATCAAGGTGTCATTGCTTATGTGGCGTCGTATCAATATGCATCCATTGAGGATTTATTTCAGCTTGCAGAGGAAAGAAAAGAAGATCCTTTTTTTATTATCTTAGATGAATTGGAGGATCCACATAACCTTGGGTCTATTTTGAGAACGGCAGATGCTACTGGCGCACATGGAGTAATTATTCCTAAAAGACGTTCAGTTGGACTGACTGCCACAGTTGCTAAAACAGCTGCTGGTGCGATGGAACATATACCTGTTGCAAGGGTTACAAATATCGCAAATACAATTGATGAATTAAAAGAACGGAATGTATGGGTGGTTGGAACGGAAGTGGAAGCAACAGAGGATTTCCGGAAACTTGATGGTCACCTGCCAATTGCTTTAGTTATAGGGAATGAAGGAAAGGGCATAAGCAGATTAGTCCGCAAGAAATGTGACTGGACAGTAAGCCTCCCGATGAAAGGTGAGGTTTCTTCCTTAAATGCTTCTGTAGCTTGCAGTCTGTTGTTGTATGAGGTATATCGTAAAAGGTATCCAATGGGTGATGTGTAATGGTTATACTCGTTGTCGATGGTTACAACATTATTGGAGCCTGGGATGAGTTACAACGACTAAAGGAAAAAGAAATTGGACAGGCCCGTGACCGTTTAATTGAAATTATGGCGGAATACCAGGCCTACTCCGGTCACCGAGTTATTATTGTTTTTGATGCCTACTATGTGAAAGGTATTGCCAGCAAGTTAAAGCAATATAAAGTCGACGTTATCTATACGAAGGAAAAGGAAACAGCAGATGAATGTATAGAAAAGCTTGTAAAAAAAATAAAAAATATCAAAACTCAAGTTTATGTAGCAACTTCGGATTATGCAGAACAGCGCACAATTTTTGGGCAAGGGGCACTACGGAAATCTGCTCGTGAATTGCTAATTGAAATGTCGGATATGGAGCGTGAAATCGAAGCCAGCATTGAAGTTCACAAGAGGGATCAGCCTTTATCAAAGATTGAATTGGATCAGGAGATTCGGGAGAGATTTGAGAAAATGAGAAGAGGAGAGAAATAGCATAGAAGTCTGACTTTTATGCTATTTCGACATTTTTCGTCTTGTAACCGCTTATATCGTGTATTGACTGTATAGAAATCCTTGCTGTATAATACTCTCTAAAGTGATATTGGGTAGTCGGGGGGACGATTTTGGTGAATGTTGAGCAAATTGAAATTAGCGACATAAGTTTAGACAAGCTGGGCGATAATGATTTGCTGCAATTGGTCCGTCAAACAAACAGTCATGCTTTGGATGTATTGATACATAGATACATAAATTTTGTCAGAGCAAAAGCACGAACATACTTTTTAGTTGGAGCTGATAAGGAGGATATCATTCAAGAAGGGATGATAGGTCTTTATAAAGCCATTCGTGATTATGATGTAGACAAGCTTTCTTCATTTAAGGCATTCGCTGAGCTTTGCGTGACGCGTCAAATTATTACAGCTATCAAAACGGCAACGAGACAAAAACACATTCCGCTTAATTCCTATGTCTCACTGGACAAACCAATCTATGATGAAGAATCCGATCGCACTTTATTGGATATAATCGGAGGATCGAAGGAAATTGACCCACAGGAAATGTTAGTCAATCAAGAAGACTACGGGAATATGGAGTTTAAACTATCTGAATTGTTGAGTGATTTAGAGAAACAAGTCCTTCACTTATATTTGGATGGTAGAACATATCAGGAAATTTCTGTTAGTTTAAAGAGACATGTTAAATCCATTGATAATGCTCTGCAACGAGTGAAACGGAAGCTGGAGCAATTGATGGAGGCAAACGGTGTGACTTATTGACGAGTAAAGTACCCTCTCATTTAAATTAATTGCAAAATCTGCCGAGACGTTGACACAATATGTCAAGCATGCTACATTTATAAGAGTGAAAAAGGTGAATGAATGAGTAATAAAATAACTTTATCGTGTGCGATATGTTCAAGCAGAAATTATTCTACTAATAAAAATGTATCTACAAAATCTACAAGATTAGAAGTAAACAAATATTGCAAAACATGTGGGAAGCATACATTGCATCGCGAAACAAAATAAAATGAAAATTACATTTAAGAAAGTTAATAACTTCTAAAGTGTATGATGAAAATGAGAGTTAGGTAGCTTCGGGGGGTACGAGCATGTTTAAATTTCTGAAGAATGTCTCCAAAGAGATGAAAAAAGTCAGCTGGCCAAAAGGTAAAGAACTAAGAAATTATACGATCATTGTAATTTCGACTGTTATTTTTGTAGCACTGTTCTTTTTTGTTATAGATCTTGGGATAACACAGATTTTAAATGCATTTTTTGAATAATTGAGCTATAATATAGCTATACTGAAAAAATGATATTTCTTTTTTAAAACCCGGAGAAAAACGGGTTTTTTAATATTGGGAAAGAATTTTTAAGGAAACGTTCGCAAACGTGTTAATAAATAATGAACGCTGCAAGGGAGGGAAGGACAAGGCATTGTCCTGATAATTAATGGAAAAGAATTGGTATGTTGTTCATACGTATTCCGGATACGAAAACAAAGTGAAAATGAATTTGGAAAAAAGAGTAGAAACAATGGGGATGGAAGACAAGATCTTTCGGGTAATTGTCCCAGAAGACGAAGAAACAGAAATAAAAGATGGAAAAAAGAAAGTAACAAAAAAGAAATCATTTCCAGGCTATGTATTAACGGAAATGATTATGACAGATGATTCCTGGTATGTAGTCAGAAACACACCGGGTGTTACCGGCTTTGTCGGTTCTAGTGGCCATGGTGCAAAACCAACACCGTTAATGCCTGGAGAAATTGATGTGGTGTTAAAACGTATGGGTGAAGCAGCGCCAACGGTTCTGGTTGATTTTGAAATGAAAGAAAATGTTCGAGTTGCTGACGGTCCGTTTACAGATTTCACAGGAACAATAGAGCATATTGACGTCGATAAACAGAAAGTCAAAGTCCATGTAAATATGTTCGGAAGAGAAACACCTGTTGAATTGGATTTCTCACAAGTAGAAAAGCTTTCTTAAAAAATTCTTAGGAAACTTGCAATATTATTTAATGTATGGTAAAATTTTTATGTTATTCATTCCCCGGATTCGGGAGCGTGTATAACTCTGAGTGGGAGGGTATCCAATACAATAACAGGACCCTATTACCACATCACGGACTTTAAGGAGGTGTGTCTCGTGGCTAAAAAAGTAATCAAATTAGTTAAATTGCAAATCCCAGCTGGTAAAGCTAATCCAGCACCGCCAGTAGGACCGGCCCTAGGTCAAGCAGGTGTAAACATCATGGGATTCTGTAAAGAATTCAATGCTCGTACACAAGAACAAGTGGGTTTAATTATCCCTGTTGAAATTACGGTATTTGAAGACCGTTCATTTACATTTATTACTAAAACTCCGCCAGCAGCTGTTCTTTTGAAGAAAGCAGCCGGTATTGAGTCAGGTTCTGGTGAACCGAACAAGAATAAAGTCGCAACAGTAAAACGCGATAAAGTAAAAGAAATTGCAGAAACTAAAATGCCTGATTTAAACGCCGCTGATGTAGAAGCAGCGATGCGCATGGTTGAAGGAACTGCACGCAGCATGGGAATTACAATCGAAGACTAATGGACAAAAGCAATAGCAGCCGTTTAGCGACGCGCGGACGGGATAAGTAGTCTCGTCAGTCGCCCGGCCGCTTGAGCTAGACTTCGAATGAACTAAATACGGTATAGGTTGCGGTTGGGTAACCACCCGCAACCTTTTTCGTGAATGTAATGGACCAGTGATGGTCCATTACATGCTTTATAAAAGCCAGGTGCTTTTATAAGTGGGAGGTATTACCGTTATAACCACAATAGAGGAGGAAATAAAATGGCAAAAACAGGTAAGAAATATCAAGAAGCTACAAAGCTTGTTGACCGTACAAAAACGTATGAAGTAAAAGAAGCTGTTTCGCTTGCGAAGCAAACTGCTAAAGCTAATTTTGATGAAACCGTTGAAGCTGCATTTCGTCTTGGAGTAGATCCGAAGAAAGCAGACCAACAAATCCGTGGAGCATTTGTTTTGCCACATGGTACTGGTAAAACACAACGTGTCCTTGTATTTGCAAAGGGCGAAAAGGCAAAAGAAGCAGAAGCTGCTGGAGCAGACTTTGTAGGAGAAGCTGAATACATCGAAAAAATCAATCAAGGTTGGTTTGATTTCGACGTAATCGTAGCAACTCCTGACATGATGGCTGAAGTTGGTAAACTTGGTCGCGTACTTGGACCAAAAGGACTTATGCCGAACCCTAAAACTGGAACAGTTACTTTCGAAGTAGAAAAAGCTGTTAATGATATTAAAGCTGGTAAAGTTGAATATCGCGTAGATAAGTCAGCTAATATCCATGTTCCTATTGGGAAAATTTCATTTGAAGATGAAAAATTGGTTGAAAACTTTGTAGCACTTACAGAACAACTAGTAAAAGTTAAACCACAGGCATCTAAAGGCGTTTACATGAAGAATGTTTCAATCGCCTCTACAATGGGACCTGGAATTAAAGTTGACGTTACCGGTTTCCGTAAATAAGTATTGACTTTTCTGCAGAGGTTAGGTATACTAAGCCCTGTTATATAAAACGAATACGTTATACCGTAGACAGTAGGGGCGACGAGTCGCTTAAAGATCCTGCCGAGGTGTTTATAAACAGATGTGATGATCGATAAGATTTTCATTTGTTATATAAAGCTCCCATGTCTGCATGGGAGCTTTTTTTTGCTTCGTGTCCTAAAGTTATCGTATTTCGAACGTTGTAATGATAGGGAATATCTATAGGAGGTGGAACAATGTCTGGAATAATCGAAAAGAAAAAACAAGTGGTTGATGAAATCACTGAAAAATTTCGTGCGAGTCAAACTGCTGTGGTAGTTGATTACCGTGGACTTGATGTAGCCGAAGTTACAGCTTTGCGTAAAGAGCTTCGCGACGCAGGAATTGAATTTAAAGTTTACAAAAACACAATGACACGCCGTGCAGTTGCTGCTATTGATTTATCAGACCTGAGCGATACGTTGGTAGGACCGACTGCTATTGCTTTCAGTAATGACGACGTGGTAGCCCCTGCAAGAATTCTAAATAACTTTATGAGAGAACATGAAGCTTTGGAAATCAAAGGTGGAGTTATTGAAGGTAATGTTGCAACATTTGAACAAATTCAAGAGCTTGCTTTACTTCCAAACTACGAAGGTATGGTTTCAATGTTGCTTAGCGTACTTCAAGCACCTATTCGCAACTTTGCATATGTTACTAAAGCTATTTCGGAACAAAAAGAAGAACAAGGCGCATAATTTATGCCCCGCATTTTAAATAGGATTAAATTAAAATTATTAGGAGGAAATATATCATGACTAACGAAGAAATGATTGGCGCAATCAAAGAAATGTCAGTATTAGAATTAAACGATTTAGTTAAAGCTATTGAAGAAGAGTTTGGAGTAACTGCTGCTGCACCTGTAGCTGCTGCTGGAGCTGGAGCTGGGGCTGTCGAAGAAGAACAAACTGAATTTGATGTTGTTCTTACTAGTGCTGGAACAGCAAAAATCAAAGTTGTTAAAGCTGTTCGTGAAATCACTGGTCTTGGTCTTAAAGACGCAAAAGACATGGTTGATAACGCACCAAAAGCAATTAAAGAAGGCGTAGCTAAAGAAGAAGCTGAAGAAGTTAAAGCTAAACTTGAAGAAGCTGGCGCTGGAGTAGAAGTTAAATAATTAAGCTTTTCAATAATAGGAGCTCGTCGTATTTTCGGCGGGCTTTTTATCACGATTTCCCCTGCTTCGTACTCTTTTATTCGGACTGGGAAATTAACACAACATAATTACCACCTATTTGGGATAGGATTTTCTATTGATTGATGCGGCGTCATTGTTTTGTGTGCATACGATACAACTTTATTAGTGTGACTTACTCTCGCTGGTTAAGTTTTTATTATATATATTTATGGAGAGCGATAGGCTTTCCGATATCTTCTAATTCTAATTCTAATTCTAATTCTAATACTAAGTCAAAGTAGGTGCCCATATGTCTGAGCATTACTTTTCCAATAAACCTCAATCTAAAACTTCACCTAGAACATGGACCTATCAATTAAGAGGAAAAGAATATACGTTTAATAGTGATGTGGGCGTTTTTTCAAAAAATGAAGTAGATTTCGGTTCCAGGCTTTTAATTGAGCAATTTCGGGAACCGGGTATTTCCGGGGATCTATTGGATCTCGGGTGCGGATACGGACCAATCGGGATTTCATTAGCGGGTAGCTTTGAAGACCGTAAAGTAGTTATGGTTGATGTAAACGAGCGTGCGCTTGCACTCGCTGAAAAAAACGCCTCCGCCAATGCGGTGAGAAATACAGACGTCGTTCAGAGCGATCGTTTTTCCAGTTTAGCAGATAGGTCATTTGCGGCAATACTTACAAACCCGCCCATTAGAGCAGGCAAACAAGTTGTTCATCAAATGTTTGAGGAGTCCTTTGCAGCCTTGCTGCCAGGTGGTGAATTATGGGTTGTTATACAAAAGAAACAAGGAGCCCCTTCTGCAATAGAAAAAATAGAGATGTTGTTTGGAAATGTTGAAGTTGTGGCAAAAAGTAAAGGTTACTATATTCTGCGAGCCTTAAATAATTGACCGTGGAAAATTACTATGATAAGATTGGAAGATGCTAACATGGGGATTCTCTTGTCAAGAGATTTTTTCATGAATAGAAACGTATATTTCGAAGACTAACGGCAACACTGGTATAATCGAAGAAATTGAAGGTTTTTAATTAAGCCTTTTTTCTAGTTTACCAAAATAATTGCCATCTGTACAACCGGAAATTTGTTATATGGAAGTCGAGGATGTGAAAGCACTCTACTAATAGATAGTACTAACGGGTGCTGCGTTTTTGATATTAGAACTATAAATGGTTCTGCTTTCAAAGGCTTGTCTGGAATGCCGATAGACAGCCGAATGTTATGTATGTTAGTTTCAAAAAACAACCCGGGCAGGAAGTTCTCCGGTGCTGTTTTTTCTAAATATGATAAGCATTTTGTGGAAAAACTACTAAAATGTATGATTTAAGGGGTGAAGCAGTTGACAGGTCAACTAGTTCAGTATGGACGGCACCGCCAACGCAGGAGCTATGCACGTATCAGTGAGGTGTTGGAATTACCAAACCTAATCGAGATTCAAACCTCTTCTTATGAATGGTTCTTAGAAGAAGGTTTGAAAGAGATGTTCAAGGACATTTCTCCGATTGAGGATTTCACAGGGAACCTATCACTTGAATTTGTAGATTACAGTTTAGGTGAACCGAAATATCCTGTAGATGAATCAAAAGAAAGAGATGTTACGTACAATGCTCCACTTCGCGTGAAGGTTCGTTTGATTAATAATGAAACCGGTGAAGTGAAAGAACAAGAAGTATTCATGGGAGACTTCCCGCTCATGACAGATACAGGTACGTTTATTATTAATGGAGCTGAGCGTGTTATCGTTTCACAGCTCGTGCGTTCACCGAGTGTCTATTTTAACGAGAAAATCGATAAAAACGGAAAACGTGGCATTGCCGCGACTGTAATTCCAAACCGCGGTGCCTGGCTGGAATTTGAAACAGATGCTAAAGATGTTGCATATGTCCGTATTGACCGTACACGTAAAATGCCGATAACAGTGCTATTACGTGCACTTGGCTTTGGTACAGATCAGGAAATCATCGATCTGCTTGGAGAAAACGAATACTTAAGAAATACACTAGAAAAAGATAATACAGAAACGACCGACAAGGCACTTTTGGAAATCTATGAGCGACTTCGCCCCGGTGAACCGCCGACGGTAGATAATGCAAAAAGTCTGCTCGTCTCCCGTTTCTTTGACCCGAAACGTTATGACCTTGCTCATGTAGGTCGTTATAAAATGAACAAAAAACTTCATATAAAAAATCGTCTCTTCAACCAAGTATTAGCTGAATCGGTAGTAGATCCGGAGACTGGTGAAGTCCTAGCTGAAAAAGGAGAACGACTTGAACGTAAATTGCTCGATAAAATACTTCCTTATTTGGAAAGGGAAGAAGACCGATTTGGTGAAAGAGTAATAGAACCACATGACGGTGTTTTGGAAGACGAAATTTATATTCAGTCTGTCAAAATCATGGACCCAACAGACCCGAATGGAGAACGTGAATTAACTGTAATCGGAAATGGTGGAGCAGCAAAAGATACCAAAAATATTACGCCTGCTGATATTATGGCATCGATCAGTTACTTCTTTAATCTGCTTTACAAAGTTGGAGACACAGATGATATCGATCACCTGGGGAACCGCCGATTACGCTCTGTTGGTGAATTGCTGCAGAATCAATTCCGTATTGGGTTATCCCGTATGGAACGTGTTGTACGTGAAAGAATGTCTATTCAAGACACGTCAAGCGTTACACCACAGCAATTAATTAATATACGTCCGGTTATTGCATCAATTAAAGAATTCTTTGGAAGTTCGCAGCTATCTCAATTTATGGATCAAACCAACCCATTGGGAGAGTTGACGCATAAACGTCGTTTGTCAGCACTTGGACCCGGTGGTTTAACGCGTGAGCGTGCGGGCTTTGAAGTGCGTGATGTTCACTATTCCCACTACGGGCGTATGTGTCCGATTGAGACGCCTGAGGGACCGAACATTGGGTTGATTAACTCTCTATCAAGCTATGCGAAAGTTAATAAATTTGGTTTTATCGAATCGCCATATCGCCGGGTTGATCCAGAAACTGGTCAAGTTACTAACCAAATTGACTATTTAACAGCGGATGAACAAGATAATTATATTGTTGCACAGGCGAATGCACCTTTAACAGAAGATAGTACATTTGTTAATGAAGAGGTTATTGCTCGTTTCCGAGATGATAACATTATTGTTTCTCGTGACAAAATTGACTATATGGATGTATCACCTAAGCAGGTAGTTTCGGCTGCGACAGCTTGTATCCCGTTCTTGGAAAACGATGACTCCAACCGTGCATTAATGGGTGCGAACATGCAACGTCAGGCTGTTCCACTGATGAAACCGGAAGCGCCAATTGTTGGAACTGGTATGGAATACGTTAACGGAAAAGATTCCGGTGCAGCAGTTATTTGCCTTAATGACGGTATTGTTGAACGCGTAGAAGCAAAAGAAGTATTAGTTCGCCGTGTTTCGGAAGTTGACGGAAAAGAAGTACAAGGTGATTTAGAGCATTATAAATTGCAAAAGTACAAACGTTCAAATCAAGGAACTTGTTATAATCAAATCCCAATCGTAAGTGAGGGAGATCGAGTAACAAAAGGTGAAGTACTTGCTGATGGTCCTTCCATGGAAGATGGAGAACTGGCTCTAGGGCAAAATGTTCTTGTTGGTTTTATGACATGGGAAGGTTTCAACTATGAGGATGCCATTATCATGAGTGAAAGACTTGTTAAAGATGATGTCTATACTTCTATTCATATTGAAGAATTTGAATCTGAAGCTCGTGATACGAAGCTTGGGCCAGAAGAAATCACTAGAGATATCCCGAACGTCGGAGAAGACGCGTTAAAGAATCTTGACGAACAAGGAATTATCCGTGTTGGTGCAGAAGTGACGGACGGAGATATTCTGGTTGGGAAAGTTACTCCTAAAGGGGTTACTGAACTCTCTGCAGAAGAACGATTATTACATGCGATCTTTGGTGAAAAAGCCCGTGAAGTACGTGATACTTCATTACGTGTTCCACATGGTGGAGGCGGTATTGTTCTGGATGTTAAAATCTTCAACCGTGAAGATGGAGACGAACTGCCACCAGGTGTAAATCAATTGGTACGTGCTTATATTGTTCAGAAACGTAAGATTCATGAAGGCGACAAAATGGCTGGACGTCACGGTAATAAAGGGGTTATCTCCAAAATTTTACCGGAAGAAGACATGCCATTCATGCCTGATGGTACACCAATCGATATTATGCTTAACCCACTAGGGGTACCTTCTCGAATGAATATCGGACAAGTGTTTGAGTTGCATTTGGGAATGGCAGCAAGAACTCTTGGCATCCATGTTGCGAGTCCTGTATTTGACGGGGCAACGGAAGAAGATGTTTGGGAAACGCTTGATGAAGCTGGTATGCCTAGAGACGCAAAAACAGTACTTTATGATGGAAGAAGTGGAGAGGCATTTGATAATCGTGTGTCCGTAGGTATTATGTACATGATTAAACTTGCTCACATGGTTGATGATAAACTTCACGCCCGTTCAACAGGGCCATATTCATTAGTTACACAACAGCCGCTTGGTGGTAAAGCACAATTCGGTGGACAACGTTTTGGCGAGATGGAAGTTTGGGCACTTGAAGCATATGGAGCAGCTTATACACTACAGGAAATCCTGACAGTGAAATCCGATGATACGGTTGGACGTGTGAAAACATACGAAGCAATCGTTAAAGGTGATAACGTTCCTGAGCCAGGTGTTCCTGAATCATTCAAGGTTCTGATCAAAGAATTGCAAAGTCTCGGAATGGACGTTAAGATGCTTAACAGCTCTGAAGCGGAAATTGATATGCGTGAACTTGAAGAAGAAGAAGTTCAGGCAGCAACGAAGCTTAATATAGATGTAGAAGAGAATTAATTTTAAGTAGCGCAGATTTGGTTCAACAGTCTTTTTTTAGACCAAGGACCATTCTGCTGCTTGTATATAAATTTCACATGAATCCAGTGGTAAAATCGCACATTATAAAGGGAGGATTGCCCCTTGTTAGATGTAAATAAGTTTGAGTATATGAAAATTGGGCTAGCTTCACCAGAAAAGATTCGTTCTTGGTCATATGGTGAAGTGAAAAAGCCGGAAACAATTAACTACCGTACATTGAAGCCAGAAAAAGACGGTTTGTTCTGTGAAAGAATTTTCGGACCGCAAAAGGACTGGGAATGTCATTGTGGAAAATATAAACGTGTTCGTTACAAAGGTGTCGTTTGTGATCGTTGTGGCGTAGAGGTAACAAAATCAAAAGTTCGTCGTGAAAGAATGGGGCATCTTGAACTTGCTGCACCTGTTTCACATATCTGGTACTTTAAAGGAATTCCAAGCCGTATGGGTCTTGTTTTGGATATGTCTCCCCGAGCATTGGAAGAAGTGATTTACTTTGCGGCGTACATCGTTACAGATCCTGGTAATACCCCCTTAGAGAAAAAACAATTGTTATCTGAGAAGGAATTCCGTGGGTACTATGATAAGTACGGCAATACGTTCAAAGCGCAAATGGGTGCCGAAGCTATTCGTAAACTTTTACAGGATATCGATCTTGATAAAGAAGTTGATTCTTTAAGAGAAGAATTAAAAAGTGCTCAAGGACAACGTAGAACCAGAGCAATTAAGCGCTTGGAAGTAATGGAAGCCTTCCGTCATTCAGGTAATGATACAAGTTGGATGGTATTGGACGTTCTCCCTGTTATACCGCCGGAAATACGTCCGATGGTACAGCTTGATGGTGGAAGATTCGCTACTTCTGATTTGAATGATTTATACCGTCGAGTTATAAACCGTAACAATCGTTTGAAGCGCTTATTGGATTTGGGTGCACCTAGCATCATCGTTCAGAACGAAAAACGGATGCTTCAGGAGGCTGTTGATGCATTAATTGATAATGGCCGTCGCGGACGTCCAGTAACTGGACCAGGTAACAGACCATTGAAATCCTTATCGCATATGCTAAAAGGTAAGCAAGGTCGTTTCCGTCAAAACCTACTTGGAAAACGTGTGGATTATTCTGGTCGTTCCGTAATTGTAGTAGGTCCAAATCTTAAAATGTATCAATGTGGTCTTCCAAGAGAAATGGCTTTAGAGCTGTTCAAGCCATTTATCATGAAAGAGCTTGTTTCCAGAGGGCTAGCACATAATATTAAGTCTGCTAAACGTAAAATTGAACGTGTGCATTCGGATGTATGGGATGTGCTTGAAGATGTTATTAAAGAGCACCCGGTATTGCTTAACCGTGCACCAACATTGCATCGATTAGGTATTCAGGCTTTTGAACCAACATTGGTTGATGGTCGTGCAATTCGATTGCACCCATTGGTATGTACAGCTTACAACGCTGACTTTGATGGTGACCAAATGGCGGTTCACGTTCCATTGGGAGCAGAGGCTCAAGCGGAAGCTCGAATTTTAATGCTTGCTGCACAGAATATCTTGAATCCAAAAGATGGTAAACCAGTTGTAACACCTTCACAGGATATGGTATTAGGTAACTATTACCTAACACTTGAACGTGAAAAAGCAATTGGAGAAGGCAGCATTTTCAAAGACGCTAGTGAGGCAATGATTGCTTATCAGAATGGCTATGCACATTTGCATACAAGGGTGGCAGTACATGCGTCAAGCCTTAATAACAAAACATTTACAGAGGAACAAAACTCTCAAATGTTACTTACAACTGTGGGTAAATTGATTTTCAATGAAATCTTGCCTGACTCTTTCCCTTATATCAACGAACCATCCAAAATAAATCTGGTAGAGAAAACACCGGAACATTATTTTGTAGGACGTGGTACCGATATTAGAGAAGAGATCAAAAAACGTGAATTGGTCAAACCATTCAAAAAAGGTTTCCTAGGCGATATCATCGCTGAAGTATTTAAACGTTTCAAGATTACTGAAACATCAAGAATGCTTGACCGTATGAAAGACCTTGGTTTTAGCTATTCAACGAAAGCAGGTATGACTGTTGGTATTTCAGACATCGTCGTGTTAGCTGAAAAACAAGGAATACTTGATGAAGCGCAATCCAAAGTGGATAACGTACTCAAACAATTCCGTCGCGGTTTAATTACCGAAGAAGAACGTTATGAGCGAGTTATTTCTATCTGGACACAAGCAAAAGATGTTATTCAAAATAAATTGATGGGCTCCTTGAGTAACCGAAATCCTATCTTTATGATGAGTGACTCTGGTGCGAGGGGTAACGCATCCAACTTTACACAACTTGCCGGTATGCGTGGTTTGATGGCTGATCCATCTGGTAAAATCATCGAAATCCCGATTAAATCAAGTTTCCGTGAAGGTCTGACTGTATTGGAATACTTTATTTCCACTCACGGAGCACGTAAAGGACTTGCCGATACAGCTCTAAAAACAGCAGATTCTGGTTACTTAACAAGACGTTTAGTAGATGTTGCACAAGATGTAATCATTCGTGAGGAAGACTGTGGAACAGACCGTGGACTACCAGTATCTGCCTTGGTTGATGGTTCAGAAGTCATTGAACCATTAATCGATCGCTTAATTGGAAGAACTGCTTTCATTACTGTAAAACATCCTGAATCAGGTAAAGTAATTGTATCTAAAAACGAATTAATATCTGAAGACCAAGCTAAAAGAATTGTGGAAGCTAATGTGGAAGAGGTAACAATTCGAACAGCATTTACATGTAATACCAAACATGGCGTCTGCCAAAAATGCTATGGTCGCAACCTGGCAACAGGAGCTGATGTTGAAGTTGGCGAAGCTGTTGGTATCATCGCTGCTCAATCAATCGGTGAGCCGGGTACACAGTTAACAATGCGTACATTCCATACTGGCGGGGTTGCCGGAGATGATATTACACAAGGGTTACCACGTATTCAGGAACTATTTGAAGCTCGTAATCCGAAAGGTCAGGCAATCATTACTGAAATCTCCGGTTCTGTCTTGGAAGTTAAAGAAGTTAAAGACAAACAAGAAATCGTGGTACAGGGTGAGGTAGAACAACGTAGCTACGCTGTCCCATACAACGCTCGGATGAAAGTTGCAATTGGTGAAGAAGTAGTTACTGGGCAAGAGCTGACAGAAGGTTCCGTTGATCCGAAAGAACTTCTGCGTATTAAAGGTGTTGAAGGCGTGCAGGATTACCTGCTTCGTGAAGTTCAACGCGTTTACCGTATGCAAGGGGTGGAAATTGGTGATAAACACGTTGAAGTAATGGTGCGCCAGATGCTTCGTAAAATCCGTGTTACTTCTGCAGGAAATACGGAAGTATTACCAGGTTCTTTACTTGAATTACATCAATTCAAAGCTGCGAATCATCCTGTCCTTAATAGTGGAGGAGAGCCCGCAACAGGGCGCCCTGTATTGCTTGGTATTACAAAAGCTTCCCTTGAAACAGATTCATTTCTTTCAGCGGCATCTTTCCAAGAAACAACACGTGTTCTTACAGATGCAGCCATCAAAGGAAAACGAGACGAGTTGCTCGGACTCAAAGAAAATGTTATCATTGGGAAACTTGTTCCTGCGGGTACCGGAATGCCACAATACCGCAACATTAAGTCAGGTATGGACTTGCCGGAAACTACAGAAACAGAAGAAGAAACAGAAACTGTCCTATAATTAAATAATACCGGTTGATCAAAGCGGGGACGATTCACATATCGCCCCTGCCTCTAACCGGATTAATAGTTAATAAAGCAGTTAAACAAGAAAAAAATGTCGGAAACACCAAAAAATAATCATTTTTATATTGACATAAAAAATATAGGATGATAATATATTCAAGGTGCTTCCAATTATGCTTGTTACTTTGGAGGATACTCGGATGTCTTATGAAAAAGTGACGAAAAATAGGTCGCAAATAATTATTGGGACAAATCAAGCACTTAAAGCTATGCATAATGGTGAAATAAGTGAAGTGATTATTGCCGAAGATGCCAACAGGCAAATAACACAAAAAGTAGTCAGTTTAGCAAATGAACTAGGTATACCTTACCAGCATGTGGATTCCATGAAAACACTTGGTGCCGCTTGCGGTATAGAGGTTGGCACATCTACTGTTGCACTTAGGAAATAAACGTTTTGGCGTCACTTTAAACGCTAAAGCATTATTTTTTACCTAAAGATGAACCACCTGGATGTGTGGTATTACAACCGGTGTTCAGAAAATCTGATTGCTGTTTTAAATGAATAGCTATAATACAAGAAGGGAGGACATTAATAATGCCTACAATTAATCAGTTAGTACGTAAAGGTCGCGTAAGTAAAACTAGAAAGTCTGATTCACCAGCTCTAAACAAAGGTTACAATAGTTTCAAAAAGAGACTTACTGACCAAAGTTCTCCACAAAAACGTGGTGTTTGTACTCGTGTTGGTACTTTGACTCCAAAGAAGCCAAACTCAGCACTTCGTAAATATGCACGTGTTCGTTTGTCAAACAACATGGAAGTAACTGCATACATTCCTGGTATCGGACATAACCTGCAGGAGCACAGTGTTGTACTAATCCGTGGTGGTCGTGTAAAAGATTTACCAGGGGTACGTTATCACGTTGTTCGTGGTGCGCTTGATACTGCCGGAGTAGACGGTCGTATGCAAGGACGTTCCAAATACGGTACAAAAAAACCGAAAGCAAAAAAATAAATTCTAAAATAACCTAGATTAGGAAAGGAGGATTCTAATATGCCTCGTAAAGGACCAGTACCAAAACGTGATGTATTGCCAGATCCGCTTTATAATTCAAAATTAGTAACTCGTTTAATCAATCAAATCATGATTGATGGTAAACGTGGGAAAGCACAAAAAATCCTTTATAAAGCGTTTGAACAAGTTGCTGAAAGAAGTGGCCAAAACGCTATGGAAGTTTTTGAGCAAGCAATGAAAAATGTAATGCCTGTACTTGAAGTGCGTTCCCGCCGTGTTGGTGGTTCAAACTACCAAGTACCAGTTGAGGTTCGCCCTGAACGCCGTCAGGCATTAGGATTACGTTTTATCGTTAACTACTCACGCTTACGCGGAGAAAAAACGATGGAAGAGCGTCTTGCTAATGAAATTCTTGATGCTTCTAACAACATAGGAGCTGCTGTTAAGAAACGTGAAGATCTGCATAAAATGGCAGAAGCGAATAAAGCTTTCGCTCACTACCGTTGGTAATATAAATCTGACAAATGGTTTTATAAGGAAGGAGAGGATTAAATGGCTAGAGAGTTCTCCTTGGAAAATACGCGTAATATTGGTATTATGGCCCACATTGATGCGGGTAAAACAACAACTACTGAGCGTATACTTTTCTATACAGGACGTATTCATAAAATTGGTGAAACACACGAAGGTGCTTCACAAATGGATTGGATGGAGCAAGAGCAAGAGCGTGGGATTACAATTACTTCCGCAGCAACAACTGCTTCATGGAAAAATCATCGAATTAACATTATCGACACACCTGGACACGTAGATTTCACAGTTGAAGTTGAACGTTCATTACGTGTGCTTGATGGTGCTGTAACAGTTTTGGATGCACAATCAGGTGTTGAACCACAAACCGAAACAGTATGGCGTCAAGCCACAACATACGGTGTACCGCGTATTGTTTTCATTAATAAAATGGATAAAACCGGTGCTGACTTTCTATACTCCACTGGTACTTTAAGAGATCGTTTAGGTGCTAATGCGCATCCTATACAGATGCCTATCGGTGCTGAAGATGAATTCAACGGAATTATTGACTTGGTTAAAATGGAAGCTCATTTCTATTTAGATGATCTTGGAACACGTGAAGAAGCTCGTGAAATTCCGGATGAATATAAAGAACAAGCTGAAGAATTACGTGCAAACTTAATTGAAGCAGTTTCTGAAACAAACGAAGAACTAATGATGAAGTACCTTGAGGGAGAGGAAATCTCGATTGAGGAACTTAATGAAGCGATTCGTATAGCAACATTGAATGTTGATTTCTACCCAGTATTATGTGGGTCAGCATTTAAAAACAAAGGTGTTCAATTAATGCTAGATGCTGTTCTTGCTTATCTTCCTGCTCCAACTGATGTGCCTCCAATTGAAGGTATTGTTCCTGGAACTGAAGAAAAAGTTACTCGTCTGTCTTCTGATGATGCACCATTCTCAGCTTTAGCATTTAAAGTTATGACAGATCCATTCGTTGGTAAATTAACATTCTTCCGCGTATATTCTGGGACTTTAAAATCTGGATCTTATGTAAGAAACTCTGTAAAGGATAAGCGTGAACGTGTAGGTCGTATCCTACAAATGCACGCTAACTCTCGTGAAGAGATTTCTGTTGCATACTCAGGAGAAATTGCTGCAGCTATAGGTCTGAAAGATACTTCAACTGGTGACACGCTTTGTGATGAAAAAGATTTAGTTATCTTGGAATCCATGGATTTCCCAGAGCCGGTTATCTCGGTTGCTATTGAACCAAAAACAAAAGCCGACCAAGATAAAATGGGTATTTCATTAGCTAAATTAGCTGAAGAAGATCCTACTTTCAGAACTGAAACCGACCAAGAAACTGGTCAAACGATTATTTCCGGTATGGGTGAACTTCACCTTGATATCATTGTTGATCGTATGAGACGCGAATTTAAAGTTGAAGCTAATGTTGGTGCACCTCAGGTTTCTTATCGCGAAACATTCCGTGGATCCGCATCAGTAGAAGGTAAATTTGTTCGTCAATCTGGTGGACGTGGACAGTTCGGACACGTTTGGGTTAAATTCGAACCTAATGAAGAAGGCGCTGGATTTGAATTCGAAAATAAAATTGTTGGTGGGGTTGTTCCACGTGAATATATCCCTGCTGTTGAACAAGGTATTCGTGAATCAATGGCCAACGGTGTCTTAGCTGGATATCCATTGATCGACATCAAAGCTTCTTTATATGATGGAAGTTATCATGATGTTGACTCGAATGAAATGGCATTTAAAGTTGCTGCTTCAATGGCATTGAAAGCAGCGAAAACAAAATGTAATCCTGTACTTCTTGAACCAATGATGAGAGTTGAAATCGTTATTCCTGAAGAGTACATGGGAGACATCATGGGTGATGTTACTTCACGCCGTGGACGAATTGAAGGTATGGAAACACGCGGTAACGCACAACTTGTTAAAGGGTTTGTGCCACTTGCTGAAATGTTTGGTTACGCAACAGCATTGCGTTCGAACACACAAGGTCGCGGTACTTATACGATGTCATTCGATCACTATGAAGAAACACCTAAGAGCGTCACAGAAGAAATCATCAAGAAAAATGCTGGTCAATAATTGATTTTTTCTATCATTTAACGTATAACAATTAGTAAAGGCTAATGGTATAAACCACATTTATCCCATTAGCGCCAACTAATTACAATAAAATGTATTTATTTAAAGGAGGAACTATAAATGGGTAAAGAAAAGTTTGATCGCTCTAAAAGTCACGTGAATGTTGGTACAATCGGACACGTTGACCATGGTAAAACGACATTAACTGCTGCTATTACAACTGTTATGGCTAAAAGAAACGGTAATGGTACTGCAATGGGGTATGACCAAATTGATGGTGCTCCAGAAGAAAAAGAACGTGGAATTACAATCTCAACATCACACGTAGAATATGAAACTGCAACTCGTCACTATGCACACGTTGACTGCCCGGGTCACGCTGACTACGTTAAAAATATGATTACTGGTGCTGCTCAGATGGATGGAGCTATTCTTGTAGTATCCGCTGCTGATGGCCCAATGCCACAAACTCGTGAGCATATCCTGCTTTCACGTAACGTTGGGGTTCCTACAATCGTAGTATTCCTTAACAAAACGGATATGGTTGATGACGACGAGCTACTAGAATTAGTAGAAATGGAAGTTCGTGATTTATTAACAGAATACGATTTCCCTGGTGATGATGTACCAGTTGTTAGTGGTTCTGCTCTTAAAGCTCTTGAAGGCGATGAAGAATACGAAGAAAAAATCGTAGAATTGATGGCTGCTGTTGATGAGTATGTTCCAACTCCAGAACGTGATACTGACAAACCATTCATGATGCCTGTTGAGGATGTATTCTCAATCACTGGTCGTGGAACAGTTGCTACTGGACGTGTTGAACGTGGTCAAGTTAAAGTCGGAGATGAAGTTGAAATCATCGGTCTTAACGAAGCACCTGGTAAAACAATTGTAACTGGTGTTGAAATGTTCCGTAAGCTTCTTGACTATGCTGAAGCTGGCGATAACATTGGAGCGCTATTACGTGGTGTTGCACGTGAAGATATCAACCGTGGTCAAGTTCTTGCTAAACCAGGTTCGATTACTCCACATACAAACTTCAAATCTGAAGTATATGTATTATCAAAAGAAGAAGGTGGACGTCATACTCCATTCTTCACAAACTATCGCCCGCAGTTCTACTTCCGTACAACTGACGTAACTGGTGTAGTATCACTTCCAGAAGGCGTTGAAATGGTAATGCCTGGTGATAACATCGAAATGACAATTGAATTAATATCACCAATCGCTCTTGAAGACGGTACACGTTTCTCAATTCGTGAAGGTGGACGTACTGTTGGATCTGGTGTTGTATCATCTATCCAAAAATAATGCAATAACAAGAAAACAGACAGCGTGACGACGCTGTCTTTTTTTTGTGTCAATTTATTTTTAGAAGATGATAACTACGGTTATTCGTTCCGTTTGAAAAGATTAATTGCCTTGTTAAAAAATCTAACAAGTACGACATTCATATGAGACTATGTTTAAATGTAATCAAACTAAGGAAAAACGATAATGTAAGACTAGCAAAATATTGTAATTCTATGAGTTAATCAGATGTCTCTCGTAAAAAGTTCAAAAAGATTTTTATATACACTTGCATTGACCGTTAATTATATGTATAATACAGAAATGCGCAATCGTCTATTGGTATTAAAATAATAGGGGTTGCATTGAGACTACATTTTTAGTATAATATTAATGTTGGTCATTTAAGGCGATGATGTGGAAGGTTGTTGGCACACACGGCCCCTTTGCCATGGCGGAGTGCTAAGAAATTTTCACGGAGAATGTCTGTATGAATATGGGCGAAAAGGAGGGAAAATAATGGCAAAAGAAAAAATTAGAATTCGTTTAAAAGCATATGATCACCGTATTTTAGATCAATCTGCTGAAAAAATTGTTGATACTGCAAAACGTTCGGGTGCAAAAGTATCTGGACCGATTCCATTACCAACTGAGAGATCTATCTATACAGTACTGCGCGCGGTGCATAAGTATAAAGATTCTCGCGAACAATTCGAAATGCGTACTCATAAACGTCTAATCGATATTGTTGATCCAACTCCAAAGACTGTTGATTCGCTAATGCGTCTTGACTTACCATCTGGTGTGGACATTGAAATTAAACTATAAAATTTAAGTTAAATATAGGAGGTGTAACGGATGACGAAAGGAATCTTAGGTCGTAAAATCGGCATGACTCAGCTTTTTTCTGATAACGGAGAATTGGTACCAGTAACGGTTATACAGGCTGAGCCAAACGTAGTTTTGCAAAAGAGAACATTAGAAAATGATGGTTACGAAGCGTTGCAAATCGGTTTTGCAGATAAAAAGAAATCACGTACAAACAAAGCGGAAAAAGGTCATGCTGAAAAAGCAAACACAGCCCCTAAGCGCTACGTTCGTGAAATCCGTGACGCAGAACTTGACAGCTTTGAAATTGGTCAAGAAATCAGCGTTGAAGTTTTTCAGGCCGGAGACAAAGTTGATGTAACAGGGACTTCAAAAGGGAAAGGTTTCCAGGGTGTTATTAAACGTCACGGACAACGACGTGGACCAATGACCCACGGTTCTCATTTCCATAGATCTCCAGGTTCAATGGGGGATGTTGACCCAATGCGTGTTTTCAAAGGTAAAAACTTACCAGGACACATGGGTGCTGAACAAGTAACTATACAAAACCTTGAAATCGTAAGTGTAGATGTTGAAAAGAATATTCTACTAGTAAAAGGTAATGTCCCTGGTGCTAAAAAATCTTACGTTCGAGTATCAAGTGCAGTAAAAGGTAACTAATCACACATACGAAGGGAGGATATGTCATGCCTAAAGTAGCACTTTTAAAACAAGATGGAAGTAATGCAGGAGATATCGAATTAAACGATTCCGTTTTCGGTATTGAGCCAAATACACATGTATTGCACGAAGCAGTAGTGATGCAACGTGCATCATTAAGGCAAGGTACACATGCTGTGAAAAATCGCTCTGATGTACGCGGTGGTGGTCGTAAGCCGTGGCGTCAAAAAGGAACAGGTCGTGCACGTCAAGGTTCTATTCGTTCACCACAATGGGTTGGCGGTGGAGTTGTTTTCGGACCTACACCACGCAGCTATAGCTATAAACTACCGAAGAAAGTACGTCGTTTAGCGCTTAAATCTGCATTGTCTTCTAAAGTAAAAGAAGAAAACTTGTTAGTTTTAGACAGCATCGGATTTGATGTTCCAAAAACAAAAGAAGTTATAAAAATGCTAGATGCTCTTAAAGTTGATACAAAAGTATTGATCGTGACTGCTGATAAAGACGAAAAAGTTATTCGTTCAGCAAATAACCTTCAAACTGTTAAAGTATTAACCGTAGAAGAAATGAATGTACTAGACTTGCTTTCGCATGACAAGCTGATCATTTCTAAAGATGCAGCTGAAAAAGCAGGGGAGGTGCTCGCATAATGAAAGATTCACGTGATGTGATAAAGCGCCCTGTCATTACAGAGAATTCCGCTGACTTAATGGCAGACAAAAAATATACGTTTGAAGTATCTACAAAAGCAAACAAAACTGAGATCAAAGATGCAGTTGAGTTAATTTTTGGTGTCAAGGTAGAAAAAGTCAACACTATGAATATTAAAGGTAAATTTAAGCGAATGGGCCGTTACGGTGGATATCGCTCAAATCGCAAAAAAGCTATCGTACAGCTTACAGAAGACAGTAAAGAATTGGACTTCTTTGAAGCTTAATCCAAAAATATCGTGAAGGAGGGAATAAGATGGCGATTAAAAAATTCAAACCAACCTCAAGCGGTAGACGTAATATGTCTGTATCAGACTTTGCAGAGATAACTACGGATACTCCTGAGAAATCCCTTTTAGCTCCATTACACAAACATGGTGGTCGTAATAACCAAGGGAGATTAACGGTTCGTCATCAAGGTGGCGGTCATAAACGTCAATACCGTATTATCGACTTTAAACGTGATAAAGATGGTATACCAGGACGCGTTGCTACAGTCGAGTATGATCCAAACCGTTCAGCAAATATTGCATTAATCAATTATGCTGACGGAGAAAAACGTTATATTTTAGCTCCAAAAGGACTAAAAGTAGGGCAGGTAATTGAATCAGGAGAAGCTGCAGATATCAAATCTGGTAATGCACTTCCACTTGGAAAAATTCCTGTAGGTACAATCATTCACAACATCGAATTAAAACCAGGACGCGGTGGACAAATCGCTCGTTCAGCTGGTGCAGAAGCGCAAATCCTAGGCCGTGAAGAGAAATACACGCTAGTTCGTTTGTCTTCAGGTGAAGTTCGTTTAATCCTAACTACTTGCCGTGCTACAATCGGTCAGGTTGGTAACATTGAACATGAACTTATCCGCGTCGGTAAAGCTGGTCGTTCACGCTGGATGGGTATCCGCCCAACTGTTCGTGGTTCTGTAATGAACCCTAATGATCACCCACACGGTGGTGGTGAAGGTCGTGCTCCAATCGGGCGTAAATCGCCAATGTCACCATGGGGTAAACCAACACTTGGTTACAAAACGCGTAAACGAAACAAACCGTCTGATAAATATATCGTTCGTAAACGTAAAAAATAAGCGGATTAATGGACGGGAACTAAGACCCGTCTCTCAATTGCGGAAGGAGGTTTATCCATGGGTCGTAGCTTAAAAAAAGGACCTTTTGCAGATGACCATCTATTAAAGAAAATTGATGTATTAAACGAAGATGACAAGAAACAGGTTGTTAAAACTTGGTCACGTCGTTCAACAATTTTCCCGACATTTATTGGTCATACAATAGCTGTATATGATGGACGCAAACACGTTCCAGTATATGTTACAGAAGATATGGTCGGACATAAATTAGGTGAATTCGCACCAACTCGTACGTATAGAGGACACACCGGTGACGATAAGAAAACAAAACGTTAATGAGAGGAGGTATCAGGCATGCAAGCTAAAGCCGTTGCGAAATCAGTTCGTATTGCTCCTCGTAAAGTTCGTTTAGTGGTAGATCTAATTCGAGGAAAAAATGTTGGTGAGGCAATTGCCATTTTACGCCATACACAACGCGGTGCTTCTCCAGTCGTAGAAAAAGTTTTGAATTCTGCTGTTGCAAATGCAGAACATAACTATGAAATGGATACAGATAATCTAGTGATTTCTGAAGCATTCGTTAATGAAGGTGCTACATTGAAACGTTTCCGTCCACGTGCACAAGGACGCGCAAGTAAAATTAACAAACGCACAAGCCATATTACAGTTGTGGTAACTGAAAAAAAGGAGGGATAGTCAGTGGGTAATAAAGTGAATCCAACAGGTCTTCGCATAGGTGTCATTAAAGACTGGGAGTCTAAATGGTATGCTGGTAAAGACTATGCAGACTTACTGCATGAAGATATTAAAATCAGAGAATATCTTGAAAACCGCTTAAGTACAGCTGCTGTTTCTTCTATCGAAATCGAACGTGCAGCAAACCGTGTAAACATTACAATTCACACTGGGAAACCAGGAATGGTAATTGGTAAAGGCGGCTCAGAAGTTGAAGCTCTACGTAAATCATTAAACAGCTTGACAGGCAAGAGAGTTCATATCAATATTGTTGAGATCAAAAAAGTGGATCTTAACGCTAAATTGGTTGCAGACAACATTGCTCGTCAATTAGAAAGTCGTATTTCATTCCGTCGTGCTCAAAAGCAAACTATCCAACGTGCAATACGTGGGGGAGCTAAAGGAATTAAAACTCAAGTTTCCGGACGTCTTGGTGGAGCAGATATCGCTCGTGCGGAACATTATAGTGAAGGAACAGTACCACTACACACATTACGTGCTGATATTGACTATGGTACAGCAGAAGCTGATACTACTTATGGTAAATTAGGTGTTAAAGTGTGGATCTATCGTGGAGAAGTCCTTCCAACTAAAACCAACAAATAAGGGAGGGGGCTCATTACTATGTTAATGCCTAAACGTGTTAAATATCGTAGACAACATCGTGGTAAAATGAGAGGCCAAGCAAAAGGTGGCACAACAGTCGCTTTTGGTGAATACGGTTTACAAGCTACAGAAGCTTCTTGGATTACAAGCCGCCAAATTGAGGCAGCTCGTATTGCAATGACTCGTTACATGAAACGTGGTGGTAAAGTCTGGATTAAAATTTTCCCAGATAAGCCATATACTGCAAAACCGCTAGAAGTTCGAATGGGTTCCGGTAAAGGTGCTCCTGAAGGATGGGTAGCAGTAGTTAAACCAGGAAAAATCTTGTTTGAAATCGCAGGTGTTCCAGAAGAAGTCGCTCGTGAAGCATTAAGACTTGCATCACATAAACTGCCGATTAAAACTAAATTCGTAAAACGTGAAGAAATTGGTGGTGAAAGCAATGAAGGCTAATGAAATCAGAGATCTAACCACTGCCGAAATTGAACAAAAAGTTAAAGGTTTAAAAGAAGAACTATTTAATTTACGCTTCCAGCTTGCTACTGGTCAGTTGGAAAACACTGCACGAATTCGTGAAGTACGTAAAGGAATCGCACGTATGAAAACAGTTGTACGTCAGCGTGAATTAAGCGTAAATAACTGATTCTAAAGAGAGGAGGTTAGCCTCAATGACTGAACGTAATAATCGTAAAGTATATACAGGTCGTGTTGTTTCCGATAAATCGGATAAAACAATTACAGTTTTAATTGAAACTTACAAATTCCATCAATTATATGGCAAACGTGTTAAATATTCTAAAAAATTCAAAGCACATGATGAAAATAATGTTGCAAAAACAGGTGATGTGGTTCGCATCATGGAAACTCGTCCGCTATCAGCTACGAAACGTTTTCGTTTGCTAGAAGTAACAGTAGAAGCGGTAATTATCTAACTAAAGTTCGCTCGGAAGGTATCCGAAGGGAGGTCACAGCGTTATGATTCAACAAGAAACTCGTTTAAAAGTTGCAGATAACTCTGGTGCTCGTGAAGTATTGACCATTAAAGTATTGGGTGGATCAGGACGTAAGACTGCTAATATTGGTGATGTAATTGTTTGTACCGTCAAACAAGCAACACCAGGCGGCGTTGTCAAAAAAGGCGAAGTTGTTAAAGCAGTAATCGTACGTACTAAATCTGGTGCACGCCGTAAAGATGGATCATACATCCGTTTTGATGAAAATGCTGCCGTAATTATCCGTGATGATAAAAGTCCAAGAGGAACTCGTATCTTCGGACCAGTTGCACGTGAATTACGTGATGCTAAGTTCATGAAAATCGTATCTCTAGCTCCAGAAGTGTTATAAGAATGAATTACCTTGTCAAGGAGGTGCGTTAAGAATGCATGTAAAAAAAGGTGATAAAGTAAAAGTATTGTCCGGTAAAGACCGCGGTAAAACAGGCACTATATTAGAAGCATTTCCGAAAAAAGAGCGTGTGCTTGTAGAAGGAATCAATATGATTCAAAAGCATGCAAAACCTTCTCAAGAGAATCCGCAAGGCGGAATTCTCAACATGGAAGCTCCAATTCATGTTTCTAATGTAATGCCAATCGATCCAAAATCCGGTGAGCCAACTCGTGTTGGATATGAAGTACGAGACGGAAAGAAAGTCCGCATCGCTAAAAAATCCGGTGAAGCATTAGATAAATAATTTAGCGACGAAAGGAGGGCGCCACTATGAACCAATTAAAACAAAAATACCAAGATGAAATTTCAACATCATTAATGAATAAATTCAATTATGAATCTGTTATGCAAGTACCAAAAGTAGATAAAATTGTTATTAACATGGGTGTTGGTGATGCAGTTCAAAATACAAAAGCATTAGATAGTGCTGTTGAGGAACTTTCTTTAATTTCTGGTCAGAAACCATTAATCACTCGTGCAAAGAAATCCATTGCTGGTTTCCGTCTTCGTGAAGGGATGCCGATTGGGGCAAAAGTAACTCTTCGCGGTGAGCGTATGTATGACTTCCTTCAAAAGTTGATTGATGTATCACTTCCACGTGTACGTGATTTCCGTGGTATTTCCAAAAAAGCTTTTGATGGCCGTGGTAACTACACATTAGGTGTTAAAGAACAACTGATTTTCCCAGAAATTAACTATGATAAGGTAAGCAAAGTTCGTGGTATGGATATCGTTATAGTAACAACATCTAATACTGACGAAGAAGCTCGTGAACTTTTAGCTCAGCTAGGCATGCCTTTCCAAAAATAAGCTAAGAGCTAATACAAGGAGGGAAAATTGTGGCTAAAAAATCTATGATTGCGAAACAAAAACGTACTCACAAATATAAAGTACAAGAATACACACGCTGCGAGCGTTGTGGTCGTCCGCATTCTGTAATCCGTAAATTTAAACTTTGCCGTATTTGTTTCCGTGAACTTGCCTATAAAGGTCAAATTCCTGGTGTCAAAAAAGCAAGCTGGTAAACCCCGATTCGGGAAGGAGGTAATTAGTAATGGTTATGACAGATCCAATCGCAGATATGCTTACTCGCATTCGTAATGCAAATATGGTAAAACATGAAAAATTAGAGCTTCCTGCTTCTAACATGAAAAAAGAGATCGCTGATATCCTGAAACGTGAAGGTTTTGTTAAAGATTATGAATTAGTCGAAGACAACAAACAAGGTGTTTTGCGTATCTTCCTTAAATATAGCACGACTGAAGACAGAGTAATTACAGGTATCAAACGTATCAGTAAACCAGGATTGCGCGTATACGCTAAAGCAGAAGAAGTGCCACGTGTACTTAATGGTTTAGGTATAGCTATCGTATCAACATCTAAAGGTGTGTTATCTGACAAAGAAGCACGTTCGCAAGCTGTTGGTGGCGAAGTTCTAGCGTATGTTTGGTAATTAACATTTTTTAATAAGGAGGTGTATGGAATGTCTCGTATAGGACTTAAACCGGTTGAAATTCCAGAAAGTGTAGAAATTAAACTTAATGGCACTACGGTTACTGTTAAAGGACCAAAAGGTGAATTAACTAGAGAACTGCACCAAGATATGAAAGTTAATATTGAAGGTAACGTGCTTACAGTTGAACGTCCAAGTGATCATAAAGACCATCGTGCCCTGCACGGAACTACTCGCAGCCTGATTAACAACATGGTAGAAGGCGTAAGTAAAGGTTTCGAAAAATCACTTGAAATTATTGGTGTTGGTTATCGTGCGCAAAAACAAGGAAACAAACTTGTGATTAACGCTGGGTATTCACATCCAGTTGAAATTGATCCAATTGACGGCATCGAAATTGATGTTCCTAAAAACACGCAATTAATTGTAAAAGGTATTGATAAAGAACTGGTTGGAGCAATAGCATCTAATATTAGAGCAATCAGACCACCAGAACCTTACAAAGGTAAAGGTATTCGTTACACGAATGAACATGTTCGTCGTAAAGAAGGTAAAACTGCTAAGTAAGATTGGTTAGGGAGCAGAAAGGAGTGACCTAGATGATCACAAAACCTGATAAAAATATTATTCGTAAAAAGAGACATGGTCGTGTTCGTAAAAACCTTTTTGGTACAGCCGAGCGTCCTCGTCTAAACGTATTTCGTTCAAATAAAAACATTTATGCTCAATTGATAGATGATATTAATGGCGTAACTGTAGCAAGTGCTTCAACTGCTGACAAAGAGTTGAATATTAGCGGTGCTGCTAATGTTGAAGCTGCTAAGCAAGTTGGGGAAGCTATTGCTAAACGTGCTAAAGATAATGGTTATAAATCAGTTGTATTTGACCGTGGAGGATATCTTTATCATGGACGTATTCAAGCATTGGCAGACGCTGCCCGCGAGGCAGGTCTTGAATTTTAATCGATAAGGAGGGAACCATTGTATGAAAACTAACATCGATGCTAACAAACTAGATCTAGAAGAACGCGTTGTTACGATCAACCGAGTAGCTAAAGTAGTAAAAGGTGGACGTCGCTTCCGTTTTGCAGCACTAGTAGTTGTTGGAGATAAAAACGGTCATGTAGGTTTCGGTACTGGTAAAGCGCAAGAAGTACCTGAAGCAATTAAAAAAGCAGTTGATGACGCGAAGAAAAACTTGATTACTGTACCAATCGTTGGAACTACAATTCCTCACCAAATTAATGGACGATTCGGCGCTGGTAATGTATTGATGAAGCCAGCTTCAGAAGGTACTGGAGTTATCTCCGGTGGTCCGGTTCGTGCTATTTTAGAACTTGCTGGTGTAGGCGATATTTTAACAAAATCACTTGGTTCTAACACACCAATTAATATGATCCGTGCAACATTAAATGGCTTAACAAACTTAAAAACAGCTGAAGACGTAGCAAAATTACGTGGAAAGTCTGTAGAAGAACTGTTAGGATAAGGAGGGAAACACTATGTCTAAAAAATTAGAAATAACCCTCACTCGCAGTGTCATTGGTGGTTCACCAGTTCAAAAAGGAACTGTAGAAGCATTAGGGTTAAAGAGAATTCGTCAATCCGTTGTACGTGAAGATACTCCAGCCATTCGTGGTATGGTAAATAGAGTGTCCCACTTATTGACAGTTAAAGAAATTTAATTATATATTAGCGTAAAGAGGAGGTGCTCGCATGAAACTTCATGAATTGAAGGCAGCAGAAGGAACTCGTAAAGAGAGAAATCGTGTTGGACGTGGTACGTCTTCTGGTAACGGAAAAACTTCCGGCCGTGGACATAAAGGACAAAAAGCACGTTCAGGCGGTGGTGTACGTCCGGGCTTTGAAGGTGGACAAATGCCTTTATTCCAACGTCTACCTAAACGCGGATTTACAAACATCAATCGCAAAGAATATTCAATCGTAAACTTAGATACGTTAAATGGCTTTGAAGAAGGCACTGAAATTACACCTGAGCTATTACTTGAAAATGGTGTCGTAAGCAAACTTAATGCCGGTATTAAAATACTTGGCAAAGGCGCTATCGAGAAAAAGTTAAAAGTAAAAGCTCATAAGTTCTCAACTTCAGCTAAAGAAGCAATTGAGGCAGCGGGCGGTCAAACCGAGGTGATTTAATGTTTCGTACAATCTCCAATTTTATGCGCGTAGCTGATATTAGACGAAAGATAATTTTTACATTATTAATGTTAATTGTATTTCGCCTAGGTACATTTATACCTGTGCCGTTCACTGATAAAGCGGCAATTGATTTTATGAACCAGCAAAATGTATTTGGGTTTATGAACACCTTTGGTGGTGGAGCCCTTCAAAACTTCTCGATTTTTGCGATGGGAATTATGCCGTACATTACAGCATCCATCATTATGCAGTTATTGCAAATGGATGTTGTACCTAAATTTACCGAATGGAAAAAACAAGGTGAAATGGGTCGTAAAAAAATTGCACAGGTTACTCGCTATGGAACGATTGTTCTTGCCTTTGTTCAAGCAATTGCAATGTCAGTTGGATTCAACGCGATGGCTGGCGGGTTGTTAATAGCTGATCCAAGCTTCACGAAATTTCTTGTTATTGCTATTGTACTAACAGCTGGAACTGCATTCTTAATGTGGGTTGGGGAACAAATCACTGCACATGGTGTCGGCAACGGAATCTCTATCTTAATATTCGCTGGTATCGTAGCAGCTATACCTAATGGTGTTGGTCAACTTTACACTCAGTATTTTGTTAATCCTGGAGATGAGTTGTTCATAAATATCATTATCGTTCTACTGATTGCATTAGTTGCTGTTGCTGTAACAGTTGGAGTTATTTTTGTGAACCAGGCATTAAGGAAAATTCCAATCCAGTATGCAAAAAAGACAGTTAATCGATCTCCAGTAGGTGGTCAATCCACACATTTACCTATTAAAGTAAATGCTGCGGGTGTTATACCTGTAATCTTCGCGATTGCTTTTATGATAGCACCGACAACGATTGCTGGTTTCTTTGAAGGTAATCAAATAGCTCAGTCAATAGCATATATATTTGATTACACGCAGCCGGTTGGTATGGTAATATATGTAGCATTAATTATTGCTTTCACGTATTTCTATACATTCATTCAGGTAAATCCTGAACAGATGGCTGAAAACTTGCAAAAACAAGGTGGATATGTACCTGGTATACGACCTGGGAATAATACAGAGAAATATCTGACCCGTGTTATGTATCGCTTAACATTTGTAGGTGCACTATTTCTAGCGGCAGTTTCTGTATTTCCTATGATTTTAGGTGGTCTTGCTAATCTGCCAACAGCAGTACAAATAGGTGGCACAAGTTTACTAATCGTTGTAGGGGTAGCATTACAAACAATGAAACAACTAGAGAGTCAATTAGTGAAGCGTCACTACAAAGGATTTATTAAGTAATTTCCTGCTGCCAATGAGAGCGAGGGAAAAATATTGAATTTAATTTTAATGGGGTTACCTGGTGCTGGAAAAGGTACGCAGGCTGAGAAAATAAATAAAAAATATAACATCCCGCATATTTCAACAGGGGATATGTTCCGACTGGCTATCAAAGAGGGTACAGACCTTGGTATGAAAGCTAAGGACTATATGGATCAAGGTGATCTTGTTCCGGATGAAGTAACCATTGGAATTGTAAAAGAACGTCTAAGCAAAGCTGATTGTGTGAATGGATTTCTACTGGATGGTTTTCCAAGAACCATCGCTCAAGCAGAAGCTTTACAACAACTTCTAACTGATTTAAACCGATCTATAGATTATGTTTTACATGTAGATGTTCCAGAAGAAAAATTGGTAGAGCGTTTAACTGGACGGAGAATTTGTCCAACTTGCGGAACTACGTATCATGTTGTATACAATCCTCCTAAACAGGAAGGCGTATGTGATAATGATGGTTCTAAGTTAATTCAACGGGATGACGATCAACCAGAAACGGTTAAGAAACGTTTATCCGTTAATATTGAGCAAACACAACCGTTACTTGATTTTTACCAGGATAAAGGATATCTTTTGAAGGTAGATGGAGATCGAGACATTGAAGTAGTCTTTCAGGATATTCAAACTATATTGGGAAAATAAGTCATTTATTGTTTTGTGATACAGATAAGATGCATTTCTATCTCTGAGTGTTATAATAAATGACGTGAGTTAACGAGAAAAAAATGTATTACTTTATATAAAGTGACGCAGGATCATAAATAGTTACTCGATTTTCTATATAAACTATAGCCTAAGTGATGGTGAGCGCTGTTGTACGAGAATGATTCGATTCCAATGAAGGGTCAGATTGTTCGTATTAAGCAAGGACGCGATGCGGGTCAGTATGCAGTTGTTATTGCAATTGTGGATGATCGGTTTGTTCTGCTGGCCGACGGGGAAAAGCGCAAAACGAATAGACCAAAGAAGAAGAATCTGCATCATATTGAGACGATGGATTATGTTTCACCAGAAGTCCAAAACAGCCTTCTAGAAACTGGTCGTGTCACAAATGGGAAATTGCGATTTGCCATAACGAATTTTATAGGTGAGGTTGTGACTGATTTGAAGAAGGGAGATCAACACGATGGCGAAAGATGATGTAATTGAAGTTGAAGGTACCGTAAAGGATACATTGCCAAATGCGATGTTTAAAGTTGAGCTTGAAAATGGCCATACGGTCTTAGCGCATGTATCTGGCAAAATCCGTATGCATTTTATCCGCATATTACCGGGTGATAAAGTAACGGTTGAACTTTCTCCGTATGATTTAACCAGAGGGCGAATTACGTACCGTTATAAATAAACGAGCTCCGATATAAAAGGAGGTAAAGATGATGAAAGTAAGAGCATCTGTTAAACCAATTTGCGAAAAATGCAAAGTCATCAAACGCAAAGGCAAAGTAATGGTGATTTGTGAAAATCCGAAACACAAACAAAAACAAGGCTAAAAAACAGGAGGTGCTTATGTTCTATGGCACGTATTGCAGGTATTGATATTCCACGTGATAAACGTGTAGTAATTTCACTCACTTACATTTATGGAATTGGAAAAGTTACCGCACAGAAAGTCCTTAAAGAAGCAGGCGTTTCTGAAGACACTCGTGTACGTGATTTAACAGAAGAAGAGTTAGGTAAAATCCGTCAATCGATGGAAGAGTTTAACACGGAAGGTGATCTTCGTCGTGAAGTTTCACTTAACATCAAACGTCTAATCGAAATTGGTTCTTATAGAGGTATTCGTCACCGTCGTGGTTTACCAGTTCGTGGACAACATACGAAAAACAACTCACGTACTCGTAAAGGTCCACGTCGTACAATGGCTAATAAGAAAAAGTAAAGTAAGGAGGTAAGCTAATCAATGGTACGTAAAACGAATACACGTAAACGTCGTGTGAAAAAGAATATTGAGTCGGGTATAGCACATATCCGTTCTACATTTAATAATACAATTGTTACAATTACAGATACTCACGGTAACGCTGTTGGATGGAGTTCTGCTGGTGCATTAGGCTTCAGAGGTTCTCGTAAATCTACCCCTTTTGCAGCTCAAATGGCAGCTGAATCTGCTGCAAAAACAGCAGTTGAAAATGGCATGAAAACATTAGAAGTTACCGTTAAAGGCCCAGGTGCTGGTCGTGAAGCTGCAATTCGTTCACTTCAAGCGGCAGGTTTGGAAGTTACTGCAATTGTTGATGTAACACCAGTTCCTCATAATGGTTGCCGCCCACCAAAACGTCGTCGTGTTTAATTATACCGTATAGAATTTGTCACCCTGTCTATAATGGGTTATGATAGCTTAAATATAAAGCAACGATCTAACAGCATCCAAGACAGAATTGTACGAAAGAAATACAGGTAGCGCAGAAACGCCAACTGCCTTATTTGAGGAATTTCGGTTAGACAAATGTCTAGCCGGGGTTTCGACGTTTTAAAGGAGGGTTTTATTGAATGATCGAAATAGAAAAGCCAAAAATTGAAACGCTTGAAATCAGCGATGATGCTACATTTGGAAAATTTGTGGTTGAACCGCTTGAACGTGGATATGGTGCCACTCTTGGAAACTCCTTGCGTCGTATCTTATTATCCTCACTTCCAGGTGCTGCAGTTACTACAGTCCAAATTGACGGAGCACTGCATGAGTTTTCAACGATTGATGGTGTTGTTGAAGATGTAACAACAATAATTTTGAATCTGAAAAAACTTGCTTTAAAAATTTATTCTGATGAACCAAAAACATTAGAAATAGATGTACAAGGCGAAGGAAAAGTTACAGCTGCTGATCTAACTTATGATAGTGATGTAGAAGTAATGAATCCTGAACTGCAGATTGCTACGCTAAACAGTAAAGGCAACTTGCATGTGAAATTAACAGCTGAACGTGGCCGTGGTTATCGTCAAGCTGAAGTAAACAATAGTGAGGAACTACCAATTGGCGTTATTCCGGTTGATTCTATCTTCACTCCAGTATCACGTGTAACTTATCAAGTGGAAAATACACGTGTAGGCCAAGTGGCGAACTATGACAAATTAACATTGGATGTTTCAACTGATGGTAGTATTCGTCCTGAAGAAGCCGTTTCTTTAGGTGCTAAAATTATTACAGAACATCTTAATATATTTGTTGGTTTAACGGATGAAGCACAGAATGCTGAAATCATGGTAGAAAAAGAAGAAGATCAAAAAGAGAAAGTCATGGAAATGACAATCGAAGAACTTGATCTATCTGTAAGATCATACAACTGCTTAAAACGAGCTGGAATCAATACTGTTCATGAACTTGCCAACAAGTCTGAAGAGGATATGATGAAAGTACGTAATTTAGGCCGTAAATCTTTAGAAGAAGTAAAAGTAAAATTAGTGGACCTAGGTTTAGGTTTACGTGATGATGACTGATTTATACAGTCACCTTTAACGTTTCAAAAAAGGGAGGGATAGTCCGTGGCTAGAAAGTTAGGACGTACAACAGACAATCGTATGGCGCTACTTCGCAACCTTGCATCTGATTTAATTATTCATGAACGGATCGAAACAACAGAAGCAAAAGCGAAAGAACTTAAATCTACAGTAGAAAAAATGATTACACTTGGAAAACGTGGTGATCTTCATGCACGTCGTCAGGCTGCAGCATTCTTATACAACAAAGAGGCAGATGAAGAAAATAGTGTTCTTCAAAAACTTTTTGATGACGTTGCTGTACGTTATGAAGACAGACAAGGTGGATACACTCGTGTTCTTAAACTAGGTGAACGCCAAGGTGATGGAGCAAAAATGGCAATCATTGAATTGGTTTAATCAGGCTACATGCGGCAAGGGCAGGACTCAATCTCTCTCACGAGGTTAATCCAAGCCCTTTTTTTGTAGATTGAAAGGCGGAGACGACCGATTAGAAGCGAAGGCATAAGCAAGGGATCACAAGTGCAGGTGGGTTTTCCTGCACAGTGTATCTATTGCTTATGACCGCAGCTTCTGGGAGTCAGAGCTGGATCTAGTAAGAAAAGTGAAAGTGCGCGTTCAGCGGCGTTGTCTTACACGAAATGAGATTTACACCTTATTCTTATTCATAATTGAATACATAATACATACATATTTTTTCCTGGATGTCAGCATAGTGGTAGAGGAGGTTTCATGATGAGTAAGAAATTAGTTGAGTTTAGAAATGTATCTTTCAAGTACGGAGATAAAGAACCCTGGGTATTAAGAAACTGTTCATTTGAAATCTATGAAAATGAATGGGTTGCTATTATTGGACATAATGGTTCAGGAAAGTCAACAATAGCCAAATTATTAAACGGATTATTATTCCCTCAGGAAGGCGAGATTATCATAGATGGACAGCAAGTAAATGAAGATTCCATCTGGAATATTCGGAAAGAAGTAGGAATGGTTTTTCAAAATCCGGATAATCAATTTGTTGGAGCCACCGTACAGGATGATGTTGCTTTCGGTATGGAGAATCGAGGATTTCCAAGAGAAGAAATGCAGAAAAGAATTACAGAGACCTTATCTGCGGTACGTATGCAGGACTATCGCCTAACTGAACCACATCGACTATCAGGTGGACAAAAGCAGCGCGTTGCTATTGCGAGTGTGTTGGCAATTTCTCCGAAAGTACTCATTTTAGACGAAGCTACCGCTATGCTGGATCCGAGTGGACGTAAAGAGATTATGGATACGGTCGGGGGGATCCAGGAGAGTAATGGATTATCCCTTATAACGATTACACATGACTTACAGGAAGTGGTTCAAGCTGAACGCGTTATTGTAATGAACAATGGTGAGAAATGGAAGGAAGCTTCCCCAAGGGAGATCTTTTCCGAAAAAGATGCATTGCGCAAAATTGGTTTGGATGTTCCTTTCGTAGCTATCCTGGCAGAAGAGTTAAAACTAGCAGGTGTTAGCCTGAGGGCTGCACCGTTAAATCAAGATGAATTGTTGGAGGACCTATGGACATTACATTCAAGAACGTAACCTATATCTATCAACAAAATACGCCGTTTGCACATAAAGCGATTGAAGATCTTTCCTTTCAAGTAGAGTCAGGATCGTTTGTTGCAATTATTGGGCATACGGGATCAGGTAAATCAACGCTTATTCAGCATTTAAATGGCCTCTCTGTTCCAACTGAGGGAGAAGTTATAATTGGTGACTATCGACTGTCAAAAGATCATAAACCAAAGGATATGAAGGAATTACGAAGCCGGGTAGGTGTCGTCTTTCAATATCCAGAGCATCAACTATTTGAGGAGACGGTTGCAAAAGACATTGCATTCGGGCCCCAGAACTTTGGTGTTTCCGAAGGCGAGATTCAAAAGCGGATAAAAGAAATCATTCCCGCCGTAGGGCTTAATGAAAGTGTCCTTGAACGATCTCCGTTTGATTTAAGTGGTGGTCAGATGCGTAGAGTAGCAATTGCCGGGGTACTGGCTGTAAGTCCTGATGTACTCGTGCTTGATGAACCGACTGCCGGACTCGACCCAAGGGGACAAAAGGAAATCATGGATATGTTCTATAACCTACACAAGGAACAAGGCTTAACGACCATTCTAGTTACACATAGTATGGAAGATGCTTTAAAATATGCAGATCAGGTGCTTATTCTCAACAAAGGGACAAAGTTCATGGAAGGTACTCCGGAAGAAGTTTTTAACGAAAAGGAAGCACTTCAGAGTGTCCATTTGGATGTACCTGAGATGGTGCAATTTTTAAATAGATTCCAGGAAAAATTTGGAACAACTATACCATTTAAAAAACAATCGGTAAAAGAAATTGCACAATCGATTCGGCATATTATTGAAGGAGCTGAATCTAGATGAACAATTCATTGATTATCGGACAATATGTACCAGGGGAGTCATTGGTACACCGCTTGGATCCGAGGACCAAAATTACGATCATCTTTTTCTTTGTATTTATTGTCTTTTTAGCCAATAATGTTGCGAGTTATAGTCTATTAACTATTTTCGCACTGGCATGTATGTTTACCTCTAAAGTTCCTATCCGCTTTATTATAAAGGGTCTGACACCTGTATGGTTTTTAATTATATTTACTTTTATATTGCACTTATTTGTTACAAGAGAAGGCACCGTTATATTTGAGTTCTGGATTTTTGAATTTTATTCTGGTGGCCTTATTCAAGGAATAGCAATTTCTGTGCGATTTTTCTTATTAATTCTTGTGACTTCGTTATTGACATTGACAACTACACCGATTGAAATAACGGATGCGATAGAAGATATGCTTCATCCATTGAAAAGATTTAAGTTTCCAGTTCATGAATTGGCATTAATGATGTCTATTTCTTTAAGGTTCATTCCTACTTTGATGCAGGAAACGGATAAAATTTCAAGAGCACAGGCATCCCGTGGTGTTGATTTCAAAACCGGTCCGATCAAAGAAAGAATTAAAGCTGTTGTACCACTCTTAGTGCCGTTATTTGTTAGTGCATTTAAACGTGCAGAAGAACTGGCAATGGCAATGGAAGCAAGAGGCTATCAGGGGGGCGAAGGTCGTTCAAAGCTTAGAGAGTTAAAAATAGAAAAGCGTGATGTTCTTATTTTTATTTTGTTTGCTTTTGTAATAACGGGGTTACTTCTTGTTAGGTCGTAAAGTTTAGAAAGGCTGGTTGATAATGGCAAGATTAAAATGTGTTGTTAAATATGACGGTTCCGGATTCTACGGATTTCAAGTTCAACCACAAAATCGAACCGTACAGGGGGTTCTGGAGAGAGTCCTTAAGGAGATGCATAAAGGGGCTGAAATACGTCTGCAAGCTTCAGGACGCACTGATACTGGCGTACACGCCATTGGACAAGTGATACACTTCGAATCGACGTATGATATTCCCGAAGAAAACTGGAAACGCGCTCTAAATACGCTTCTCCCCGATGATATTTATATTCAAGAGGTTATCAAGGTATCTGGAGAATTTCATGCAAGATACAGTGTTTCCGAAAAAGAATATCATTATTTTGTTCGGAATGCAGTGGAGCCGGATGTATTTTCGCGTAACTATACGTACCATTTTCCATATGAAATCGATATTGAAAAAGTAACGGAGGCTTGCCGTTATTTGGAAGGGACACATGATTTCACAACCTTTTCTTCAGCAAAATCGACTATTAAGGGAGAGAAAGTTCGAACACTTTATCATGCATCCTGTATAAAGCAGGGCAATGATATAGAGTTTATTTTCCGTGGTAGCGGGTTCTTGTATAACATGGTCCGGATAATGGTCAGTGTTCTTCTGGATATTGGTCAAGGACGAAGAAAACCTGAAGACATTCCTATTCTATTGGAAAAGAGAGATCGCCAACAAGTAGGGAAAACAATATCTCCAAATGGCTTGTACCTATGGAAAGTGAAGTATAATAAAGAATACAAATTAATATAAGGGATTAAATCTCTCAAGCCCTTGACAAATCGCTGTAATTTGTTATATTATGATATATGGCATTTTATTTCTAAACCATGATTAGCCCCGGAATCTAATTATGTTAAGAATATAAAAAACGAATGAAAATAAAAATGAATTATTGATATATGGAGGGAAATCTATCATGCGCACAACTTTCATGGCGAATGAATCAAATATTGAACGCAAATGGCTTGTTGTGGATGCTGAAGGCCAACGTCTTGGTCGTCTAGCAAGTGAAGTTGCAGCTATCCTTCGCGGGAAGCAAAAACCAACTTACACACCACACGCGGATACTGGTGACAATGTTATCATTATCAATGCAGAGAAAATTGAATTAACTGGAAACAAAATTAACGACAAAATGTACTACCGTCACTCTGGCCATCCAGGTGGATTAAAAGAACGTAATGCTGACGAAATGCGTACTAAATACCCTGAACAAATGCTTGAGCTTGCTATCAAAGGCATGCTTCCAAAAGGTCCATTAGGCCGTAAAATGGGTAAAAAATTACACGTATTCAGAGGCGCTGAACATACACATCAAGCACAACAACCTGAAGTTTACGAACTTCGCGGATAATTAAGAGGAGGTTAATCAATTGGCACAAGTAGAATATTACGGCACAGGTCGCCGCAAAAGCTCAACAGCACGTGTACGTCTAATACCAGGCACAGGTAATACCACAATTAATGGTCGCGATGCAAGAGACTATTTCCCATATGAAACTCAATTGTTGATTTTAAATCAGCCATTAGTAACTACAGAAACACAAGGAACTTATGATGTTTTAGTTAACGTTCATGGTGGAGGATTCACTGGTCAAGCTGGTGCAATTCGTCACGGTATCTCTCGTGCGCTTCTTGAAGCAGATCCAGAATACCGTCCAAGCTTAAAGAGCGCAGGATTCTTAACTCGTGATTCACGTATGAAAGAGCGTAAAAAATACGGTCTTAAAGGCGCACGTAAAGCACCTCAGTTCTCAAAACGTTAATTCTATTATCGTTTCAAAGACTCTCACCTTTTGGTTGAGGGTCTTTTTTTGTTCAAAAGATTGATGAAAGATATAAATTGTTTGGATGAGGTACTACATCAGACACATACTATGATGGCTAGCAGACAAAATAAGGGCATGGAGGTGCTTTTTATGAGTAAAAGAGGTAAGAATAAGCTGACGGATGGAATGAGTGATGAACAAGCCGTAAGAGGGAAATTATCTAAGGAATTTGATCATGAATTTGCCAATGAACCTTTGACTCCAGAAGAAAAGTTCAATAACAAGAAGACGAAGAAAAGACAATAATGATTAAGAACTCTCAGACCTTATGTTTGAGAGTTCTTTTTATCTTTGTTCATTTGACAAAAAACGGGAAGTGACAGTGATCGGTTTTCTGTTGGTAACTTATAATAAAACCGCTTTGGGGGCCAGCCCAAAGCGGTTTGTGTTAGTTATGAGATGAAATACTATAGTCCAAATAAATTTGGAAGGAACAAGCTTAATTGTGGGATAAATGTTATAAATAACAGAACCACAATAACTACTGCAAAGAACGGAAGCAGGGTTTTAATAACTTGTTCAATTCTAACGTCTGCCACAGAGGCACCAACAAATAGTGCACTACCAACAGGTGGTGTCATGTTTCCAATACATAAAGCAAAACATAAGACGATTCCAAAGTGAACAGGATCCATTTGGAACGTTTCTGCTACGGGTAAAAATATCGGTGTAAATATGAGTACGGCAGGTGTAATATCCATAAATGTACCGACAAGAAGCAGAATTACTAGCATGATAAGTAGTATTCCGATTTGATTATCTGTTATAGATAACAGCAGATCACTGATTAACTGCGGTAAGTTCATATAGGACATAATCAATGAAAATAATGCAGAAGCGGTAATTAGGAATAGAATCATCCCAGTAATTTCAATGGTTTCCTTTAATATGATTGGAATATCCTTTACCTTTAAGCTTTTATATATCAATGAGAGTACAGTGGAATAAAGTACTGCAACGGCTGCACCCTCTGTTGCTGTAAATATACCGGCAATAATCCCACCAATAACGATAACGATTAATAGTAAACTTGGAATAGCACTCCAGATAATATAGAGCACGTCTTTAAAGGATGGCAAGCTTGATACCGGATAATTTTCTTTTTTGGCCATGAAATAAGCAACAATCATTACCCCGACCCCCCAAAGAATCCCAGGTATATAGCCAGCCATAAATAATGCTGCAATCGAAGTACCGCCACTGACAAGTGAGTATACGATTATTACGGAACTTGGTGGGATGATTAGACCTGTCGGTGCAGATGCAATATTTACTGCTGCAGAGTACGTTCTTTTATATCCTTGATTATCTTGCATCGGTGTCATAATACGCCCCATTGCTGCTGCAGATGCAACACTAGAACCGGCAATCGATCCAAAGAGCATATTCCCGACTACATTCGTATGTGCAAGAGAACCGGGAAGTTTTCCAACAAGTATCTTGGCAAAGTTAACTAATCGGAACGCGATTCCACCCGTACTCATAATAATCCCTGATAGTACGAATAACGGAATGGCAAGCATTGTAAAGTTATCAATTCCAGTAACCATTCGTTGGGCCGAGGTCATGATTGCTACATCAAATGGTAGCACGAGTAAAAAGGTCAATACGGAACTGGCAATGATTGCGATTGCAATTGGAACCCCAAACCACAATAAAAAGAGGAAGCTGGCAAATAATACGATCGCTGCAATTGTTTCCATTATACTCCAACCTCCTGATTATGGTTTTCCTTACTAGTTAACATGCTGTGAATCGTATAAATAATAATTAATATCCCGCAAACTGGTAATGCGGCATAGACGATTCCCATAGAGATTCCAGTTGCTGCAGCAGTTTGTGCAGAAGTTAATAGCACAACTCTTATTCCGCCATAAACCATAAGAATTCCAGTAATTAAAATAATCAGTATATCGGTCATTCGTTCAAATAAAATAACTGTTTTATCCCCTAATTTTTCTCTGAAAAATAGGATGGCAATATGTTTCTTTGCTCCAAATACATATGCAGCTGTCATTAATCCAAACCAAATTAGTAAATATCTTGTTACTTCTTCCGTACCCGGAGACGAAATATTAAATACATATCGCGCCAATATTTGCCATAAGGAAAGGATAACCATCATAATCAGCAAAAAGGATGAAAACGTTAAAAGTGTTTTATCTAGCTTGTCTTTAAATTTAATCATTTGCTTTCCCTCCCATAATTAGCTGATAAATATCTTTTGTTTTTTCATCATTGGCATAAGCTTTATGAAGCGGTTGCACAGCTTCGATAAATGGTTTCTTGTCTACTTCAATAAATTGCACGCCCATTTCATTTTTGGCTGTTTCTGTTTGCTCTTTTATTGCCTTTGCCCATACATCTTCATGGTAGGTGGTTGATTCATCTGCTGCTTCCTGGATAAGAGCTTGTTCGTCTTCGGAAAATTGGTTAAATCGTTCGGCATTCATAATCAACATATCCGGGACGATTTGGTGGCCTGTATACATATAGTACTTGGCGACTTCCCCGTGATTATTTCCGACTAAGGCGGTTTCATTGTTCTCGGCAGCGTCAATGATTCCAGATTGTAGAGATGTATATACTTCACCATAAGCCATTGCTGTCGGTATCCCACCTAAAGCTTCAATCATGTTTACACTTGTCTGGCTTGGCTGTACCCTCACTTTCAATCCACTCATATCTGATAGATCATTTACTTCCCTGTCCTTTGTATAAAGATGACGCATGCCAGCATTATAATAGGTTAGTCCGATAAAACCAATATCCTCTGTATTTTGATAAATTTTATCAGTAATTGACTTCGTGTTCATTACGTGTTCGAATTCTTCATATTCTTCAAAAACATATGGCAGACTAAAAATAGAGTAATCGGATTCAAATCCTTCCAAGGCACTGGCACTCACTTTTGCAACATCAACTGCTCCTGTTTGTGTTAGTTCAATTACTTCTCGTTCACTTCCCAACTGTCCATTCGGGAAAATATCCACTTGGATTGTGTCATTTGACTTTTCCTCTACCAATCTCCCGAATTCAACTAATGAAAGGTGTACAGGATGGTCTAGTGTCTGATTATGTGCAAGCTTTAACTCCTTTGTAACTGAATCACCTGACGCGTTTTGACAACCCGCAATAATCATTATAAATAATGAAACCGCTATTATTCTTAGTGTCTTCTTCATCTTTTAACCTCCCTAGGTGTGTATAATTGTAGTTATAAATAATAGTTCCCTAATTGATCTCAAGTTAATTACATAAATAACTATATTTTAGGTAGATAACGTTTAATTTTTGCCTAATTATAGATCTTATCACTCTAACTTTCAGATTAATTGGTAAACATATAATAAAACGCTTGAAATATAAAACGTTTACATATATTATGAAGTAAGTATAATATATATAGTTTGTTTTGTAAACAAACTAATTGTTTGCCTAGAACTTTAAAAATGAGGTTCTATTATAAATGGATTAGGGAAAAATCATTATATAATAAAAGGGAAGGGATGATTGAAAGTGAAGACCTTTATTACCGACGATTTTTTGCTTTATAATGAAACTGCGAAAGAGCTTTATCACAATACAGCAAAGAATTTACCAATTATTGATTATCATAACCATTTAAACCAGCATGAAATTTTAGAGGATAAGAATTACTCGAATTTGTCTCAAGTTTGGCTAGGTGGAGACCATTATAAATGGCGTGCATTACGTGCAAACGGACTAAGTGAGGATTATATCACTGGTGATAAGAGTGATTATGAGAAGTTTATGGCATGGGCAAAAACAGTGCCTAATACAATCGGAAATCCACTCTATCATTGGACACACTTAGAGTTATTAAGATATTTCGATATTGATCAAGTATTTAATGAGGAATCTGCACCAGCTATCTGGGAAGAGGCAAATGAGAAGTTGGCTGGCCCTGAATTTTCAACAAGATCATTATTAAGAAATAAAAAAGTTGAATTTGTTGGAACAACGGATGACCCTACCGATGATCTTGCAAGCCATCAAGCATTAGCTAAAGAGAATCAAGCTTTAACTGTTTCACCGTCATTTAGACCGGATAAAGGGTTAAGCATTGAAAATGATGACTTTTTAGCTTGGGTAGGGAAACTGGAACAGGCAACAAATACGACGATTGAAACTTACCGTGCCTTTTTAGATGGATTAGCTAGTCGTGTAGAATACTTTGATGAAAATGGCTGCAGAAGCTCTGATCACGGTATCAATGTCATGTTTTATGAAGCTGCAACTGAAAGTGAAGTTGCTAACATTTTCCTTAAACGTTTAAATGGTGAAACATTATCCGAAAAAGAAGTGGAACAATTTAAAACTTACACATTGGTGACACTCGGTGAGTTGTATGCAGATAAAGGCTGGGTTATGCAATTACACATCAATCCATTGCGTAATAATAGTACAAGAAGGTTTAAATTGATAGGACCGGATAGTGGATTTGATTCTGTTGGTGATCAACTGCTAGCGAATAAATTATCGAATTTACTTGATGCGATGGACATCAATGATAAACTTCCGAAAACTATTTTGTATAGCTTGAATTCACGAGATAACAATATACTTGCAGCAATGGCCGGTAATTTCCAAACTAGTGAAATACCTGGTAAAGTTCAATTTGGAACTGCATGGTGGTTTAATGATACAATTGACGGCATGGAAGACCAAATGAAGACACTCGCAAATATGGGGCTTATTAGTAATTTTGTCGGAATGCTTACAGACTCCCGTAGTTTTCTTTCATTTCCTAGACATGAATACTTTAGAAGAATTTTGTGTAATTTATTAGGAACATGGGTAGAGGAAGGCAAAGCACCAAAAGATATGGCATTACTTGAAACATATGTAAAAAACATCTGCTATGAAAATGCAAAACGCTACTTTGGAATATAAGGATTTCAATTTCCGTCCATTATTATGTATAATGTAAATGATTCATTTCAAATAAAGTAGCGAAGAGAGGAAATGATATAAATGACACAACAAATCGGTGTAATTGGATTAGCCGTTATGGGTAAAAATTTAGCTTTAAATATTGAAAGCAGAGGGTACTCTGTTTCCGTATTTAATCGTTCCTATAACAAAACAGAAGATTTTTTGACAAATGAAGCGAAAGGCAAAAACTTTGTCGGATCTGAGACAATCGAGGAATTCGTTAATTCACTTGAAAAACCACGTAAAATCTTACTAATGGTAAAAGCAGGTCCAGCTACAGATGCAACGATTGAATCTTTACAGCCGTATCTTGAAAAAGGCGATATTTTAATAGATGGCGGCAACACATTGTATGAAGATACAATCCGCCGTAATAAAATGCTTGATGAAACAGGTATTCACTTTATCGGAACTGGAGTTTCAGGTGGAGAAGAGGGTGCACTTAATGGACCTTCTATGATGCCTGGTGGTCAGAAAGAAGCGTATGAACTTGTAGCGCCTATATTTGAAGCTATTTCTGCAAAAGTTGATGGTGATCCATGTGTGACCTATATCGGGCCAAATGGTGCTGGTCATTTCGTGAAAATGGTTCATAACGGAATTGAGTATGGCGACATGCAATTAATTGCAGAAGCATATGATATTTTAAAAAATGTCCTTGGTATGGAAGCACAGGAGTTACATGAAGTATTCACCGAATGGAACAAGGGCGAGCTAGACAGCTATTTGGTTGAAATTACTGCGGACATCTTTACAAAAATAGATGATGAAACAGGTAAACCAATGGTTGATGTCATTATGGATAAAGCTGGTCAAAAGGGAACTGGAAAATGGACAAGCAAAAATGCATTGGATCTTGGGGTACCACTACCGTTGATTACAGAGTCTGTATTTGCTCGCTTCATCTCTTCATTGAAAGATGAGCGTGTAAAAGCAAGTAAAGTATTGAGTGGACCACAAACAGGCGCTTATGATGGTAATCGCGAAGAATTAATTGAAGCGGTTCGTAAAGCACTTTATATGAGTAAAATGGTTTCTTATGCACAAGGATTCGCACAATTGCGTGCAGCTTCCGAAGAAAACAACTGGGATCTTCAATACGGAGATATCGCTATGATTTGGCGTGGTGGATGTATTATTCGAGCTAACTTCTTACAAAAAATTAAAGATGCTTATGATAGGGAACCGGCATTGGCTAATTTAATGCTTGATCCATACTTCAAGGAAGTAGTGGAAGGCTATCAATCAGCATTGCGTGAAGTTGTTTCCGTTGCTATTAAAAATGGTATTGCAGTTCCTACATTCTCAAGCGCAGTAGCTTACTATGACAGCTACCGTACGGAAGACTTACCAGCAAACCTAATCCAAGCACAACGTGATTACTTTGGTGCACACACGTATCAACGTAAAGACAAAGAAGGAACTTTCCATACAAACTGGTTCTAAAAAAATCAAATTTAGATTTAAAAAAGGAGCATTCCCTTGATAGATGGGAGTGCTCCTTTTTTGGCAAGTAAGAAAGTATAAACTTTCTTACTTGCATAAGTGCAACTAAGGCATTCGCCGAAAAGGCTTGGCGGATACCAAGTTTTCTAACTAACTTAACTAGAAAGCTTTAATTATTTAATATCTCTATTTTATGATTTGTATATGGAATATGTTTTTCGGAATCAGAAAATATTAATTCAGGGACTTCAAAGAAATTTTGAATTGCTATCGCACATGCTCCCATTATGCAGGCATCTTTCCCAAGCGTTGATAGTACGATTTCACCATATTGACTTACAGAAGAAACTAAATTCCCCTTGATCTTTTCGATTACATTCGGGTACGTTTGTAATACTTCACTGTTGAGTACAATTGTTTCCGGGTTATATAAATTAATAATGTTATTCAGACCAATGGATAAATATTTAATAAATATTTCCATTTCTTCATAAACAATCGGATTCTTTTCGTTTACTAAATTATAAAATTCATTTTGTGTAATAACCGGTTTATCAAGTCTCTTGGCAATTTGTTCATATAAACGAGGCTCTGCTGCATAAAGTTCCCAACAACCATAGTTTCCACATTTGCATAATGCCCCGTCGGGAGAGATAATCATATGCCCCATTTCACCGGCATAACCATGATAACCTTTGTGTATATGCCCATCCACCATAATTCCAGCACCAATACCAGAGGATAAGATTATATTAAGCAGGTTGTCACTTTTATGGTAGTGATAAACTTTTTCTGCATAGGATGATAAATTAGCATTATTATCAATGTGAATATTTAAATCGAAATTTATTTTTTCTTTTATATCAGATTTAAGACTTTTGCTATGCCATTTATATCTTGGAATGAAAAAAATGTTTTCTTCTTTGTTTACAGTTCCATGAATGCCGATTACCGTACTGATTAACCCGTATCGACTATGACTGCAATTTTTATGGTACTTCTGAATCTGCTCTACGAGTAACAGGACGATTTCTTCATAATTTTCACTGTCCAAGAAAATTTTTTCGTGATGGACAGGATATCCGAGTAAATCAGACAAGGTATACTGAATTTCTTTATAATCCAAGTCGATTCCTAGTACATAACCTACATCACGTTTGATGGAAAGCATAATTGGTCTTCTTCCAACTGCGTTATGCTCCTGTTGCGTTTCATAGATTAAATCTTCCTCTAGTAAAGCAGCAACCTGAATAGAGATAGTTGCTTTGTTTAACCCAGTAATTTTTGCTAGTTCTGCCCGGGATATCATACCATGTTCAATAATTGTTTTTAAGATTAGACTCCTATTAATTTTCTTTATGTAAGCCCCATCACCCGTAACCATAACTTGACCCACCCCAATCTAAATTATAAAATAAATGTAAGCGCTTGTTATAACTATTATTAATATACTATAAATTCAAGCCACTTTAAGGAAAAGAAGATTTATTGACGTCCTGTGTATAATAGTGATATTCTTTTCTTGAACTTATGGTTTGTCTATTAAACAAAGTAATATACTAAAATAGTACATTAAAACGTTCCGTATTCAAAATGAAAAGGTTTACATAATTATGAGAGCAAGTATAAGAAATTGCAATATATCTATATTATAACAAAAAAAGGAGCAATTGGAATGAAAATTCTATATTTTGATTGTTTTTCTGGTATAAGCGGGGATATGACAATTGCATCACTCGTTGATGCGGGTGGGGATCCTATATACATGGAGAATGAATTAAAAAAACTTGGTATGGACGATGAATATCAACTAAAATGGAATAAAGTCGTTAAAAATGGCATTACAAGCACCAAATTTGATGTAATTCTATTAAGTGAGGAACACGAACATCAGCATGAGCATCACTCACAGGAACACGATCAACAGGAACATTCACATGAGCATGGACATGATCATACACATGAACATCATGAGCACACGCATACACATAGCCATCACCATAGTCATCGTTCCTATAAAGATATCGTAAATCTCATTCACTCAGCTGGCTTTGAGGAACAGGTACAGAATACGGCATTGAAGATTTTTAAGAAAATTGGAGAAGCAGAGGGACGTATTCATGGAATGCCATTAGAGGATGTACATTTTCATGAAGTAGGTGCGGTGGATTCAATTGTCGATATCGTGGGAACAGCTATTTTAATTCATCAAATGGAAATTGATAAAGTGAAGTCAGCTCCAGTTCCAGTAGGTGGAGGTAAGATACGCATTGATCACGGAGTTTATCCAGTGCCTGCACCAGCAACATTGGAAATTTTACGAGGGATTCCTATTGCGGGGAGTGAATTAAAAGCAGAACTGACGACCCCGACGGGAGCGGCAATCATCGCAGTTCTCGCTGAAGAATTTGGAAGCATGCCATCACTTAAAGTAAATACAATTGGTTATGGGGCAGGGACAAAAACATTTGCCGACCACCCCAATGTATTACGTACCATTATCGGAGAATAACGAAGCAAATATGAAGGCTGTTTTCTAAATAATTGGCGGTGCAGTTAGCAACAATCTATGCGAAAACAGCTAATAAGAAAAAACGTTTTAACGTTTACAGGAGGGCTTTATAATGAAAATTGCATTAATTGCTCATGATAAGAAGAAAGACGATATGGTTCGGTTTACGGAAGCATATCAATATAGTTTGGAAAAACACGAACTATTTGCTACTGGGACAACAGGTTTGAGAATTTCGGAGAATACAGGTCTGGAGATTCATCGTTTCCAGTCTGGCCCACTTGGTGGCGATCAGCAAATAGGAGCCATGGTTGCGGATAATAGTATGGACATGATAATTTTTTTCCGAGATCCATTGACAGCTCAGCCACATGAGCCGGATATATCTGCCCTGATGCGGTTATGTGATGTGTACTCCATTCCTTTAGCAACAAATATGGGTTCAGCTGAGATTCTCATTCATGCATTAGAGCGTGGGGATCTGAAATGGCGCGAGATTATACGTGATAAAAAGGGGTAAATAGTTTGGCGTATCATATGTGGTGGTTGACTAGGAAACGTCATCATGATATTCTATTTATGTAATTAGTTTATCCGACAAACTAATTACATCCCTAGATGAAAGGGATTACAAGTAACGGTGTTAATTATCCTTTTTAAGGGAATAGTAATTATAAAGTATATTCGATAGTTAATTAGTTAAATATAATCTGAAATGGAGTGAATTAGCTGTATGGGTATTTTGCAAGAGCTGCTAAATGATATTCCTGTTCCCAAGATGGCAAAAGTTAAGCAAACGTTTGACAGCACAAGGGAAGAAGATGTTATAGGAACTTTACAGGAACAACTGGAGCGTGTAAAAGATACGGTTAAACCAGGGATGGAAATAGCTGTGGCGGTTGGAAGCAGAGGTGTGGATCGCCTTGTAGATCTAACTGCGTTCACGATTAAGTTTCTTCAGGATTTAGGTGCAAAACCGTTTATTGTTCCATCTATGGGTAGTCATGGAGGAGCAACTGCCCAAGGGCAGGAAGCGGTGCTTGAACACTTAGGTATTACAAAAGAGACCGTTAACGCAGAGATTCGTTCATCCATGGAAGTTATTAAAATTGGTGAACTTCCTAATGGATTACCAGTTTATATTGATAAACTTGCATCTGAAGCGGATGGCATTGTCGTAATTAATCGTGTGAAACCACATACCGCTTTTCGTGGTCCTGTGGAAAGTGGAATTATGAAAATGATCAGTATTGGACTTGGAAAGCAAAAGGGGGCAGAAGCATGTCACCAGCTTGGCTTTAAGCATATGGCAGAACATGTCCCGGCAATGGCCAAGATGATTATGGAGAAAATGCCGATTATTTTTTCGGTTGCAACCGTCGAGAATGCATTTGATAAAGTTGCAAAGCTGGAAGTCCTTCTTCCGGAAGAAGTAGAGAATAAAGAAGTTGAGCTACAAAAGCTATCCAAACAATTGCTTCCAAAACTTTTCTTTGATGAGATCGATGTGCTAGTCATTGATGAAATTGGGAAAAACATTAGTGGAGATGGAATGGACCCGAACGTAACCGGTCGATATCCAACACCATATGCACATGGTGGTCCAGATGTTTCGAAAATGGTTGTCCTTGATGTAACACCTGAATCAGAAGGAAATGCCAATGGCGTAGGAACGGCTGATTTTACTACAGAACGTCTTGTTAATAAAATGGATAAGCATGGGACATATGCCAATGGGCTTACGTCAACGGTTGTGGGACCAACCCATATATCTACCACATTACCAACTGATAAAATGGCGATCCAGGCAGCAGTAAAGACATGTAATATCCTTGATTTTACAAAAGTTAAGCTAGTACGAATTAAAAACACATTGGATATAGGAGAAATTGAAGTCTCTGAATCATTGCTTGAGCATGTGGAAAAGCATCCTAATCTGGAACAGAGTTCAGAGCTGTACGAATTTGATTTTAATGAGCAAGGAAATTTATTCCAATAATAAAATGGGGGAATTGAAATGAGTAAACTATTTGATTTAACTGGGAAAACAGCAGTAGCTATCGGTGGAAACAGTACGTTAGGAAGTTCCATGGCTAAAGGCCTTGCAGCAGAAGGTGCGAAAATTGCTATCGTTGGAAGAAACTTGGAGAAGGCAGAAGTTGTTGTAAAAGAAATTGAAGAAGAAGGCGGTTCTGCAAAAGCCTTTCAAGGAGATGTTAGTGACCTTGAGTCTATCGAACGTGTAGCAAATGAAATTAAAGAATGGTCAGGCGGCTGGGATATTATTTTAAATGCACCTGGTAAGAACAGCTCGACACCATTCATGGAACTTGCAGCAGAAGAGTGGGATGATATTATGGATGTCAACCTAAGAGGGCTTGTTTTCTCAACACAAATTTTTGTGAAAGATATGATTGAACAAAAGAGACAAGGAAGCATTATTAATATTTCATCTGTTTCATCAACAACACCATTATCACGTGTATTCACCTATTCTGCATCAAAAGCTGGCGTGAACAGCGTGACACAATATTTAGCGAAAGAGTTTGCACCACATGGCATTCGAGTAAATGCGATTATCCCAGGATTCTTCCCTGCGGAGCAAAATCGTAAAATATTGGATGAGGATCGTATTGAATCCATTATGAACCATACACCAATGAACCGCTTTGGAGAACCGGAAGAACTACAAGGTGCAGCAGTCTACCTTGCATCTGATAAAGCGTCAGGATTTGTTACCGGGTCATTGCTTCGTGTTGATGGTGGATATGGTAGTATGACAATATAGTAAATACTTATGAAGGCTTTGGAGGAATTAATCACCTTCAAAGTCTTTTTACTTTAGATAAACAAGATGGAATACATTATAATAAAACATAGAGTTGTAAAGGATGTGATTGCATTGAAAAAAAGTTTAGTAATCGGACTTGATATCGGAACAACGAGCGCTAAAGCGGTCGTCTTTGATTTGAAAGGAAAGTTAATTGCTGAAACAGAAGAAATGATTAAGACATATTACCCGAAAACCGACTGGGTGGAACAAAGCCCGCAAGAGGTCGAGAATGCATGTCGTATAGCAATGAAAAATGTTATCCAAAAAGTGGACCTTGAACAATACGAGCTACTTGCAACAGGAATATCATGTGCCATGCACTCATTGATTTGTATGGATGAAAATGTTGAACCTTTATCCAATATGCTTATTTGGTCAGACGGTCGGAGCAGTGAGCAGGCGGAGCGGCTGATTGGAACAGAAAAAGGGAAAGCCATTTATGCCAAGACGGGTACACCAATCCATCCGATGACACCACTCATGAAGTTAGTATGGATGCGTGAAAATAATGATGAAGCATATGAAAATGCGACATATTATATGACATTTAAAGAGTATTTATTACAGAAGTGGTTTGGGAAATCGGCTATCGATTATTCTATGGCGTCATCAACAGGATTATTGAATGTTAAAACATTAGACTGGGATGAAGAAGCATTAGACATGGCAGGAATTAAACGGGAACAACTGTCACCTATCGTTCCACCTACAGAAGTATTTACAAATATCCGTGAAACAGTTGCAAATGAAACAGGAATACCAGCGGAAATGCCATTCGTTATTGGTGCGGCGGATGGCCAATTGGCAAATCTCGGCAGTGGTGCTACCTCACCAGGGGAAGTAAACGTGTCTATGGGAACAAGTGGGGCTATCAGACAATTTGTAGAAGGTGCACCAGTTAACGATGAAATGGAAACTTTTACGTATGCCTTCTCTGAAGACACTTCCATTATTGGAGGGCCAACCAATAATGGTGGAATCGTATTACAGTGGTTTAAAGATATGATTGAGTTCAAAGGTACCCATGATGAACTGCTTGCTGGAGTAGAGAATATAGAACCTGGAGCCGACGGGATTATCTTTCTGCCATATATAAACGGCGAACGTGCCCCATTATGGAATCAACGGGCAAAGGGGAATTTCTACGGACTTAGCATAGGTCATAACAAAGACCATTTGATCCGCGCTGTATTGGAAGGTATTACATTCAATATTTATCAGATTGGTCAAGCATTAGAAGAGATGGCAGGGAAATCTAAGAAAATTACTGTCAATGGTGGTCTCTCTAAATCACGATTTTGGGTTCAAATTATGGCGGATGTCTTCGGTAGTGAGATTTATATTTCCGATACACATCATAATGCTGCATGGGGAGCGGCATGGACTGCGTTGGTAGCTATTCAAAAAGCAGACAGTTTTGATGCGATTAAAGAAAACTTACCTGCCGAAGAAGTCATTCAACCAAATAGAGAAAATCATGAAAAATATTTAACGATATTTGAAAAATATGAAAAACTGGCGAGAGATTTATCAATCTATTTTAAGTAAATTTTAAGTAAACATAGTGGGGGTAACTTGATGGAGGAAATCTTAAAACAACTTCAGAATGGAACATTAAGTGTAGCAGAAGCAAAAGACCAACTTGCTCCATATGAAAATCTGGGGTTTGCTAAAGTGGATCATCACCGGAAGAAACGTCAAGGCTTTCCCGAAATTATTTATGGTGAAGGGAAATCGGCGGAACAAATTACAGCTATTATGGAAGCAATAAAAGCAAAAGGTAACGACATTTTAGTAACACGAATGAATCAAGAAAAAGCCGAGGCGGTTTTAAAACAACATCCGGAATTAATCTATAATGATGTTGCACAAATTCTATATTGGAAACAACAAACCGAAACCGTTCAGAAAACAAATGGTTATATTGCGATTGTTTGTGCTGGTACATCCGATTTAAGGGTAGCGGAAGAGGCAGCTGTTACAGCAGAAGTATTGGGAAGTAAGGTACACCGTATTTATGATGTCGGGGTTGCTGGTATCCATCGCCTATTTGATAATCTGGAAGAAATACAACAAGCAACGGTATCTGTAGTTGTCGCAGGGATGGAAGGTGCGTTGCCAAGTGTTGTTGGAGGTCTTGTTTCCCATCCGGTCATTGCTGTTCCAACAAGTGTAGGATATGGTGCAAACTTTGGCGGAATATCTGCATTACTTTCCATGCTGAATTCCTGTGCATCCGGGATAAGTGTCGTAAATATTGATAATGGATTTGGCGGAGCCTATAACGCAGTAGTTATTGATCGTTTGGCTAATAAAGAATAAACTTTTATGTGTTAGATTGTAGTACTGAAAATAGAGAGGGGGTATTTGATGAATCATCGACCACCAAATCATGAACATATCGATGATCAAATGGTAAAAATGGAAGTCAACCTGGATGATATTTCGGGGGAATGGCTTGGTTATGTCATGGACGTACTGTTTAACGCAGGTGCGAATGATGTCTTCTATACCCCTATTTATATGAAAAAGAATCGCCCAGGAATATTGCTTCAACTACTTTGTAGGAAAGAAGCAATTAATCAAATGAAGGAAATCTTACTTAAAGAGACAACAACACTCGGTATCCGTTATTATCCACTAACCGTCCATCGAATGGAGAGAAAGTTTACTATAGTGGAAACAAAATGGGGACCCGTAACAGTGAAGCAGGGAGTTTCTAGTGACGAAGTTTTTCAAAGCTCACCGGAATATGAAGAATGCAGAAAAATAGCTGAACAATATGACGTGCCATTGAAGAAGGTTTATGAAGAAGTATGGAGAAATACAGAAAAATAAAAATGCTCCTTGGTGGATGACACAGGAGCTACTATATATTACTTTGTTTGGTATACAAATAAAAGGAAATGGTTCTCTCTTTATACGTTGGAGTAAGATGGAATGAGGACATATTAGGAGGGAAAATGAAACAACATTCAATTTTTCGCTATCTTTACATCTTTTATTCTTTTGTATTTTTACTCAATATAATAAATGTATTTCTAGAAAGTGAACGTTTAAATTACATCATTGGTATTTTTGCTATATTAATGTTACTTGTATCCTTTTTTGGTGCTTCTAGGCTCTTTAAAATTCTTGGATGTGCCTTCTTATTCGTAGGGGCTATTGCTTATCTAACAACAGACCTACCGATACGCGCCATTCCGGCATTTTTAACATCCAATATGTCGCTATTGACATTATTAGCAATGCTCCCTTGGATGAACAGTGTAGTAAGAAGTGGTAGGTTCGATCGGAGTCTGAATAACCTATTAAATGTGAATGCTTCTGATTTAGGGAAACTCTATCCGCGTAGTTCCATTACAACATTAACATTGGCATCCTTTTTAAATTTATCTGCAGCATCCATATCTCAGGATGTATTAAAAGAAAATTTAGGTTCCCTTAAAAGGAGTCTGCGAAATTCATTTATTAGTACGGCAACACTTAGAGGTTATACATTAGCGCTATTATGGAGTCCATTAGAAATATTAGTAGCCGTCTCCATCTTTACAACCGGAGTGGACTATGTTTCCTTATTACCTTGGCTTTTATTGATCGCAGGTATTACCTTTATACTTGATTCCATTTGGGGACGTTTTCATTATAAGAAGTACTCCTATGGGAACAATAACTCATTGAAACAGTCTCCGATTAATATGAAGAAATTAACTAAGAAAATTATTCATCTATTAATCGCGCTTGTTTTATTTTTAACCCTTGTTATTTTCCTAGGGAATCAATTTAATTTAGATTTTATTTTTACCGTTACAATCCTTATTTTCCCGTTTGCGTTTCTATGGTCCTTCCTTATGAAAAGAAGCAGGAGTTTCTGGGCTATTGGGTGGAATACATGGAAAATGAAAACAAATACGATGCAGAACTTTATCGTGTTGTTTCTATCATTATCTTTTTTTGAAGTTAGTATCAGTGAGTCAGTATTTTTAGACTTTATTCAACAACCAGTCATTGCTGTTTCTGAATACCCATTGCTTGTTTTTATTTTAATACAGGTAATTTTCATTTTTATGAGTATGTTTGGTGTTCACCCAATTGCGACGATTGGAATTCTAGGTGGAGTCATTGCAACGTTATTGGAAACCATGAATCCAGTAAGTCTTGCCATCGTTTTGGCAACAAGCTCTGTTGCTACATTAACCGTTGGGGCCTATGGTTTAATCGTACAACTAACTTCTTTAAGTACGAATCAAAACCCTTATCGTATTACATTAAATAATCTACCATACGCTTTAGGGTTTGGTTTGGTTGGATCAATTGTTGCATACTTCCTTTTATAGGAAGGCTCATTAATAAATATAGCCTGGAACCCTTAATGAAAAAGCAGTCTCGGATAATTTTAGGGGGAAAATAAGGTGTTTTGGGTAATGAAATTGATTAGGAGAAGTGTATAATGGGAATATAGCCACTAAAGGGGATGGTTTTATTGGATAGCCCATTAGTTGTCGGCTATCACCTTCAACATATGTGGAGCGATATGGATTTTCATTCCCATAGAGAATATGAAATATATGTATTCCATGCTGGCTCTTGCAGGTATTTAATTCACAATCAGATTTATGATTTGGAGCCTGGTGACATTTTACTAATGGATGGAATGGCACTTCATAAGCCTAATGTTCCACCAAACAGTCAATATGTTCGCAGCACCCTACATTTTTCACCACAATGGATTAGCGGTGTTCTGGATAAAGCGGGAGGCTTACATTTACTTCATGTTTTTGAAAAGCTTCATCACTGTTTGATTCGTACAAAAGAAAATCAAGAGTCAAAACAACTCGAAAGGTTAATTTGCCGTATGGCAGAGGTAATAGGAACTTCAGATCCAGATGATATTAATGGAGAGATTGAATTGAAAGGGTTATTGCTGCAAGTATTGACCGTTGTAAATCGTCTTGGTCAATTGGAATCCATTAAGATTTCAGGAGAAAAGGCAGAGACAACGGAACATGCAGAGAAAATAGCAGAGTATATTCAAAAGAATTATATGAACAAGCTGACAATCGATTCCATCTCCCAAGAACTTAATATTAGCAAGTCTTATGTTTCACATATATTTAAGAAAATAACAGGATTTACAATTATGGAATATGTAATGGCGTCACGTTTAACACAAGCAAAATACTTACTTGAAATGGAGCTTGACCAACCAATAAAAAATGTGGCTTATGATAGTGGTTTTGAAAGCGTTTCACACTTCAGTCGTTATTTTAAAAATAATGTAGGAGTGTCTCCAAAAGAGTATCGACGTAATCGTCAAAAAAAATATAGTGAGGAGAATGGAATATGAAAAAAGTTAGATTAGGTATTATTGGTTTAGGTACACAGGGTAGCGCTTATGCAGGATTTATCTTAGAGGGAAGAGTAAAAAATATGGAAATCGGTGCAATTTGTGATATTGACCCGGAAAAGAAAGCGGTTGCTGAAGAAAAATATCCAGACGCACCGTTTTATGATAATTACATCGAAATGATTGAAAGTGGAGATGTAGATGCAGTTGTAACGACAGTACCGCATTATTTCCATCCTGAAATGGGAATTGAAGCACTAAAAAGAGATATCCATGTATTAGGTGAAAAACCAGCTGGTGTTTATACAAAGCAAGTAAAAGAATTAAATGAATTTGCTGCTACGAAACCAGAACTTACTTTTGCAATTATGTTTAATCAAAGAACGAACGAGCTTTATCAAAAAGTAAAAGAAATTGTTGATAATGGAGACATTGGTAATATTCGCCGTACAAACTGGATTATTACAACATGGTGGAGACCTCAAACTTATTATGAACAAAGTGCATGGAGAGCAACTTGGGAAGGTGAAGGCGGCGGTGTCCTTGTAAACCAAGCACCTCACCAATTGGATCTTCTTCAATGGATTGCTGGTATGCCTGAGAAAGTATATTCTAACGTTAAATATGGCTATCAAAGAGATATAGCTGTAGAAGATGAAGTAACAACAATACTTGACTATGGTAACGGTGCAACAGGTGTATTTGTTACTTGTACACATGATGCAATTGGAACAGACCGTTTTGAAATTCTAGGTGACAACGGGAAGATTGTTGTAGACGACAGCAAGAAAGTTACCATTAGGCGCCTTAGAACACCAGAAAGTGAAATGAGCAAAACGATGAGCATGATGGAGGTTGCGAAGCTCGTTATGGGTGGCAATGCCGATGAGCTTTATGAAACAGAAGTTCTTGAATTTGAAAGTGTTTGGGGCGGACAACATACGGCAGTATTAGAAAACTTTGCTGCAAACATTCTTGATGGGGAACCTCTTATCGCACCAGGTAGCGACGGAATTAATGGTGTGGCATTAGCAAACGCTATTCACTTATCTAGCTGGTTAGGTAAAGAAGTAGAACTTCCAGTTGATGAAGACGTTTATTTTGCAGAATTAAACAAAAAGATTGAAGAAGAAAAAGCTTAATCTGCTAAAAAAGTAAGTACATCAAGCTAACCCATTCCAATTTTAAGGAAATGGGTTAGCTTTTAAGGGAGGGTAAAACCCATGTTGAAAATCGCAGTGATCGGACTCGGTGATATATCAAAAATTCATCTCCCAATAATTCAAGATAATCCGAATGTGGAGTTAGTTGCTGTTTGTGATATTGATGAAACATTAAAGACGACAGTATCGGATGCAGTCTTTTATACCGATTACCATGAAATGCTGGAAAAAGAAACCCTTGATTGTATCCATATTTGCCTGCCACACTACCTTCATTATCTTGCGGCAAAAGCTTGTGTTGAAAAAGGTGTCCATGTATTTTTGGAAAAGCCATTAGCCAGAAGTGCGGAAGAAGGTATGTCTCTAGTAGACTTAGAAGAAAAATACAAGGACATTAAACTTTGTGTGTCATTTCAAAACCGCCTGAATGAAACCTTTGAGACACTGCAGGAAATTGTTGAAAGTGGAGAGTATGGTAAGGTTACTGGTTTAAAGGGACTTGTTACCTGGTTTAGACCAAAATCCTATTATGATGTAAAGCCATGGCGGGGTAATATGAAACAGGCCGGTGGTGGCGTTATGATCAACCAAGCAATCCATACCCTGGACCAAATGCAGTTGATCGGTGGAGAAATTAATACGATTAGAGGATCTATTGATAATTTATTTGATTATGGTTATGAAGTTGAGGATACTGCTACAGCTAACATCCAATTTAAAAATGGTGCAACTGGATTGTTTTTTGCGACAGTTACAAATGCAACAAACTCTTCCGTTGAATTTCAGGTTATTCTGGAACATGGTAAATTAACGATCAAAGATAGTATTTTGACAAAAACAAATGATAAAGGTGAGAAGGAAAGAGTTATTGAGGATGCAAAGCTTCCTGGAGCGAAATTCTATTACGGGGCAAGCCACTCAAAACTAATCAATTACTTTTATACTTGCATCGAAAATGACAGCCAGGAATACATCCATGCAAAGGATGCGCAAAAGTCGATGGAAATTATCAGTGCAATTCGTAGATCTTCTGAAATTAAAAGTGAAATTAAAATGGAGGTATATCAATGAATAAAGGAAAAATCGGTGTACAAATGATGATGCTCAAAGAAAAAGTGGAAGAGCTTGGTGCGTATGAAACAATGAAAAAATTGCATGAACTAGGATTTGGTGCAGTAGAAGTCTCACAAATTCCGATGACAGAAGAAAATGTCGAAGAATTAAAAAGAGCAAGTAAAGATTTTGATATCAATATTGCAGCGATGTCAGCACCATTAGAACCAATGCTGCCAGGAGCGCCAGGTGAGACGCTAACAGATGATTTCGATAAGATTGTTAAAGATTGTAAAACGCTTGATTGTAATTTCTTGCGTATAGGGATGCTTCCATTAACAGTGATGGGTGATAAAGATCAAATTATGGCATTTATCGAAAGAGCAGAGGCAATGGCCGGTAAGCTTTCTGAGCACGGAATCGAACTTTACTATCATACACACCATATCGAATTCCAAAAATATGACGGCGAGTATTTACTGGATATTATCAAAAATAATACATCCAAGCTAGGCTTTGAATTGGATGTTCACTGGATCCAACGCGCTGGGGTAAATCCGGTTGAATTTATCAAAGAGTATAAAGGACGCATCTCTCTATTGCATCTGAAAGATTACCGCATTGGCAAACTGGATGTTAATAAAGAGGATCTGGAAGATATGAAGAAATTCTTCGAGAAATTCACGAACTTAATCGAATTTGCTGAGGTTGGTGAAGGAAATCTGGATATAAAATCTATTATCGAAGCAGGTCTTGAGAGTGGTGCACAGTACTTCCTTATCGAGCAGGATGATACGTACGGAAGAGACCCGTTTGATTGTTTGAAACTATCAGCAGAGAACTTAAGAGAACTAGGATACGCTGACTGGTTCTAATTAACTTCTACTTAATCATTGGGACTGCCGGTTGCTCGTCCCATCGAAAAGATTTGTTGCTTTTTAAACCTTCGTAATTTGTATAAAGTAACTGCTAGTTGGTTTCTATCAGTATGTAGAAACTTCGGCGACCGCTCTGGGAAATACACTACGCTTTCCACGGGCGGCTGGTGAGCTTCCCGTAGGAGTCTCCGTGTATTTCCCAGAGCTAGTTATAAGGTTGCGTGAAATTACTATACTGCAATAGCTAAAATAGTAACATACAACTTCACCAGTCCGGGTGAGTGAAGGGTGGTGACTCCTGCGGGAAAAGCACGTGTCCGAAGACCCCGCAGCGGTGGTTTTCCGCGAGGAGGCTGAGGCCGTGCCCGCGGAAAGCATCCGCCCGGAACGATCCCGGACGGCGATAACAGCACCTACTTATTGCAACCTGAAGTTACTTCGCAGTTTATCTCAATCTACGGGGCATAAGGCAACAATTTATGTGTGAAAACAATTTAATAAAAATATATGGAATATAGGAGTGATCATTCATGAGTAAAGATGGGATGACATATGCACCAAAAGGAAAACCGAATCCGGTCGTAAAAGAGGGAGAGTTTCCAATCGCAGCAGTTGCACTTGACCATGGTCATATTAATGGAATGTGCAATGGATTACTGGAAGCAGGTGCAACATTGAAATGGGTATATGACCCAGACGCGGAAAAGGTTAAAGATTTCATTGAACAATTTCCAGGGGTTCAGGCTGCAGAGTCACTTGATCAGGTTTTAAGCGATGAATCAATCAAATTGGTAGCGGCAGCAGCAATACCTTCAGAAAGAAGTGCATTAGGAAACAAAGTAATGGAAGCTGGAAAAGATTACTTTACGGATAAAACACCGTTCACAACGATGGCTCAATTAGAAGAGACAAAACGTGTTGTAGAACGGACCGGTCAAAAGTATATGGTATATTTCAGTGAACGATTGCATGTTGAAGGAGCGGTATTCGCTGGTGATCTTATAAAAGATGGAGCCATTGGTAAGGTCATTCAAGTGACCGGTTTTGGACCGCATCGCCTAAATGCATCAAGTCGTCCAGATTGGTTCTTTAATAAAGAGCAATATGGTGGTATTTTATGTGATATTGGCAGCCATCAGATTGAACAGTTTTTATATTATGCAGGATGTGAAAATGCGGAGATCCTGCACAGTAAAGTAGGAAATTATAATAATCCCGATCATCCAGAATTAGAAGATTATGGTGATGCAACATTAGTTGGGGATAATGGTGCAACGCAAATCTTCAAAGTGGATTGGTTTACACCAGATGGCTTAAGCACCTGGGGTGATGGCCGTACATTTATTACCGGAACAGAAGGAACAATAGAAATCCGTAAATATGTAGATGTAGCCCGAGAAGAAACAGGTGATCATCTATTTCTGGTAAACAAAGACGGCGAGAAGCATTATAAACTGTCAGGTGAAGTAGGCTTTCCATTCTTCGGTGCCTTCATCAAAGATTGTATAAACCGCACAGAGAATGCAATGACACAAGAACATGCATTTAAAGCTGCTGAACTATGTTTGCAAGCACAGGAACAAGCAATCGTAGTTTCAAAATAGGAATTCATAAGCTGTCTTGGACCTCCGTAATCGGCTGATCCAAGACAGCGATTTTTGTGTTTGAAAAGAACTTTTTAGAAAGGAGGATGATGGTTGACTGAATTAATCACTATTCTTAAAGATATTATTCTACCAATCTTTATCATTATGGGTATCGGATTTTTTATGCAAAAAAAGTTTGACTTGAATATACCGACATTGGCAAAATTGAATATTTACTTTCTTGTGCCGGGTTTTATATTTGTTAAATTATACAGTACTACTTTTTCAGCCAATTTATTTATGCAAATACTTTTCTTTTTCTTATTATATGTTGCTGTTCTTTACATCTTATCTATTATTGTGGCTAAGTGGATAGGATTAGACAAAAGGAAAAAGATCACCTTTTCCAATAGTGTTATGTTTTTTAACTCAGGTAATTATGGTGTTCCGGTAAATGATTTAGTGTTCAAGAGTGATCCATTTGCAATGTCAATTCAAGTTATTGTTTTAACTTTACAAAATATATTTTTATTTTCTTATGGCATTTTCTCTTTGCAATCTGTAAATACAAGTAAGTTAAAAGCTTTACTCGGTTACTTTAAAATGCCAGTCTTGTACGCGATGCTATCAGGGATCTTGTTAAATGTATTTCAAGTTCCGATTCCAAATTTCATCTGGATTCCAGCCAATTATATTGCAGATGCCATGATCTCGTTAGCTCTGTTGACACTTGGTGCACAAGTCGCAAATATTACATTTAAATCGGGTCTATCTTCTGTATATTTGAGTATGATCATCCGACTTTTGATAGGTCCTATGATTGCTTTAGGAATTATTTTTATCTTTGGTGTTGAAGGGATTATCGCGCAAGCATTATTAATTGCCTCAGCAATGCCAACGTCTGTAAATAGTGCAGTTATTGCACAGGAATATAATAATCATCCTAATTTGGCAGCGCAAATTGTATTGTTTTCAACGCTAGCCAGTGCATTCACAGTTACAATCGTAATCTATGTAGGCCGGATTCTATTTTGAAAAGCACGCTCTTTTTGTAAACTTTGGGACTGCCGTAACTCGTCGCTAAATTTTCAAATGAGTGGTCAAAATCTACCGGAAAAGGATATTACTGTGTAAAAAGTGCAGTAATATTTTTGAGCATTTTTGGATTGTTTTTACATTGGTATGCACCATGCTATAATAATTTGTAATACTATTATTTTTGGGAGAATTCTAATTGGAAAATATCTTATCAAAAGAAAGAAAAACGGACAAATACAAGCTTCGACTAGTTTTTGTTTTAGGATTATTAACGGCTTTCGGGGCAGTGTCAATGGATATGTATTTACCTGCGCTCCCAAACGTCGCTGCTGATTTAGATGCATCAACATCTCTAGTGCAAATGAGCTTAACAGCATGTTTAGTCGGCCTTGGTTTAGGGCAAGTTTTTTTTGGTCCATTAAGTGATATTTACGGACGCCGCAATCTATTGATTCTTACATTGATAGGTTATACGATAGCTTCTTTACTCATTGCTTGGAGTACTACGATTGCCTTTTTTATTACGCTTCGTTTTATCCAAGGATTTACAGGAGCAGCTGGGGTTGTCATTGCACGTGCAGCGGCAAGGGATTTATATTCAGGTAAAGATTTGACAAAGTTCCTTGCTTTACTCGCACTCGTTAACGGGGCAGCACCTATCTTAGCACCAGTAATTGGAGGGGTTGTGTTAAATTTTACAACCTGGATCGGCGTCTTTTATGTATTAGCTTTTATTGGCATCGTTGCTTTATTAGCAGTACTTTTATTTTTGCCAGAAACATTAGCTGACGAAAATCGTGCAGAACGAGGTCTGTTTTCGGTCCTTAAAACATTTAGCAAATTACTTAGGAACCGATATTTTATGGGAATAGCACTTACACAGGGATTGGTAATGGCTAGTATGTTCGCCTATATAGCAGGTTCACCATTTATACTGCAAAATATATATGGGGTCTCACCACAACAATTTTCTCTGCTTTTCGCCTTAAATGGTATCGGAATCATTATTGCGGCACAATTAACTGGGCGATTAGCAAGTTACTTTAAAGAAATGCACTTGCTTTGTGCTGGTACCCTTTTATCGTTTATCGGAAGTTTATTTTTAGTATTTGTCGTCTGGCAGCAACTCTCATTACTGTATATGGCTATTGCTTTATTTCTTATTGTTTCAAGTGTCGGAATCGTAACGACCACCGGCTTTTCGCTAGCCATGGAAACACAGGGAAAATCCGCGGGGAGTGCATCCGCATTTCTAGGACTGCTTCCATTTGTCTTTGGTGGTATCGTTGCTCCTCTCGTTGGACTAGCTGGAGAAGCATCCGCCATACCAATGGCAATTGTTATTTTTACATGTAGTACAATTGCTGTCATTACGTTCTTTATTGCTTTTAAAAAGGATTAACTAAAGGGCGACTGCATTTTCTATTAGATTAGAAGATGCAGTCGTTTTCTAGTTGCATTAGAAAGGTATGGAAATATGAAAATGATAGCTTAAAATCTCAACATAAAATTTTGGTTTTTGTTGAGATTTTTCCTATTATTTGCTTATTTAAAAATAATTGATAAATTAAAAAAATAGTTGTTGCTTTTTAAAGCGCTTACAATTATTTTTAGTAAAAGATAGTTTGTTTTGCAAACAAAATATATCTTTTAGTGATTAAGCAGAAACGTTTGAAACGGTGTTTTGTAAACGCTCTAAATCGATTGAACAGGGGGGATGGGGTTTTAGTTGACGCAAGGGAGTATTGTACGTCGATTAAAAAAACATTGAATGATTATAATCGGTAAACAAGAAGTAGTTTTATCAGTATATTTCAGAAGATTTTGTTTGTTTCAGTGGCTATATTAAAATTAAGGGGGATGTCTCATGTCTAGTAAAACGATTGAAAGTAACCAACAATATAACACAGCTAAATTATGGCAAATTGGTTTTTTTGCATTAAATAATACTGCAACAAATTTATACATGTTTGCTTTAGCATTTGTATCTTATTATGCAACAGGAATAGCTGGACTGACAGTTGTGATAGTAAGTACGATTTTAACAGCAATGCGGGTATTTGATGGGTTTACAGATCCAATTATAGGCTTTATTATCGATAAAACAGAATCAAAATTTGGTAAGTTTCGACCACTGATGATTTTAGGAAATGTTATATTAGCGGGTTCTATCTTACTTATGTATAATGTAACCCATTTACTGCCGGAGTCATTACAGATATTTTTCTTTATTGCTATCTATGCAGTTTATATTATAGGTTATACATTTCAAACAGCTTGTACAAAAGCTGCTCAAACTGTTTTGACAAATAGTCCAAAACAACGGCCCCTTTTCGCTATTTTTGATGGCGTCTATAATACTGTACTATTTGCTGGTGGTCAAATTTTTGTTGCTTCTTATCTTGTAGCAAAACACGGCGGTTTTACGATGTCCTTATTTACAGAATTAAACACCTATGCTATTATTCTTTCCGGTATATTTACTGTTTTAGCTGTAACTGGTATTGGATCAAAAGACCGTAAAGAGTACTTTGGTTTGGCGGATAGTAATGTGAAAACTAGATTTCGTGATTACTGGCCAATTCTAAAAGGAAACAGGCCAATGCAAATGCTTGTTATTGCTGCTGCATCTGATAAACTAACCCTCAGCGTTCTTCGACATGCAGTGGTAGTAGTAATGTTATTCGGAATTTTGATAGGGGACTATGAGTTAAGTGGCACCGTATCATTAGTTACTATGGTACCAACTGTGTTGATAGTATTTGTAGGGGTTTGGTATGCAAGAAAAACAGGTCTGAAAAAATCCTTAGTCCTGTCAACTTGGATTGGATTGATAGCTTTTAGTATTCTAGCTGCATTTTTATTTATGATTGATCCTACAACAATTTCACTTGAAAATATTGGATTTGCTACAATAGTATTTTTAGTTTTATATACGTTGGGTATGGGGTTCGGTGGACTTCCATCTGCACTAGTAATTCCAATGATTGCAGATATATCAGACTATGAAACATATAAGTCAGGGCGTTATGTACCCGGAATGATGGGAACCATATTCTCGTTTGTTGATAAGTTAATTTCTTCTTTAGCGCCAGCAGTCGTCGGATTTGCTGTAGCTCTAATTGGATATCGTTCAGAATTTCCACAGATAGAGGATACATTGACAACTTCTTTATATGGAATGACAATTTTTCTAGCATTTGGTGTACCAATAATTGGGTGGATCATCTCACTTATAGCGATGAAATTCTATAATTTAGATTACAAAAAAATGGAAGAGATTCAAGAAGCAATTGCAGAAATTAAGGAAAAGTCAGAAGAAAAAAAGAAAACTGTTGTATAGCAAAGGGTTGATTAGTTAAAAGAGGACATCTCATTTATCATTTAAATGAGATGTCCTCTTTTTTCTATTACATTTCTATTTTGATTATGAATACATGTTATATTGCGAATAACATTTTTTTTAAAATTTAATAAAAAAGCGCTTGCATTATTTGTCGAATTGACATATTATAAATTTATAGGTAATTAGTTTGTTTAGCAAACAAACGGCTTTAGGCATAATTTTACATTCATAAAGGGAAATTTTTTTATTCATCAATGTAAGCGGTTTAATAAAAGGAGGAAAAATAATGTCAACATCATCTATAGGAAAAGAACAACAATATAACACAGCAAAGTTATGGCAGATTGGCTTTTTTGCACTCAATAATACGGCAACAAATCTATATATGTTTATTTTAACATTCGTCTCTTATTATGCAGCAGGGGTAGCAGGTCTAACCGTTGCATTAGTAAGTATCGTGTTAACAGCAATGCGTGTATTTGATGGAATTACCGATCCAGTTGTAGGATTTATTATTGATAAAACGGAATCAAAATTTGGTAAGTTCAGGCCATTAATGATTTTAGGAAACGCAATCTTAGCTACTTCGATTATACTCATGTATAGCATCACACATACCTTACCACAAGAATTTCAATTAATTTTCTTTATATTGACATATGCACTTTATGTTATCGGTTACACTTTTCAAACTGCTGTAACAAAAGCAGCGCAAACAGTATTGACGAACAGTCCAAAACAAAGACCGTTGTTTTCTGTTTTTGATGGTGTATACAACACGGTGGTATTCACATTAGGTCAAGTTTATGTAGCATCTTACCTGATTGCAAAACACGGGGACTTTAATATGGGGTTATTCGTGGAGTTAAATACACTAGCAATCATTTTTGCCGCTATTTGTACAATCTTAGCTGTAATTGGTATATCTGGTAAAGACCGTAAAGAGTTTTACGGTTTAGCAAATTTAACAGTAAATACGAGTTTTCGAGATTATTGGCCAATTCTAAAAGGCAACAGGCCATTAAAATTGCTAATAACTGCTGTTACAGCAGATAAATTAGCTTTTAGCCTCTTGAGGCAATCTGTAGTTATGGTAATGATCTTTGGAATTCTAATAGGTGATTATGCACTAAGTGGTACAGTATCCATGATTACGGTTATCCCAATTTTACTAATCACATTTATTGCAGTTGCAATTGCTAGAAAACGTGGTATGAGAAATTCATTTATAAAATCAACTTGGATTTCCTTTCTATCCTTAGTAGGATTGGTTGTTCTATTCTTAGTCATTAGTGATCCAACTTCCATGTCTGGTAACATTGGTATCGGTATTGTACTATTTGTTATTTTATACTCGCTCGCAATGGGATTTGGTGCAATACCTTCAACATTGGTAAACCCAATGATTGCAGACATTTCCGATTATGAAACTTACAAATCAGGACGCTATGTACCAGGGATGTTAGGGACACTTTTCTCCTTTGTTGATAAGTTAGTTACATCATTAGCTCCTGCTATTGTTGGATTAGGAGTGGCACTTATTGGATTTACAGCTGAGTTCCCAACGGTTAATGATCCATTAACAACACCTTTGTTTGGAATGACATTATTACTAGGATTTGGTCTACCAGCACTAATGTTAGTAGTGTCACTTGTAGCAATGAAATTTTATAGTTTAGATGATAAGAGAATGGAAGAAATACAAACAGAACTAGCAAGATTAAAAGCAGAAGGAAAAATTAAAGAAACAGAAAGTGATAGTAAAGTAGATGCAGTATAATGATTGATACTGCAACTTAAATTCTTTAGAAATTGATGCTATACCATATATTAAAAAGCAACTCTATCTTTTAATAGATAGAGTTGCTTTTTGTTATGGATAGAAGTTAAAGGCATCTTGCTATAACAAGCGCTTACATGTATGATAATTATCTTATACATATAATCAACCATTTTACTAATCTATTTCTGGTTGTATTTAAGAAATCTTATAGGAGGAAAAATGAAACAACATCCAATTTTTCGCTATCTGTACATTTTTTATTCTTTTGTATTTTTACTATTTTAATGTTACTTGTATCTTTTTTTGGTGCTTCAAGGCTTTTTAAAATTCTTGGATGTGCCTTCTTAGCCGTAGGAGCTATCGCTTATCTTACCTCAGGCCAATCGATACTCGCCATTCCAGCATTTTTAACATCCAATATGTCGCTATTGACATTATTAGCAATGCTTCCTTGGATGAATAGTGTTGTAAGAAGTGGCAGGTTCGATCGGAGTCTGAATAACTTATTAAATGTAAATGCTTCTGATCTAGGAAAACTTTATCCACGTAGCTCTATTACAACATTAACATTGGCATCTTTTTTAAACTTGTCAGCGGCTACGATTTCTCAGGATGTATTGAAAAATAACTTGAGTTCGCTTGATAAAAGACTACGAAACTCTTTTATAACTACCGCAACACTTCGAGGGTTTACATTAGCGCTATTGTGGAGTCCATTAGAAATATTGCTAGCCGTTTCCATATTTACAACAGGGGTGGACTATGTTTCCTTATTACCTTGGCTTCTATTGATCGCAGGTATTACCTTTATACTTGATTCCATTTGGGGTCGTTATCATTATAAGAGTTACTCCTATGGGGATAGTAAACTATTGAAACAGTCTCCAATTGATAGGAAGAAATTAACCAAGAAAATTATTCATCTCTTAGTCGCGCTTGTTCTATTTTTAACCCTCGTTATTTTTCTAGGTAATCAATTTAATTTAGATTTCATCTTTACTGTTACAATCCTTATTTTCCCATTTGCGCTCCTATGGTCCTTCCTTATAAAACGAAGCAGGAGTTTCTGGGCTATTGGGTGGAATACATGGAAGATGAAAACAAATACGATGCAGAATTTCGTTGTGTTATTTTTATCATTATCCTTTTTTGAAGTTAGTATTAGTGGGACAGCATTTTTAGATTTTATTCAACAACCAGTCATTGCTGTTTCTGAATACCCATTGCTTGTTTTTATTTTAATACAGGTTATTTTCATTTTTATGAGTATGTTTGGTGTTCACCCAATTGCGACGATTGGAATTCTAGGTGGAGTCATTGCAACGTTATTGGAAACCATGAATCCAGTAAGTCTTGCCATCGTTTTGGCAACAAGCTCTGTTGCTACATTAACCGTTGGGGGCTTATGGTTTAATCGTACAGCTGACCTCTCAAAGTACGGGGCAAAATCCATATCGTATTACACTAAGTAATTTACCATATGCCTTAGGGCTTGGTTTTGTTGGGTCAATTGTTGCGTATTTCCTCTTATAGAGAAGGAGAAGGGACCAGATGAGAAGAGCGTCAAATCTCATCTTTATCATGAGTTTGATAATAGGATATATCGTCGATGCTGTTTTAAACTAAATGGCGTAGTTATCACCTATCAAGAAAGTTTAAATTAAGTATTATCTATTTATTTAAAAAAATACTTGATTAATAAACCGCTTACAATTACAATGATAATAACAAATATCAATTAGTTTGTCTGTTGAACAAAATAACATTTAAAGGAGGGTAATTTACTTAAAGTAATTTTAACTTTGGAAGCGGTTTCTAATATTAGAAAATTAACATATTTAAGGGGGAAAATAGGATGAATAAAAAATTACTAGCATTAATTTTAGTTATGTTTCTAGCTACAATCGTTTTAGTTGCTTGTGGTGATGAAGACGAAGGAACAACAGATAGCGCAGAAGATTCGACAGATTCTAATGAAGGCGAAGAAAATGCAGAAGCAATCACATTGCGTCTAGCAGAAAACCATCCAGAAGATTATCCAACAACAGTAGGCGATAAAGAGTTTGCTAAACTCGTTGAAGAAAAAACAGATGGTCGCTATAAAATTGAAGTATACTCTGGTGGTCAATTAGGGGAAGAATCGGAAGTGCTTGAACAAGTACAATTAGGTACGATCGAATTAGCAAGAGTTAATGCAATTCCATTAACACAGTTCTCTGAACAAATTGGTGTTTTATCTATGCCTTATTTATTTGAAGATGAAGTTGCAAAATGGGAGAAACTAAATGGTGAAGTTGGTCAGGAACTTTTAGGTACATTAGATGGTTCTGGTTTAAAAGGACTAGCATTCTATGATTCTGGTGAAAGAAGTTTCTACAATACATCACATCCCGTAGCAACTCCTGCAGACATGGAAGGGTTACAAATTCGTGTACAATCATCAGATTTGGCCATCGCAATTGTTGAGTCTTTAGGTGCACAAGCTACACCGATGGAATATGGCGAAGTATACTCTGCACTGCAAACAGGAGTTATTGATGGTGCAGAAAATAACTTCCCAAGCTATTATACTGCAGGGCATTATGAAGTATCTCCATATTTTACAGTTAATGGGTATCAAGGTACTCCAGAAGTATTGATGGCATCCCAAGGTTTATGGGATGAGCTGAGTGAAGAAGACCAGCAAGCATTCCAGGAAGCTGCTCTAGAATCAGTGGCAGTTCAACGCGAAGCATGGGCAGAGTTAACAGAGGAAGCGAAAGTAGCAGTTCAAGAGGCTGGATCTGAATTAACAGAAGTAGAAGATATTTCAGTATGGAGAGATGCTGTTCAACCGGTTTACGACGAATTTGGCTCTCAATATCAAGAATGGATTGACAAACTAACACAATAATAAATAGGTGTGGGGAAGTGAGGTCCTCACTTCCCTATTAAATTTAGGAGGGGGACTGTACCGTGAAAGCCTTTAAAACGATTACAGATGTCCTAAATCGGATTCTGCTGGTGTTCTCATTAACTGTACTAGCAATGATGGTTATCATTATTATCTATCAAGTATTTGCACGTCAGATACTACAAGCTGCTCCAGCATGGACCGAAGAAATATCACGTCTTCTTTTTGTATGGGTGAGTTTTTTGGGAGTTGCTTATGGTTTTAAAGAAAAACTACATATTGCTGTAGGGCTAGTCGTGAATGCACTACCCGATAAAGTTCAGGATATTTTTGATTATTTTGCGAAGATCTTAATCATTGGTTTTGGGGTTATTTTAATATATTATGGTTGGCAATTTACAATATTAACTGGTAATTCCACGATGCCAGCAACAGGATTGCCTTCGAGTGCGTTATATGTGATTATTCCTGTATCTGGTTTTTTTGTTGTTTTAAATGGAATCGATTTATTACTTAAGAAAGGTTTGCATCAAGAGCTAGAAGATGTAAGTGAGGGGTGAGAATATGGAGGTATGGATCTTATTAGGCAGTTTTTTATTAATGATTTTATTTAGAGTTCCAATCGCACTTTCACTTATATTATCTTCTCTTGTAACTGGTATATACATGGATATTGATTTAGCTGCTATCATTCAACGGATGGCAGCGGGATTAAATTCATTTTCATTACTGGCAATACCTTTCTTTATCATTGCTGGGGAAATCATGAATGAAGGTGGAATTTCAAGGAGACTGATCAATTTAGCCAATGTTCTTATTGGGAAAATCAGAGGCGGTCTCGCTATGGTTAACGTATTGGCGAGTACCTTTTTCGGTGGTATTTCAGGATCAGCTATTGCTGATACGTCTTCAGTCGGTTCGGTAATGATCCCGATGATGAAAAAGCAAGGATATGATTCCAATTTCTCTGTAGCTGTTACTATTTCTAGTTCGGCACAGGGGGTAATGATTCCACCGAGCCACAACATGATTATTTACTCGACAGCCGCTGGTGGTGTTTCCATTGGGGGATTATTCATGGGGGGGCTTGTCCCTGGATTGCTGCTAGGTTTAATATTAATGATTTTAACCTATGTAATTGCGGTAAAAAGGAAATACCCAATTGGTGAGCCTGTAAAAAAGGAAGAAATCCCTAGAATCATTTGGGAAGGTTTATTAGGTCTATTTACAGTTGTTATCATCCTTGGTGGTATCCTCAGTGGGTTTTTCACGGTTACGGAGTCTGCTGCTATCGGTACCCTATATGCATTTATTATTACATTTTTTGTGTACCGTGATATTAAGATTCCTAGAATGGGAGTTATACTGCACAGGTCATTTAAAACACTATCAATGGTATTATTCTTAATTGCTGCTTCTTCTGCATTTGGCTGGTTATTAGCACTGTTAAAGGTCCCAGCTATGGTAGCAGAAGCATTAATTAGCCTTTCACCAAATGACGGAATTACCATTCTACTAATTGTCATTATATTGCTTCTACTAGGTATGATTATGGACATGGCGCCACTTATTTTAATTGCAACCCCAATTCTATTACCGGTTGCAACAAGTGTGGGGATGGATCCGGTTCATTTTGGTGTAATGATGATTTTATGTTTGGGTATTGGTTTAATTACGCCACCAGTTGGTACGGTGCTCTTCGTAGGGTCAGCAATTGGGAAAATATCGATTGAAAATGCTACGAAAGGCCTGTTCCCTTTCTATGTTGTTATGATTGTCGTGTTATTACTCGTTGCCTTTATCCCAGAGCTTGTGCTTTGGTTACCGAATATGTTAGGACAATAGATGAATCACTCTCATCACATTTTGTGAACTGAGGGTGATTTTTTAATGAATAAACCAAACAGTGCCATCACAATAACCATCAAACTTAGCAAAACGTTACCAATTCGATAGCAAAACTAAAACCAGTTCTGATTTATTATTGATACTTTTGCTATCACTACTCCAATGTAAAATCCCCCATGGCAACAACAGTCAGGGGGATTATCACATCAATTAAGGAAACTCTCTATTACTATTATTTTGTTAAATTACTAGCATCTTTCTTAAGTTCCTCATATCCGCTTTTAGATATGAATCCCTTTCCTTCTAGTTGAATAAGTTTCTTATTGAATTTTTCCATATGCTTAATAACCTTTTGTGACTCCCCTTGTTTCTCAAATTCCTCCACTGGATTCAATTTGGCCTTTAAGGATTGAGCTGCACCATGATTAGCAAACTCTCCATCTTCTTCTAAACGGTCAATTTTTGATTTTAAATAGGAGGTATTCTTATAGGAAAGACCAAAACCAAGCGCGTATTCATCACCTACTTCATTGGTATAAGCATAATCAAATGTTTCCGCATAACCAGGAACATCCGAAAGATTATTTTCCACGGCTTCTTTATCAGCAGGAACGGTGTATGGCAGCTTTCCTGATGGGTTAAATTTGCCGCGAATGATGTCAACTATCGCATCTGGAGTGGTATTAAATGTAGCTAATACCGCATCCGCCCCAGGCTCAATATCGTTAATCAACCATGGGTTTGTCATATTTACACCAAGAATCGTTGTTTCCACCTGTTCTTGCAATTCAAGAATGCGTTCAGAATCTATCCCTGTATCGGAGTCCTTGATCAGCTCAATGGATGGTGGATCATTTTCGGTATCATCTTCTCTCCAGCTCAATGCAGGCAAAACAGCGAGATAGGCGTGTGTTGCTTCTTCCGGAGAATCAACTACATTGATTGATGAGTCTGCCAGCTTAATGGACTCAGCCAAGCCTTTACTTGCTTCGGCTGCTGCTTCTTCATCTTCCTCAAAAACTTCCACATAAAGCTTAACATCTTCTACTTCCTTATCTGAAATTGGCAATACTTGACCAGTATCATCGTTACCATTTCTCAACAATACAATAGACTTACGATGTGCTTCATCTGCCAAAGCTTGAGATTCTGGATCATCTCCAATTTCCTGAGCCCGCTCCGGATCGACATAAGGATTTTCAAACAGTCCAAGTTCAAACATCTCTATAAGTAGGAATGAAATCGAATTATCAATAGCAGATTCATCTACAAGTCCAGAATTAACGGACTCCAACAGTGGGTCAACATCTGTACCACCGGAGAATATATTTGTTCCTGCTTCGATTGCCTTAGCATAACGCTCTGGCTCTGTTAAATGTTCCACACCCCATGGGCGAGCGCTATCTTTAATTATACCGGTATCAGAGTTAACGTAACCTTCAAACCCAAGCTCATCACGAAGGAGCCCCTGCAACAACCCCTCATTATATGCAAAAGCAACTTCCTCAAATTGTTGTTCCTCTGTATACCACAGATGCTCTGGAAGCTGTAGTGCGCTACCTTCATTAACAGGCTTTGCATAGTACGGCATAATTGATGTTGTACCAGCCTCTATCGCAGCTTCAAATGGTGGTAAGTGATACGTATACAAGCTACCCTCGGTTGGATATACATTTGTACTTCCCCACTCGTGGTGTGGGTCGGTACCATTCAGCCTAGGACCACCACCAGCAAAGTGTTTAATCGTGAGTGAGACACTGTTTTCGTCTAATTCTTCACCTTGAAATCCCTCGACGATGGAAGTTATCATCGCGGAAACTAGTTCAGGATCTTCTCCAAATGTACCATCCGTTCTGGTCCATCGTGGTTCGGTCAGTACATCTGCCATGTAACCATAAATCTTATGCATACCGGCAGCTCGCCATTCCTTGGCTGCAATCTGTGCAAATTCTTTTACAAGCTCAGGATCCTGTGTGGCAGCAAGTCCTAGTTCACCCGGCCAGGTCGACAGTTGCCCTCCAGCCTCTGCATGTCCGTATGTTTGATTAGGATTTACATGATTACGCGGATTGGAAGTCATTACAACTGGAATCCCCAACCGTGAAGCCTCTCCAAGTTCCTGAAAATCATTGTTGCGGGAAGCCAGGTCGCTGGGCTCCGGGTCATCACGAACAATGAAATAGCGTAAATGATCTTCTGCCAGCGATGTCCGGCTGGATTCGTTATTAAAGGTGGAAATCAGCATCATACCTACTTTTTCTTCCACTGTCATTTGAGAGACCAGGTTGTCCACTCGCTCTTCAACAGGTAACCTCCAGTCCTCATAAACATCCAATTCATCATTTGCATTCAAGTCTCGAAATCTTTCACCATCTACTTCGATGATGTCCTTCACTCTTGTTTCTATATCCACTGCAGAACCTTCTCCACTTACTATACCTGATGAAGGTGTAACGGGAACAATTACTAATACTAAAACTAGTGCGCAAATAATAACCTTACTAAGGGTATTCTTTCTTAATTGCATTTTCTTCCTCCTTCTCAACTTTAGTCAGAAATCATGAAACACTATCGAGATAAACCGCTTTCATAATAACGTTACTACAAATAACCACCCCCTTAAAGTCACTGGGTAAATAATACTCCTCAAACGTTAAAGCGCTTCCAAAAGGCTGGAAAAGCGTTAACCTAACTCGGGAAAATTAATTTGGATATTGAACCAACTAATCAATATATTTATATTTTAGATATAAGCGGTTTAATATTCAAGTAGTTTTCTGTATATTTCTAAAAATGAGATAATAGGCTGGTGAAAATGGAGCTATCAAACAAACTAAATAGGAATAAAGCCGCAATAAAAATATTACAGGGAATATAGTAGCATCACTGTCGCTCTCCGAATTTAAAGATGCAAGATACTTATCAGTCGTATTATTTGTTTAAAAGGAAGCAAAAGAACCGTCCCCACGCTTCCTCTCAGACTGTTCGGTTTTTATGCATTTTCTCTGTAATAGGACGGGGTATAACCTGTTTCTTTCTTAAACACCCTTGTAAAGTAGGAGGAATCATCATATCCGACAATCCAGGCTATTTCTTCAATGGAGATGGTTTCGGATTTTAGCAGATACTTTGCTTTATTAATACGTAACATTTGCTGATATCCTGTAATTGTCATACTTGTTTCTTTTTTAAATTTCCGGGCCAAATGACTTAGATTTGTAAATGTAAGTTCTGCTAGTTCATTTTTATCAATTTGCTTGTCAAAGAAACTTACCAGGTGTTCGATTACCTTTTGCGTCACTTTTGAATACTGGTTTAGAGCATTGCTTTGAATTACATTTACATAATCATCAATCATATCGTCATTCAATTGATGCAATTGGGCGATTTGATTCGTTAATTCAATTTCATAAGCATATTTTTCAGAGATACGATGAATGAGTATTGGCGGAACATCTCTCTTTCTGGCAGCAGTACGTAATAACGTGTTTAAAACAATAGCCAAGTTTTTTACTCTACGTAATGGCTGATTTGGAAAACGCTCAGAAAAAGAAAGCAAAATAGGATTGGAATTAAATAGTTTTTTTGCTGCCTTTTTATCCCCCGTTTCCACGGTATGTATAAAATCTTCCTCAATCTTATATCTCATTTTAATAATTTCTGTATCTTCTTCCGCGTTCATTTTGTTGTCGCTATTTTTGTCTCTACCGATTTGCTTATCCGAAGTAATAGTTTCTGGAATTTGATCTTCTTCTAATAATATTTCGAATTGTTTTAGAACGCTAGAAAAACTAAGTACTTTATCAACTGTTAAAATATGGAACTGATCATATACAACACGTAAATCCTCACTTTCATGATTGGTAAGATTATATTCTCTAGATAGACTGTAAAGATTTAGAGTTGTATCTAAGTAGGGGCCAATGATAACGGTATACGTATCGTTTTTTGAAAAAGATATTCCCAAATAGTGCAATCCCCATTCGTTTATATAAATAAATAACTTATTTGTCTCATAACTTATCTTCCTGGCTAAGTACAAAACATCTTCTCCATCAGACCCGGGCATGAAGTTCGGGATGGAGATCTCTTTCTGTTGAAAAGTAAATTTTTCATTTTCATCAACTACATATGTATTGAGATTTGTAATATGGTTTAGCTTTATAGCCGCAGCAATAATAGGTGCATGTATAGATTCCATTGCTCGTATCCCCCTTTAAAAAGAAAGCGTTTAATGAAAACGCTATATATGTCCTATTTTATGATGAAATAGTCCTTATAAAAATGTTTATAATTTTATTATAATAAGGATATGGAAACGATTGCAACTAATATGGAGGGTTGACGATGGAGAATATACAAACGAATCATAATCCAATCGTAGAAGAAAACAATGCATCTGGAAAAATAAGTATGAAGGAAAAACTTTCCTACGGTTTAGGTGATACAGCGAATAATTTAGCATTTTCAATGGTTACTACTTACTTAATGGTATTTTATACAGATGTTTTTGGAATCACTGCAGCTGCAGTTGGGACGCTGTTTTTAATTGCGCGCATATTGGATGCGTTTACAGATACATTTATGGGTGTAATCGTCGACCGTTTTGGAGGAAACAATCCAAATGGTAGATTTAGACCATTTCTGAGATGGGCTGGTATTCCACTCGTAGTGATGTCCGTATTACTATTCTTATCTCCTGACTTTTCGGATGGAGGAAAACTTGTGTATGCTTATGTAACCTATATTTTATTTGGGATGGCTTATACGGTGATTAATATTCCATATGGTTCATTAGCATCTGTAATGACTAGAGATTCAGGAGATCGTTCTGCGTTATCGTCTTACCGAGGTTTAGGCTCTATGATTGGAATTTTTGCGGTAGGAGTACTTGTGGTCCCGATGGTTAATATGTTTCCATCCCCAAGGATAGGTTATCCTGCTGTCGTATCAATTATGGGTGTTATCGCTTTAGTATTATATTATATCACTTATAAGAATACGAGAGAGAGAATCAAACCTGTTCAATCAGCTAAACCAGAAAAAATAAATATTAACATGATTACTAGAATTTTGAAAAATGGTCCGTTTCTAGCACTTTGCGGTATGTCATTTTTTGTTTTAGCAGCGATGTGGATCAACCAATCAGTAGGTATGTATTATTTTACGTATGTTTTAGGAAACCAAATGTTATTTCCGATATTTAATATGATAAATATCGCAGCAATGGTCATTCTTGTTATGTTCATACCAAAACTTACCGTGAAATATGGCAAGAAGAAACTCTCGCTATTTGGATTTTTACTGGGTGCAGTAGCGTTTGGTTTACTATTTATTGTTCCAATACATGAAGTAACTGTTATCGTTTTGCTTGTGACTGGTATGACAGGGATTACACTGCCAAACATGCTAATGTGGGCTTTTGTGTCAGATGTTATCGATTACGGCGAGTGGAAATCTGGATACAGGCAAGAAGGTACAACTTATTCTTTGTATAGCTTTATGCGTAAAGTATCTCAGGCAATAGCAGGCTTCGTTGGAGCAATGGGACTTACAGTGATCGGATATATTCCGAATGCAGTTCAAAGCCCAGATACCATCTTAGGTCTGGAAATATTAATGGTTCTCCTCCCTGCAATCGCATGTCTTATAAGCTTTATTGTATTTAAATTCGGTTACCACCTTTCCGAAGAAAAAGTAGCAGGTATCGCAGCAGATCTTGATGCGAAACAATAGGTCACAAAACGACTCCCCTTTATTCTTAGAGGGAGTCTTTTTTTTGATAGATATAATTTTGAAGAAGGTCAGCGATAATGTTACTATCAATTTAAAATAAACGATAAATTTAAGGGAGAGAAGTGAAACAAGATGGAAATCCAACAGTTATACTCAAAAGATTACGACCAAATTTTTAGGTTATCTCAATTTGCTTTTCAGTATAAACTTACAGAAGAAGCTTTGATTAAAAAGAAAGAAGAGGCAGACCGACATATCATATGGGGATGGATGGATAAGGAAAAGCTAGCAGCAAAGCTCCATTTAATCCCGCTGTCCGTCTATATAAATGGTAAAACATTTAAAATGGGGGGGATCAGTTCGGTATCTACATGGCCGGAGTATCGTAGAAATGGAATGGTAAAACAACTTCTTTCCCATGCTTTAAAATATATGAAGGAAAATGGTCAAATGGTTTCCTATTTACATCCTTTTTCTGTCCCTTTTTATCGCAAATTTGGTTGGGAAATAGCTTTTAATGAAAAACATTATACGATCCCAATGGAAAAGCTGCAAAGAAATTGGGAGGCGGATGGGTATGTTCGAAGAGTCGAAGCAGATATCGAGCTTCTTCATCCTATTTATAGTGAGTTTGCATTGAAATTCAATGGTATGCTTACCCGTGATAAAAAGTGGTGGGAACAGCGTATTTTGACGGATGATGAGCTGGTAGCTGTTTGTTATAATACTAACGATGAAGCAGATGGATATATGGTCTACACGGTAAAAGATAATCTACTACAAGTAGAAGAGCTTGTTTATAACTCGTTAAATAGCTGGAAGTTGCTGCTGGAGTTTATTGCTAATCACGACTCGATGGCAAAGGAAGTTAAAATGGCCGTTTCTGAGAATGATAACTTGCCATTATTGGTCAATGAGCCAAGATTTAAACAGGAAAATACTCCTTATTTCATGGCGCGTATTGTAGACGTGTTGGCATTCCTAAAAGAATTTCCATTTGAACAAGTTCCAGGCACTTCGCTAGTTATCCATGTGGAGGATACCTTCTTACCAGAAAATAGTGGATTCTATTGGATTAATCAAAAGAATGGTAATACAAGGGTATCTCATCAGGATGATAATTCAATAGAAACGGCTGACATAAGTTGTACGGTTCAACAGCTTGCGGCACTGTTAATTGGATACAAGCGCCCCCTGGAATTATATAGAGCAGGGCTTATCCAAGGCAATGATGAAACGATGTTACATCTGGAGAAACTTGTTCCTGTTAGACAAACATTTTTTTCGGATTTCTTCTAATAGGACTAAAAGCTCGTTATTACGAAAAAATCCAAAATTTATAGTATTTCTACAAATTCTGCGTTAAAATTAAGGCAATAGGGTAAGTAGAAAAGGAATGTAGCAGATGACATATCATGTTCACTTATTTAAGATTCTTTTTTCAATGGAAGACGATTTATTCAGGATACAAAAAGCCGAACGAATTCAAAACTTATGGAAAGTAAATATTTTACTCATTCTTTCGGCAATTGGGCTATATGCTTGGATGGCATTTCTTGGATTGGGGTCAGAAAGTATATCAAGTATTGCGGTTTCTCTAACACAGCCGGCATATGAAACTAGTAAACTATGGTTTATGATAGGGAGATCCTTCTATGGCTTGGTTTTTGCAATGTTTATCTTGTTTGTACCGAGTCTTTTATTTTATTTACTAACGGGAATTCCGTATAAGAAACTAATTATTATGCAACAGATTGTACTAGTAGTTATGCTGTTGGAACGAGTTTTATGGGTTCCAATTGTAATCTTTGCAGGTCTGAACTGGCAGGTATCTCCACTATCTTTTGGAATTATTGCTTCCTACATAACAGAAACACCATGGATAATTTACTTTTTTGGAGCAATAACATTGTTTCAGTTGTGGATTATCTGGTTTCAGGTCAAATATATAATGTCGTTTTCAGAAATGAAAAAAGCATTCATCTGGATTAATGTAGTATTATTGCATTTCCTTGGCTGGTGTCTTACTGCGCTTACCGCTTTTACTGATTCATACATATTAAGTGGGTGGTTCGGATGAGGATGAAGAGATTAATCCGGGTATTAATAATACTATTAATTGGAGTTAATTTTCTTCTTGTATATCTTGATGATGAAGGGAAAATTGATAGAACAGCATATATCAATAATTGGTCCGAAAGCTTTGAGACAGATATTGTGGAAAAATTGTACAAACCCGGCGTACTGAAGGCAACCGGAGAGGAACATATTTATTTTGATGAAAATCTTGGTAGCTTTCAAACGTTTTTAGTAGAAGAGGGGGCTCCAATAAATACTGGGGATCCGCTTTATAACTACCTCGTCGATAATTATTATGAGGCCGAAGCTAACCTGACGAATCAAATGGATCGGATTAACGGGGAGATTGCAGCAATTGAAACAGCAATTTCACAAATGGAAATGTACCAGCTCCCCTTGAATACGACTGGAGAGCCGAGTACATTTACTCTGACAGAAGAACAACTTGAAGTCGAGTTCCCACAGACTTCCATTGATGCAGAACTGATAAAGCAACAATATATCGTAGAAAAAGAAATGGAGCTATCACAAAAAAAGATACAACTGGAGACGCATCAAAACCAATTAACAGAGCTACAGACTTCGGGGGATATGATAACAGTAGGAAGTCCTTATGCGGGTATAATAACGGATACAAACGAAACGTTGGAAAACCCGGTAGTTACAATTCAAAATGCAGACTTGCAAGTAGTTGGGGAATTAACGGAAAAAGAACGAACACAAATGCAACTGGGTCTCGATGCGGAAGTTCAAATTGAAGAGATGAGTCTGAAACTGGATGGGACGGTTCAAGAAGTAAGTGATAGGCCAATGTCCATCGATATTGGAAGTGAGAGTATTTACCCTTTCCAAATTGCTTTTAATGAAGATTCGGAAGTGGAGGAATTGCTTTCTGGTTATCATGCCGATATTGCCATAATAATGGAAGAATCACTAGGTGCAACCGCACTCTATGAGGAAGCTATTTTTACATCTTCTGTCTGGAAAATGACAAATGAGGGGAAACTTGTCAAACAGAATATTGAAACCGGATTATATGTAGACAGTTTGGTGGAACTTGTTGATGGAGTGGAAACCGGTGACTGGGTTGCTGTCGATCCACCAAGTTTGTTTCATGACGGAGCAGATTTCATTACACCATTACAAGTAAAAGAGATAACAAAAGATTCCTTTTCAGTTGAGAATTGGGCCGAAAACTTGATGACAGGTTTATTGTCCAGATAAAAGAGGTCGGCACAATGCCGACCTCTTTGTTTTCTTATATACTCAACGTTCGTAACAATAAAATAAGTTTGAACAGTTAGGATTAAACTTAAAATGTTTTTAATAATCACCTTGCTAACCTTAATAAGAAAAAGGCTGTTATCTAAAGGCTATTTTCGTAATGTTTATTTCTTTTAATCATTGCAGAGTTGAGATAAAATGCGAACTAACTGCTTTCCCGCCGTCCGGGTTCGCTCTGGGCGGATGCTTTCCACGGGCACGGCCTCAGCCCCGAAGAGAAAACCATTCTTCAGGTCTTCGGACACGTGCTGTTTCCGCAGGAGTCACCGCCCGCCGCTCACCCGGACTGGTAAGGCTGTGTGATATGATTTTTATAAAGCACTAATGCAGTTAGCAGTTTGTAAGCTTAAAACCAGCTCTGGGGAAATATACGAAGACTCCAGCGGGAGGAAAGGCATAGGTGAGACTCTGAAATGCGTTAGCATGAAGGGGCTCACCAGCCGCCCGCGGAAAGCGAGTATATTTCCCCAGAGCGGTCGCCGAAGTTTCTACATACTGATAGAAATTAACCAGTAGTTACTTCACAATTTATAGAAAATGCGATGGTCAAAAGTCAACTGGAGCAGTGTATCACGAGTCTTCCTAATTATACCAAGGCTTATTTGTCCATTTTGCTCTGCGGAGGTTGAGTTATATATTTGCAGCTTTATGAAGTTCTGTGTCCTGTCCTATTTCTTTTTTATGATACATCACATTAACGATGGCTCCAATCATCAGGATAATGCCTGTAAGGAAGAACCAAATCATTAAAACAATAATGCCTCCAAGACTTCCATACGTAGCAGAATAGTTTCCAAAATTGCTTATATAAATGGAAAATCCAAATGAAATAACTTGCCAAAGGATACTCGCTGTCAATGCTCCCGGAATAATATGCTTGAAAGGTATTTTCTTATTAGGGGCAAAGCGGTAAAGCATTAATAGTAAAGCAGTAATAACGATTATGCTAATGACATATCTAAGGATTTGGAGTAAGATGGTCATTTCTGAACCTATTCCAAGGAAAGATGTAATAAATCCGAGTATGGCATCTCCAAATACAGGAAGCAAAATGGCAATAACAACAGCTAGAATCATTCCCAGTGTTAGACCGAATGCTATCAAACGAACAACGATAAAGGACCTGCTTTCCTCCACATCATAGGCCTCATTTGATGCCTTTATAAAAGCGTTAATACCATTCGAAGCAGACCACAATGCACCGATAATACCGACTGTGAGCAATCCTCCTCTAGGAGTTTCAACGAGACCTACGATACTATCTTCAAAGACAGAAGCTAATTCTCCGGGCAGGATGGACGTGATGAATCCCATCGCATCATCCGGACTAATATTAAAGTATGGAATAATTGCAAATGCTACGATTAATAAAGGGAAAATGGACAATAGAAAATAATATGCAAGTGAAGCCGCAAGTAATGTCACATTATTTTCCTTAAATCTTTCCATGAAATTTTTTGAAATTTTTTTAACCTTCGCCATGACAAACCTCCATCATAAAAACATTTACTCTGTGTATACCCTGGTACGATAGATATCAATCTTATTAACGAAGAAGTGGAAAACGTTTTATTTATGGGGGCAGGTGGTATAATATTATCAAAAGGGAGGGTTTTACATATGGATATCATTTATGTGGGTGTTCTATTATGCTCAATTGCTTTTGCGATTGTAGTCATTTATATATCCTTGGTACTGAAACGGCTTGCAGATACGATGAAATCACTTGGGACATCAGTGGGCGAATTGGAGAAGGAACTGAATTATATTACACCATATCTAACGCAAACGGTGCGTGAGACAGATAAACTTGTTGATGACATTGGAGAAAAGGTCAGGGCTACAGACAGCCTGTTTGATTCGGTAGAAGAAATTGGGGTTACAGTCAATTCGCTAAATGAAGTGTACAGTCAAAAAAGCAAAGGCCTATCCGATGTTGAATTAGAAAAGAAAATGAAACCTTTCGTAGGAGGTATTACGTGGAGTGAAGCAGCTGTTCAAATTTACTCCAAATGGAAAGCGACAAAGCGGACGAATAAGAATGAATTAATGGTTCAACAAACAAATGTTGTACCGGTAAATACTGGAAGAGAGGGATAGAGATGACTTTAGTTGGTATTGGAGTATTACTCATAGGAGTGGCATTTATTATTTTGGCAATATTTATTGGACATGCTCTGAATAATCTGGCGGGCGTGTTAAGTGGTATTGATAAAACTGTAAAGCAGCTTCCGAATCAATTGGATAATGTTTTTAAAGAAACGGGTAACATGATTAGTGAGAGTAACAATACATTGGCAGATGTAAATGACAAACTTCATCAATTAAGCCCATTATTTTACATTGTAGGAGACGTAGGAAGCGCAACTAGGAAATTTTCTTCCTCATTGGTTGATGTGACAGACTCCTTGAAAACAAAAACAGATGGTGGAAAAGAAGTTTCAGACGGGAATAAACTTGGGGGTCTTTACGGATCATTTGCTTTAGGCTATTACTGGCTGAAAAAACGTCAAGAAATGAAGGTAGCACAAGGGGAATCAGCGAATGGAAACCAATAAAGAGAACGCATCACTGATAGCCGGTGCTATTGGAGGATTAACTATCGGATGGGTAGTAAAAACGTATCTTTCCAACCAGCAGCAATTGGAAGAACATCGATCAGTCATTCAACGACTTAAAGATTTTGAAAATCATTTATATGAAGACGGGAAAAAGCGTGCGAATGTTATTGAAGGTATCAAACAGGAAGTAAATCGTAAAACCTGATTAGAATACTTTTGCAGATAGTTTCCTATCTGCAAAAAAAGGTCAGCCATCGATGGCTGACCTTTTTTGCAATAATAGAGAAGTATATTGACGAATTACATATTTATTGTATTTTTTTCATTTTTCATTTCCTTATTCTTCTGAAAAAGAATATATCCAAGCGTTAATGCTCCATAAAAACCTTCTAGATTTTTCCGTGTAGCAAAGTCATTTCCATTCTGTGTATTTACTTTCATATCATCGACTGCATTCACCATAGTTGAAGTCAATTGGTTGGTTGCTCTGCCAGCATCTCCTACGATATGAAATAGAGGGCTCAACTCTTTGACCTGGTTATTTACCTGATCAAGGGTTTCCACACTCGTACCCATGGTTTTCGTTGCTTGTAATGTTATTTCATCGACTGTTTTTGGTAATTCATCAGTTGTTTTTTGAAGGCTGCTGAAAACACCAGCCAAATTATTAAGCGGCTTGATAAGAAAAACAACCAAAGCCATAAACGCAATTCCGATGATAATTAGACCAATACCTACCCAAATCATTCTGTCACTTCCCTCTTAAATTTCCTGTTTCTCTTCTAATACCACTTCTGTAATTTTAATAAACGTTTCTTGCATATTAGCATACCACAAATGGGGAGTCATAATCCTGTATCTTGTCCCATAAATTGAATAAGAGAATATACTTAAGGGGCGGATCAAATGGGTCGTGGGAAGAAGATGATGTACTGGTTACTTGGAGCTTTTCTGTTAGCTTTCTTAATTCAATTTCCTCTTAGTCAAAGTGAGTTTAATACGAACAATGCATGGTCACTTCCCCTATCCGGGAAAACAATCGTACTAGACCCGGGACATGGCGGACCTGACGGGGGAGCGGTTGGAGCAGATGAAACGTTAGAAAAGGATATAGCACTTGAGGTTGCAAAAATGCTGCAAAAGTATTTGCAACAAAATGGAGCACTTGTTTATTTGACGAGAGAAGAGGATAAAGACCTTGCAGATGAAAGTACAAAGGGGCTAGCTAGAAGGAAAGCAGAGGATATCCGTAATCGTCTGGAGTTTATTCAAGATAAGAATCCAGATTTCTTTTTGACTTTACATTTAAATGCATTGCCTTCATCCCAGTGGAGAGGAGCGCAAACGTTTTACTATCCCGAATTTGAAGAAAGTAAGCATCTAGCGAAAATGATACAGGATGAGATTATTCGTAACATGGAAAACACAAATCGTTCCCCATTGGTTATAAATGGAATTTACTTACTGAAACATGCTAAGGCTCCGGGTGCTCTTTTGGAAATTGGCTTTTTATCGAATGTTGAAGAAAGAGAATTGCTTAAACAGGAAGACTACCAGCGTAGAATGGCAGCAAGTATTTATGAAGGAATTTTGAGGTATTTGACCGAGGATGTAGATGAGGAGGATTGAAAACGTAACCATAGTACATATCACTTAGAATTTATGCGATTTATGTTATACTAACAGATGGAGTATAAAGATAAGGGATGGTGACTTACAATGCTAAAGCAAGAGGAAGTTGTTCAACTGCTTAATCCTGTTAAAGATCCTTTTTTACATACAACACTGGAAGAAACCGGTGGAATTACAAATGTAACGATTAAGGAAGATAAGAAGCATGTCAGTGTCAAAATTGGCATTTCTAAGACAAATACTGCGGAGCAAATGGAATTGCAGCAGGAAATTGTCGGTATTTTAAAAAGAAACGGTGCCAATACGGTAGGTTTACGTTTTGAACCGTTGCCCGATGAAGTTATCCAAAAATATCAGCCAGCTGCCGAAGAGGCACAAACAGAATCATTGATGGGCGGTAACTCGAATACAAAATTTATCGCAATTGCCAGTGGTAAGGGTGGTGTAGGTAAATCGACGGTTACCGTTAACCTTGCAGTAGCTCTAATGCGACTTGGTAAAAAAGTAGGTATTATTGATGCCGATATCTACGGATTCAGTGTTCCAGACATGATGGGTGTGGAAGAACGGCCGGTTGTACGTGGCGAAAAGATTATTCCGGTTGAGCGCTTTGGTATACAAGTAATATCAATGGGTTTCTTTGTAGAGGATAACTCACCAATCATCTGGCGTGGACCAATGCTAGGTAAAATGATTAACAGCTTCTTTTCAGAAGTGGAATGGGGCGATTTGGACTATCTGCTCTTGGATCTCCCACCGGGCACTGGAGATATTGCAATGGATGTCCATGAACTTCTGCCAACATGTAAAGAAATCATTGTAACAACTCCGCACCCTACAGCTGCATTTGTAGCGGCTAGGGCAGGGCAAATGGCAATAAAGGCAGACCATGAAATTTTAGGTGTTATTGAAAACATGGCCTACTTTGAAAGTAAAAAGACTGGTGAAAAAGAATTTGTATTTGGTGAAGGCGGAGGTACGAAGCTAGCTGAGGTTTTGAAAACAAAAGTACTTGGTCAGTTACCGATCCAACAGCCTTACGAAGAAGAGGGTGTATTCGCACCTTCTGTTTATCAGGAAGATCATCCAAATGGAAAGCAATTCCACAAAATTGCAGCAAAAGTTATCGCGAAAATGGAAGAATAGGGAAGAGGGCATCCTAAATGGGGTGCCCTCTGCTTATTCATGAGATGGTTAGAGGCATTATTGCCCCCCACTGCCACCACCGCCACCTTCACTACCACCGGTGCCACCACCTGATTCTCCACCACCACCGCCACCTTCTTCTTTCTTACTTTGTTCTTCAGCAGCTTTCAACAATATTTTCTGTATTTTTGCCTGAAACAAAGGAGTTTCCAGTGTTTGAGTGATTGTCTCTTCCAAATGTGCCTTGAATTGCTGACTCTTTAGAAGGCTGAGCATTTGGTCTGTAATTTCAGGGTTTTTCATTAGTTCTAGCATTTGTTTCTGATATTCCGCATCTTTCATAAGATCTTTCATTAGTTTCTTGTGTTCTTCCGACATGGATTTTGCAAAACCCTCGACAAACTTCGGATCTTCAAATAAGGTCGTCCACATTTCTTTACCCTTTTCTGAAACAAGGGTTTCATTAATGGCTGATTTTACCACGTCGGATTGGATGACCAATTCCTGTTTTACTTTTTCATCTTTCAGTATTTCTGTTAATGCTTTCTTACCATCTTCTGTCTGTAATATATCAACGACCATTTTCTTCGTTGTTTCATAATCTCCCTCTTTACCGGCGGTGTTCTCACCATTACAAGCAGCAAGCAAAGTAAAGGATATTCCAAGGAGTGTAATAAATACAAAACGTTTCATTAGGTATTGTACCTCCTTCCTATATCCTTTAATATGAGTGACAAATTTATAAAATATTCACTTCCTAGGGGAAAATTAATGCACTTCATGATAAAATACCTACTATAGAAGACGTACATCGCAAAAGTGTTAATTGTTGGAGATATTAGGAGGATTTATATTGAATAGTCGTAAATTGGTGAATTTCTTGTTCAAAACATTTATAATCGGAGGTATTACTGGTCTCATCATTAGCTTTTTCATTAAATCGGAGGATTACGCTACCTACATAAGCCCGTTCGATTTTATGGAGGTTCTAGGCCTTTTTTTATTTTTTTTTGGTCTAGGATTAACTTTCAGTGTAGTTAGTATGACCGGCTTCTTTGCATATTTATTTATTCACCGTATGGGATTGAACCTATTTCGTTCGTTTTGGCCTACAATACAGGTGTTACTGATCGCATTTGTACTCTTTGACCTGGTTTATTTCCCATACCAAGCCACAAATGGCGAGGTGGCCGTATATTGGTATATTCTCATGGCTGCAGCTTTACTCAGTGTTGGTTGGATTGTTGCTAAGCAAAAAGCAAAAGAAACAAATAAGCATGCTTTTATTCCAGCCTTATTTTTTATGGTCGTCATTACTACTGTGGAATGGGTGCCTGGATTACAGGTAGAAGGTACGGATTATGCATGGCTAATGATTGCTCCATTGCTGGCATGTAATACTTACCAATTACTTACACTGCATCGAATCACGAAGTCTGACGAAGCAACACAGAATGAAAATCAAAAAGGTACAAAAGCACCTAAAAAACAAGCCGGTGCCAAAAAAGCATAAAAGGATACCTCTGGGCCACAATGGTACAGAGGTATTTTATTTCGAGTTAGGATTATTATTCAATAATCTTTGTTTCTGCATGCGCCTGGTTAATCAATTCTGAAATGCTAACGAATTGAAAGCCTTTGTTCTTCAGGCCAGGTATGATTGTTTTTAAAGCATCTGCAGTTTGCTTGGCAGCATCTGAGGCATGCAGCAAAATGATGTCGCCATTCGTTGTATCTTTCATCACCGTATCAACGATTTTAGTTGTACCAGGGTTTTGCCAGTCATTCGGGTTAAGATTCCAATGAATCACTTCAAATTCCAACCCCTCTGCAAGTTCAATGATTTCTTCGTTAAAATGACCATTTGGTGTTCGTAGCAGATTTACTTCTTCGTAACCCAGTTTCTTAAAAATGTCCCTTGCGTAAAGAAGATCCTTTCTCACTTGATCAATTTCCTGATCAAGGTAACTTTTATAACGGTAGCCCAACATTCCTAATTCATGCTGTCCTTCTGTTATTTTTTCAAGTATCTCCGGATGACGCTCTGCCCATTCCCCGCTAACAAAGAAGGTGGCTTGCACTTGCTCATTTTTAAGCTGATCCAAAATATCCAAAGCTTTTTCTTCACCCCAGCTAATATTAAATGTTAATGCAATGTTTGGTTCATCTGCATTTCCTTTTGATAAAGCGACAGGACGGTCATTGGAGAAAACGGAAAAAACGATATCCTTCTGAGTCCAAAATAAGAGAGCAGTGAAAAATGCAAATCCAATTATTAACCAACTTCTTCTTTTCTTAAGACCTATTACATAAAAATGATCCATATATTTTCCTCCCACTATTCAGTAGTTCTAACATTATATTTATGACAAGGGTAAAGAAATATGAACAAGCCCTTCAAAGGGCCAAAAACTTTACAATGAATTTTTCAGGAAAAAATTGATGAAAGTGGATGAAAAATGTAGGAATTAGGGAATAGTAATTTTATTAACCGATTTTCTAATGATTGAAAGTTATTACTTAGAATTAATTCCGACAATAACCGACAAAATCCTCTTTTATTGACGAATGAATGTGGTGTAACCTTCTAAGAGAGAATATATATGAATGGGAATGTATATTGAAGAGAATTATTCTCTACTTTCAAATAGGAATTTATAAATGGAATTAGAATTATCGAATGTAGATTAGAGAACGCATGAGGTGAATAAAATGCTGGGATTGTTAATCAATGAAATGGAACAAAAAGAAATTGAGTATCTATTAAAGAGGGAACTTGAAGAATTATTGATGGATTTAGAAGACAATAGGATTGACCATATGGTGAAACGGGCAATGAGAGAAAGGTACCGCACTCTATTTCAATTATTAAGACGTGTAGCAAGTGAACAGGATTGTATGAAATATATTCCGAAACGTAGAGAGAACCCATAAAAATTTATAATCCCCAATTTCAAACACAATTATTCTTGAGATTGGGGATTATATTATCCTCTTAGTAAGTGCCAACTTTATCAGATACTAATTTAATTTTAATTTGTGATTTTCTATTGCTCTTGGGAATGATTTATGATATATTAATTTCTGTTGTCGATTTATGAAACAACTTCGAGAAAAGAAGAAGCAAAATATTTCATAAAACATATTGACAACAACTGATATGCGTGTTATATTATATCTTGTCGCAAAAAACGACAAAACAAAAAAATTGATCTTTGAAAACTGAACAAAACAACCAGTATGTCGAAAGAAAGAAAACTTGTTTTTCTTTCTGAAACAACTCATTAAGTTTTACTTA
>NZ_JBIMEX010000015.1:0-107831 GCF_051262635.1 Oceanobacillus sp. CF4.6 | reverse complement strand
TCGGCATTAAACTCTCCTACACGTACAGGTGCTGTAGGATTGGTAATATCATAAATTTCTACCGTGTCATTGCCAAAATTTGCTACATACAGCGTGGTCCCTGTAATCGCCAATCCGAAAGGGGCATTTAAATTTCCGGCATTAAACTCTCCGACTCGTACAGGTGCTATAGGATTGGTAATATCATAAATTTCTACTGTGTCATCGCCACTGTTTGCAACATAAAGAAAACGAGGTTTGCGAATTCCCATTTATATCACCCCCTTTCCATTGGGAACACTTAAGAAAGGACTTGAAATTATCCAGTCCCAATAATTTATTAGGTGATTCTTTTAAATGCTTCATTCTCATTGATTTATAATGCTCGGGTACATTGTCTCTTTATCTCCTGCAAAGATGATATGAGAATTTACAAAGAATGAATATGCTTTAGCATTATTACCCTCTATAACGCTCTCTGCTTACTTTCTAAGCTTACTTCACCCATGCTGCACCAACAATAATTAACAGAATAAACAACACAACGATTAACGCAAAGCCTTCACCATATCCGCTTCCGCCATATCCGTAGCTCATTATAATTCCTCCCTCAATAAATTAGTAATCAAGAGCTTACTTACTATTAAGTTATTCTCGCTAAATAAAAATGATTGAGACAATCATATTAAGTGTCTTGTGGAAATTTGAAACGGGATGTGTCAATAAACTCGTGCTACCCTCGTGAAGGTGGAAAGAGCCTGATTGGCTTTATTTTTACCTCTTCGCTGAGATCACTCTACCACGAGTAAAACAGGGTCAAGGATGGTGAAATTAAGCATTCACTGGTGATTGTAGTTCAGAAATGGCGTGACCAGGAAGCGTTCCAGCGCATCTTCATTTGGAAATCTCCTCCATTTTTGGAAGGTGTGTGTGCTGGCTGGAGGCACAGGGACTATCTCCCGCATAGCGTCACTAAATATAGTTAATGGGACATTCTGTAAGTGCAAAATATCGGTTAAAACAGGTGCAAAATAACTCCTAAAGTGACAACAGGGTCTTACCGAACTTATTAAACCGAGAATTTAAGCAAGAGATACCAGGGAAAGTATTACTCACGGATATCACTTATTTATACTATGGAAAAGGACAAAAAGCCTATTTATCCACCATTAAAGATGGGTCAACTAATGAGATTTTGGCCTACCATGTGCTGGACCGAATTACGTTAGATTTAGCCACTGATACATTAGTAAAACTAAGAAGAAACAAAAAAGAGGATGCTTTTATTCACTCTGATCAAGGAGGACACTACACTAGTCCTACTTTCCAGAAGCACGTCAAGAAGTTAGGATTAGGTCAATCCATGTCAAGAAGAGGAAACTGTTGGGATAACGCCCCACAAGAGTCATTCTTTGGGCATTTTAAGGATGAGGCTCACATTAAACCATGTGCAACTTTAGAAGAACTTAAAAGGGAGATAAAGAGTTATATGACCTATTACAACAACTATAGGTACCAATGGGATTTAAAAAGGATGACCCCTGCACAATACAGAGATCATCTTCATAACGTTGCCTAGTCTTTTTTTAAATGTCCTTGACAAAGGGTACAGTTTATATTCTAGGAGCTTTCTTTTTCTTTAGATGATGATTTACCTTGATAGTTGTTTTCTTGTATAGCGGCTGGAATGTTGTAATGAGTGGCCTACCTTTTCCAAAATCTGTTCAATGGAATTTTCCTGCTTGATCAAGTCATAATCAGAGATATTTATTCGTAAAATTGGACAAGCATTAAAATTATCAATCCAATTGTTGTAACGTTTGTACATTTCTTCCCAATAGCTTACGGGAGTATCTTTTTCCATTTGGCGTCCACGCACCTGAATTCTGCTTATAACTTCATCGAAAGATCCATCTAAATAAATAAGGAGATCTGGATGGGGAAAGTATGGAGTCATGACCATTGCATCAAACAGGTTTTTGTATGTTTCATAATCAGTTGGTGACATCGTTCCTTTGTCATAATGCATTTTTGCAAAAATCCCTGTATCTTCATAGATCGATCGGTCTTGTATAAATCCACCACCATATTCAAATATCCTCTTTTGTTCTTTAAATCGTTCTGCAAGGAAGTAAACCTGAAGATGAAAGCTCCAACGTTCAAAATCATCATAGAATTTTTCGAGATATGGATTTGTGTCCACTTTCTCAAAAGAGGTTTTAAAGTTTAAAGAAGTTGCCAAGGCCTTCGTCATCGTTGATTTACCAACCCCAACAGTACCAGCAATGGTTATTACACTGTCGTTTCGGATATGGTACTTTTCTCTTAAGTTCATATATGGTTCCCCTTTGTTATCTTTTAATCACTGCATCGGTTAAATCATGATTTACCATTTCAATAATCTGATCAAGGTCATCTTGGTAATGTACAAAGTCCGTTTCGTCTCCATTAATCCGAATGACCGGTATTTCCGGGTGTAACAATTCAAATTCATTCATAAAATTTTCATAATCGCTTGCAAGCTGTTCCAAATAGGAATGCTTGATGTTTTGCTCAATATCCCTGCCACGCAAACGTATTCGTTCCAAAATGGTATCTAGATTTGCATTTAGGTATATCAGCATATTAGGTAAAGGCATATCCTTTGTAAGAATCTGATATATTTGCTCATATTTTTCAAACTTATCCTCTTGCAATGTACGTTTGGCGAAAATCATATTCTTTGATATATGGTAATCAGCAATTACTGCTTTGTTAGATTTTAGGTATTTCTTCTCAATATCCTCCAATTGCTTGTATCGGTTACATAAAAAAAACATTTCCGTCTGGAAACTCCATTCATCGATATCATCATAAAATTTGCCAAGGAATGGATTTTCCTCAACAATTTCTTTTAGTAAATGAAAATCAAAATGACTGGATAGCTTCTTAGCGAGGGATGTTTTACCAATGCCAATTGGACCTTCAATTGCAATGAACGGCACTTCTGTCATCGCTATTCCTCCAATCACTGCTACATAGACAGATGTGCTTATTTTATCACATATTGCTTTCTTCTACTATAAGAATAAAGAATTTACTTTCCAATCTAGTTAATTTTTAGTATAATGGTATTTGTTCTCTAAAAATAAGGCCTCGTAGCTCAGGGGATAGAGCATTGGTTTCCTAAACCATGTGCCGCAGGTTCGAATCCTGCCGGGGCCATAGCTTTACAGCACTTCAAAATTAGGATAGGTCACGGAATGGTCACAACGGCTTTTCAAAGCGAATCCTTGTTCTTATTTTTACCCTCTTTTTCAAATGCTAATTCTAATGATTTTGCAACAGCTTCCTGCATGTTTGGATTCATATGCGAATACGTATCTAAGGTTACTTGTACGGAGGAATGTCCTAAACGCTCTTGTACTATTTTAGGATGTGTACCAAGCGTAAATAGCATAGAAGCATGTGTATGCCGTAAATCATGAAAGCGAATCTTATCTATTTTAGTTTCTTTTAAACAACGTCGATATGCTCTGCCGAGATTGGATGGTAGCAAAAATGTACCTATCGATGTAGCAATCACTAAATTACTATCCTCATATCCTTCACCAGCAAGCATCTTTTCTTCATTCTGCTTTCTCTTATGCTGCTTTAATTCCCTCACATCACTATCAGATATTGTTATGGACCGATAACTCGCATTGTTTTTCAAATCTGCAATAATATATTTCCCTTCATCCAATTTTAATGCTCGCCTTACATAGATGATCTTATTATCAAAATCCACACTATCCCATTTTAGACCAAGTATTTCTCCCTGGCGCATTCCGGTAAATCCAGCAATGTACCAAGCAATATAAAACCGTTCTTCTTTCGTAGCTTCTAAAAACTTCGATAATATTTCCATGGGCCAGTATTTCATTTCTTTTTTTCGGACTGTTGCCGGTTCAGCTGCCTTTGCTACATTCTTTTGTATATCTCCTAGCTTGGCTCCATAGTCCAGCGCGTTTGATAATATCCGGTGTACGTGATGGATAGATCGCTCGGATAATTCCCCTACATCTAATAATGAATCATAAAACCGTTGTACATGTCTGGCATTCAATTCAAATACCTTAATTTCACCCAACGCAGGTTTAATATGATTATTAATATAGCTCTTATAATGTAAATAGGTGCTATGCGCTACACGTTTTTCTTTGTGCTTAAGCCAATTATCCAAGTATGTTCCTAAAGACTCTGTAGACGGCTCTATATAGCCGCCTTTATTTAATTCTGCAATCATTTCTGTCATGGCTTTTCTGGCTTTTTTGTCACTTGTAAAACCGGATACACGTTTCTGTTTCCGTTTTTTCGTTACCGGATCTCTTCCTATATCAATTACATAGGAGTATTTATTTCCACGTTTAATTATAGATCCTCGCATCATACATCTTCCTTTCATACATTTCTAAGCGATTCATCGCAAATTCATATTCCACATTGAATAGATCCATGACTTCATAGACTGTAGGATTCTTTATTTCTTCTAACATGAAAGTCGGAACACAGAAATGATAAGCAAATGCATTCGCCTGCCATTCCTGTAGTTCTAGAAACATATAAAACATTTTCATTTGGTTTCCTTCATGTCCGAGATAATGACCAACTTCATGCCCGAATGATTGCCACTCTCTCTGCTTGCTTGAATTACGGAGAACAATAACGTTACCCATTCTTAAGCTGAAAGATGAGTAATGTATTTTCAATTGTAAATGGTTAGCAATTTGAGTTATCTCTAACTGATGTGGTTTATTGATTCGCATTGTCTTGTATAATGCATTGATGCAATCTTCCAAATGCGTGTAATTAATTGCCATCACCTCTTTAAACAGAATGTATGTTCCCTTTTAATGTACAAAATATGGTGTACAAGTTAATGCACACCTATATTGAATTTATTTTGAAACGGTTTCTTCAAGTTCAATTCTTTTCATATCACCATCAGTTACATTGTCGCCTTCGAGGTTCTCTCCCATTTCCCCATATTTTTCTATGACTTCTTTTGGTTGCTCGACAGTTGTACCAAGTATAGTTTGAAATGCTAACCAAACATTAATATCGCCTTCTGGCCAATCGCTTATATCTATTTCAGTATGATAATCTCCATCAATTACTTCAATTTCTCCAGTGGAATATTTTTCAAAGTCATCTAAATGAGATACTTCGTATGTTAATAGTGTGCCGTTTGGGAGATTTGTTTCGCCACTTACAGTTAATGTACTTTCGATTGCTTCTGTCTCCATTGTTAAATCAACTTCTGCGGAGTTATCTTCACTGCCACAAGCACTTATTACGAAAATTGTGGTGATCGTCAATAGAAAAAATATAATTCGCTTCATCTAATTCCCCTTTTTATCTTTATATAATATGTACTTAATCATGGTGAGAGCTTCCTGACGTTGCTCTTCATTCATGTTTTTCCAATCTTTAAACATGAGGTTTGTTTGTGGATCGTTGATGATTCTTTCTATTTCTTCATTATCAATATCCTTATTAGGATTGTCTGATCTACCTATTAAATAGTCAGTATCAATCTTATGATAATCCGCTAATTTTCTTATCAAATCTATATCAGGTTCAACGTGATTGTTTTCATAGTGCGAATACCTCGCTCGAGAAATGCCTAATGCGGTAGCGACATCTTCTTGACTTTCTCCTTTTTTATTACGTAATAATTTCAATCTTTTACCGAAAATTTCGTTCTTATTTTCCAATGTAATCACCTCTATCACCTCCATTATAATCTAAATGTGATAACTTTTTTATCTATGATAAAATATTTTTCAAAAAAGTGTTGACGATAAAAAACTTATCATGTATATTGTAGATAGTGATAAAAAACTTATCAAAAAGAGGTGACAAAATGAAACGTGAATTACTCTTACAACTTAGAAACAAACGCCGATTGACACAACAACAACTAGCTGAAGAATTAGATATATCAACTGTTTACGTTCGTAAGCTAGAGAAGGGCGTTGTAAACCCAGGCAGGGAAACAATGTTAAAATATGAGCGGTTTTTTGAAAAAGACATGCGCAAATTGTTCCCAGATCTTTTTTTTAGTATCAATGATAAAAAACTTATCAAAAATGCATAGGAGGTATGTAAATGTCATTCGAAGAAACCATCCGCCAAATCATCCGTGAAGAAAATGAAAAGCACCTGGAGGATATCAAGTGCTTATTAAATTCAAACGGACATCAAGAAATACCAAAGATGTTAACAGTCGAACAAGCAGCAAAAATACTAGATTTTGGCTTAAACAAGACTTATGAGCTGATTCATCAGGCAGAACATACAAGATTCCCATTCATCCGTGATGGGCGAAAAATCAGAATACCATATTCAGCATTAATGAATTGGATAGATCAGCAAGCTAAACAAGCAATTTAACCTTGAGGGAGGTCGGTAGCTCTATTATAAGTCTATCAATCTAGTAATTGGGTTCGGAAATAGAACAGGTTGATAGATTCCTTAAAATGTTCTGATTCGGAACATAAAGGAAGGGGGTGTAAGCAGTGGAATTTGGGGCAGTCTTACGACGGATGAGAAAAGGAGCTGGGAAATCACAACTTGAACTATCAGAAGAACTCCATATAGCGAGAAGCAATGTATCAAAATTGGAAAGCGACAAAATGAAATTGACTTTAGAAGATGCTATCAAGTGGGCCAAACAAACAGATTCTCAGGACATGCTAGTCGCTTTGATAATAAACGTAGATGTTGCGACTGTGGCCGACATGCTAACGCAATTGACAGACGTAGCAACGATATTTTTAGGAGGCATCTTATGAGTAAAGCAAACGATGAATATTTAGTTTTGTTAGGAGCAGTACCGTTGTTATTTATCATTATTAATCATTTATAGGAGGGATATCATGACAGATTTTTTACTAGCAGATAAAGAAAGAGCAGAAAAAGAAATAGATTGCTTTGAATGTTGCACAGAACAGGCAGACAGTAACTTTGAAATTGGTAATTACGCAGTAGCCGCAGCCTATTACGAAAATGCTACTCGCTCATTGAAAGAACTCGCCCGTATGCAGGAAGAAAAGAAATTATACGATAAAGCTTGGTTTTTGCTCAAGCAGATTGAAGGGCAACAACAGGTTAATAAGACCATTGCTGCCATGAGGTTAGGGATATGAGTAACAGATTCGTAAATTGGTTTTATCGCATTGCTTTTGCTGGGTCACTTGGATTTCTTTATACCGCAATGGTTTATGCATTAACAAACAGTTAAGGAGGATTTGGGATGAAGCGAATTAAACATTGGTTTGATTGCAGATTTAGAAATATTCATCGGTATAGCTATTATACAAACAAATGCATTGTTTGTGGTAAGGAAACTCGAAAGGAGGGATAACATGAGAGCAAAAATAAACCTTTGGGGAAATGAGTACGTTGTTAGTTCTATTGATTGGTACCAAAAAAGCAACAGAATATCTCACGTTTCTTTTGAAGATGAAAATGGAGATTTTAACACCATTCACGGGAAAATTTCTTCTAATGATCTGATGGCGGAGACAAATCGTTATTCTGAAAGTTCGTTATGCGCTGATTTTAGTAAAGTTATCATCTGGAAGGAAGATTAAAATGAACCATCCAATGAATGGAAAAAAATCCATAAAAATAGACCCTCAGGAAAGGGCCATTGTCGAAACGGATTCTTTTAAACTATCACGTACTCCCATTATAAGAGATTCCTCTATAAAACACAAGGAGGCTACTATGAATAGATTTGTTAAATATTACGTTGATGCTAGGACAGTTGATTCTAACCCATTAAACAGACAGTTACTCTTTGCATCAGTAGCTCAAACGATTGCTTCAAATGGAACAATAAATGATTTACAAGCTTTAGTGAACTACTACCAAAATGAAATGGAGGAAATGAGATATGAAACAGCTTAAATTAATAAACCTTGAACTAAATCGGTTTAAAGGTGTTGGGAAATTTGAATTAAATGCTGCGGGTGAAAATGTTCAGGTATTTGGTGATAACGCTACAGGAAAGACAACCTTGTTCGATGCATTTGTATGGCTCTTATTCGATAAAGATAGCCAGAACAAAAAGGATTTCCAGATTAAGACACTGCAAAATGGAAAGGTGCTCCACAAGTTGGACCATGAAGTGGAAGCAACACTGGAAATAGATAACACTCCATTAACACTGAAAAAAGTCTACAAGGAAAAATGGACAAAGAAGCGTGGATCCGTAACTTCAAATTTTTCAGGGCACACTACCGATTACTTTGTAGACGGTGTACCAAGTAAGAGAAAGGAATTCGAAGAAAAGGTTGCTTCCATTGTAGATGAAAACATATTCAAACTCTTAACTAATCCATCCTTTTTTAATGAACAGTTAGGGAAAAATGAACGTCGGGATCTATTGCTAGAAATTGCCGGAGATATTACAGCCGAAGATGTTATAACATCTAATCCGGATTTGAAGAAATTAATTGATGTATTGGGAAAACGTAGCATCGAGGACCACAAAAAGGTTATTGCTGCTAAGAGAAAAGAAATTAATCAGGAGCTTGATAGAATACCAATTCGGATTGATGAATTATCAAGGGGATTACCTGATATAAACGGACTTAATAAATCGCAGGTTATCAGTCACATGAAAACAGCTTCTGATGAAATGGACGCAAAGCTTGAACAAATTAACAACATTCGTAACGGCGGCGAGGTCAATAAGTTAAATGCGGTTATCAGTGATATTGATTTAAAGATTTCCAGCGTAAAAAATGAACATGCTCAACAGGGACAACAAGAGGTGTACGGCTTAAAAACGAAGCTCCAGGAAGAACAATCCAATGTAAGCATACTACAATCCAGAGTCAGTTCATTCGAACAACGTAAGGGCATGAATGATGCCAACATGAAGGATATAGAAGATAGAATGCAAACGTTGCGGAACCAATGGAAAGAGCAAAGCGCACAGGAATTTGACCATGAATCAAACTGCAGCTGTCCTTCGTGTGGACAAGATCTTCCAGAGGAACAATTGGAAGAAGTAAAAGCTAACTTTAATCGGAATAAGTCACAGCTACTTGAAACCGTTAATCAAAAGGGTGTTGAGCTAAAAAACAAACTGAAATCGATTCAAGAAGAAAATGAATCCACTGTTAATGAGATTGAAAAGTTAAACAGTCAGATAGAAGAAAAACAAAAGGCTGTAGTGAAGCTTGAAAGCAGGATAAAAGAAGCTCAATCGATTGTTAAGCCAATTACAGAGAATGCTTCTTACAACACTCTTATGCAGGACAGACAAGCGACAGTGCAACAAATCGAACAATTGCGGGCATCTGTAGAGGAATCAGTTAAACAAGTACAACAAGAGATTCAAGGATTAAAAGAAAAACATAACGGTTTATCTGCTGATCTAAGCGCTTTGAATGAATCAGAAAGAGCAAAAGGCAGAATTAGTGAACTGGAACAACAGGAGAAAGAGCTTGCATCTGAATATGAACAACTAGAGCTTGAATTACACCTGACAGAAGAATTTATCCGGGCGAAAGTAAACCTCCTGGAAGATAAGATTAATAGCAAATTTAGATATGCCCGTTTCAATCTATTCAAAGAAAACATTAACGGTGGAATCGAGGAAATATGCGAGACAACTTATGAAGGTGTTCCTTATAGTTCCGGATTAAACAATGCAGCACGTATTAATGTCGGTTTAGATATCATCGATACGCTTTCTAAGCATTACGGCGTACAGGCTCCTATATTCGTCGATAACGCAGAGAGCATTACTAGATTGATTGATATCGATTCACAGATTATAGGATTAGTTGTTTCGGAGTCAGACAAGCAATTAAGAGTTGAAACTAAAGAAAAGGTTGAGGTGGCGTAAATGAGTAAAAATCAAGTAGCAATAATTCAAAAGGATATCACGGATGATGTGAATCAAAGTTTAGGAAGGTTGCAGGAAGATGGCCTGCAACTTCCTGCTAACTATAATGCAAGCAATGCTTTAAAAAGTGCGTTTTTTAAACTGCAAGAAGTTAAAGATCGTAATGGGAAACCAGCCATTGAAGTTTGCACTAAAGCATCAATAGCCAACACTTTGCTAGATATGGTAGTTCAAGGTTTAAGTCCTGCTAAAACACAATGCTATTTCATTGTTTATGGCACTCAACTACAACTTAATCGTTCTTATTTTGGCACACAGGCAGTTCTTAAGCGATTAACAAATGTAAAGGATATATGGGCAAACGTGATCTTTGATGGAGATGTATTTGATTATGAGATTGCGGGCGGACGCGAAAAGCTGTTGAAGCATGAAACTAACTTCTTGAATAGAGATAACGATATTTTAGGAGCTTATGCAGTTGTTAAAACCAGTGAAGATGAAGAAGTATTGACTGTTATGACGAAAAAAGAAATCGACGCATCTTGGAGTCAAGGTAAAACAAAAAATGTACAAAATAAGTTCCCACAAGAAATGGCAAAACGTACAGTTATTAATCGTGCTGCTAAGGCCTTTATTAATACAAGTGACGATAGTGACCTTCTTGTAGAAGCGATTAACAATTCAACCGAAAATGAATACGACAATAATCGTGTTGATGTAACACCTGAAGAGGAAGCGAAACAACAAATTAGCGAGAATGCTAATGCAGAAGAATTGGATATCACAGAGGGTGACTATACGGAAGTTGAACCAGAACCAGAGGAATTGGATGTAGACAAAGTAACTGGCGAAATTAATAAAAAAGAAGATGAAGGACTTGCATTCTAATGATTGAGATTAAAACTCTAGCTTCTGGATCTAAAGGGAATTGCTACCACGTAACAGATGGTAGCTCCCCTTTAATCCTAGAGTGTGGGATACCGTTTAAATCAATCAGAAAAGCACTAGATTTTAAGACTAGCAATCTAGCAGGGTGTTTGGTCACACATGAACATAAAGACCATTGTTCAGGCTTAAACGATGCATTAAAGGCAGGGATTGATTGTTACATGTCGCCTGGTACGGCGGAGGCAATCGGAGTTAATCATCACAGGGTTAAAAAAGTTGAAACAAAAAAGCAATTCCAAATAGGCAGCTGGACCATATTACCTTTTGATGTTGAACACGATGTATCAGAACCATTCGGGTTTCTGCTTGTAAATAAAGAAGGTGAGAAGCTTTTATTCGCAACAGATACCTATTACATCCGTTACAAGTTTAAAGGCTTAACACACCTTCTAATTGAGTGTAATTACAGCATGGATATTCTAAATGAAAACATTGATTCTGGACGAGTTCATCGAGGAATGAAAAAACGACTTGTTAAGTCGCATTTTAGTTTAGAGAATGTAAAGGAATTTTTAAAAGCCAATGATTTATCAAAGGTCCAGGAGGTCCACTTGCTGCACTTATCGGACAGTAACAGCGATGAGGAACAATTTAAAAGGGAAATACAGGAGATTACCGGGAAAGTTGTTTATATAGCTTAGGTATGGAGGTGAATAAGGTGGCTAGTCCTCAAACGGAAAATGGATTTATTAAAATAGCAAATGAATTATGGAATGAAATTTTAAGAAGAGATTTTAGTAAGAGACAGTTAAATTTAATTCTATTCATTTGGCGGTTATCGTACGGAACAGGGCAAAAGGATTGCCTGATAGATAAGTTTAACCAATTCGAGATAGTCGGAATTTATAAAAATGATATCAAAAAAGAATTGGTTTTCCTTAGAGAATGTTCGGTTTTAAATTGGGATGAAAAAACAATGGTCTTTAGCATCAATAAGAACTATCAAATATGGCAAATTACACCTAGTAAGAATTGGGATATTGAAAAATTCGACAGCCTTATTCACCTCAATTTGAACCGTAAAAAAGTTAGTAAAACACTAACTCCCAAGAAAAAGAAAGTTAGTAAAACACTAACCTTTAAGAGTGAGTTGGTTAGTAAAACACTAACTAAGAGGTTAGTGAAATACCAACCTAGAGGTAACTCAAACATAGTTGTGGTAAGTGATTACAGCTCTCTAAAGACAGTATTAAAGACATTAAAGATTAAAGACATTAAAGATATTAGTAGTAGTAGTAGTAGTAGCGAACAGGAATTTTCCGAGGTCATGGGATTTTACCAAAGCAATTTACAACGTGGAGTTACTGACTCCCCTTTTAATACCGAATTAATTACTCAGTGGTTTGACGAATGGGGTGCGGATCTATTACTTGCTGCTATGAAAGTTTCAGCGAAAGCAGAAGCCAAGGGCGTTAACTTTACGGAAGGCGTTTTGAAGAAATGGAAAGAAGCTGGTGTTAAAACGATTGAGGATGCACGGAAATATGAAACGGAATTTAAATCAGGCAATAAGTCTTATAAAGATAACGTGGTAAAAATACCAAACTATGGTGGTGAATCAAGTGGCAATGGAACAAGTAATGAGCAACATCCTAACAAAAGCAGGCATGTCAAACTCTACAAGTAAACCAGAGCCATTCCAGTGTGAGATTTGCGGAGAGGACAAGCCACAAACGCAGATTAAGCATCCATTCAAAGATGAGATGCGTTGGGTACATTGTGCTTGTCCTTGCAAGATTAAAGAAATGGAAGATTTCAAACGAGATCAGGCATCTAAAGATAGGCAACTAAAGATTAATAAATTACTTAGACTGAGTAGCTCCATGGAAGATATCAAATCTATGACATTCGAAAACTATAAAGCTCGCAAAGGTACAGAGAATTCGTATGAGGAAGTAAGGTCAGCAGTTGAAAACTTTAAGGAACGCGGAAAGATGGGAGTATTTATCTTTGGCGAAACCGGTAATGGCAAAAGTCACCTAACAGCTGCAGGCGGTAATGAATTAATCAAAAAAGGCTATGCAGTCATCCTCATCACCGAAAAGGATTTATTCAGCAGGTTATTTGCAACAAAAAATTTCAAAAATGAAGAGTCTTTCCAGGAGATTATGGGCGCTTGTTTGGATGCAGATTTGCTTATCTGGGATGACTTTATGAGCAGTCAGCGTTTATCGGATGAAGAAAAGGACTGGATATTTCAGATTGTGAACGGAAGAGAGCGTGCTAACAAGCCAATTTGGTACACGTCGAACATTACACCTGATGAATTTTCAAGCGACAAGACAGCCTACAAACTAGATGACAAAGGGCGTACTTGGTGGAGGTTAATCGGTAACAACAACTGCATTTCCAATCGTGCTGCTAATTACCGAAAAGCAAAAGCAATGGCAAAGGCAATGGATATCAGCATTGAAGAATATGAGAAAGGGGCGGTTTAACATGTGGCAAGGAATGAAGTCAGTAATGGTATTTGATCCAAAAGACAGCCAACAGGAAACGGAGGAAAAATGGGTTGACTGGAATATGCATAACAAAAGCGCTGTCGGTGATAAGGCGGTAATGACTGCTGCAGAAACGAGAGAATATCTCAGAAAACGTGAGGTTGTATGAACACGGCGGTAAGAAGTGTTCCCATGTTACCGGAAACAGGCGGTTATGAATATGTCCTGGAGGATTTAGAACTTGCATTTCCAAGGAATCAACTAAAAGAAGTGACCAAAAGCTGGAACAAGGGAGCATCAATCGAGTACATTGCAGCGAAATATAACAGGGATCCGGACGAAGTTTTCCTGGCACTGTTCCATCAGGCGAGAAAAAGCAAAATAAGAAGACCATTCATGGGGAGGGAATCGGAATGAGTGAACAATGGAAAAAGATATGTAACGAATACAGCGCACACAACGGTTTCCTGATTGAACAGATTAGAGAGAAGAACGAAGAAATATTGAAATACAGACAGGCTTTGAAGTTCGGTATTAAGTATTTACAAGCAAGCGAAATGAGACAAATTAAGATGGTTGTTTCGGCTATGGAGCAAGCCTTGGCAGGTGAATCCAATGAAACACCACGAAGCCAAAAAGAAACTTAAATATGCACTGGCTAACCAAAAGACAATATCTATTCCTAAATTGGAAGAATTGTTGAAATCGATGAACATCAGCTTGAAAGAGGATGATAACAGGGAAGTTGAGTTTTTAAAAAGTGAGATGAAGAAGTTGAGGAAATATAACAAGAGGTTAAAGCGGGCGCAGGAAGTGAAGCGTGTTGGATCCTAACGTGGAATACATCATCTATAACACCGTCATGAAAGCATCGAAAGTAAAAGGTGAGCTACCAGACATTATCCATGAGTATATCGCTTATGACTCCATGATTATGCATCATTTCACTTTTACTAAAAACATAGAGGATGCCTATCATTTTTATGACCTGGAAGAAGCCAAGGAGATTGCTTACTTGTGGAGTATGCAGGTGGGTAGGAAGGGTTTAGTGCAGGTGTGACAGAAATTGCAACATAGGAGGGCAAACAATGAAACTACCAACACATGAAGAAACAACAGAATTTAACTCAGGACTCATGAAACGAACAAAGGTACTTAATGACATACATCGAGAACGTGAAAGGCAGTTTTATCTTCACGGCGAACAAAAAGAAACACCAATGGAAATGCTATACATCTTTCTTGCTGAAGAAATGGGAGAAGTTGCAGAAGCCATACAAACCAAGAACAAGCTGGACAACGTAAAAGAAACGGATTCGGATAACTTGTATCAGGAATTAGTAGAAGTCGCTGCAGTCGCTGTAAAAATGGCTGAGAGGTTGGTTGACAATGGCGTGGTTAAGCAGAATACGCGAAGTTGATAAGTATCAGGCTGTAATTCAATGCATCGAAAAGGAAAAGTTAGGTTATGAATGTGTAAGGAAATTGCAGAAAACAGGCCATTATTATAAGAACTTCAAGCGTGACGGTGTTTCTTTTGAATATAGCGACACGGACCAAGCGATATATTGGGAAGCCATTTATGAAAAGAAGGTGAACTGATGATTGAGTTTACGATACCAGGGCAGCCGATTCCGCAAGGTCGTCCCAGGGCAGGAAAAATACGATATGGGAAAAAGAAAGGCAGCACCGTTCTTTATGATCCAAAGGAATCAAAAGAATATAAGCAGTATGTCTCTCTTATCGCTCAACAATACGCTCCAAAGATTCCAGTAGAAGCACCACTGAGCGTTCAAATGAAAATTTATAGACAAATACCTAAGAGCACAACGAAAAAGGATAGAGAGCTTTATTTATCGGGTTTAAAACGTCCTGTAACAAAGCCAGACGGTAGCAATTACGCTAAGGGTATTGAAGACGCTCTAAACGGAATCATTTACAAGGATGATAGTCAGATAGTGGACTTACAAGTTTCAAAATATTACAGCGATAATCCTAGGGTTGAAATCAGAATACAAGATACGGATATTTTCGGAGAGGTAGGAAGCTAAATGAAATTAACTCAAGAATATTTACAAGTCCTAAATTCAAGAATGGAATATTTTAAAGATAAGAAAATCACCGATCTTAATAATGCTGAAATAAAGGAATACATGAATCTGAAATTAGAAGTTGCTACAGTCTTTCCGGAGGTTGCAAAAGCAGTCAAAGGGGTTTGGGATGCAATTAAACCATATGCGGAAGCCGGAAATCAATATAACGAGAGGGTGCTCAATCGTGATTCCTGAATTAGAAAGAGCTTATAAACTAGTGCATTCGGTTTATGCAATGGATTATAAAGACGAAATGGCATTAAACGAGGTCAAGTCTACTATTCCAAAAGTGATTAATGAGTTAAACAGATTGCGAGAAGAAAACGATAAATTACGCCAACATGTTGGGAGGAATATTTCATGAGAAATACTTGTGTAGAGTGCAAAAACTCAACAGGAGATTATAAACACATTTGTGATAAGTGCTTTAAAGAAAAATTACTAGCAAGCTAGGAGGTCATCAGGTGGAGAATAAAGCAGAGGTTAGTTTGAATGAGGATGCAGTTTATCGAGTGCTTCAAGGCAAACTTGAAAAATTGGATAAACCGCCAACAGGATTTGGGGAAGTTGTTCAGAAATGGGAAGCTGGGAAATTAGGAAGGTATGAGGTTAAGTATACGAAGTGAGGGAGATATAATGAGTAAAAATTGGATGGTTTATGACAGTGATTCGGGAGATATGATTTTTCACGACACAAAAGAAGGAGCACAAAAAGATTATAACGAAGCTATTGCTGGGATTGAAGATGCCGAGAGCAACGGTGAATACAAAGTGTATATGTTTGAGTTAAGGAAAGAAACAACGATTAGAATTACAGACGAACAATGTGAAACAACACAAGAATAATTTGCTACTGAAACAATCAGGGCAGTGATGGAATTGAGGGATTCCGTTGCTGCCTTTTTATTTTGAGGAGGGGTCGGAATGAATAACAAACAAGTCGAGGATCTCATTTATCAGTACCATTGGAGAAAGAAAGAGTTAGATAGGTTGCATAGTATTTTATGGGGAACAAGAGCGCATACCAAGTCTATAGGTGTTGCTCAATATGGAGTAGAAGCAACACTACCAAAACCGAATACAAACCTTAAGAGTTATGCTGAAATGGATGACATGGACGCAAGAGAAAAGCGCTTATATAACCGTTGGAAGGAATATAAAGAAAAGGTACAAGGCATCGAGCTTCTAGATTATTTCCTTGAGGATGAGTACCAGCTGATTATATTGGATTGCATGATGGAAGGTATGAGCTATCGATCTATTGCGGACCATCTTTCCATGAATAGAAACAAAGTCAGGGATATGAAAGAAGATATGTTATGCCAACTATGCCAAAAATGCCATTTCTTGAACGATTTGAAATTAGAGAAAAATGTAGGGTAAAATGGAAGGCAGGACAGGCGAGGTCAAACACACTGTCCGAGAGCAATAATTAATAGCGTTCTTAAATAGCACTTAAAACAGGAAAGTATCTTTGTTTGTCGAAATAGGACAAGCGGAGGTGCTACATGGATGATTTAGAGATTAAACGATCGTTGGAAATTATAGTAGAGACAGACGAATATATTTTATATCGTGTTAGCTGGGTAGTATTAGGTGAACACAATGAGCAGTGGGTAACAGAATATAAGGAAAAATGAAGGAATATCCTCCTATTTGTCGAATGTGTTCAGTAAGCGGGAGGTGATAAAATGAGTGAACTTGGCTTAGAGTATGAAGTGATAGTTGCCAGGCTAAAAGAAAAAGGAATTACCGACAACAATGTAATTGAAGCCGTTTCTCATGTGATTGTAGAAAACAATAGAGAGATAGAAAAAAAGTTATTGAAGACAGTGAACGAACAATTAGCAGTCGAAAGTAAAATGAAATTCTTTTGAAGCACCCAATGAGGTGCTTTTTCTTTTGCTCAAAAACAGAAAATTAGGGGGTAAGGTGATGTCTTAAATGGCTAAATTAACAGCAAAACAAGAGATGTTCGCAAATGAATATGTCATTGATTTGAATGCTACTCAGGCAGCTATTAGAGCAGGTTACAGTGAGAAAACGGCAAATGCTCAGGCATCGAGACTGTTAGCAAATGTTAAGGTTTCCGCGCGCATAAAGGAATTGAAGGAAAAACGTGCTGAGAAATTAGAGCTTGATGCGTATTGGGTCCTTAAAAGATTGAAAGATATATCGGATAGATCCATGCAAGCTGAGCCAGTAATGACATTTGATTATGAAGAAAAAGAAATGGTTCCGACTGGTGAGTATCAGTTCGATAGTAATGGAGCTAATAAAGCAACTGAATTAATAGGGAAGCATATAGGCATGTTTGACCCTAAACTACAAATACAGCTGAAAGCATTGGAAATGAAGAACAATAAAACAAAAGCTGAGATTGAGTTCCTTGAAGAGCGCACGAAACTCATTAAAGGTGAAGTAAAAGATACAAGCTTGTTAAATGAGTTAATTCGAGTGGTGAATGAAGATGACTAGGAATATAACATTATCACCTAAGCAAAAGAAGATAGTTAAAGCGCCTTTTGATTCGGGATTAGAAGTGCAAGAGGGAACGCCGAGAAGTGGGAAAACAACTGCTATTCATTTTAGGTTAGCTTACTACTATATCAATTCAAGAGACGCAAACCATTTAGTCAGCGCTTATAACCAGGAGCAAGCATTCAGGCTCTTTATCGATGGTGATGGTACTGGATTAAAGCATATATTCGGCAACTTAGGAAAGATAAAGCACGATGAGCACGGCGATCATTTAGAGGTCCATACGAATAATGGCGTAAAGAAAATTTATTACAAAGGTGGAGCTAAAGCAAATAGCGTTGGTGCCATTACTGGTATGTCGCTAGGGTCTGTTGCATTTGGTGAGATTAACCTATTGCACATGAGCTTTATACAAGAGTGCTTCCGGCGAACAATGGCAGCACAAGATAGATTTCATATCGCCGATTTAAATCCACCACCTCCAAACCATCCAGTCATTAAAGAAGTATTCGACGTACAGAAAACGCGTTGGACGCACTGGACGATACAAGACAATCCGATTATTACCGATGAGCGTAAGAAAGATATCTATGAAACATTGAAAAAGAATCCGTATTTATTGGAACGTGACTGGTTCGGCAAAAGGACAATACCACAAGGCGTTATCTATTCGATGTTTGATCCGGGAAGGAATTCAGAGAATGCATTGCTGGGGAAACCTTATGAAATGTATTTCGAAGCTGATGGCGGCCAATCGGATGCTACTTCATGCAGCTGCAACATCGTTACCAGGCATAACGGCAAAATGAGATTAAACCGGGTTGCTCATTATTACCATTCAGGAGCCGATACAGGTCAAACCAAAGCTATGAGTACCTATGCAAAGGAAATAAAAGAGTTCGTCAAATGGTGCACTGATAAATATCAGATGCGCTTTTCTAATTTCTTCGTGGATCCGGCCTGTAAATCATTAAGGGAAGAGTTACATCTAATCGGAATTGATACAACGGGAGCTGACAACAATGCTGTTGATGCAAAGCAAAAAGGCGGCGGTATTGAGGTAGGTATTGAGCGCTCACAGAATGCAATTACTAATGAGCAGTTTTTCCTGGTGGATAATAACGAATACGATCATTATCATTTCATAAAAGAAATTGGAATGTATACCAGGGATGATAACGGCAATCCAATTGATGACTTTAACCACGCTATGGATGAGTTCAGATACAGCATTAATTATTTTTACAGGAATTACGTCATATAAGGTGGTGATGCAATGTTCAGGAAGTTACTAGATTACTTGAAAGGAGGTCTGTATCGATTGGGATTAATTAAAGGGATTGAGAAGATAAGCGAGCACAAAGATATTTCACTTAATGAAGAAATGTACAACAACATCGACGTGTGGAAGGACTTATATAAAGGCTATCACGAACCATTCCATCAGATAAGCTACAACACTATCGAAGGTCAAAAAACACGCAAGATGGATACTCTGATGATGGCTAAAACAGTAGCATCTGAAATGGCTAGTCTAGTGTTCAATGAAAAGTGTGAGATTAGTATTGGTGATGGAAATAACGGAGCTTCTGCATTAATTGACGAAGTATTCAAGCGTAATAAGTTTAATAAAAAGTTTCAGGACTATGTTGAATACAATTTTGCACACGGAGGCATGGTTATTAAGCCGTATGTAAAAGACAACAAGATTCTTATTTCCTTTGTTACTGCTGATTGTTTCATTCCGTTATCGTGGCAGAATGACACCATTACAGAAGCCGTTTTCCCTAGTGAATATAAGAAAGGCGACAAGAAATATACCCATCTTGAATGGCACGTGTGGGAAGGTAACGTATATGTAATTAAGAATGAATTATATGAATCGAAAGGCAATGAATTAGGGGTTCCGGTTGCTCTTGATATTTTATTCCCTGATTTAGAAGAAGAAGTACGTATTAATAACTTATCTAAATCGATATTCACTTACTTCAAGCCAAACACAGCTAACAACATTGATACACAATCGCCAATAGGGATAAGCATCTATGCAAATGCGCTGGACACAATGAAAGCCATCGATACTGCATTTGATAGTTTCCATCGAGAATTCAGATTAGGGAAAAAGAGAATCTTAGTTCCTGCCCAAATGATTAAATCTGTAGTTGATCCAGAAACTCAAATGATGCATCGGTACTTTGATGCTACTGACGAAACATACGAAGCATTCAAAGGCGCCGGTATGGATTCGGATGAGATTAAAGACATTAACATTACCTTAAGGGTTGATGAGCACGTTTCTGGTATTAATGCTTTATTAAATCTATTTGCTATGCAGACAGGATTTTCAGCAGGAACATTCAGCTTTGATGGACAGAGTGTTAAAACAGCTACAGAAGTTGTTAGTGAGAACAGCAAGACATTTAAATCTAAGAAATCACATGAAATCATTATTGAATCTGGATTACAAGATGTTATTGAATCGATTATCGCGGTTGCTAAGTTATACGGATTGTATAACGGTCCAAGTGATTATGAAATAACGGTCACATTTGATGATTCCATTGTAGAGGATGAAAATGCAGAGCAGGCTAAACAGATTCAGTTAGTCAGTAGCAAGCTAACATCTAAGAAAAGAGCAATCATGAAGCTTCACGGATTAACCGAAGAAGAAGCGCTTAAGTTGATTGAGGAAATAAACGAGGAAAATAAAACGGCTACGGCTGGATCGGTTGATTTCTTTGGTGGAAGTGGTGAGTAGTGAATGGATAAAGAAACGCTACAGAAGTTTTCCAAGCCTGTTTCTGATGTTTACTTATCTATCGAGGACCAACTGTTAACCAATATTGCTAAGAAACTAGCGAAAGACAACAGCTTGCTTGTCGATATCGAGAAAGATGGAGATATTCAGAAGATACAGTCCTGGCAATTAAATCAGCTTGGACAATTGGATTCTTTAAGCGAGGAAAACATTAAGACCATTGCTAAAAAATCCGGTGTAGCTGTAGAAGAAATTGAAAAGATGGTTACGGGTGTTGGCTACAAATCAGTAAATGAAATAGAAGGCGTTATGAAAGAAGGTGCTGAAAAAGGTGTTTTATTAACTCCACCAGAAGGCGCAAAGGACAGTGGGGCATTAAAAAACATCTTATCAGCTTATGAACAACAAGCGAAGAGCAGTCTAAATCTAACCAATACAACGCTAATAGAACAATCTAAACAGAAATACCTTGATGTTATTAATCAAACGACTGGTAAGGTGTTATCTGGCGTTACATCAGCGCAACAAGCGCAAAGGGAAGCAATCAGGGAACTGGCTAATGGTGGTGTTCCTGCATTGATTGACAGGTCAGGTCGTGAATGGAATACAGAAGCATATGTGAACATGGTTATGAGGTCCACAAGTAATAATGTAGCAAAAGAGATGCAAGACGGCAGGATGGATGAATATGGAGTTGATTTAGTCGAGGTATCTAGTCATGCAGGAGCTAGACCTGGTTGCGAACCATATCAAGGTAAAATATATTCGAGAAGTGGCGAAAGTAATAAATATCCGCCTTTAAGCGAAACGAGTATGGGAGATGCTGACGGACTTTTCGGGGTCCATTGCGGACATGTACAGTATCCATACATTGAAGGAATCTCTAAGAAAACATATGAGCCTGGAAACAAGAAAGAAAACGATAAGGTATATGAGCAGAGCCAAAAACAGAGGTTGCTTGAGAGAAATGTACGAAGCTCTAAGCGTGAACTTGCAATGATGATGCAAATAGGCGATGCATACGGCATTAATGATGCAGAGGAACGATTGAAAGACAAGCAAGCTAACATGAGGGCATTTATTAATGATACCGGCAGAACAAGGAAAATCAGTCGTGAACAGATTCGATAGGAGGTTGCTGCATGTCTAAGAAAATCGATGAATTAGAAAAGAAAATCCTAGAAATGGAAAAGGAAATAATGGGATTGCATCATAATTTTTTCGCTCTAGCTGAAAAGGTGAACAAGTTGGAGCAGAATAATAAGCAAGAATACTTCGGGTAGGAAGGCGGTGATCTATCTATCTCATCTGTTTGCCAGGATGTAAAAGAAAGGCTTTTTTGCCGTGTCTTTTTAAAGGTTAGACACCATAAAGAAACGCAATCCTATGGTCAGAGGGTTATGACTAAAAACAACTAATAAGGAGAAGTGAAATAAATGGATTTAAAAGAATTGTTGGGCGAGGAATTGTACAGTCAGGTTACAGAAAAAGCAGGGGACAATAAGTTAGCTGTCGTTTCAGATGGAAGTTACATTCCAAAAGATAAGTTTGACGCAGTTAACAAAGAAAAGAATGATTACAAGAAGACGATTGGAGAACGTGATACACAGCTAGAAACGCTAAAAACGAAAGCAACAGGAAACGAAGATTTAACTACTGAGATTGAGAAGTTGAAAACAGACAACCAGAAGATTACAGATGATTACGAAGCGCAAATCAAGAAACAATCTTTTGATTTCTCTTTGAAAGATGCACTTACTTCTGCAAAGGTTAGAAATCCTAAAGCGGTTAAGGCTCTATTAGATACGGAAGCTATCAAACTAGATGGTGACAAATTGCTAGGGTTAGAGGAACAATTAAAAACGGTCAAAGAAAGCGATCCTTATTTGTTTGAGGAAGAAACTGACCCAACCGAACCACCAAAACCGACTTTTACAACAGGTACACACACAAAGCCAACGGGCGGAGAGCCTACAAGCCTAGCCGATGCGCTAGCGCAAAAATTCAACCAAAAATAATAAATGGAGAGTGATTTTAAATGCCAATTACACTAGAACAAGCAAAGGTCGGTATGGCCGACAAAGTAGATCAAATGGTAATCGATGAGTTTCGTCGTGCATCATTTTTATTAGATTCATTAACATTCGATAATGCAGTTTCACCAGGTACAGGCGGTAGCACATTAACATACGGGTACCAACGATTGAAAACACCTTCTACTGCCGGTTTCCGTGCACTTAATAACGAATTTACAGCAAATGAAGCAGACCGTGAGAAATTAGCAGTTGAACTTAAAATCTTTGGTGGATCGTTTAATATTGACCGTGTTATTCAAGATACTAGCGGTCAAATTAATGAAATGAATTTCCAGATGCAGCAAAAAATAAAAGGTGCTTCTAACCTATTCCATCACACAATCATTAATGGCGATTCTGCTGTTGATACGAATGCGTTTGATGGGCTAGATAAAGCGTTGGCAGGCTCAAGCACGGAAGTTAATACAGATGCAGTTATTGACCTTTCTACTGAATCTGGACTTGATTCTAATAAACACGCACTACTTGATTTGATTGATGACTACCTTTCAGAACTAGATGGTCGTCCATCGGCTCTTTTTGGTAACAGCAAACTAATCACGAAGATTAAGTCTGTTGCCCGTCGTGCTGGATACCTAACATCTTCAGAAGACGGATTCGGGCGTACTGTAACTGGATATGACGGTATTCCATTGGTAGACCTTGGATACTTCTATAATGGGACAGCTACTGTTCCGGTTTCTCCTATTGTAGATCGTACTGTTGCCACTGTTGCTGAAACTGGATTAACTGACCTTTATGCAGCTGGACTAGGCATGGATGGTTTTCACGGGGTTTCACCTACTGGAAACGGTGTGATTCGCACATTCCTTCCTGACTTTAATGCGCCAGGAGCCGTTAAATCTGGTGAAGTTGAAATGGTTGCAGCAGTAGCATTAAAAGCTACAAGAAAAGCTGGAGTTTTAAGAAATCTGAAGATACAATAAGGAGGTTTTACTATTGGCTAAAATTAAAGCACCTAATAAAGATTACACTGGCGTTAGTGCTGGTGTTTCTTTTGTTAAAGGTGAAGCAGAGACAGAAGATAAATGGTTAATTGGATGGTTTGAAAATAAAGGTTATGAGATTGATGATTCCGCCGAGAAGGAAGCAGAACAAAAAGCCAAGGAAGAGGAAGAACGCAAAAGGGAAGAAGACGAAGCTAAAGAAGCGAAAGAAGATCCTAAGAAAGCAACTACTACGAAAGCATCCTCTAAATAGGGGGTGCTTTTAATTGTATATAGATAAAACCTATTATGACGACACCTATTTAGGAACACCCATCGATGATGTGGCGGAATTCAATAGAACAGCACAGCGAGCAAGTGACGTTATTGATCGATTAACTCATTATCGGATTGACGAATCTACCTTATCCGCATTTCAACTGAATCAATTAAAAATGGCAACCGCCGTCCTGGTAGAACACTATGCCATGAATGGCGGTTATGATGCCGTTATGGAGTCCGAAGGTATGGCTAGTGTAAATGTCGGTTCGTTTAGTTATTCATCCAATAGCGGTGTAAAAGTGCCAACGGATGTAATCAGTCATCTATCGACAGCTGGTTTAATTTATTCGGGGATAGGTACTTATCATGGTTAGAGCTATTCCGAAAAAGTTATTAATCCACAATGTAGACTATGAAAAGAACCTAGGTGATGACGGCTGGGATAGTACCTATGATGAACCAATCGCTATTGAGAATGTTCGAGTAGAAGCTACAAGCCGACTGCAAAGAGGAAGTAATTCAGAAGGAACAGCTATCAGCCATGTTTTAATTGTGGATAGAAAACATTCCACTGTTTTCCCTGACTTTAAACCGGGTGACAGGGTGATATTCCGAGAGATTCCCCGGGAAGTAGTAGATGTTAAACCATTCTATGCATTCGGTCCGGAAATTCATCATTATGAAATCGAGTTGAATTAATATGTTTAATGTAAAGGTTAATTTCAATTATTCAACAGTAGCGAAGAAAGTAGACGGCGCTTTTGGATTTGGTCAATACGTACTGGATAATGCGGTTATCAAGGACAGTAACTACTATGTACCAACAGATGAACATCATTTAGAAAGAAGCGCTTTATTACATTCTAAGGTTGGTAAAGGTGAGCTAGTATGGGAAACGCCATACGCTAGAAAATTATATTACAATCCGCAGTATACCTTTTCGAAAGATAAAAATCCAAATGCCCAGGGATTATGGTATGAAGTTGCTAAAGCTGAAAAGCGTGATGATTGGATAGATCAAGCGAATAAAGCGACAAAGAGTAAATTGTAGGGGGTGTGACATGGATTTTCTAGACAGATTAAAAGAATACCAAGAGGGATTGCCGTTCACACCTTCCATCATACAGATTGGATTATATAAAGAAGATGGTAATTCTGTCGCTATTAGACCAGCACCAAGTAACATCAATGAGCGCTATATGGAAGAAGGAAAGATATATCCTTTCTCATTTCAAATGTTAGTACACAATCAAAGCAACGTATTTGCTTATGATTCTTTAAATCAATTAACAAGTCAATTAGATAACCTATCGAACGGAGCTATCACATCGAGTGATGGCTCTTTTAATTTGATTTCAATGCAATGCACCACAACACCAAACTTTGTTCAGAAAACATCATACGGCGTGTTATGGACTGCAATTTATAACGCTGAATTATATATCAAGGGAGGAAATTAGAAATGGCAGAAGGTCTATTAATAAATTCAAAGCACACATTTGAAATAGGTACCGGAACAGATGCAACAACGGAAGAAATATTATACTCGCGATTGGCAAAAGGTTTCTCCAACTTTGAACCTGCAACCAATGAAGAAAACGATCAGACGGCTTATTTGGATTCAGATGGTTGGTTAACTACTACTGTAATGGGCGGTCAATTAACGCTTAACTTTTCCGGTCATCGTTTTTACGGGGATGAAGCACAAGACTATATCTTTAGTAAGCAATTTGAGTTAGGAGCAGGAAGAGAAGCTCCTTTCAGGTGGACATTGCCGAGCGGAGTAATCATTGAGGGACCTGCAACATTTGCTGAAATAACCGGCGGTGGTGGAGATGCAATTGCTAAAGGAGAAATAACGGTAGCTGTTCATATTAATGGCAAACCAACAATAACACCTGCAGTATAAATTGAAATGAAAGTAGAGGGGATTCAAAATGTATAAAGTTTTGCACAGATTTGTTGATGTTCAAGATCATAACAAAAGGTATAAACCAGGGGATACTTACCCAAAAGGTGATTACAGTCCATCTCAAGAGCGCATCAAAGTATTATCTACCATTCACAAAACGCACAAAAAAGTATTCATTCAAAAGGATGACAATAAAAAATAGGGTCGCATTTGCGGCTCTTTTTGTTTATTAAGGAGGATAAATCATGAAACAGTTTACAGTCAAAAAGAGCTATGAAGAAGTTGAAATAGAAGGCGAAGTATACAAAATTGATTTAAACGATAACAAGTTAAAATCATACATGCTAGAAGGTCACAAGCTAAAAGAAGAAGCTGATAAAATCCTAGACATGTCGGAAGATGCAACTGCAGAAGAAATAGAAAAAGGTCTGGACGAGGTGAAAGAATTAACTAAACAGGCTACAGATAGCGTATTAGGCAAAGGGGCATTCGATAATATATATCCAAAAACAGGACCATCTATAAACAACATGGCAGATGTGTTGTTCCAGGTCATTGATTATTTAAATGAAAAGCAGAAAGAAGATCTCGATAAACAGAAAGCGAAATACACCAAGAAGAAAAAGAGATAACCTATGTTTTTAACCGAAGAATTAGAGGACAAATTTAAATACAGTCGATACGTATTACATGTAGATATGACATTTGATAACATCTTGGAGCTTTTCGAATTGTTCGAGAATGATTCCTTTCCGGAACATGAAAAAGTCCTTACAGGTCTTGAAATGCTCTTATTTGACTATAGCAAAATAGAAGATCTGAACTTTGAAGAGCAATACGATCTTTTTAAATATATTATGAAAGAATTTATTGATATTGATTTAGATAAAAAGCAAGAACAAGCGGTTAAACAAGCAGAAGGGCAACCAACAAAACCACCGGATGAAAAAGCCTATGACTTTAAAGTTGATGCGGAGCGTATATACGCTTCTTTTTTTATGGACTATGGAATGGATCTCATTGAACAACAAGGAAAACTTCACTGGAAAAAGTTTCTCGCACTATTAAATGGATTAAGTGAAGGTACTTCTTTCATGAAGGTTGTTCATTACAGAACGATGGAAGTTCCTAAGGCAACCAAAGGTAACGAAAAACATCGAGCAGAGATTAAACAAATGAAAGATAAGTATTCATTACTCACGGATGAAGAAAAAGTTTCTCGCATGGACAGTCAATTTGATGGTATAGGCAATGCGTTTGTAAAGGCAGGTGAGAAATTGAATGGCTGATGGGAAAATAACGATTGATTCTGCCCTTGACCAAAAAGGAATTAATAAAGGGCTCAAGGACATGAAGAAAACCCTTGACGGCACCGCAAACAAACTAAAAGGAACCGGAAAGAAGATGTCTGCTGGACTAACGGCTCCAATACTTGGACTTGGTACGGTAGCATTTGCGGCTGCCAATGAAATGGACCAAGCGTACAGCGCCATTCGAGCAGGTACAGGGGCAACAGGGGAAGACTTGGAAGCTCTGAAAGAGAACTTTAAAAATGTATTTACCAATGTACCTGAAAGCGCAGATGAAGTTAGTAACGCACTAGCTGATTTAAATACACGTACAGGACAAACAGGTAAACCGTTGGAAGATTTAACAACTCAATTCCTAGATTTGGGCAGGGTAGCCGGGGAAGAGGTTCCAGGACTAATTGCAAGTGGAACACGTGCATTTGGCGATTGGGGTATTGCAGTAGAAGACCAGGCAGGTACAATGGATTACTTCTGGAAGGTTTCCCAAACAACCGGTATCGGTGTTACGGACCTAATGAATAAGATGGTCCAGTTTGGCGCTCCTTTACGTCAAATGGGTTTCGACTTTGAAACATCTGCAGCTCTTTTAGGTAAGTTTGAAAAAGAAGGGGTAAACGCTGAACTTGTCATGGGATCTATGCGTCAAGCGCTTGGAAAAATGGCGAAAGATGGTATCGATGCAGAAGAAGGACTACAAAAGACAATCGAAGCAGTTAAAAATGCAGGCAGCACATCCGAAGCCAATGCTGCAGCTATTGAATTATTCGGCGCAAGAGCTGGACCAGACATGGCGGCGGCAATTAGAGAAGGTCGTTTTGAGGTTGAAGATTTACTAGAAACTCTAGGTTCAAGTAAAGAAACCATAGGAGCTGCCGCAGAAGATACACAGACACTTGGTGATCAGTTCGGGATATTAAAGAACCAAACAATGGAAGCCTTGGAACCGCTGGGCCAAATATTTTTAGATTTAGCGAAAGAATATCTTCCGCCATTGATAGAAGCTGTTAAATCAGTAGGCGAATGGTTTACAAATCTTTCACCAACCGTACAAAAGGTAATTTTAATTGTAATGGGATTAGTAGCTGCAATCGGACCGTTGTTAATTTTTGTTGGAATGGCCATAAGTGGCTTCATGGCATTGTTGCCTGTCTTTTCAGCGATAGGGGCTGCCATTCTATTTCTGGTTAGTCCTATTGGAATGATAATAGCTGCCGTTGTGGCTTTAGTTGCAATCGTTATATTTAATTGGGAAACCGTGAAGGAACTCACCATTACCGTATTTACGGCGATAGGTGAGTTTTTTGTTGCCACCTGGGAGTGGATAAAGGAAATATTTAACACGAGCCTAGAATGGGTTAAAGAAACATGGAGCACCTCATGGACTTGGATAAAAGAAACAGCAACAACGGTTTTTAGCGCTATAGCAGAGTTTTTCGTTACGATATGGGAAGGAATTAAAAACACCTTTAATACTGTTATAGAAGCGATTGTGAGCTTTGTAAAACAACGATGGGAAAACCTTAAAACAAATACAACGAATGCTTTTAATGCTGTTAAGGATTTAATAACTAACATCTGGAATGGAATCAAGTCATTTTTCACTACGATTGTTTCTGCCTTAGTAGATTTTGTAAAAAATAGATGGAACAATCTTAAAAACAATGTATCAACGGTATTCAACGCTATAAAAAGCGTTATAACAACCATTTGGAACACAATCAAAAGTGTTACATCAGGTGTTTGGAATGGAATTAAATCCACACTAGGTGGCATCTGGAATGGAATTAAAAGCAAGGTTTCGAGCGTATTCAATGGTATTAAAAATATCATATCAGACGTATGGAATGGAATTAAATCTACTACAGACAAAATATGGACAGGCATTACTGATTCAATCAAAGGCGCAATTAACGGTGTTATTGCTGCAATAAATGGAATGCTAAATGCACTTAGTAGTATTAGTATAACTACACCTAAGATTCCTGATTGGGTGCCAAAATTCGGCGGCAAGACTATGGACATTGGATTCCCCAGTATCCCTAATATCCCTAGCCTTGACGTAGGGACAAACTTTGTTGCTCAAGATGGACTGGCTATGATCCATAAAGGTGAGGCTGTTGTGCCAGCTGAACATAATGGACCATACAAGCCTGGCGGAAAAAGTATAAAGATAGAACCGTCTGATGTAATTATTGATGGTCATCGTGTTGGTAAAGTTATATGGAAACCAGTGAAAGAAAATATGGACAGGGATATGAGAATTAAAGAGTCTTTTAGGAGGGGATAACTTGCTTTTTAACGGAATTGATCTAGCACCATATCTTAAAATAAAATCAATAAAAGGGAGAGGTATTTCATCAAGTGAATTAACTTTAATGACTATCCCTAGTATGGACGGGGCTCACCTAACACAAAAAAAGAAACCTGTTAGACTACTAGAAATAGAAGCTGATATAAGAGAAATGGACAAAGAGGGATTGCGCATTAAAATAGACGAATTGAACGGAATATTATCCGTTGGTGAACCTGTTCCTATAGTATTTCCAGATGAACCTTATATCACTTATTTTGGAGTACCAGAAGCAACAAGTGAGAACAATGAGTATAATTTTATGCACCAAGGTCAGATAACTATCATTTGTCCTGATCCATACAAATACGGTCCTGAACTAACAGCAACATTCCCATCTGATTACACGAATGTCCGATATTATGGCGAAGTACCTACTCATCCATCATTTAGGCTAACAGCATTATCTAAGCAAACATTTGCCATGATACAAAATACGGAAACGGATAAGTATATTGCAATAGGACAACCGGCAACAGCATCTGAAATACCCGTAGATAGGCAAACATTAATATTGCATGATGACTGTAGTACGCTGACCGGATGGAATGTTGCTAATACCATTGATAATGGTGTTGTATCCGGAGACATGAAGGTCGAAAACGGTTATTTTACAATCAACACGGTAGGTACACCGATAGATCCACAAGGATGGCAAGGACCATCTATAAAACGGAATATTGGTACAGCGTTACAAAATTTCCGAATGGATGCACTTGTAACTTTATTAAACATTCCTGAAAACAGGACAGACGATATGTTAGGAATGTTAGAAATTTATCTACTAGATGCTAATAACGATACGGTTGCGAAAATAGGAATTGAGGATGTGTGGCGTGATTTAAGTCAAGTACAAGGTAAATTTCAATTGGGCACACAAACAAACAGATATGATTATTATCGAAAACCAGATTCATTAACGAAATGGAATAATTTCCAGGGAATATTACGGATACATCGTGACGGTGATAGAATACGCCCTTACTTCGCTTTAATTAATAGTGACGGCAAACATACCTGGGTAAGTGGGGATTATGTTTATACCGATAAACAAAATGAATATCAAAATCCGATTACGCAAATACAAGTAGGAATGCGTATGTATTCCGGTACAAATTACGGAGCAATGCGGTTAAAAGATATTAAATTTTGGCGCTACAACGATACAACACCGGAAGAGCCGAAGTACCTTGTTGGAGCAGGTGACGAATTGACGTTTGATAACAAAAAAGGTGAAGTTTTACTAAACGGAGAGTATTATCCAGATTTAGATTTCGGGAGTGACTTCTTCACGCTCAATCAAGGGGATAACAACTTGATTGTACATCCTTCAGGCGCATATTCCGTTGATTTGGCATATAGCAATAAGCATCATTAGGAAGGAGGTGAGAGCATGATATTTATCACTGATAAACAAACGGATAAAGTTTTAGATTTCATTACGTTCGACAAGGTTATAGAAAATAGTCACAAACGAAGTTTAATCGATTATCAAGAAACGTTTGACTTCAGAACGTTCAATAATGAAAAATTCAGTAAGTTTTTAACGGATCGGAATCATATCATCATCCCTGACGAAAATAAAGGGGAATATCGTGAGTTTATTATCAATGAGGATGCTTCGAGGCATAATAGCAATGGTGTTTACAGAGAAGTCTACGCAAATGCGCACTTTTTAACACTTAGTACCGCAGCAGTCATAAGACCGCAGTCTTTTTCGGATATGTCTGTCAGAGCGGTTGCTAAAGATTTATTGAACACAACCGAGTTTGAGGTCGGTCTTGTTGAAAGCGACATGGTAATTTCAATTGAGGCTACGGATTATACAAACCCTTATGCTATGTTGAAAGAGATTGCAAAAAAATCGAACACAGAACTAAATTTTAGGGTTGCTATTGACAATAATGGTGTAGCAAAAAGATATGTGGATTTTCTGGAAAGAGTAGGTGACTGGCAGGGTCGCACTGTTGAGTTTGGTCGGGATTTACTTGAATTGGAACGTAATGTGCGTACAGATGAAATAGTTACCGCCCTTTTAGTAGTCGGACCAAAGCAAGAGAACGGTCAGCGACTAGAAGTGCTTATTGAAGATGCAGATGCGCTGGTAAGGTGGGGAAGAGACGGACAGCATATCATTAAACCCTTTACTCCCGAGGGACTACCTTCTCAAGTTGGAGAACAGAACCTGCAATATGTCACACAGCAAATGCAGTTACTTGGAAGGGAAGAATTAGATAAGCGAATTAATGCTGTTGTGACTTATTCTGGAGGAATAGCAGACTTAGAGAACGTTTCCGGTCATGAAAATAAAGTTCAACGTTTTGGCGATACAATCCGGATTAAGGATAGTGCATTTGAACCTTCACTATACATGGAAGCACGGATATTTTATCAAGATCGTGACATTGTACAAGAAAATATTAAAGATATTGAACTGGGAGATTTTCAAGAGTTTACCGAAGATGAAATTAAAGCACAATGGTTAAAGTTACAGCCGATTATCGATGAGCGAATATCTGATGAACTATTGACCACGACATATACCAAATCGGAAATCGATACTAAGGACACAAACACATTAGATGCAGCAGCGCTTGATGCCAAAACCAAAGCAGATGCAGCGCAACTTGCAGCCGAAGAATATGCTCTTGCTGAAGCTAACCTTGCGCAAACGAAAGCGGAAGCACACGCAGACGGTATTGTAACGACTGAAGAACAAGCGAGGATTGATGCAGATACAGCGAAACTTGCTGAAGCTAAACAACATGCTGAAACGAAAGCGAGCGAAGCAGAGGCGGCTGCAACAGCCTATACAGATAGTCAGTTGACCAATTATGTGGATGCAATAACGTATGATAGTGATGTAGCTAATATCCAAGCACAGATTGACAATCAGATTCAATCCCATTTTTATGATCATGAGCCGACATTGAATAATATGCCGGCAATGGAATGGACGACAACCGACGAACAAAACAGGCACATTGGTGATTTATTCTATGATAGCAGTTCCGGTTATAGCTACAGATTCATGCTTGACGGTACTGTTTATAAATGGACACTAGTTCGCGACGAGGGAATCGCTAAAGCTCTACAAGATGCAGCAAATGCACAAGATACCGCTGATGGTAAGCGTAGAGTGTTTGTCGACACACCTACTACTCCATATGACACAGGCGATTTATGGGATAATAACGGGGCTGTTTATCGGTCATCTGTTACAAAGTCCAGTAGTGCTACGTTTAGTAGTGCAGATTGGGTTAAGATTGGTGATGTGACAAGTGAAAACACGGCTAATGATGTTGTATATGTAGATGGTCGTCCTGCAGTAGATATCGAGGATAAGGCAGGGGCACAGGATAAGGTTGATGCGATTGAGATTGGTGTAAGGAATTTAGTAAACCCTAATGAAATTATGTATAGGTACGACGGAACGGATGTCATTGTAGAAGGATATAAGATTACGGCGTTAGTTGATTCTACTGAATTGGGTGGATATGTAATTAAGGTATCTCCTAATACTGAATATATACTGTCTTATATAAGCGATTCTGATAAAGGAATAAGGTACTATGAACATCCCTATAAACCTGCGTTCTTTGCTGATGGATACACGTTTGCGAAAGTTAATCATAAGAGCGGGGAAACATTTATAACTGGTGCAGATACAGAATTTCTCTATTTGGCAGTTTATCCGAGTGATTACACCACGTTCCCACGAGTTTATAATTGGATTAAACTAGAAAAAGGCAACAAAGCAACCGACTGGACACCTGCCCCAGAGGACGTAGATCAAGCAATCAGTAACGCCCAAGCTACCGCAGACGGAAAAAATACAGTGTTTTACTCAGCTACTCAACCTTCAACAAGCGGAAAAAAGACTAATGACGTCTGGTTTGATACAGATGATGATAATCGTATATATCGATTTGATGGTTCATCATGGGTAGCAGCTCAGTTTGGCACTAATGCAATTGCTAATTTAGCAATAACTAATGCTTTAATCGCAGATGGAACAATTCAAAATGCTAAAATAGGAAACTTAGATGCTGGTAAAATAACAACTGGAGTTTTAAATGCAGCTAGAGTGACAATAGGATCAGGTACAAGTTTTGATGCTAACTATGATCCAACTACAAAAGAAACTCCTACAGGCTCTCAATCAAAAGCTGATGGTGCCGAAAGTAGTGCTAAAGCTCATGCTGATGGTGCTGCATCTACAGCAGAAACAAATGCAAAGAAATATGTAGATATAAATGATTATGGAAACGTAAAAACATTTAATAATTTAGCAGGTATAAATGGAGGTAATAGCGCAGCAGGCGCAATGGTAATACACACTCCAATAACACTAAATAATTATATGTCGAGGATTGATATAAAGGGTTATATGTATACAGGAAACACAGATATAGATGTATCTGTAGGATTTTACGCATATTCAGGTGGTTCTTTTCCTAACAAATCATTTATCTCTAAAGGAGATTATGGGGTAAACAAGGTAAGGTTAGCAATTGATGCTAGTGGTAAGGTTGTTATAATCCTAGAAGATACTACAAGTAGTTGGAACTATCCTAAGATAACTGTTGAAAAGGCGCAATTGGGACATATAAGCCCACCTGACAGTTTTAAAGATGGATGGAGTATAGCTTTTGAAACGGATATATCAACTTACACTAACGTTGCTACTGTTCCTGCTAGGCAACTTGAAACTACAGCAGGCTCACAAGCTAAAGTAAACACCCTTAAAAATTCTTTAGGTGACGTGGCTTATGAAAATTTAGTTGAAAAAGCTAAGCTTGGAACAACAGTTATTAGTGGTGGGTACTTAGTTACAGCTTTACTTGAAGCTGATTCTATTGGAGCTGACAAAATAAGTGTTACTTCATTAGATGCTCTTTCTGCTAATTTAGGTACAGTAACAGCCGGATCTATACTGTCTAATACAAGTATTGATGTTACAACTTCTTTATATGTTGGTAATAATATTACACTAGGAAAAAGCAACGACACACTTCTAAAAGAAATCACCTTTGCTAGTGGAACTGCATCGTACACGTTCGGTTCGAGTATTATAGGAGATGTAACTTTCCTAGAAGTATCCTCAGAAGAAGTTGCCTTGTCAGGAAACATACTCAACCTTAATTCCAATAAGATTGTTACGAGTAGGTCTGAGACAGGCTTTATGGGACTTGGTGGAGCAGGTAATGGTATAACTGGTAATGCTGTTTTAGCGGGTGTTAATTTCAGAACAAAGAAAACATATACACCAAGTTCAATTAGCTATACGACAACTGCTTCTAACAGAACACCAGCATTTTTTGATATATCAGTAGATGGTTTTTCGGTTGCTATTCCAGGGGAAGGTTCATCGGGATTTCTTTACTTTAGGGGGAATTATACGGCATGATTAAGGAAATAAAAGGAACTTCATTAGTTACTGTTTGTGATAATTGTGGATTAGAAAAGATCAATAATATGGTTGGAGTAATAATGAGGAAAAATGAGTTCAATGAGTATGATAACTTAGTTGTTCCGTGTGAATGTGGGTCTGGTGAAGTATTTAATATGAATATACCAGTAAACGACACAGACGAGCAATTCATGACAGATGATTTGGAAGCAAAAGAAGAAGTCAAAAGGTACTATGTAAGAGTATTGCAACGTCTAATAAGAGATGATTTTATGAGCGCCAAATAAGGCGTATTTTTTATGGGGTAAGCGAGGATAGAGTTACAGGCTACCCTCTCCCACTGTCAGGGGTTTAAACAGTGGTACCAATACTTTACGAGGAAGTTATACAATTTTAAGGGGGTCATTCAAAATGGAGGAGATGACGAAATGTTGGGAGCTGTTAATTTGGAGTATTTAGAAGCAGCCAGAATGTATTTGTTTGGAGATGTTAAATTTTTGCACTTGCTGTTGTTGTTAATGGCATTGGATATAGTCACAGGGATATTTAAGGCAATCAAAAACAAGAATCTTTGGAGCAGAAAAAGCCTTTTCGGGTATTCGCGAAAGGTATTGGTATTAATAGTAATAATTTTGGCGAACGTGGTAGATCAAATATTAGGTTTAAATGGCGCGGTGACTTATGCAACCGTGCTTTTTTATATTGCTAACGAGGGACTATCCATTATAGAAAACTTGGCAGATGTTGGCGTATTAGTACCAAATTCATTGGCTGAAAAACTTAAGGGGATAGACAGCAGTAGCGAAACATTCCCGGAAGAAATTAAAGAAGAATTTACAACCAAAGGAGACTAGATAATGGCTTATCCATTTAATGGCTATACAGTCGGGTTGGACTATGGTCATGGCAATAAAACGTTCCCTCCATCCAAAGGGGTGTACAAAGTCGGAAAAGCCTACCACGAGCATAATTTTAACTCTAGGCTAGGTTTAGCGATTAAAGAGTTATTGATTTACAATGGCTTCAAAATTGTTGAAGGGCAGAAACCTTATAGCGCGGAAACAGGATTAACTACCAGGACGAATTTATATAACAGTAAAAAGGTGGATTTAGTTTGGTCAATACATGCAAATGCAGGCACATCATCCGTAAATGGAAGGTGTGCTTTTTACTGGCATACGTCTCCTGAAGGGAAAAAGGCTGCTAATTTGTTTGTGGATGAGGTAAATAAGTCTGGTTACTCCATACATGGTAACGGATTACATGCGAGCGAAAAAGGAAGCTGGACGAATATGCACATTTGCCGAGAAACGAATATGCCATCCGTTCTAACCGAGAATGGATTCATGACAAATGACGATGACTTTGAATTGATCTTTGGTAGCAAACAGGATAAATACATCCACGATATGACCAGGGTACATACTAAGGCCATTTGTCGTTATTTTGGTGTTGCTTTTAAGGAGAATATAATTATTACTAAAACAGCGTCATACAATACCGAGGAGGATGGATTAACATTGTCACAATATAATGATTTGAAAAAAGAAATCAATGAATTAAGGGATTTAATCAAGGGCGATAAAACTGATGAACCTTCTAAATGGGCGAAACCTATATGGGACAAGAAAGTTAAAGAAGGTTACTTTGATGGTACACGACCAAAGGATAATATCACAAGACAAGAGGTCGCGGTAGTAATTGATCGTCTTGTGACTAATATTAATGAGTATCATATTGAACCGTTGAAAGAGGAAATAAATAATAAATAAGAAATAAAATAAGATGATACTATCTTTTAAATATTACTGATGAAGCCCCTGACCACGGAAATGGTTGGGGGTTTTTTAATACAATTATTTACAATTATTTAAAGGACAATTAAGAATAATGTCGTATACTAATAGATAAGGAGGGGATTAATTTGATTAATAGAATATCAAATAATAGGATAAGTTTAATATCAATTTTATTCATTGCATTTGTATTGTTATTTACAAATAGCGTAAGTGCATCAGCAAAATTCCCAGATTTAGAAAAAGTACCGTGGGCAGATAACGAAATCTTGTATTTACATGGAGAAGAAGTAGTTAATGGTCTACCTAATGGTTCATTTGGGGTATCAGACAATATTACTCGTGCTGATGCTGCTTTAATGTTGGCAAGAGCTAAAGGGCTAGATACAGAGAATGTTTCAACAACATCAAAGTTTCCGGATGTTGACCAAGGTGCTTACTATTTTGAAGCTGTACAAGCTTCGGTGGAAGCTGGTTATCTAAACGGTTATCCAGATGGAACGTTTGGTGCGATGGATACGTTAACTAGAGAGCAAATGGCTAAAATTATCGCTGTCGCTTATAATTTCGAGGCAGATAATGGTAATTACTTTAACGATATTTCAAATAGCTGGGCGAAGTCAAATATAAATTCTATTGCAACAAAAGGGATTAGTAATGGAACTGGTAATGGAGCATTCAAACCAGTAAGTAACATTTCTCGTGCTGAGTTTTCGGTTATGTTGGCTAGAGCAATGAATGATGAATTTAAGGTTGAACCCGAAAAAAATACAATGGCTAATTTCATAGATGTTGGTCAGGGTGACTCGACTTTAATTCAAACTCCAGATGGCGCAAATATTTTAATTGATGCAGGAACAAAGTCAGCAGGACAAAAGGTTGTTTCATTTTTAAAAAGTAAAGACGTTGGGAAATTAGACTTAGTTGTAGCAACACACCCACATGCAGATCACATAGGCGGATTAATACCAGTTTTAAATGAATTCCCTGTTTCAAAATTCGTGGACAGTGGAAATGCTCATACATCACAAACTTACATTGATTTACTTACAATAATTGATAATAAGAATATCCCATTTGAAATACCTTCAATCGGACAGGTATATTCATTCGACAATAACTTTAAAATGACTGTACTACACGTAAATTCAAATGTGACGAATGCTAATGATGCATCAATTGTATTAAAAGCAGATTATAATAATGTAAATTTCATGTTAACTGGAGATGCAGAAAGCAACATAGAAAATACATTAGTTAATAAGTTTGATTTAAATAGTACAATTCTTAAAGCAGGTCATCATGGTTCAAATACTAGTAGCTCATCAGCATTTATAAATGCAGTTAACCCGTCTGCAACAATACTTTCGTACGGGGAAGGGAACTCATATGGACACCCTCATGCTGAAGTTATAAATCGATTACAAGCAATCGGATCAGATATATATTCAACAGCAGAATCTGGTGACATTTCAGTATTGACAAATGGCATAACATATTCGGTGTCTGTGAAAGCTTGGAGTCCTACAATAAAGCCTGAACCTAAGCCAGAGCCAGAACCACAGCCAGAGCCGGATCCAGAACCAGGTATTAGTTATCCAATTAATATCAATAAAGCAAATACTGAACAACTTGAATACATAACAGGAGTTGGTCCAGTTATTGCACAGCGAATTATTGATTACAGAAACACATATGGACCTTTTAAAAAGAAAGAGGATATTAAAAAGGTAAGTGGTATTGGTAACGTGACTTATGAAAAGATGAAAAATCAAATTACTATCTAAGGATGATTTTCATGGCCAAGTATACAATTGATCGATTCGAAGGAAATATAGCTGTACTGCTATTACGAGCGAATGAATCAGAACAAATTGACGTTCCTCGCGATCAGTTGCCAGCTTCAGCAAAAGAAGGGGATATATTAGATGTTCAGCTCAACGTTGAAAACAAAGTAATTAACGCAAGCATACTAGAAAAAGAAACAGAAACCGCGAAAAGAAAAGCTGAAAATCTTCTTCAAAAGATATTAAATAAGAATAAACAGTAGAAAAAGCCCTCGGCCGCAGAAACGGTTGAGGGCTTGATTTATTCTGACTTGAAATCTTCATTTACTGAGTAGGATAAAATATCTTCTTCTTCATTCCAATCAATAAAAACTTCAACAGATTCTCCTTTGCTGTTCGTTACCACAAAGCTAGGGTCACCGTGTTCTCCTGCATTTTTTGCTTGCTCGTTAAATATTTCGGAAACATCTTCTTCTAGGAATTCGTTTATAATTTCAATTGCTTGGCTACGGGGTAAATTTTTCATTGGTTTTCTCCTATTTTTTGTTTATATGATATCCAAGATATACGGTTTAATTCGCGAATTTTAAAGTCCAGCTGCGGAAACAGTTGAGGGTTTTTTTTACATATTAAATGTAAAAAGAGCCCCTTCATAAGAAGAGGCAATAAGTTAAGGGGAGGACAGCCTTCGTAGCCTTGCCCACTAAGTATTATTTACTTTGTTAATTAAACTATACTATTTTTTATCACTAAGAAGCCCCCAACTCAGAAAATAGTTGGAGGCATTTTTTATTTTCTAACAATTTTATTACATAGAGTTGAACCATTACATTACGCCATGACTATTATATAATAGTTAATTGAGGTGAATAGATTTAGTGGGAATTATAGAAGAGCTAGATGAATGTTTAAATTTATTAGAAGCGAAAATTGCTACTCTTGAGGTAGAAATCAAGAGTATTATGTATGAATGCGAACAGATTATGTGTGATTAGTGTCCTACTCTTTATGTTGCCGCGAATTATTATTTATTGTATAAATAAGTCTATAAAATGTTACAGTAATGTTACAGACATTGCGTTTTAGTAACTTTTAGTGGTAATTATTTCTAATTAGTGTTAATATTAACATAAGTTGTATAATGAATTCTGAAAACATATTATATTTGGTTGTTATCCACCTAGTTATGCATAAGTTCACTCAAAGTAGGGAACAGATGTTATAAGGAGGTGTGTTTGTATATGGAGGTGAATGATATGTTAAATTCTAACATAAGAAAAAGGGCCGCTAGTGGATGGTTGAAAGAAAACTATAGACAAGGGTTCTCTTCCTCTTTAAAATTACAAAAATTTTTATTTTTCTATGAAACTCTTTCCAAAGTAGAGGGAGACCATGCGGATTTTACTTACCTAAGAGGGTATGAAAATGGACCTGTTTTTAGTGATGTTTATGGAGATTATATTTATAGGAAACCTGAATTTTTTAACGAGGTAGAGAGTGCATATAGAAATAATCCTGAAGTTATAAATGAAGAAAGAGCAAAATTCGCCAGCTTTTTAGTGAATATTTTAACTGAAAGGGAGCTCTCGGAGTTAACACATGAATTAAACATATGGAATGCAAAAGAAAAAGAGATAAACAAAGGGACAAGACATATATCTCTTTGTGAAGAGGATTTTACTAAAGAAGATGCTGAATTGCTGAAAACACTTAGGGAAACTTATACTTCCGATTACATTGATTCAGTTGAAGTAGTCGAGATATACAATAAAAGTTTTATAATAAATAAAGATGATATGCAAAATTTTACAGAAGAACAACAAAATGTTTTTATAACTCTCTCTAATGATGATAATATAGAAAATCCTGTTTACGTAAGAATATCTGAAGATGGGGTGATTTTAATTGATTGATCAAAAAGATGTTGTAAGAATGAGGGTTCCATTTCCTAACTTAGATTCTAAATTAGCAGTTCAAGCGCACATGTATGTTTGTGTGGACAGTGGAACCCAAAAAGAATTTGTTAAATGTCAAACATTTAAACCAACACATTTAATAAGAAGCAAGCCACCCTATCGATGTATAGTGGAAACACCAGATATTAAGCGAAACCCTTTTCAGGGTAAAACAACTATTGATTGTGATAAATCTTTTTACATAGAAAACGTAGTTATAGATCGATCATTACTAACTACTAAAAGAAAAGATATATGTGAAGATCTTTTTACTAGTATAACTTCTGTAATTGGGCATGTAGCTTTTGCAAAAAAAGTGATTGATTTAGCCCCCTTCTTATCCCTAAATCAAAAGATTAGTAGTGAAGTTTAAAATAATATAGGGATAAAGTAGTTAAAGGATTTCATAGATTTATGAGTCCTTTTTTATTTTAACGATAAAAAACTTTCCCAGACAACTCCGCACCTACCTTATTAACGATGGTCCTTTTTACTTAAATAATTTTGAAACTTTGAAACCACAAGATTTTTTGATATTAATTTATTCATGTTTTGCTCTATTAGGGAATGCGTTCTTACATCGTCTGATATCTCATCAATCGATATTGCTCTCGGATATCTCTGATTAAGTCGAACAAGTATGCTGACCTCTATAAGGCTAAGACTATGCTTTTTTGCTAATTTTAAGTAGTCCATGTATATGTCTCCCTTACCTGTTAGGCTTGTTGAGAGAAGTGTAACAGATTTAGGAATGATGCAAAAATGTATTTACTACTATCTTTTTGTTTTATATATAACTATTTTCCCAGACAACTCCTCACTAATACGATCACACTCATCCTTACTCGGTACGCCATTGTAACGTGGATATTGAATATCACTCATACCAGCATCCGTAAATTCTCCGTTGTAATCCTCCTCGAGCATCTCCATATCTCTTACTGATCTAAACCCTACCAAATGACCTTTAATAATTTTTTCCATAAAAAACCCCTCCTCATATATATAATCGAAATAAAATACGAGTAGGGGGTGAAGAAAATAAAAAATATTTATATACGATCTCCAATCAATTCATCCACAATCTTAACCAAATCCTCTACAGCTTGCTCTTTGCTGTATTGAGTATCACTATCTAGATTAGCAGCAACACCTAATATTTCAGCTTTTAGGACTGCCCAATCGTGACGTTGTTCTAGGTTCATGTTTAATCCTCCCATACACGGTCATTTCGTTCAAAATCTGTTGCCTTATCTCCATATAGATAATTACACATTACATCGCTAGTCATCATCTGCAATTCTCCAGGTGTGAAAGTAATTACTTCATTATTAACTCTAAACCCTACCTGGTCATCACTCTTTCCTAAGTATCTGATATTCAAATGATGGACGGTATGCATTTCTTTCTTTAATTCATTAAAATCACGCTGCAGATTATCGATAACAGAATCTAACTTAGCTTGATGTAGATTACCGAGTTTAAAGTTACTAAATGTTTCACTGTCTTGTTTGAAAACCTTTATGGCCATTGGCATTGTTATATATTTTGAAACGATATCCTTATCCATCGTTAACACCCCTAAGAACATTTGTTCTATATTAGAGTATTAAATTTAAAAAGTCAATATCACAATTGGTCACAACTTTGGTAACGAGTCGGTCACTCCTTCCAAAAGGCAGTTAACATGTAATTTATCAATACCCACTAAACACCAGTGCTTTTGTAGCTTCCCAAATCCTATTAAGCTGTGCTAAAATATATCTTATCGGTTTCCTAAACCATGTGCCGCAGGTTCGAATCCTGCCGGGGCCACCACTTAATGTATTACATATCTTCTTCCTCCAATTTTATTTTGATTTACCAACATCTATATCTTATTAGTTAAATCTACTCAGAGGGGAAAAACTACATGAGTCTAACAAAAAAAATTATGATTGCCCTCATCCTAGGTGCCATTGCTGGTATTGGTCTAACCTTTGTCTCTGACAATATATATACAGCACTAGATACCTATTTACTTGGCCCTGTTGGTCAGATATTTATTAATTTAATTATGATGCTCGTTGTACCACTTGTATTCGTCTCGATTACATTGGGGACTGCAGGTTTAGGGGAACCAGCAAAATTAGGGAAAATCGGTCTATATACAGTTAGCTTTTTTCTGATTTCAACTGCTTTTGCTATCTGCATCGGATTCGGTGTAGGTTATTTGCTGGAACCTGGTAAGGAAGGCGTATTTAATAAAGAAGATGCCGCATATGAAGCACAAGAAGCACCTCCAATTACGGATACGTTAATTAGTATTATTCCAGAAAATCCAATTGCTTCATTGGCTTCCGGAGATATGCTACAAATTATTGCTTTTGCAATTTTCATTGGAATAGCATTAGCTTTCTTAGGAGAAAAAACTGTTGGAATTTATCGCTTGTTTGAACAAGCGAATGAGATTCTCAATTGGTTAGTTAATGTTGTTATGAAAACTGCCCCTTATGGAGCTTTTGCGCTTATTGCTTCTGCTATTGGTAATGCAGGATTGGATGCGCTTGGTTCTATGGCTATGTATATGGTTGCAGTTATACTTGGGTTGATTGTACATGGCGCGTTTACTTACAGTATGGCTATTTGGGTGCTTGGAAAAGCGAATCCACTCAAATTTTATAAAGCCTTCTTTCCCGCTATGTCAGTTGGATTTAGTACATCAAGCTCCAATGCAACGTTACCTGTTTCTATGAAGGTCGCTCAGGAAAATTTAGGTGTAAAAAAGGAAATTAGTAGTTTTGTACAGCCGCTTGGTGCCACTATCAATATGGATGGAACAGCTATTATGCAGGCTGTGGCAACCATATTCATTTCTCAGGTATATGCTATACCTTTAGAGTTTACCGATCTGCTAATGGTTGTTTTAACAGCAACAATGGCAAGTATAGGTACTGCTGGAGTTCCAGGAGTTGGTATGATTATGCTTGCCATGGTACTGGGCCAAGTAGGATTGCCTGTGGAAGGCATTGCGCTAGTTATCGGTGTGGACCGTCTGCTGGATATGTTACGGACTTCCTTAAACATTACTGGTGACGCTACAGCGGCTTATGTTATTTCAGAGAATGAAAAACGTAAAGAATTAAAAGTAAAACAATCATAAATCAGGAAAAACCATCTGCTTCAATAGTAGGTGGTTTTTTATATGGGAAATAAAATGCTGCTAAATACCCTATTAGCAAGACTGATAATGAAGGCTTAGGATATTTTTGTAATATTTCTCGCTTTTGAGATAACGCAGAGTTGAGATAAAATGCGACATAAGATTAGTAGCTTCAGTGGCCGCTCTGGGAAATACACTGCGCTTTTCGCGGGCGGCTGGTGAGCCAACTTGCGCTAAGGCGCTGCGCTGTCTCACCGATGCTTCTGCTCCCGCAGAAGTCTCCGTGTATTTCCAGAGCTGGTATAGTGTCCAATAAACAGTTAATAATCACTTTATTGAGTAGTTATGAATTCGCTCTATTAAGGCAGTTGATTGGAGCGGAGGACAGTTGACTCCTGCGGGAACAGCACGTGTCCGAAGACCCCGCAGAGTGGTTTTCTCGAGGAGGCTGAGGCCGTGCCTGCGGAAAGCAACTGTCCGCAGCGGAAATCAACCAGCAGTTACTTCGTAGTTTATAGATTTTATGAAATAACACTAATTCTTTCGGTGGGACAAGTATCAATAAGCTCCGTCTTTTCGAATACAGCCAAGGTTTAAAAGAGTGTATTTAAAAAATTTACCAGTTTATCGAGCGAAACACTTTTAAATTGTCACAGAATGTTCTAAAATAAAAACAGTTACCGAATGTTTTAATAATTTAATGTAATCGAAAATGTAATCGTTTGCAAATATTGATAAGAGGTGAATAAAATGGATATGCAAGTAGTACCGGCCCGCAAAGGAAATTATAATCTGCAAGACTATGAAAAGTTACGTGAAAGTTTTTCATGGGAAGATGTTAAAAAGAATTTCACTTGGAATTCAACAGGTAATGTAAATATGGCATATGAAGCTGTTGACCGACATGCAATAGATCCAGCTAAAAAAGACAAAGTAGCTTTATTGTATTCTTCTCCTGAAAGGGAAGAAAGCATGACATTTGAACAACTAAGTCAAGAAAGCAATAAGTTTGCCAATGTACTTAAGAAATATGAAGTAAGCAAGGGAGATCGTGTATTTCTCTTTATGCCGAGAAGTCCAGAATTTTATGCTGCATTTTTTGGTATTCTAAAAGTTGGCGCTATTGCTGGTCCATTATTCGAAGCATTTATGGAACAGGCGGTGAGAGATCGCCTTCAAGATAGTGAAGCAAAAATACTTATTACGACACCTGATTTACTTTATCGTGTGCCACTGAACGAACTGCCGAAGTTGGAAAAAGTAGTTCTTGTGGGGGACAATAATGAGGACGCAAATAAGTTCATTGATTATAACAAGGAAATGAAAGAGGCATCTACTGATTTTTCAATTGAATGGGTAGATTTGGAAGATGGGATGCTATTGCATTACACTTCTGGTTCTACTGGGAAGCCAAAAGGGATTTTACATGTACACAATGCGATGATTCAGCATTATGCAACTGCTGAGTGGGTATTGGATTTAAAAGAAAACGATGTCTATTGGTGTACTGCAGACCCGGGTTGGGTCACAGGAACAAGCTATGGAATCTTTGCTCCATGGTTACACGGTGTTACAAATGTCATCCGTGGAGGCAGGTTTACACCAGATGATTGGTATACTACCTTGGAAAAAAACAAAGTTTCCGTATGGTACACTGCCCCAACGGCATTGCGAATGCTAGTAAGTTATGGAGAAGAAGCTGTTAAGAAATACGATTTAGATACACTTAGACATATTTTAAGTGTTGGTGAGCCACTTAATCCGGAGGTCATTACATGGGGGTTAAAAGCTTTTGATCTGAGAGTCCATGATACATGGTGGATGACAGAAACTGGTGCACAGCTTATAGTCAACCTCCCATCGTTAGAAATCCGCCCTGGGTCCATGGGGAAACCTATACCAGGTGTAGAAGCATCGATTGTGGATAATGAAGGAAATGAAATTCCACCAAATCAAATGGGAAATTTGGCAATTAAAGAAGGATGGCCTTCGATGATGCGGCAAGTATGGAATAACCAAGGTAAATTTGAAAGTTATTTTATTAATGGCTGGTATGTATCCGGTGATAGTGCATACCAGGATGAAGATGGCTACTTCTGGTTCCAAGGTCGATTGGATGATGTTATTAACACTTCCGGTGAACGTGTTGGGCCGTTTGAAGTAGAGAGTAAGTTACTTGAGCATCCAGCTGTTGCGGAAGCGGGTGTTATTGGTAAGCCTGATCCAGAGCGTGGAGAGATTATTAAGGCTTTTATTACTTTAAATGATGGCTATGATGATACCAAGGAGCTCTTGGAAGATATCCGTCAATTTGTTAAAACGGGATTGAGTGCGCATGCAGCACCACGTGAAATTGAAGTGAAAGATAGCATTCCAAAAACAAGAAGCGGTAAAATAATGCGCCGTCTCTTGAAGTCATGGGAACTAGGACTTCCTACGGGGGATACCTCTACATTAGAAGATTAATTATAGTAACTTTGGTTTTTGCCTTTCAAGTGGCAGGAGCCAAAGTTTTTTTATTTTTGTTATAATTAGTAGAAATACGAATCTGAGGAGAATTCCAGTATGAAAGAATCAAACGATTCTATCCCTAATTATCCGGGTACATCTATTCGAATGATTCCTGGAGATGTTCTTTATTCGCATAAGACAGCCTTGTCTTCTCTGGTCGTTGGACACTCCGGGATTGTTGGTGAGGACTTTCGTATTTACCACGTAAACAAGTGGGGGAAAAAAGGACATGCTGATCGTATGCCTATTTACTTGAGCAGACATAAGGCAGGGGAAAAATTAACCGTATTACGAGCAGTTCATCCGAACCATGCCATAAATGCAGCAAAGTGGGCCAAGCAAAATATTGAAAGTGTAGAATCATACTATTACACAAGAGACCTCAATGATCTCACAAAGAATTATTGCTCTAAATTTGTTTGGCAGGCCTTCTATTTTGGAAGTGAAGGGAAGGTCGATCTTACCGGTCATAGGTTACATCTTGCCTCGAAATATTATATTATGCCTGCGCAAATTTACCACAACCTGGAGAAAATCGGCGTCTTTGATTATGATTTCCGTGTTAAATAAGAAAACATAGAATAAAACAAAAAGGAGTTTCCTCTGAGGTAAATCTCCTTTTTGTTTTATCTTATTGTGTAATATCTTCAGAAGGTCCAAAGATTTCAAAGTGGATGTCATCATCAGCAACATTTAATTGTTTCAAATGTTGGTAAGCTGCACGCATAAAACCTTTCGGGCCACAGAAGTAAAATGCTGCGTCGATTGTAGGGAGAATCGATGATAACCACTCCTGATCGATGTGTCCCTCTCTATCATACTGATCCCCTTCAACAGGGTTATCGTATACGGTAAAACGAGTAATATTATTATTTATTGCGGCTATTTGATCCACGCGATCTTTCATAGCATGGAATTTTCCTGAGCGAGTTGCATGGATATAGATTACCTCGCGTTCAGGATGGTCCTTCACTACGGTTTCAAGCATGCTCATCAGTGGTGTTAAACCAACACCACCACTTATTAAAACTAATGGTCTCTCATCGTTTTGAGCTAGATAGAAGTCACCAGATGGGGCACTGATTGGTAAAATACTACCTTCATGCATATGGTGGTGTAAAAAACTGGAGACAATTCCTTTTGGATGATCTAGGTTAGTATCTTCGCGTTTAACACTAATGCGATAATAATCTTCACCTGGAGCACAGGATAGACTGTATTGACGTAAATGATCGTATGTTTCACCGGGGATTTCAGCTTTTACGGTAATATATTGTCCGGCTTTGTAAGTAGGAAAGGCTTTTCCATCTGCGGGTTCCAAGTAAAAGGAAGTAATGACATCACTTTCTTCTACTTTCTTAACAATCTTGAAGTCGCGGAAATCGATCCAACCACCAATATTTTTTTCTGTTTCATCATACTTTTCTTTTTCTACAGAGATGAAGACATCGGCGATTACTCCATATGCTTTCGCCCACGCATTCATGATATCATCTGTTGCTGCATCTCCTAAAACATCTTTTATCCCCATTAAAAGGTATTTCCCAACGATTGGATAATGTTCAGGTTTAATATTTAAACTTCTATGTTTTTCTGAAATTTGTTTCACTACTGGTAAAATTGCTTCGAGATTTTCAATGTGTACAGCAGCTGCATACACTGTATTTGCCAATGCTTTTGGCTGATCTCCTTTTCGCTGATTGACTTGATTAAATATATTTTTCAATTCCGGATGGTCTTTAAACATGAGCTGATAAAATCTTGTGGTTATCGCGGTTCCATGTTCTTTTAAAACTGGTACAGTAGCTTTAATTGTATCCATTGTTTTCTGATCTAAGCCGATTGCTGTTTCTGTTGCCACGTTAAGCACTCCCTGTCTTAGTTTAAACATGTATTTCAAATACATCTTTAATTGTATACTATTTATTAAAGCGGTATCAATAGTGAAAACTGCCTTTTGTGTTACAATATTGTGAAGAAGTTATCGAGGTGATTTACATTGCAATTAAAAAAATATACCGATTATGCACTGCGCATTTTAATATATACAGGGACGAAATCGAATACGGAGCTTTCCAGTATTAAAGAAATATCCGAAGTATTTAATATTTCACAACATCATTTGGGGAAAATCGTTTTTGAGTTAAATAAAATGCAATTATTGGAAACAGTGAGGGGAAGAAACGGTGGAATTCGTCTTGCCAAACCAGCAGAGGAAATCAATGTTGGCTTGCTTGTCCGCAGCTTGGAAAGTGATTTTAATTTATTGGAGTGCTTTGATAAAGAGACAGATCATTGTGTTATATCGCCGGCATGTACATTAAAACATACGTTGAATAGAGCGTTACATGCGTTTTTTAAAGTGCTAGAAGATTATACAATTAAGGATTTAATCGTCAATGAACAAGAGCTAAGGAGTTTAATGGGAATGGACAGGTAATGTTTTGTTTTTAATTTAAGGGGGTAGACTCATTATGAATCAACTCAGGGAAAAGGAGCGGATTACAAATGGGTAAAAAAATAGCAACTCTCCTTACAAATATGTTTGAGGACGTTGAGTATACAAGTCCAGCAAAAGAATTTAAAGAAGCGGGTCATGATGTTGTGACGATTGAAAAGGAAAAGGGTAATGAAGTAACTGGTAAAAACAATGAAGCTACAATAACAATTGATTATGGAATTGATGATGTGAATCCAAGTGATTTTGATGCACTCTTTATACCTGGTGGGTTTTCTCCGGATCAGTTAAGAGGAGATGATCGTTTCGTGAAGTTTGCAAAACACTTTATGGATGAGAAAAAACCAGTATTTGCAATTTGCCATGGCCCACAACTATTAATTACAGCAAAAGCATTGGAAGGCCGTGATGCTACAGGATTTAAATCGATTCAAGTAGATATGGAGTATGCAGGTGCAAAAGTTGTAGATAAAGAAGTGGTCGTATGTCAAAACCAATTGGTAACGAGCAGGCAGCCAGATGACATACCAGCATTCAATCGTGAATCGTTAAACTTGTTAAAATAACAAAGAAAAAGGGACCTTCTCATTAAAGGTCCCTTTTTGTTACTCCATTTTTGTAATCATAAATTGGTCATTTAGTAGTAGCCAGTTTTGTGGAAAGGCTAAACCAAGCTTCCAATAAGCAATACCTAATAAATTAAATTCACGTATTAAATCGAATTTGGCCTGAATGGACCTAGCATCTTCAAACCAAACTTCATGTTGGAGTCCTTCCGTGTCTGTGTAGGTGAAAAATGGTGCTTGTGCTGTCGTATCATACTGAATGGCCACATTGTTTTCGCGTGCAATCGCAATTGCCTGTTGTGGACTTACTGCACGTGCTGCTGGTCCACCTTCAACAAACGGAAGTGTCCAGTCATATCCATATAAATTTTGACCCATTAATATTTTTTCTGGAGGTATTTCGGTTATAGCGTATTCAATTACTCTTCTTACTTCATTGATTGGGGAGACGGCCAGCGGAGGACCAAAGCTGTAGCCCCATTCATACGTCATGAGAACAACAAAATCGACTATTTCCCCATGCGCAGCATAATCATGTGCTTCATACCATTGCCCCGCTTGTGTTGCGCTTGTCTTGGGAGCTAACGCTGTGGACAATAATAAACCTGCCTGGGATAGTCTTTCTTTTGCGCTAAGAAGAAAAGTATTATATGCTTCTCGATCCTCTGAAGGCAAAAATTCAAAGTCAAAATGAACATCGACAAATCCGCCTGCAGTGGCAGTATTTACAATATTATCCAATAGTGTATTCTGAACAGCTTGAACGGTAAGTATGATATTTCCAAGTTCATCACTGAAGGCGCCTTCTTCCAAATTTGATACGACCATTGTGAGTGCAGCATCATTTTCTTCTGCTATCTGCCTAAGATTGCCTAATGGTGGGGGAGTCAATGTTCCATCGCGGTTGACTCGATAGCTGAACAATGCAAGATAGGTTAAATAAGGTGAATTTTTCCTGGTGGCATTTTCAAGGGTTTCAGAAACGGTCTCCCCAAAAGGCTCTAGATATGCGTAGGAAGTAATGGGTCCTTTTTCCAAAGCTGGAATATAAATCCTTAACCCCACAGAAAGCGTTGATTCAATAGGTATATTATTAATTTGGGCCAATTCTTGATACTGTAGACCAAATCGATTTGCGATCAAATATAAACTATCACCTGGTTGAACAAAATAAAATTGGCCGATAATTGGGATGACAATCGCCTGCCCGAGGACAAGATTATCAGGTGCTTCCAATTCATTGGCATCCGTTATAGCGGCAGCAGTTGTATTGTATGTATTTGCGATCGAGAATAACGTATCTCCCTGACTAACAATATGAATTTGCAAAAAAACTTCCCCCTCTATTTAGTTCTCTATCCAAATTTATGAAGGGAAAGTATAAGATATGACTTAAATGGGTGTAATATCTGCATCCATGACAGAACGCATCAAATATAACGCATAATCATTATTTTGCTCCTGCTCTGATGCCATGCAGTTTTTTGGAATACGTAATTGATATTTATACATATAGGCATCTTGTGCTGAAAATAGAATACATATATCTCCCGCGATACCTGCCATAATTAAATAGTTTCGTTCCAATTCGATAAGCAATGATTGGAGTGGTGTCTGGAAAAACGTAGAATGTTGTGGTTTAATCAGAAAGTAGTCTTTGTCATCGGGTGCTAAAGCTTCAATAATTTCACTACTTTTACCATTTGTGCATTTATTGATGATTTTGCGGAAGTCTGCTTGCCATAAGTCGTAATGATCATTAACATAAATGATAGGAAGATCATTTTCCTTGGCATATTTTCTTAACTTGATGAGATTGGGTAAGATGGCTTTTGTATGCAGGTATAAATCTTCTCCGCCATCAAAGTCAAAATCGTTTATAATATCTACAAAGATTACGGCAGTATTTGAAAATGATTGATCCATATTTAATGCTCCTTCACTAAACGTTTAATTAGCTTATTTATTACCCTATTACAGGTGATTCAAACTACTATAGAAGTGTTGTGATTAGATGAATGATGAAATATTTATGCGAGCAGCCATAGAAGAGGCAAAGAGAGCATGGATTCTGGATGAGGTACCGATTGGTGCAGTCATTGTACATGAAGATGAAATTGTTGCCAGAGGCTTCAATCTGCGTGAATCTTTACAAACCACACTATCCCATGCAGAATTGATTGCCATCCAGCAAGCCAATACGAAAACAGGTAGTTGGAGACTGGAGGATTGTACACTTTATGTGACACTCGAACCATGCCCAATGTGTGCTGGAGCTATCGTTCAATCGCGTATGAAACGAGTTGTATATGGTGCTCCTGATCCAAAGGCGGGTTGTGCGGGAACACTGATGAACTTATTGGATGAACCGAGGTTTAATCATCAGGTTGAAGTAACAAAGGGTATTTTAAAAGATGAGTGTGCATCTTTATTAAAAGAGTTCTTTCGGGAACTCAGGAATAGGAAGAAATAGAGTACCTGTATTTTCCATTGCAATTTTCGACTAATGTAGTTATAATAATAAATACCGTGCTAAGCGGGGAGGTAGCGGTGCCCTGTACTCGCAATCCGCTATAGCGAGGCTGAATTCCCACTCAAGGTGCGACGTTTTTATGGTCTGCCTTAAGGGAGTGGTGTTGACGCCCGGGTCCTGCGCAACAGGAACCCATGAACCCTGTCAGATCCGGAAGGAAGCAGCAGTAAGTGGACATTCTTGTGTGCCGCAGGGAAGCCTAGGCCGAGCCATGAACTTAAGTAACGCATAGGGACGTCGCATCGACAGTGGGTGCACGGCTACATAAAATCAAAACCTTGTCAGTTCGTTGATAAGGTTTTTTTTGTATCTTTACCCGTTATATCTCGCTGCGTTTTGGTTTATTAAAAATATATTTATTCTTCCACGGTTCACATTAACCCCTCAAATCGGGTATAATTAGAAATAGATCATAGAGGGGAATCTGTATTATGAGCTATCAGGCATTATACCGCGTTTGGCGTCCAATAACATTTGAAGATGTTGTAGGACAAACACATATTACTAGAACACTGCAAAATGCAATTGAACAGGAAAAATTTTCGCATGCTTATTTATTTTCCGGTCCAAGAGGAACAGGGAAAACGAGTGCTGCAAAAATATTTGCTAAAACCATTAATTGTGAGCATGCACCAGTGAAAGAACCATGTAATGAATGTTCGGCATGTCGGGGCATTCAGGATGGGTCCATTTCAGATGTTATTGAAATCGATGCTGCCTCCAATACAAGTGTTGACGATATCCGCGAAATCCGTGACAAAGTAAAATATGCTTCAAGCTCCGTACCTTATAAAGTTTATATTATTGATGAGGTACATATGATTTCCATTAACGCATTTAATGCTTTATTGAAGACATTGGAGGAGCCGCCAAAGCATGTCGTATTCATTTTGGCAACTACGGAACCACATAAAATTCCATTAACAATTATTTCCAGATGTCAGCGTTTTGACTTTAAACCAATTTCCAACCAAGCGATTGTTGGCCGTATGCGAGCCATTATGGATGCAGAAAATGTAACAGTATCACCTGAGGCCCTTGAGACAATAGCGTTGGCTGCTGAAGGTGGAATGCGTGACGCATTAAGCATTCTTGATCAGGCCATTTCATACAGTGAGGACACTGTTGGACTTGATGATGTACTTGCTGTTACAGGTGGGGTATCTCAAGCTATTCTGACAGAAATTGTTAAAGCAATGCATGAAAAAGATGTGGAACATGCACTAAAGCGATTGGACGATTTAATCCAACGTGGAAAAGATCCGGGAAGATTTGTATATGATCTAATTTATTTCATGCGTGATTTACTGCTGTTTAAGAGTGCGCCAGCGTTGGAGGGGCTACTTGAACGAGCAAGAGCAGATGAGAGTTTCCTTGCTTTAGCAGAATCCGTAACAACCGGGTGGATTCAAGATGCGATTATGCAACTGAACCAGTGTCAACAGGAAATTAAATGGACAAACAGCCCGAAGGTTTTTATTGAAATTGCGGTATTGACGATTACCAATCGATATCATGCCCAAGAAGCAACTTCAAGTTCTATGGATGCTGAATTAGTTACAAGGCTTAGTAACAAAATGGCTCAACTGGAAAAGGAAATTTCAATGCTAAAAGAACATCCAGTAACAGTAGCTCAGACTCCAGCTGCCAAGGAGAAAAAAAGACAGCCTGCGAGATCCTCTAAAAATGGATATAAGATACCGTTTGAACGCATTCGTGATGTGCTTGGTCAGGCAGAAAAACCTGCGCTTAAACAGGTACAATCACAGTGGGCAAACTTTCTGAGTAAGCTAAAGACAACAAACGCACCTGCACATGCCACCATTCAGGATAGTAAACCTGCAGCTGCTTCTGTGGATACACTGATTGTTGCCTTTAAATATGAAATCCACTGTTCCTTGTTTTTAGACAACAGAGAAACAGTTGAATCCGTACTTGCAAGTGTAATGGATAAACAGTTAACCATTATTCCCATTCCGGATAAGGATTGGTCAGAGTTGCGTACAGAATATATTAGTAAACAGGAGAAGCCAAAAGACGAACAATCCCAAGCAGATCCGGTTGTGGAAGAAGCCAAAAAACTTTTTGGCGAAGAACTATTGGAAATCCATGATTAACATAGAAAGATGGAAGCGACTGTAATAGAATAAGCTGTAGTCGCTAGCATGCGAAACGGAACAAAGAAAAGTAAGACGGACTAACCCAGTGACGAAAAATCTGTAAAACACAAAATATTTACAAGGAGGTATTTTCCATGAAGGGAAATATGAATAATATGATGAAACAAATGCAAAAGATGCAAAAGAAAATGATGCAGGCACAGGATGAGTTACACGAAGAATCATTCGAAGCTTCTGCAGGTGGTGGAATGGTTACAGTTATCGCAAATGGGAAAAAGGAAATTACGGATGTGCAAATTAAAGAAGAAGTAGTTGACCCGGATGATATTGATATGCTTCAGGATCTTATTATCGCAGCAACAAATGATGTATTGAAACAAATTGATGATAAGACAAATGAAACTATGGGACAATACACAAAAGGATTAAATATGCCTGGCATGTTTTAATCTATGAAAAAAAGTGGATTATTGTAATTTTTTCTATCCACATACGCGCAGAAGTCCGAATAACTGGGTGTCTGCGCTTTTTTGATTTTCTAGGAGGCAAATTTGATGTATTATCCAGAACCGATATCGAAGTTAATTGACAGTTTTACAAAATTGCCTGGGATAGGGCCAAAAACCGCTGTTCGCTTGGCATTTTTTGTCTTGAATATGAAAGACGATGATGTGCTTAACTTTGCAAATGCGCTAGTAAATGCAAAAAGAGAACTTTCGCATTGCACGATTTGCGGTCATATTACGGATCAGGATCCCTGTGCAATCTGTCAGGATACCTCTCGTGATAATTCCATCATTTGTGTTGTCCAAGACCCGAAAGATGTAATCGCAATGGAAAAAATGAAAGAATTTCACGGGAAATACCATGTTCTTCACGGAGCAATCTCACCTATGGATGGGATTGGGCCAGAAGATATTAATGTCCCGGATTTGATTAATCGATTGAAGGATGAAGAAGTGAAGGAAATTATCATGGCAACTAACCCTAATATCGAAGGGGAAGCAACAGCAATGTATATTTCGCGTCTCGTAAAACCATCAGGAATTCGAACAACACGAATTGCCCACGGTTTGCCAGTTGGTGGAGATTTAGAATATGCGGATGAAGTGACATTATCGAAAGCGTTAGAGGGAAGAAGAGACGTATAGTGTTTTTGAACATCCTCTTATTAGGAGTTAGGTGAAGAACATGGGTAGAAAAGTTAATAAAAGAGATGTGGATAGTGATCTGTTGGATGCGATCTTTCGAATGGAGCATGAATGGAAGCAGCTCCAATCAATTGTGCGAAAAAGTATCGAACCAACACAGAGTGGTGTCCAGCAGGAGGCGCTTGCTCGGGCGAAATACCTATTTCTCCTGCGTGAAGCAAGACAACGGAAAATGAACGCAATGCGAGTTTAATATAATAAGATAGTTTTCAAAAGACAAGGATGATAGATTCCTTGTCTTTTATTTTTTCTAATATCGGTTCTATTATGCAACTTGTTTACATATTTTACTAAAAAGAGGTCCATGGAGAGGATTGATTCCAATTGAGTTCTTCAATAGTTATTACTTTAATTGTAGGTTTGATTATTATTTTGCTTTTTGTTGGTGCACCGGTAAAGCCGATGAAATTTATTGGACAGGCAACAGTTAAACTTGGTATTGGGATATTATTTTTATTCTTCTTTAACGTTTTTGGAGGCATGCTTGGCCTTCACATACCTATTAATCTTTTTACCGCAGTTGTTTCTGGTTTTCTAGGTCTGTTTGGCCTAGCTTCCCTTGCTGCAATTCACTTATTTATATTCTAATGTTTTTCAAAGTTTCCTTGTATACTTTCCGTTAGATTAGGAGATACTAATTTTAAAACGGAGGTGGGGAAATGAAACAGTCAGATTCATTTGAACACTGTGGCATTTGTGAGGAAGAGAAAGCAAAGGGGATTCATCTATACACAACGTTCATTTGTACAGAATGCGAATATAATATGATTCATACCGAACCAAGAGAAGAGAAGTATAATTATTACTTGCAAAAGTTAAAAAATATCAATCAACCGAAATTATATTCATAGGTTAATAAAAAGTGGTTGTTACGAACTGATTGAATTATCATGTATGTGGAAGTCTTTGCTTGCAAAGGCTTTTTTTGTTGAATTAGTATAGAAAGAGTACGCAAACTAAGGAGAGAATAGTAATGAAGAAAGTAGACCATAAAAGAATGCCGCTTTTTCAAATACTGAAGCAATTTTCGGCAGAACAACCACTATCCTTTCATGTGCCAGGCCATAAAAATGGAACATTATTTCCGGATGGACCGTATAAATACTTCGAACAAATTTTGAAAATAGATATGACAGAACTTCCTGGTCTTGATGATCTTCATGCCCCCACGGAAGCTATTGCTGAAGCAGAATATTATGCCTCTGACTTCTTTCAATCGGATCACACCTTTTTTCTTGTTGGAGGGAGCACTGCTGGAAATTTGGCAATGATTCTAGCTTCGTGCAGTCCGGGAGATAAAGTTATTGTGCAACGCAATAGTCATAAATCAATAATGAATGGCTTGGAATTAAGCGGTGCTAAGCCTGTTTTCATTGCACCGGAGTATGATGAGACGGTTGGTCGCTACACCAATCCAAGCATAGCTGTATTGGATGAGGCGTTAAGGCAACATTCTGATGCGAAAGCGTTGTTGTTAACTTATCCGGATTATTTTGGAAAAACCTATCCAATTAAAGAGATGATTGAAAAGGCGCATGCGTATCATATACCTGTTCTTGTGGATGAAGCACATGGGGTTCATTTTTCTTTGGGCAGTCCATTTCCTGAATCTGCATTGGATTTAGGTGCTGATGTTGTCGTTCAGTCTGCACATAAAATGGCTCCAGCCATGACAATGGCTTCCTTTCTACATATTAAATCAAAATTCATAAGGAAAGAACGTATCGCGCATTTCTTGCAAATGATTCAATCTAGTAGTCCTTCATACCCACTCATGGCTTCTTTGGATATTGCGCGATCCTTTTTAGCAATTTTAACCACTGATGAGATAAAAGCCATTATGGAGAGCGTTTCAAATGTGAGGAAGATTTTGCAAGGTACTACTTATGGCAATTTGCTCCCTGCGGATGATCCATTAAAAATAACGTTTCACGTGAAACATGGCTTTTCCGTTAAGGAAGTGGCCAAGTTATTTGAAGCTGAAAATATCTATCCAGAGTTAGTAACACATAACCAAATTTTATTCATTCATGGACTTGCACCTTTTAAACAAGGAGAGGCCTTGAAAAAAACAGTAAAAAGCGTAGAGGAACGATTAAAAAATCATACGAATCATGCTACAATAGAGATAGCAAAGCTCTTTTCCCAACCAATTCAGGAATTGGCTTTGTCGTATGAGGTAATGAGCGCACAATCATATACACGGGTACCTTTTATAGAAGGCATCGGACATATAGCAGCTGAGGCGGTTATTCCATATCCGCCGGGGATTCCCTTCATAGTTAAAGGTGAAAAAATCACAGCAGCACATATTGAAACAATTGAACAACTTCGTCAGCAGGGAATTCGAATTCAACAGCGCGAAGAAGGCATCAGGATTTATTGATATGATGAAGGAGACACATACATGAGTGGTTATTTTATAACATTTGAAGGTGGCGAGGGTGCAGGGAAAACATCTATTCTCCATGCAATTTATACAAAGCTAAAAGGAGAAGGATACGATGTACTGACTACACGCGAACCTGGTGGTATTGAAATTGCTGAGCAAATTCGCAAAATTATTCTCGATCCTGTCAATATAGAAATGGAAGAGCGAACAGAGGCACTTTTATATGCCGCAGCACGGAGACAACATCTAGTGGAAAAGGTGTCACCGGCGCTTGAACAAGGAAAAGTAATTCTTTGTGATCGCTTTATTGACAGCAGTCTTGCTTATCAAGGGCATGCACGAGGGTTGGGGATTGATGAAGTATTTGCTATTAATCAATTTGCCATCAAGGATTGTATGCCGGACCTGACCTTGTTTTTTGATATTGATCCAAAAAAGGGGTTAGACCGTATCGCGGCGAATAAAGATAGAGAGAGAAATCGTCTGGATCTTGAGAATATAAAATTTCATGAATTGGTTCATGAAGGATATGAGGTTCTTACAGGCAGATTTCCCGAACGTATTCAAACGATTAATGCAGACCAATCCATGGAGGCTGTTGAGCAGGACGCATTCGATTGTATTATCTCTCATCTAAAATAAAGGGGGCTTTTGACATGAAATTAATCATGGCTGTTGTTCAAGATAAGGATTCGAATCGACTTGTTAATGCTTTGGGAGAAGGAGACTTCAAAACAACCAAACTAGCTACTACCGGTGGATTTCTAAAAGAGGGAAATACAACCCTTATGATAGGATGTAATGATGACGAAGTAGACCTTGCACTAAAAACCATCGAAGATAACTGTTCCCATCGTGAACAAATGGTGGCTCCAATTTCACCAATGGGTGGCAATGCAGATTCGTATATCCCAAAACCGGTCAAAGTTGAAGTTGGTGGAGCAACCGTATTTATTCTGCCAATTGAATCATTTTTTCAGTTTTAATCATACACGTTTGAGAAGGGGGCTGAACCGATGAAAATCACAAATGAGATGCAAGCCAAGACAGAACCGAAATATACAAGGCAGGCATTTAATGGGAATCAAACTTTTAATAAAATGGTTCAGTCCCAGACACAAAGTTTAAAGCAGCAGGAAGTACAGCAGCTTATTCAAAATATCACTGCTCAAGGTAACAAACTTGTGCGTTTCCGATCATTTCGAGAGTTGGCAAAATTTAAGCGAATGGTAAAGGGATTTTTGCAGGAAACAGTTAATAATGGCTACAGCATGCAGAAATCACACAGTTTTGGTTTAAATGGTAACCGTAAATTGGCTATTATCAAACAAGTAGATGAAAAATTAATTGAACTCACAGAAGTAATTATGAATCAGGAAAAGAAGACGGTAGATATCTTGGGGCTTATTGGAGAAATCAAGGGATTACTGATTAATATATATACGTAGTTTTTTAAAACGCTGACAGTTTTAGTAGTGTGAATGAAAGTTAAACTCTGAGGGCGGGTACTTATGAAAACATGGTCTGAGGTTGCCGACGTGCAACCACTAGCAAGCAGGATTATAATAAACAGTATAAAAAAAGGCCGGGTTTCTCATGCGTATTTGCTTCACGGTGAACGTGGGACAGGAAAAGAAGCAATTGCGTTATTAATTGCGAAGGGGTTATTCTGCACGGATAAATTTGGTGTAGAGCCATGTAATGAATGTAATAACTGCAAACGGATTGCTTCCGGTAATCACCCAGATGTTCATTGGATTGAACCGGAAGGACAATCAATTAAAATAGAGCAAGTGAGAAATCTTCAAAAAGAGTTTTCCTATTCAGGTGTGGAATCGAATCAGAAGGTTTATATTATTAAAGATGCAGACACACTAACTGTTAATGCCGCAAACCGAATTCTTAAATTCTTGGAAGAACCAAGTAAACAGACAACAGCTATTATGTTGACAGAGAACAGTCAGTCCATTATTCCGACAATACGTTCACGTTGTCAGATTGTTGACCTGCAACCATTGAATACAGTTTCTTTTCAAAATCATTTGATGGAAAATGGGATGGCTAAGAATGATGCAGTGTTAATGAGTGCGCTGACCAATAATCTCGATGAAGCATTTAAATGGAATGAAGATGAGTGGTTTGCAGAAGCAAGAAAATTAATGGTACAATTAATAGAAATGTTTACGATAAAGCCGGAAGACGTTTATCTTTTTGTTCACAATCACTGGGTTCCTCATTTTAAGGATCGGAAGGAGCAGGAGCAGGGATTGGATTTATTGCTTTTGGCTTTTAAAGATATCCTTTATTACCATATAGGAAATGAAGGTGCATATGCTTTTTTCACCCCAGAGGATGCATTAGTTGAAAAGGCTGCAATGTCCTTTTCTCAGGAACATTTGGTGAATATTTTGAATCTCGTCCTGAAGGCAAAAAGGAAATTGAAGCAAAATGTTCAACCCACACTTGTGATTGAACAACTGGCACTTCAAATACAGAGGTGAAATAATGATAGAAGTTATTGGAGTTCGCTTTAAAAAAGCGGGTAAAATATATTATTTTGATCCAGGCATTGAAAATGTCTCCATGGATAGTTATGTTATTGTAGAGACGGTACGCGGGATTGAATTTGGAAAAGTTGTTATTACGAATAAGCACGTGGATCAAGAAGATGTTGTTCTTCCTTTGAAAAAGGTAATTCGCGTTGCTGATGAGAAAGATAAATTGACCGTTGTGGAGAATCAGGAACAGGCTGAAAAGGCTTTTCACGTATGTTCAGATAAAATTGTGCAGCATAAGCTGGATATGAATCTGGTAGAAGTAGAGTACACGTTTGACCGCAATAAAATTATTTTCTATTTTACGGCAGATGGCAGGGTTGATTTCCGAAACCTGGTAAAAGATTTAGCGTCTATGTTTAAAACAAGAATTGAACTGCGTCAAATTGGTGTTCGTGATGAAGCGAAAATGCTAGGTGGTATCGGCCCTTGTGGCAGGATGCTCTGCTGCTCAACATTTTTAGGTGACTTTGAACCAGTTTCCATTAAAATGGCAAAGGATCAAAATCTTTCCTTGAATCCGGCGAAAATATCTGGATTATGCGGCAGACTGATGTGCTGCCTGAAGTATGAGAACGATGACTATGAAACAGCGAAGCGTGATTTGCCGGATATTGGGAAAGCTATTAAAACCCCATATGGAAAAGGAAAAGTAGTTGGTTTGAACATACTCGAACGACTTGTCCAAATCGAAATTCCGGAAAAGGAAAGCGTTGTTGAATATACGTTAGATGAATTAATAGAACAAGGAATTTTAGCGCAAGCCACAGAATGATGAGGTGAGTGGGCGTGGGGAACAGAGAAATTTTTGATCAGGTTTCCGATATGGAAAAGCAAATTGGCGAGTTGTATGAGCAACTTGGTGATCTAAAAGGAAGATTAAGTGATCTTCTTGAAGAGAATCACCGGCTAGCCGTAGAAAACCACAATTTACGTAACCATCTAGATCACACCGAAGCAGTTAAAGATAATACTGCCAAAAAGGGATCTAAAAAGGGAAGTCATCCGGGTGAAGGATACGATAATCTCGCCAGGTTATATGAAGAAGGCTTTCATATTTGTAATTTGGAATTTGGGAGTCCAAGGAGAAATGAGGATTGTATTTTCTGTCTTGATTTCTTTGATAAAACAAAATAAAATGGCTTTCTGCAGTACTTGTAGAAAGTATTTCATCGCTGCCTCCTATTAGAGGCAGCTTTCTTTTCAATTACGTAAAAATCCTTAAGTTATTGATAATAAAGTGGATGATGTAAGGAGTTAATGATGGTACAGTTATTTGATGATGAACGAATTGATTATTTATTAGCTAATGAAAGCATGCAGATTATTCAGAGCCCCACTGCTTTTGCTTTTTCACTCGATGCTGTTTTACTTGCTCATTTTGCCTATGTACCGGTAAAAGGTGGAACGATTTTAGATTTATGTACGGGAAATGGTGTTATCCCTCTACTTCTATCCATTCGAACAAATGCTAAGATCACCGGAGTAGAGATTCAGGAGAGAATCTTTCAAATGGCTGAAAGAAATGTAAAATTAAATGGTTTAAATGATCAAATGCAAATGATTCACGGTGACTTGAAAGAAATGCAGCCTGTACTGGGTCAGAGTAGTTTTGATGTGGTAACCTGTAATCCACCGTATTTTAAAAACTCATCAAGCACAGAGCATAACCATAATGAATACCTGACAATTGCCAGACATGAGGTGTATTGTACATTGGAAGATGTTGTAAAGGCATGTAAATTACATGTGAGACCTGGAGGAAAGGTTGCAATGGTACACCGACCTGGAAGACTTGTTGATATCATAGAACTTTTCAGAAAATATAAGCTTGAACCGAAGCGGATGCAACTAGTCTATCCTAAAAAAGGGAAGGAAGCGAATATGCTACTGGTGGAAGGTATTCGGGACGGAAAGGCAGATTTGAAAATATTGCCTCCTTTGTATGTATATGAAGAAGACAGAACCTATACGAAGGAAGCAAGGGAAATTATCTATGGCAGGTGAACATGTCGTGTATATCCTTCGTTGCAAGGATGATAGCCTTTATACAGGATATACGAATAACTTGGAACACCGTTTAAAAATGCATGAAAGTGGTAAAGGTGCAAAATATACAAGAGGTAGAGGACCATTCGTAGTAGTTTTTGTCGAAAGATTTAAAACGAAAGAAGAAGCCATGCAAAAGGAATATCAGATAAAACAACTTTCCCGAAAGGATAAAAAGCTGCTCATAGGGGAATTGTCGAAGGAAGGTATATCAATTGAAAATACAAAAGAGCTTTGATGATGAAACACAAGGTGCACTGTATGTTGTTCCCACCCCGATAGGAAATCTTGAAGATATTACATATCGAGCATTGAATATTCTGCGCTCTGCTGACTTAATCGCTGCAGAAGATACAAGAAACACGAAAAAGTTGCTGAACCACTTTGATATTTCCATTCCTTTAATCAGCTATCATGAACATAATAAATTGGCCCGCGGGGAACAATTACTTGAACGGATTGAAAAGGGTGAATTGATTGCTCTTGTCAGTGATGCGGGAATGCCGGCTATATCTGACCCTGGTTTTGAAATCGTTCAGGGAGCAATTGAAATGAATCAAAAAGTAGTTGTCTTACCTGGGGCAAACGCAGCATTATGTGGGCTCGTTGGATCAGGCCTACCTTCAGGTGAATTTTATTTCTACGGTTTTTTGCCACGAAAAAAGAAAGCGAAAATGGAAGAATTGGATCGTTTGAAACGATTAAAGGCAACTCTTTTATTTTACGAATCGCCGTATCGGATAAAAGATACCCTAAAGGCTATTCAGGAACAGTTTGGAATACGGCGAATTGCTATTGCTCGTGAACTGACAAAACGATTTGAAGAATTTGTACGCGGAACTACGGAAGAGCTAATCACATGGGCTGAGGAAAATGAGATGAGAGGCGAATTTGTAATTGTGGTAGAAGGTGGAAGTGAATCGTCTGAGGACCTAGTTGAATCTGCTTGGTGGGACGATTTAACTATTCTTGAGCATGTAGACTATTATATAGAAGAAAAAGCTTTATCGAGCAAAGATGCAATAAAACAGACAGCTGTTGATAGAAGTATGCCCAAACGTGATGTATATCAGAACTACCATATTAACTAGAGTCTGTTATATAAAGGACTGCTCTTACTTGTCCTAACGATAAGATTTGCTGTTATTCACACAAAATGTATAAACTCCGAATTAACTGCTGGTTTTCTATCAGTATGCAGCAACTTCGGCGACCGCTCTGGGAAATACACTGCGCTTTTCGCGGGCGGCTGGTGAGCCTCTTCATGCTGACGCACTGTGGGGTCTCACCGATGCCTTTCCTCCCGCTGGAGTCCACGTGTATTTCCCAGAGCTGGTTAAAAGGTTGCTGACAATTACTATACTTGCGGGGCTAAAATAACATCATACAGCTTCACCAGTCCGGCTGAGGCCGTGCCCTAAGGATGCGCATCCGCCCAGAGCGATCCCGGACGGCGGGAAAAGCAGTTACGTCGCATTCTATCTCAACTCTGCAAGTCTTTAAAAGCAACCAAGAATAGCCTAAATAAAAGAGAGTTGACGTGCTCGGGTGCAGGCGTCAGCTCTCTTTGTAACTTTGCTATTTATTTGGCGAGTAAGATTTGTTTGTGATTATTTTAATCGTGTTTGAATCTCATCCATCAGTGCCTGTGCACCTTCTGGACTGAGGATTAGCTTGCCATTTGCTAAAGACAGGTTTTCCTCTGAAACTTCACCAGTTATTTGGCATGTCATATTGGGTTTATATTTCTTCAAGATGATTTTATCGTTATCCACATAAATTTCCATTGTATCTTTTTCATGGATATCCAGTGTACGACGAAGTTCAATTGGTATGACAACACGGCCCAGCTCATCGACCTTACGTACAATTCCAGTAGACTTCATTGTTTCCTCCCAAGGTTAGTAAAACAAGGATCGATGTTTTACTGTAAATTTTCGCTTTGTTAAAAAAATCGTCATGGTTCGACATCTTTATAAAAAATAGAATACCAATTTTAGATTAATGTGTCAACAAAATTTTACCATTAGTTGGAAAATTTTATTTACTTCATTCGTTTTTTAATTATATAAATAAGAAGAATGGGTTATACATGCAATAGAGGAGCAATTTATATGTCGTTATTACACAGTGTTTGGCAAATTACGTTATAATGGCTACAATAGTTTTATAATCATATGATGGTATAGATTAAGGAGGTACGTGTATGTCAAAAAATGAGAAAACTTTTTATATAACTACACCAATTTATTATCCAAGCGGTAAGTTACATATTGGTAATGCTTATTCAACAATAGCTTGCGATGTAATGGCTCGTTACAAGAGAATGCAGGGTTTTGATGTATTCTATCTAACAGGTAGTGATGAACATGGCCAAAAAATTGAAAACAAAGCGATCGAGTTAAATACAACGCCACAGGAATATGTGGATGGTATGGCAGAAGGAATGCAGAATTTATGGAAATTACTCGAAATAAGTAATGATAAATTCATTCGTACCACCGAAGAAGCCCATAAAAAGGCAGTAGCGGCTATTTTTGAACGATTCTTAGAGCAGGGTGACATTTACTTAGATGAATATGAGGGTTGGTATTCCGTACCCGATGAAACATTCTATACAGAAACACAACTCGTTGATGTGGAACGTGATGCAGACGGAAAAGTCATTGGAGGAAAGTCACCTGATAGTGGCCACCCGGTTGAATTGATTAAAGAGGAATCGTATTTCTTTAAAATGAGTAAATATGCAGATCGTTTGCTGGAATATTATAATGCCCATCCAGAGTTCATTCAACCTGAATCCCGTAAAAATGAAATGATTAATAATTTCATTAAACCAGGTTTAGAGGACCTCGCTGTTTCACGTACAACTTTCTCATGGGGAATTAAAGTACCAAGTAATCCAAAGCACGTTGTATATGTTTGGATTGATGCATTAGCTAACTATATTACTGCACTTGGTTACGGTTCAGATGATAAGAAGTTATATGACAAATTCTGGCCAGCAGATGTGCATATGGTAGGTAAAGAAATTGTACGTTTCCATACAATCTATTGGCCAATTATGTTAATGGCATTGGATTTACCATTACCGAAGAAAATCTTTGGTCATGGTTGGTTGTTAATGAAAGATGGTAAAATGTCAAAATCAAAAGGAAATGTTGTTTATCCTGAGATGTTGGTAGAACGCTATGGTTTAGACGCATTACGTTATTACTTAATGCGTGAAGTTGCTTTTGGAAGTGATGGCGTGTTTACACCAGAAGATTTTGTTTCACGTGTGAATTATGATTTGGCCAATGATTTAGGGAACCTGCTAAATCGTACGGTAGCAATGATTAACAAATATATTGGTGGCGATGTCCCTGCATACAATGGGAATGTAACAGCATATGACGAAGAATTGAAGTCAACTTCTGAAAGAGTAATTGACGTATATCAGGAAGAAATGGAAAACATGCAATTTAGCAGTGCACTTAACAATGTTTGGACATTAATTTCACGTGCTAATAAGTATATTGATGAAACGGAACCATGGAAACTTGCAAAAGAAGAAGGAAAAAATGCTGAATTAAGGAGCGTCATGGTGCATTTAGCTGAGAGTTTACGTGTGTCGGCTATTATGCTTCAGCCATTCTTGACACATGCGCCAAAGGAAATCTTTGCTCAACTAGGTGTTGATGGTGATGAGGCAGGAGATTGGGCAACCGTGAATTTCGGTGGATTCCCGGAAAATACAAAAGTGGTTAAAAAAGGAACACCAATTTTTCCTCGTCTGGACGTGGAGGAAGAAGTAGCATATATTCGTGAGCAAATGGCTGGTGGTACACCTAAGACGATAGAAGAAAATGAAGAAGCAATCGATTGGAATCCGACGGAAACAGAATTAATTTCGGTCAAAGAGAAACAAATTAAATATGATGATTTTGATAAAGTTGAATTAAAGGTAGCGGAGGTCATTGCCTGCGATAAAGTCGAAGGTGCAGATAAACTACTGAAATTCCGCCTGGATGCAGGAGACAAAGCACACCGTCAAATCCTGTCGGGTATTGCCGAGTGGTACACAAATCCAGAAGAATTAATCGGTAAAAAAGTAGTTATTGTGGCGAATTTGAAACCACGTAAGATGCGTGGCGAAATTAGTCAAGGCATGATACTTTCTGCCGAAAAAGATGGTAAGTTACAAGTGATTGAAGCACCATCTGAAGCACAAAATGGATCTGAAATTGCCTAACTAAAAGATGCCCTGCTAAAATTTTAGCAGGGTGTTTTCAATAGAAATATAAGAGTAAAGGATGAGCGGCATGTTATTTGATACACACGTACATTTAAATGCAAAACAATTTGCGGACGATCGTGAGGAAACCATACAGCGGGCTTTTGAAGCAGGTGTTAACTATATGGTTGTAGTAGGGTTTGACAGGGAAACAATACCGCTTGCTATTGAGATTGCCGAACAAAATGAAACGATTTACGCAGCGGTTGGTTGGCATCCGGTTGATGCGGTTGATATGACGGATGAGGATCTTCAATGGATTGAAGAGTTGTCAGACCATCCAAAAGTCGTTGCAATTGGAGAAATGGGACTGGATTATCATTGGGATAAATCTCCGAAAGATGTTCAAAAGGAAGTATTTCGTAAGCAAATCCGCTTGGCTAAAAAACTAAACATGCCAATTATTATTCATAATCGCGAGGCAACAGAGGATATTATTGAAATCCTGAAAGAAGAAGATGCCTCCAAAGTGGGTGGAATCATGCATTGTTACAATGATTCTATTGATTATGTTCAGACATGTTTGGATATGAATTTCTATATTTCTCTTGGTGGCCCGGTAACCTTTAAGAATGCTCCATTACCAAAAGAGGTTGCTAAACAGGTACCGTTGAATCGCTTATTAATTGAAACAGATGCACCCTTTTTAGCTCCTCATCCAAATCGTGGGAAGCGAAATGAGCCTGCTTATGTGAAATTGGTAGCAGAAAAAATTGCGGAATTAAGAGAGATGGACGTAAAAGAACTTAGCGAAATTACGACGAAAAATGGACTGTTTTTATTTGGAATTAATTAAGGTTCCTGTAATAAAAGTTATATTTATGGAAAAAATTAGGGGATTTGCACGATTCCAATTCTCTTTTTTTTCATATTTTGTAATAATCCACAAACCCTTATATAGCAAGAATTGAAAATATCTTTACTGATTAATTTTAGTAGTTGGATCTGCCTCTGTAATATAATTGTAAACTAATCGTAAACGGAATAGCTTTGACTTTATCTATATCTGTTTATATAATCGATTGGGAATAAGGGGGCAGGAGCATGAGATTAATTCAAAAGCTATTGCCGGCATCGAAAATGAAGCTGGTTATTTCGTGTATTGGTGTTTTAGCACTACTTGTATTTTCTGGATTTGTACTATTTGAAGCAACGAAAGCGGAAGTAGTTTTTGCAGATAACGGAAAAGAGCAAACAGTTATTACACACACAAATACTGTAGAAGACTTGCTAGAAGAGTTAGGAATAACTGTAGGAAAGCACGATGCGATATCCCATGAGATGGATACTCCCATTGAACATGGAATGTCAGTTCAATTCGACGCTGCTAAAGAAGTAACGGTGAGTATTGACGGCGAAGAAGAGAGTTACTACACAACAGCCGAGACAGTTGATGATTTTTTCACAGAAGCAAACCTTTCGTTTACAGAACAAGATGCAATATCACATAATACAACAGAAGCAACCGAAGATGGTTTACATATAGAAGTTTTAACAGCATATGAGGTTACCATCAATGATGGTGGCAAAGAAAAGCGGATTTGGACAACAGGTGGCACTGTAGAAAACTTGTTGAATAAAGCGGAAGTAAAATACGATCGAAAAGGTGAAGATAAAGTTAAACCAGCACTAGATGAACAAATTACAAAAACGGATGAAATTTCAATTGTGCGTGTTAGTGAAGAGGAAGAGGTCATTACTGAAACAGTTGCATATGACACCGAAAAACGTGAAGATCATTCTCTTTTGAAAGGGAATGAAAAAGTGATATCTGAAGGAAAAGATGGTATCGTTAAAAAAATATATAAAATTATAAAAGAGAACAATCAAGAAGTGAAACGTGAGCTAGTTAAAGAAGATATTACTGAAAGTGTTAACGAGGTCGTAGCTATTGGAACGAAGGAAGAGCAGCCGGAACCCAATCTTGTTACAGTCGCAAGTAAGAAATCAAACGCTTCAACGGAAACTTCTAGCAATCATTCAGGTAGCAAAAGCCTTACAATGACTGCTAGTGCATTTACCGCAGGCTGTAGTGGATGTTCTGGGACGACTGCTACAGGAATTAATTTAAAAGCAAACCCGAACATGAAGGTAATTGCTGTCGATCCAAATGTTATTCCTTTAGGAACGAGAGTGTGGGTAGAAGGTTATGGAGAAGCGGTTGCTGGTGATACGGGTGGTCATATTAAAGGGAATCGTATTGATCTTCATGTTCCAACTAAATCAGATGCTTATTCATGGGGTGTTAAAACGGTTCAGGTAAAAGTCTTGAATTAATTATATGTTTGTAAAATATGGGATAAAATGCTCTTATCATGCTATGATGATAAGAGCATTTTATTTATTTATATTATCGTATTTATCCATTTGTTTATTGGAGGAAATCTTTTGAAAATTAAAGAAATAATTGTTGTGGAAGGTAGAGATGATACAGCGAAAATCCGTTTAGCAGTAGATGCGGATACAATTGAAACCAATGGTTCTGCTGTCAATAAGGAAATTCTGACCCGAATCAAGCATGCAAAGGAAAAACGTGGGGTCATCATCTTTACCGATCCCGATTATCCAGGCGAACGTATTCGTCATATCGTAGATCAGGCTGTCCCAGGTTGTAAACATGCCTTTTTGACCAGGAATCAGGCCAGAGCTAAAAATCAAACGAACAAAAGCCTTGGAATTGAACATGCGACGATCGAATCGATTCGTCATGCACTAAAAGATGTTTATGAACTAGCAGAAGTAAGTGACAGTGAGATAGATAAAGCAGATTTGATAGCAATTGGGCTTATTGGTGGGCCTCAGGCAAGTATGAGAAGGGCAAAGCTTGGTGAATTGCTTCAAATCGGACATACTAACGGAAAACAATTATTAAAGCGGCTAACCCAGTTTCAGATTACGAAACAGCAATTTGAACAAGCTGTTAAAGTTTTGCAACAGGAGGATAAAAATGTCTAAAAAATATATAGCTACTCCTTTAAAAACGAAAGAAATACTAAATAAATATAAATTTACTTTTAAAAAGAGTCTTGGACAAAACTTTTTAGTGGATGTAAATGTATTGAAAAATATTATTAATAGTACAGGGATTGATCAATCTTCAGGTGCAATAGAAATCGGTCCTGGAATGGGGGCGTTGACGGAACAACTGGCTATTTATGCAAATAAGGTTGTTGCCTTTGAGATTGACCAACGTCTTTTACCAATTCTTGGAGATACGCTTGAGGACTATCCAAATGTTGAAATTATCCATCAGGATATCCTAGAGGCAAATGTAGAAGAAGTTATCCAATCGCATTTTGAACCTGGACAAGACATACATGTCGTAGCAAATTTACCATACTACATTACGACCCCTATACTAATGAAACTTGTGAGGGATAAATTACCCGTTTCAAGCTTCACAGTGATGATTCAAAAGGAAGTTGCAGAACGAATGGCTGCAAAACCCAACAACAAAAGCTATGGATCATTGACGATTGCCGTACAGTATTACACAGAAGCAAGAATTGTTATGACGGTACCTAAAAGTGTATTCATGCCACAGCCAAATGTCGATTCCAGTATTCTACAACTGATCATGCGTGAAGAACCACCTGTGCATGTAGAGAATGAGGAATTTTTCTTTAACCTCGTTCAAGCATGTTTTGCTCAGAGGAGAAAGACGTTACGTAATAACTTAACCAGTTATTTTAAAGAGAAGTATACAAAAGAGGGAATTAATGAGATTTTAGAACGCATCGATATTAACGGTACAAGACGTGGAGAATCCCTTGATATGGCGGAGTTTGCTCTGCTTGCCAATACGTTTTATAAAGAGAAAATGTAATCATACAGCTATTGCCCTATAAGGCAGTAGTTTTTTTTATTTTTATGGGGCTAACATGGCTGTAAGGAACAGGAGCACTTACATACTCATAGTCTATAGAAGAACGAAGTCAAGAGGTGGCTATATGGATATTACTACGGGTGATCTCGTTACACGAAAGTCTTATAAGCATGATTTATTATTTCGTGTAGCATTGATAAAAAAGGAAACAGCAATCATACAGGGAGCTGATTTGCGACTGGAAGCGGACGCTCCGATCAATGATCTTGAAATTGCTGCTGGAAGAGAGATTGTTAAAAGACAGGAAAAGGAAAAAGAGAAAGAGGAGTTTTCCTATCGACTCTTTCGACAGGATTATCAGCTTATGAAAGAAAAGAGAATGTATCAAACAACAGATGGGTACCTTAACGAAGGTAGTTTTTTTCAGCTGCCAGCAAAAGTACTTCATTTGGACGGGGATCAAACATATTTAAGGAAATGTATTTCTTTATATCAGCGTGTTGGTCTACAAGTTCATGGAATTCATATCAATGAAAAAGAAATGCCGGATGAGATTGGAAGTTTAGTGAAACGAATACAACCAGATATTATCGTTATTACAGGTCACGATTCTTATTCAAAGAATAAAGGAATGAAAAATGATTTACAAGCCTATAGGCATTCCAAATATTTTGCAGAAACGGTAAGGGAGGCAAGGCGAATAAACCCGAACTTGGATCAGCTTGTCATTTTCGCTGGTGCTTGTCAATCGCATTTCGAATCCCTTATACGCGCAGGAGCAAATTTTGCCAGTTCTCCTTTACGGGTCAATATACATGCACTAGACCCTGTCTATATTGCAGCAAAAATTGCCTATACCCCATTTATGGAAAGCGTGGGTGTATGGGATGCACTGAGGAACACACTGACTGGGGAAAAAGGAATGGGTGGAATTGAAACGAGGGGCTTACTTCGAACTGGCATGCCCTATCTGGAAGAGAATGGAGAATAAATTTGGGGTTTTTCCTTATCCAATAGAGATAAGGCCCCAAACTTCTGTTGGGACAAGTTTTATTCCAAAACTTTTTCGATAAAATAATACATAATTTGTTAATAATTACAGATAATATAAGAAATAGACAAATTTTATTGTTGACAGGAAAAAAGACTTACTGATATAATATAAAGTTTTATTTGACTATTGGACGGGTTTGTGTTAAACTATAAATTAGTGAGGTGGAGTATAGTGGCTAAAACATTAATCGAAATTAAGCAAGGTCTTGAATGTCATGTTGGTAAAAGGTTGAAATTAAAAGCTAACGGTGGAAGAAGGAAAACGATTATTCGATCGGGAGTTCTGGCAGAAACGTATCCTTCAGTCTTTGTCGTTGAGCTTGACCAAGACGAAAATGCATTCGAACGTGTTTCATACAGCTATGCAGACATATTAACAGAAACGGTTGAATTAAATTTTCTTGATGGAAATAAAGCAATATTGATGGAACAGTAGACATTTGTCTACTGTTTTTTTGTTGTTCAATAAAATTTCCTTTTTTACATAAATCTGCCGGGTTTTTTTAAAAGGAATCAACATAAGCTAATATTGTCGTTAGAAAGCTCAAACAGAAAGGGGTTGTTCTTTCGTGGGTAGACGCCGAGGAATCATGTCCGACCATTTGAAAGAGGAAATTGCCAAAGAGTTAGGGTTTTACGACACGGTACAGCAAGAAGGTTGGGGCGGCATTAAGTCAAGGGATGCCGGTAATATGGTTAAACGAGCTATTGAAATAGCACAACAAAATATGCAACAGAAAGGCAGATCCTAACGGGTTTGTCTTTTTTAGTCTTCCTGTTTGCAGCATGGGAAATATTCACAAATATACGTTTATTATTTGAGCCGTTAACAACACGCGAGTCGCCTATGTTTTTTAATTATGTTACAATTATTTATATTTTCAAGGACGTGAAAAAGGTGGTGATAACAATGACTATATTAGAGAAAGCCCCAGCGAAAATTAATTTATCTCTTGATGTATTAAGAAAAAGAGAGGATGGATATCATGATGTAGAAATGATTATGACTTCCATTGATTTAGCTGATCGTATCGAATTGGAACGGTTAGGGGAAAATAGGATCGAGATTTCTCTGGAAAGCAGATATGTACCTAATGATGAACGGAATTTAGCGTATAAGGCCGCTGATGTTTTTAAAGAGGCGTACGGGATTACGGAGGGGGTCCACATCCGTATTGATAAAAATATTCCAGTTTCAGCCGGACTGGGAGGTGGCAGTACAGATGCAGCAGCAGTATTGCGAGGGCTTAACAGACTATGGTCATTGGGTATCCCGCTTGATGAATTAGCGGAACTAGGGTCAACGATTGGCGCTGACGTAGCCTTTTGTGTATATGGAAATACTGCGATAGCTAGAGGGTATGGTGAAAAAATAGAATCATTACCATCCCCGCCTTCCTGTTGGATTATTTTAGCAAAACCAGATATTGGTGTTTCTACAAAGACCATTTTCGGGCAAATTGATGTAGAGAGACTTTTCCATCCCCAGACTTCGGAAATACTGAAGGCTTTAAGTGAAAGGAATTTCGATAAATTATGTAGGAACATAGGAAATTCACTTGAAGACATTACTTTTTCATTACATCCAGAAGTAATGCGGATAAAAGAGGCCATGGTTCATGCGGGCGCTGCAGGAGTACTTATGAGTGGTAGTGGGCCTACTGTATATGGATTAGTCGAACAACAAAGTAAAGCAACTCGAATTTATAATGGAATGCGCGGATTTTGTGATGAAGTATACCTTGTTCGTTTATTGGGGTAAGTATTGCCAAAATACGTATAATAATGATATATTATTAATTAAATATACGGTTTTGGGGTGTAGTAATGAAAAGAAGCAATAGATTGGTAGTATTGACTGATTTTTTCCTGGAAAATCCAAGAAAACATATACAATTGCCATATTTCGTAACACTTTGTGAGACAACAAAATCTTCTATTAGTGAAGATTTGGATATTATTAATGAAGTTTTTCAGAATCAAGGTATGGGGTATTTGCAACGATCCACGGGTGCAGGGGGCGGCGTAAAGTATATACCTGAGTTTTCTCGTGAAAAAAGTATGCAATTCATTGAAGAATTAAGAAAGAAACTAGAGGACCCAGCACGAATATTGCCAGGTGGCTATCTTTATATGAGTGATTTACTCGGTGATCCGAAAACAGTAAGGGAAATAGGTCGTGTTTTTGCATCTGCTTTTTCAAAAGTAAAGATTGATGTGATTGTCACTGTCGCCACAAAAGGTATTCCGTTGGCATATGCTGTTGCATCTTTCCTGAACGTCCCGGTTGTAATTGCCAGAAGAGATCCGAAAGTGACAGAAGGTTCATCCGTAAGTATTAACTATGTTTCTGGTTCTTCACGAAAAATACAAACAATGGTATTGCCAAAACGTAGCCTTGAAGAAGGTGCGAATGTTTGTATTATCGATGATTTCATGAAAGCTGGAGGAACCATTACCGGTATGATTAATTTGCTTGCTGAATTTGATGCGCGTGTACAGGCAATTGGAGTATTGGCTGAAGCAGATGATGAGGAAGAAGAACGTGTCATAAATAATTATACTTCCTTGGTAAAAATCACAAATGTAGATATCAGACATCATAACATTGAAATACAATCAGGTAATTATGTGGAGAACCACAAAGATTCCTAATAACCCACTAATGACGGTCCTTTTTGGATACTAAATCCAATGGGTTATTCGTATTTTTTCTTTTAAACTTACTTCTAATTTAAAATATTTAATTTCTTTTGTATTTTAAGCAGGAATTTCAATTGTTTTGTTGAAATAGTTAGAGTAAGTCCATAAGGGAAAAGGTGGTGAGACATCATGGAAGTAACTGACGTTAGATTACGCCGCGTTAATACAGAGGGCAGAATGCGAGCTATAGCATCTATCACGTTGGATCAGGAGTTCGTAGTCCATGATATACGCGTAATCGACGGTAATAATGGATTATTTGTGGCGATGCCGTCAAAAAGAACTCCTGATGGGGAATTTAGGGATATTGCACATCCAATCAATTCAGGAACACGTTCAAAGATTCAGGATGCCGTTTTAGAAGAATATCGTCGTGCGGGTGAAAGTGAAGTTAAATATGAAGAAGCAGGTGCTTCTTAATAGAGATTTAAATAGTCATGATTAGTAAAGGGGTCAAATCTGTTAAGGGTTGACCTTCTTTTTTTGTTTTGAAAAATCGCTATTTCCTCAAACATTTAGGTAGCATTCCCACGCAAACGTCACAGCATCTACATTTTTTACTTCAAATATTATCCTTCATCGTTAACCGTTGTTGAAATGATATGTTTTTTACGATATATTTTAAAGTGGATAATTAGAATTGATGGAGGTTTCCTTATGACGAATCGTTATGCTGTCATTCTTGCAGCAGGGCAAGGAACTAGAATGAAGTCTAAGCTTTATAAAGTTTTGCATCCAGTTGCTGGACGTGCAATGGTGCAACATGTTATAGATCAATTAAATACAGTGAAATTGGATAAAATGGTAACAATAGTAGGCTTTGGTGCTGATAAAGTGAAAGATCAAATTGGGCAGGCAAGTGAATTTGTAGTCCAGGAAGAACAATTAGGTACGGGACATGCTGTTTTACAGTCAGAAGCATTATTGAAAGATAAAGAAGGTACTACCATTGTAGCTTGTGGTGATACACCTTTGATTAAAGGAGAAACGTATCAAGCATTATTTAATTATCACGAAGAATCAGGTGCTGGTACAACGATTTTGACTGCAAAGACAGATAACCCGGCAGGATATGGAAGAGTCTTACGTAATGAAACGAATGAAGTGGAACGAATTGTTGAACATAAGGATGCGAGTGAGGATGAACTTCTTGTTAACGAGATTAATACTGGTACGTATTGCTTCGACAATCAGGCTCTCTTTGCTGCACTACAAGAAGTTTCCAATGATAATGTACAGGGAGAATACTATTTGCCAGACGTAATTGAAATTATGCGTCATAAAGGTAAAAAAGTTAGTGCCTTCTTAACCCCCGATTTTGAAGAGACATTGGGAGTAAATGATCGTGTTGCATTGGCTGAAGCCGAAAAAACGATGAAAAAGCGTATTAACGAGAAGCATATGCGTAATGGCGTTGCAATTATTGATCCGGATCATACGTATATTGAACCAGATGTCGTTATTGAATCCGATGTTATTATTCACCCGGGTACAATCATAAAAGGAACAACCATTATAAAAACGAATGCTGAAATTGGCCCAAACAGTGAAATCTCAAATTGTTCTATTGGGGAAGCTACGATTGTTAAACAAAGTGTGGCAAATGATAGTAAAATTGGTGACCGTGTCAAAATTGGTCCATTTGCGCATATTAGACCTGATTCAACGATAGGTCATGATGCTAAATTAGGTAATTTTGTAGAAATTAAGAAAACGAAACTTGGCGACAACAGCAAAGTTTCCCACTTGAGTTACATTGGTGATGCAGAAGTAGGAAGTAATGTAAACATTGGTTGTGGTACAATAACAGTAAATTACGATGGGACGAATAAATTCTTGACTACCATTGAAGATGATGCCTTCATAGGTTGTAATTCAAACTTAATTGCTCCTGTGAAAATCGGAAGAGGATCCTATGTTGCAGCAGGTTCAACGATTACGGAAGATGTTCCAGAAGAGGCCTTATCTGTTGCAAGGGCTAGACAAACGAATAAAGAAGGTTATGTTACAAATTTAAAAAATAGGAAAAGAGATTAACGGAGGTTATATTTCATGACATCTAGCTATAAGGATTCATCGTTGAAGGTCTTCTCATTAAATTCCAACCCTAAGTTGGCAGAGGAGATTGCAGATCATATTGGAACAACACTTGGGCAATGTACGGTATCAAGATTCAGCGATGGAGAAATACAGATTAATATCGAGGAGAGCATTCGTGGCTCTGAAGTATATGTTGTTCAATCTACATGTGCTCCAGTTAATCAGCATATTATGGAATTACTTATTATGATTGATGCACTTAAACGCGCTTCAGCAAAATCGATTAACATTGTTATGCCATATTATGGCTACGCTCGACAAGACCGGAAAGCTAGATCACGTGAGCCGATTGCCGCTAAATTGGTGGCAGACCTCATTGAAACTGCAGGAGCAAACCGAGTTATTACACTCGATTTGCATGCACCGCAAATACAAGGTTTCTTTAATATTCCAATTGACCACTTGCAAGGTGTTCCAATTTTATCAAGTTACTTTGAAGCTAAAAACCTTAAAGACCTAATCGTAGTTTCACCTGATCATGGTGGTGTGACGCGTGCGCGTAAAATGGCTGATCGCTTGAAATCACCAATTGGAATAATTGATAAGCGTCGTCCACGCCCCAATGTAGCTGAAATCATGAATATTATTGGAAATATCGAAGGAAAAACTGCTATTCTGATTGATGATATTATCGATACAGCAGGGACGATTACACTTGCGGCAAATGCATTAATTGAAAATGGCGCCAAAGAAGTATATGCTTGTTGTACACACCCTGTACTTTCAGGTCCGGCAATTGAGCGTATTAATAACTCTCAAATCAAGGAGCTTGTTATTTCAAATAGTATTCCGCTTCCGGAAGAAAAATACAGTGGCAAAATTACAGCTCTCTCCGTAGCCCCGCTTATTGGGGAAGCAATAGTCCGTGTGCATGAAATGCAATCCGTTAGTGTTCTATTCGATTAAAGGTTTAGATCGACCGAATATCGGGTATTATTTATATTGACCATTTTTTTATCCACGATAAACATATGGAAAATAGAAAGAGAAATACTTAACTATTCGATGAAATGTTTAAAAAAATTTGGAGGGTGATTAATATGGTAGTAAAGTTAAATGCAATCAAACGGGAAGATCTTACGAAATCAGCAACAAAAGAAATTAGACGAAGTGGAAAAATTCCAGCGGTTGTCTATGGAAAAGATAAGGAATCGAAAAGTGTTGCGATAGATAGCATTGCATTAGTTAAAACGGTTCGGGATGAAGGTAGAAATGCAATCATCTCATTGGAAGTCGAAAACGACGGTGCGGTGGACGTAATGCTTCATGATTATCAGATCGATCCGATTAAAGATCAATTAATTCACGCAGACTTTTATGTCGTTAATATGTCTGAGGAAATGGATGTAGCTGTCGCACTTCGTTTAGATGGAGAAGCACAAGGCTCAAAAGATGGTGGAGTCTTGCAGCAGCCATTATACGAAATTCAGGTAAGAGCAAAACCTGGCAGCATTCCTGAAGAAATTGCAGTGGATGTTTCTGCTCTGAAAGTTGGAGACAGTCTTACTGTTGCCGATATACCAACAGAAGGATCATACGAAATTTTGGATGAGCAGGAAACTACGATTGCTACGGTAGTACCGCCAACTACAGAAGAAGACTTTGAATCAGATACAGATGGAAATGCAGAACCAGAGTTGGTAGGCGCGGATAAAGAAGATAAAGAATAAAATCAATGAAAGTTTTATATAATTAACAGCAACGCACCCTCCTTTAAGAAGAAAAAACCAATTTCTTAGTGGGGGGGTTGTTGTTTTGAATCGTTTATTAATTTTTTCAAAAGGAAGAAGCAAAATGAAATGTATTGTAGGATTAGGCAATCCAGGTAAAAAGTATTCACAGACACGGCATAACATTGGTTTTAGGGTGATTGATGAGCTCTTAGAACGTAATCAATGGAGCTTGAACAAGTCTAAATTCCACGGAGATTACGCCATGGAAAATTTTGGCGATGACAAAGTGATATTTCTTAAGCCACAAACGTATATGAATCTTTCAGGAGAATCTATTCGTCCATTAATGGATTATTATAATGTGGATCTTGAAGATGTACTTGTTATTTATGATGATCTCGATTTACCAACAGGGAAGATACGACTGCGCCAAAAAGGTGGCCATGGCGGGCATAACGGAGTAAGGTCGACGATTGATCACCTTGGTACGAAGGAGTTTAAACGCATTCGCTTAGGTGTCGGCAGACCATCATCATCAATTCCAGTAGTCGACTATGTGTTGGGAACCTTCCCAAAAGCAGAAAAAGAAGATGTTCTCATCAGTATTAAAAATGCTGCAGATTCCTGTGAATCTTGGGTTAAGGGTACATCCTTTATTGAAGTGATGAATGAATATAATAATTGATACATAAGCTTATATATACAGATTGAATTAAGTGTTGATGTATAATATACCATCAAGCGGATAAACTTTTAATAGAAAGATTATTCGAGGTGGATATCTATGTCAATTATTTATAACTGCAGACATTGCGGGCACACAATCGGGAAATTGGAGCAAAAGGTGATTGATGCATCGTCACTTGGTTTCGATCAGTTGAGCAAAAGTGAAAAGGAAGAGATGATCCATTATGATAGTAATGGTGATATTCAAATAAATACCATTTGTGAGAACTGTGAACAAGCTCTAGACCAGCATCCCAATTATCACGAGTTAGATTTTTTTATACAATAACATACGCAGCAAAAGCTTTGGTTCAGTAAACCAAGGCATTTTTGCGCTTATATATGCATTTTAAGAGGGGTATAACGATGAAGGGTATTAATAACTATCTAAAAACGAAAGAAGACTTCCAATCGATTATAAGTGGCGTTAAAGATGGAATGAATGAGCAGCTAATTGCAGGGCTTTCTGGGTCTGCGAGAAGCATGCTCGTATCAGTGGTCAATCAATCTGTAAACAGACCAATTCTCTTGGTGACCCATCAATTGGTGCAAGCACAGCAGCTCTATGATGACCTATCAGAGTTCATGGGGGAAACGAACGTTTACTTATATCCAGTTAATGAATTGATAGCCACAGAAATTTCCATATCTAGTCCAGAACTAAGAGCCCAGCGGATTGAGGCGCTGACACAATGGTCCAATATGAAATCGGGAATATTAATTGCCCCAGTGGCAGCATTAAAACGAATATTACCGCCCCAAAATTATTGGAGCAACTACCAATTACGTTTTACCAACGGGGAGGAAATTGCAATTGATTCCTACCTTACTTCACTTGTCGATATGGGATATGAACGAGCATCGATGGTTACTACTCCTGGCGAGTTCAGTCGTCGTGGGGGAATTATAGATATATATCCGATTACAGAACAGCATCCTATACGTATTGAATTATTTGACGAAGAAATAGATTCGATACGTTATTTCGATGCAGAAACGCAACGATCCCTGGATAAGGTGGACAAGGTAATAATCGGGCCCGCCACCGAGTTGCTACTAACAGATGAAGACATTTTAGCCGCTTCAACAAGGTTGGAAGAGGCACTTGCTGCAAGCTTGAAAAAAATGAAAGCAACAGATGCAAAAGAGAAGTTAGTCGAAGTCATGGAGCATGATATTAGTCGCTTTAAAAATTTAGAGCGGTTTCAGGAAATGTATAAATATATCGGTTTTCTTTATTCAGAACCTGCTAGTTTATTAGATTATCTTGCCACAGATGGCCTTATTATTCTCGATGAAATGAGCAGAGTACAGGAGACGGCTACGAATCTTGATACAGAAGAGGCAGAATGGTACAGCAATTTGCTTGAATCCGGTCATATGGTAAGAAACAGCAGATTTTCATTGGATTGGAATACTGTGATAGAAACAATGAAGCACCAACGAATTTACATGTCTGTGTTTCTGAGACATATACCGAATACGCAACCGGAAAATATTATTAATCTATCTTCAAGAGTCATGCAGGAATTTCACGGACAAATGCACTTATTTAAAAATGAGTTGAAGCGTTGGGAAAAAGGGGAATTTTCTGTAGTGATCCTTGCCCCGAACAAAAAGCGGGCAGATAAAATCCATTCGATTTTAGCAGATTATGATATCGACGCAACGATTACAAAGAGTTTGGTGCTTCCGGTGGATATGCCGACCATAGCGGTTGGTAATATCACGAATGGTATTGAACTTCCCATGCACAAGCTTGCGGTCATAACGGAAAATGAATTGTTTAAAAAACGGTCCAAACGACCAAGAAAGCAACAACAGAAGATTTCCAATGCAGAACGTATAAAAAGCTATCAGGAGCTGAAAATTGGGGATTATGTGGTCCATGCCAATCACGGTGTAGGTAAATATCTTGGTATTGAGACGCTTGAATTAAATGATTTGCATAAGGATTACATGCTGATTAAGTATTCCGGAGACGACAAATTATTTGTTCCAATTGACCAGATTGACCTTGTCCAAAAATTTGTAGGTTCTGAAGGAAAAGAACCGAAATTATACAAGCTTGGTGGATCCGAGTGGACGAAAGTAAAGCGAAAGGTACAATCTTCTGTTGAAGATATAGCTGATGAACTTATAAAGCTCTATGCAGAACGAGAAGCGAAAAAGGGTTTTGCCTTCTCTGAGGATACGGAGATGCAAAGTGAATTTGAGGCTTCCTTCCCTTATCAGGAAACAGAAGATCAGCTTCGTTGTATTGAAGAAATCAAGCAGGATATGGAACGGGAGCGACCAATGGATCGGCTGCTCTGTGGAGATGTAGGTTATGGGAAAACCGAGGTTGCGATCCGAGCTGCATTTAAAGCGATAGCAGACGGTAAACAGGTGGCTATATTGGTTCCGACTACTATTTTGGCACAGCAGCATTTTGAAACCATACGGGAACGATTCCAAGATCACGCAATTAATATAGGTCTTCTTAGTCGTTTTCGGACAAAAAAGCAACAAACGGATACGCTTAATGGATTAAGGAAAGGGACTGTCGATATTGTTATAGGAACACATCGAATTTTGTCCAAGGATGTTGAATATCGTGACCTTGGTTTACTTGTTGTTGATGAAGAACAACGATTTGGAGTCAAACATAAAGAAAAAATTAAACAGCTAAAAACGAATGTGGATGTTCTGACATTGACAGCGACCCCAATACCGAGGACACTGCATATGTCCATGCTCGGAGTTCGAGATTTATCAGTTATTGAAACCCCACCTGAAAACCGCTTTCCTATTCAGACCTATGTCATGGAATACAATCCAATTTTCATACGTGAATCCATTGAAAGAGAGATGGCGCGAGGTGGGCAGGTATTTTTCCTTTATAATCGAGTGGAGAGCATCGATAAGGTTGCCCGTGATCTTGGAATGCTTGTGGATGATGCTAGAATCGCTGTTGCTCACGGACAAATGAATGAAACCGAATTGGAAAGTGTTATTTTCGGATTTTTGGAAGGGGAGTATGATGTTCTTGTCAGTACGACGATAATTGAAACAGGTGTCGATATTCCCAATGTTAATACGCTAATTGTAAACAATGCTGATCGCATGGGATTAAGTCAGCTCTATCAATTAAGAGGCCGTGTTGGACGCTCTAATCGTGTGGCCTACGCGTATTTTACCTATCAGAAGGACAAAGTGCTTACAGAAGTAGCAGAAAAGCGCCTACAAGCGATTAAAGAGTTTACGGAGCTAGGATCTGGATTTAAAATTGCGATGCGTGACCTATCCATACGTGGCGCAGGGAACCTACTGGGGGCGCAGCAGCATGGATTCATCGATTCGGTTGGGTTTGATATGTATTCTCAAATGCTGACAGAGGCAATCGATGCACGTAAAGCAGGGAAGAATCTGGAAGAAATGATGCCATTTGAGCCTGAACTCGCACTGATTCTTGATGCATATATTCCGGATGCATATATTTCGGATGAAAAGCAGAAAATTGACATCTATAAACAATTTCAAGGAATGACCCTTAAGGAAGATATTGAAGAACTTAAAGATGAATTAATGGATCGCTTTGGTGATTATCCGAAAGAAGTCGATAATTTATTTACGGTATCTTCACTAAAAATTTATGCCAAAACGGAGCGTGTGGAATCGATTACGGAGCGGAATAAGAATATTGTTCTGCTTATCGATGAAAATCGCAGCCAGCAAGTTGACGGTTCAAAGCTCTTTGAACTGGCAAATTCCTTTGGCCGAAATGTTGGATTGGGAACAGAAAACAAGAAGCTCAAAATTGTATTTAAGTGGTCTAATGAATCGGAATATAGCAGATACGAAGTAATTGAGAAGTTTATTAAGAAATTAAGTAGTGTTAATCGGGATAATTAAAATTTTCCATGGAATGTATAGTTATTTCTGGATGATTTATACTAAAACCACACCTGGTGATTTTTACACGTTAAGTAAATGAAACTTTAGGAAAAGTAATCATCATTAGAAAGTGAGGCTGCTTAGAGATGAAAGCAACAGGAATCGTACGTCGAATTGATGATTTAGGCAGAGTGGTTGTCCCAAAAGAGATTAGAAGAACACTACGTATCCGTGAAGGAGATCCACTGGAAATATTTGTTGATAGAGAAGGGGAGGTAATTCTAAAAAAGTACTCTCCAATAAGTGAATTAGGGCATTTCGCAAAAGAATATGCAGAGGCACTGTTTAACTCTTTGCAATCACCTGTAATTATTAGTGACCGGGATGAGGTTATTGCTATTGCTGGTGAATCGAAAAAAGATTATTTAAATAAAAATATTGCTGCTCAATTGACTAAAACGATAGAAAGTAGAACCCAACTATTTGAAGCGGATCCCGTGACGATGGAAATAGTTGAAGGTCAGGAACAGGAACTCCAATCTTATTGTATTAGTCCTATTATTGCGAATGGAGATCCTATCGGGTGTGTAATGATATTCTCTAAAGAGGAAAAAATCGGAAAAGTTGAACAAAAAAGTGCAGAAACAGCTGCAGGATTTTTAGCTAAACAGATGGAATAGTACTTAACGCATCGTGACTGCCTGAGGGGTTTAAATCCTTAGGCAGCTTTTTATTTGATGTATTTAGTATCAAGTGAAAAATTCAACACCTGTGTTATACTAAGGTAAAATTTACATGAAGGACGCGAATCATGAATGAAACAAACAAGCTGGTAAAAGGTGCATTGCTTCTGACATTGGCAGGAATGATCAGTAAAATATTAAGTGCAGGATACCGAATACCATTGCAGAATTTGACAGGAGATATTGGATTTTATGTGTATCAGCAAGTATACCCAATATTAGGTATTGCATTGATTCTTTCGCTATATGGGTTTCCCTCGGCCATATCCAAAATGACGGTCGAATTAAAAGCTACAGGAAAAACGCCTTCCTTTCGAAGTTTTTATCTGCCGGTTTTTTTCATTTTAATTGGAATAAATGGAATTATTTTTCTTCTTTTGTTAGTAAATGCAGAGTCAATTGCAGCTTGGGTAGGGGATACTAATTTAGCACATACCTATCAATTTGCAGCTTTTTCTTTTTTACTTGTTCCCTTTTCTGCTTTGTTAAGAGGGGTTTTTCAAGGAAATTATTTTATGAAACCAACTGCTTACTCTCAGGTGGGAGAACAGTTTGTCCGTGTGTTTATTATAATCATGGCAGCTTTGTATGTTGCTTTTGGAAATCACCAATTATATGAAATTGGACAGGCAGCAGCATTAGCGTCTATCTTTGGTGGAATTGTTGCAATTCTTATTCTTACATTTTTCTTTATCAAAACGAAGCCTGTTTCCAATGAGAAATATGAGATTCCTTGGAATTACTATATGAGAACTTTGTTGATTCTTGGTATTGTAGCTGCATTAAATCATATGGTATTGATTGTTATTCAATTTGCTGACGCATTCACATTGATTCAAAGTTTAAAGGAATATGGGTTAACACAAACGGAAGCCATGGAAGCAAAAGGTGTCTTTGATCGTGGACAACCATTAATCCAGCTAGGAACAGTATTGGGATCATCATTTGCATTAGCGCTGATTCCTTCCATTTCAAAGGAAAAGCTAGAAGTAGATCCGGTTACGTTTTACAACTATATTCGCACTGCACTGCTTTTTAGTTTTTACTTGGCTGTTGGAGCAACCATCGGATTGATTGCTATCTTTCCAGAAACGAATCTTTTATTATTCCAGGATGAAAAAGGAACAATGGAATTACAAATACTGGTACTTTCAATATTTCTGTGTTCGATTGCCATTACAGCCTCTTCCATCCTTCAGGGAATGGGTTATATTAAACGGACAGCTGGATTTATTTTAATCGCTTTTTTAGTTAAATGGATTGGAAACCAACTGTTAGTCCCAGTTTTGGGAATAATGGGCAGTGCAATTGCAACAGTCTTGAGTCTACTTGTACTGTTTATCATCGTTTTGTATGAACTGAAAAAGAAATTGCCGCGAATCGACTTTCTAGGACAAATTATTTGGTCGGCACTTATTAAATCCAGTATCGCAATGGTAGCCTATATTACGCTGATGGATTGGATTTTTTCCGAAGCTGCAGAAGCTTCCCGTGTATTGTTATTGTTCTATGTTTTATTTATAGCTATAACAGGTGCGATTATTTTTATCATGATTCTACTGCGAGGAAGTGCTTTTACAGAGAATGAATTAGCAATGCTGCCCAAGTCAGGGTTGTTTATTCGAATTTATAAAGGGAGGAAAATAAATGAGTAGGATTGAAGTCATTGGGCTTGGTGCCGGGGACGTGGATCAGCTTCCTTTAGGTATTTATAAAAAATTAACAAATTCAGATACAATGATTTATACACGCACCAATGACCACCCGGTTATTACATCATTGCAAGAGGAAAGTGTCCATTTTGAATCTTTTGACGCAATGTATGAGGAAGAAGAACAATTTGGAATGGTGTATGACCGGATTGCAGAAACGTTAATTAAATATGCAAGGAATTCGGACGAGACACTTATCTATACTGTTCCAGGTCATCCGATGCTCGCTGAAAAAACAGTTCAGCTTTTACTGGATCAGACCGAGGTGGAAGTGAAGGTAGTAGGAGGACAAAGCTATTTAGATGATTTATTTACATCCTTAAGGGTAGATCCGATTGAAGGTTTTCAATTTACTGATGGAACCTCATTCAATCGGAGTGACTTGGATTACCGTCATCACATTATTTTTTGCCAGGTGTATGACCGTTTTATTGCTTCTGATGTGAAGCTTGCTTTACTGGAAGATCTTCCACCTGATTATAAAGTTACGATTATTGAAGCAGCTGGAAGTGAGCAAGAAAGAATCATTACGGTACCTTTGGAAGAACTGGATCGCTCTATGGAAATCAGTAATTTGACAAGTGTTTATGTCCCGCCTGCACCACCGACGACATTGAATCATACATTTCGCCGCCTAAGGGAAATTATGGCGACATTAAGGGGACCAGGTGGATGTCCGTGGGATCAAAAGCAGACATATGAATCATTAAGGGAATATACCATTGAAGAGGTATATGAACTCATTGACGCCATTGATGCCGAAGATGATGAAAATATAATAGAAGAACTGGGCGATATACTGATGCATGTCATGCTTTATGGTCAAATAGGTGAGGATGACGGCTATTTTACAATAGACGATGTCATCCGTTCGATTACAGAGAAGATGATTTTCCGTCATCCTCATGTTTTTTCAGATACGAAGGTCAACTCTGTTGAAGAGGTAACAAGGAATTGGGAAGAACTCAAAAAAGAAGAAAAAGGCGATAAACGCAAATCCGTACTCGATGGGGTACCAAAGCAACTTCCTTCTCTTTCAAAGGCTTATAAGCTTCAGAAAAAGGCCGCAAAAGTTGGATTCAATTGGAAAGACGTCAAGGATATCTGGTTGAAACTAGGTGAAGAACTAAATGAAGTCCAGGAAGCTATCGAAACAAAGACCATCAATGAAATAGAAGATGAATTCGGTGATGTTCTGTTTGTGCTGGCCAACTTGACAAGGTATTATAAGATTAATCCTGAAATTGCATTAAACAGGGCTAATCAGAAGTTCATTTCACGCTTTACCTATATAGAAAAGCAGTTTGAAAAGAAGAATGCTGATATGAACAAGGCAACGCTTGAAGAGATGGATGTATACTGGAACCAAGCGAAAGAAAGAGAGTGATACAATGCGATTGGATAAATTTTTAAAGATATCACGAATTATCAAACGGAGAACATTAGCCAAAGAGGTTGCTGATCAGGGGCGGATAACTGTTAATGGGAATAAGGCTAAGGCTTCCACTACACTGTCTCCAGGGGATGAGCTTGTTATTCGATTTGGACAGAAACTTGTAACAATAAAAATTAATGATTTGAGAGAAAAAGTTAGAAAAGATGAAGCTGAAACATTATATACAATCGTCAAGGAAGAAAAGGTTGAATAGAGTTCTATACTTGTCCCTCCTATCATAAATTTGTAATGATAAGGAGGGCTTTTTTATGAACTATTATGATAACAAGGAAACGATAACTCGTGAACAAACGGATCACTCTGTAAAATTGAATAACCGCAAAAACCTAGAGATAACTGGAGTAAAGGAAGTAGACAGTTTCGATAATGAAGAGTTTTTGTTAGAGACAGTGATGGGTTACCTGATTATTCGTGGTCAAAATTTACAGTTAAAGAATCTAGATGTGACAGAAGGTGTCGTTACAATAAAAGGGAAAATCTATGAGCTTTCCTATGTCGATGAACAGCAACAGGAGAAAGCTAAAGGATTCTTTAGCAAGTTGTTCCGATGACACTCAGTGTCCAATTCCTGACTCTAATCGCTATGGTTTCAAGTGGCTTTTATTTGGGAATAATACAAGAAACGTTTCGCCGATTTACACCTTACTGGAAGAACAGTACATTCTTAACGTATTTTTTAGAAATAAGCTTTTGGCTGACACAAACAGGAATTATCTTTTATGTGCTGTTTCGCGTGAATGCCGGGGAATTAAGGCTCTATGTTTTCCTGGCCTGTTTTCTCGGATTTTCTATGTATCAGGTTTTTGCAAAATCGGTATACAAAATAGTATTGGAATGGATTATTCAAATTACGAGCGCTATTTATCGCTTCTTCAAGAGCTTGTTTCAAGGTCTAATTATTACGCCAATCTCATGGATTATTAAACTTATTTTACGTATTATTGTCTCTATTATTACTTTGTTAGGTTCGATAATCCTATTTATTCTAAAAATGGTTTTAACTCCATTTTGGTGGATTGCAATTGGTATTTATAAAGTAGCACCGAGTACATTTAAAAATTTTTTACACAAAATAGCAGGATTTTATAGTACAATGAAGAATATATGTTATAAATACTTGAAGTATCTAAAGTCTAAAAGGAGGTAGTAGCTATGTCATCCAAGAAAAAAACGATTACAAGATTAGACTCGAATTACATGCAGCAGTATGATGCATACATAGATAGACAGATGAGAAAAAAGCAGCGATTAATTCGGCGTCTTGTGTTATTTTCTATTATTATAGCTATCGCTATTGGTAGCATGGCTGCATACCACTTTAACCAGCGTGGGCTTCAAGCTGAAAAACTAGAACAATATGAGCAACTGGAAGAAGAGCTTACAACGTTGAAAAAAGAAGAAGCAAACCTTTCTGAGGAAATTGAGCTTTTAAAAGATGAAGATTATGTTTTGGATATAGCTCGAACGAACTATTTCTTCTCCAAAGAGGGCGAATTAATATTCAAGCTTCCTGACGAAGATCCGTCTTATTGACACTTTTCAATCACATTAATATACTATATAAGAACTACACTTAATCTTTTAAGGAGGAGCATTTTTTTTATGTCAATCGAAGTAGGCAGTAAGCTGCAGGGGAAGGTAACCGGGATTACTAATTTTGGAGCATTCGTGGAGTTGGAAGCAGGTAAAACGGGTCTGGTCCATATTAGTGAGGTTGCTGACAACTATGTCAAAGATATTAACGAACACTTGAGTGTTGGTGACGAGGTAACAGTAAAAGTCATTAATGTCGAAAAAGACGGTAAAATTGGTTTATCCATTAAGAAGGCAAAGGATCGACCAGTACGTCAAAAAAGCCCGAAAGAACGGACTGAAAATTTCGAATCTAAGATGAATCGTTTTCTCAAAGACTCAGAGGATCGTTTAGCCTCTTTGAAGAAGCACACGGAATCCAAGCGTGGAGGTCGGGGTGCTAAAAGAGGGTAGCAGCTGCTGTCTATGGACAATGCTCTAATATATATATAAAGCAGGCGCGGGTTGAAACCAGTACCTGCTTTTTTTAATGTAGAAATGTAATGTTTTACTTTTAATAACTATCTATATTTCAAGAAAGTTTACAAATAGAGGAAAAGAGTAAAATAAAAAGGCTCTGATACTTTTCAATTCAAGATTGCGGAGTCGAGATAAAATGCGAACTAGGATAAGTAACTTCGGCGACCGCTCTGGGAAATATACTTGCGGTCCGTGGGCGGCTGGTGAGCCTCTTCATGCTAACGCATTTCAGAGTCTCACCTATGCCTTTCCTCCCACTGGAGTCTTCGTATATTCCCCAGAGCTGGTATTAAGCCTACAAAAGATTAACAGCTTAGTGATATTAGATAGAAATCGTATCACAACTTCACCAGTCCGGGTGAGCGGCGGGCGGTGACTCCTGCGGGAACAAATGTTTTCGGTGGGGCGAGTAATCGCAGTCCCAGCACGTGTCCGAAGACCAGAAGAGCGGTTTTCTCTTCGGGGCTGAGGCCGTGCCCTAAGGATGCGCATCCGCCCAGAGCGATCCCGGACGGCGGGAAAGGCAGTTACTTCGCAGTTTATACATTTTATGAAACAACAAATCTTTTCGGTGGACGAGTATCTGTAGTTCCATCTTTTAAAAAATAGCAAATAAAAAAATCCACTCAGGCAATCTTAATATGCCGAGTGGATTTTTATTTATTGATAGCGGCGGAGGGGATCGAACCCCCGACCTCACGGGTATGAACCGTACGCTCTCGCCAGCTGAGCTACACCGCCAAAATAAGTCAACAGAATTTATAATACAACAGAGGGGAAATTGTGTCAATAGATATTTCATAATTGATGAAACATGCCATCCCGGTGAACAGCATGTTTCATTCATATTATGATTGTGACGCGTTTACCTTCTGGGTTCCTTGGTCCTTTTGAGCATTTTTGCTTGTTACTTGGTGATTGTACTCCTCATCCTCTTCCACAGGAGCTGTTCGCTTAATAAAGAAAGAAAGAACAAAACCGATTACGGCAAATACTGTTGCAACCATAAAGGAATCATTAATTCCTTGTATGTTTGCCATATTTTCAATGTTTACTAGCTGTTGATCTGTAGAAATTTCTGAGGCAGGCATCGAATTATTCATGTGTTTCACAGTCTGGGTGGTCATGACAGTTACTAAAAATGCTGTCCCAATGGATCCTGCCATTTGGCGCAATGTGTTAGCCATTGCTGTTCCGTGGGAATATAATCTCCTTGGCAATTGATTTAATCCCGCAGTCATAATAGGCATCATAATCATTGAAATTCCAATCATCCTTAAGCTATAGGCAACCATCATAAAATAATATCCAGTTTCATCTGTAAGGTTTGAAAACAAAAATGTTGTCATGGCGATAATGCCAAGGCCAATGAGGGCTAATGGCCGTGCACCTATTCGATCAAATAACTTTCCGGTAATCGGTGACATAAAAGCTGATATAAGTGCTCCCGGTAGTAGCAGTAAACCAGAATCAAGTGGTGAAAATCCACGGATATTTTGCAAATAGATTGGTATGAGAATCATAGCAGCAAACATCGCCATGGTTACAACAACACTAATGATGGTAGTTAATGTAAACATGTTATATTTAAACACCCTGAACTCAAGCATCGGAACTTTTATGCGTAGTTGTCGGGTTACAAAAAAGAACATAATGACAGCACCGATGCCAAGAGGAAGATATACCTCCGGACTGGCCCACCCCTTTTCACCTGCACTGCTAAAGCCATATAATAATCCACCAAATGCAAAGGTCGATAAGATAATTGACTTAAAATCGACTTTCGGATTAGATAACTTTGTGACATTTCGCAAAAGGAAATATGCAAGAATGATATCAATAATAACAATTGGCAATACGATAAAAAATAAAACCCTCCATGAATAGGTTTGCACAACAATTCCTGATAACGTTGGCCCAATTGCAGGTGCAAACATTATTGCAAGTCCGATATATCCCATTGCTGAACCCCGTTTTTCAATTGGAAATAAACTCAAAATCACGTTCATTAATAATGGCATCATTATTCCTGCACCAGCTGCTTGAACAACCCGACCAGCAAGTAGGGACGGATAGGTGAATGAAATTCCACAAATTAGTGTGCCAAGAGCAAAGAGTGACATGGCGGTGAGAAATAAATGCCTTGTTGAAAATTTTTCCATTAAAAATGCGGTAATCGGAATCAATATTCCATTTACTAACATGAATATTGTGGTTAGTGACTGTGCAGCATTTGCTGACATTCCCATGTCAATAATCATGACTGGTAGTGCTACGTTTAAAAGTGTCTGATTCAGAATAGCGACAAAAGCTCCCAACACCATGACAAAAATGATAGGTCCTTTAGGGACTTCCGACGCCTCTACAAAAGCTGTTCTATCTCTCAATTCTGTTCATCTCCATTTACTCTAATCTTTTCTTTAACTAATTGGTGAAGTGCCAGCAAATTTTTTACATCTTCATCACTTATATCATTTAAATTGCGTAAACGATTGTAAAAGAGTCGATGGCCTTCTTTTTCCATTTCCTTCCCTAACGCTGTTAAATTGAGGATAATTGCTCTTCTGTCAGATGTGGATTGTTCCCTTTTTATATAAGAAGCCTTTACTAAGCGGTTAACCGTACTGCTAACCGTACTTTTATTAATATTCATTTTTTGAGTAAGCTCATTTAAACTCAAATTGGGTTCTTTAGATATTAATTTGAGTACTTGCAGTTGGACAATGGTTACCCCTAATTCATTCGCATGATGCCACATCTGTTTATTAAAAAATTTATCTACCTCTCGAAAAGAAGAGATAATTTTACTGATCTTTTCATTATTTTTCTCCATATCGCAACTCCTTCGTAACTAGAAAAGTTCATGCACGGACAATCCACCTATGAACTACTATAGGCAATTGGCTTTTGTTTTGCAAGTGGTTTTTTTGTGGATATTTTTGGAAGGTAAATGGAAAATTAACAACGCATTCGCCAGAACACCTTGGAATTCGGCAAAAGATGGCAGCATCATGAAATACATCAATAGCTATAATCCTAGTACTTCTTAAAAAGTAGAATGATATCTATCGATTTCCTTTCCTGATTTTTGTTGAAACCTGCTTCTTAACTAGAAAGTCGTCGAACGATTTATTAGTTGTGCTTTGCAATTTTGACAAAAAAAAAAAGAATAATATGGTTTACTAGTTTGAAAGATAGGAGTGGGTGACAATGATGAGTTCAATTCCAAGGATAGAATCAAAAGGTTACGGTGTTGAGAAAACCGAAAAGAAGGGGAGAATAAGAAAAGGGATCTCTATGAAAATGAAGTTAATTCTATTGGAGAACGGATGGCTCTTTTATATCGCAGGTTTTTTACTTGGACGGGCTGTTATTTTATCTGCGGTTACCCCGTTTGCTGTAGCGTTTATAGCTTCTATGTGGTTTATACATAGGGAAAAGAGCTTTAAAGCGATGCTTGCCGTTTTGGCAGGAGCATTGAGTTACTCCATGACACACTCTATTTTTATCGGTCTGTCGATGGTGGTATTCATTTTGCTTGCTGCCTTATGTAAAAATTTAAAGAATCAGCAGATTATCTTACCTCTTGTTGTATTTGCCTCAACGTCACTTCCAAGAATGTTCTTGTACTCGGTCCGTGACGCTATTACTCCATATGAATGGCTGCTGCTCGTTGTTGAAGGTGTACTCGGAACTGTCCTAGTTTTAATATTTATGCAAAGCATTCCTCTTTTATCACCGAAAAGATATAAACCTGCATTAAAAAATGAGGAAATTGTTTGTATGATCATTCTCATAGCCTCTGTTTTAACAGGTATGATTGGTTGGCAATTTTATGGCGTTTCTGCAGAACAGGTTTTTTCGCGTTATTTTGTATTACTGTTTGCCTATATTGGTGGCGCTGCCATTGGTTCGACGGTTGGTGTGGTTGCTGGATTAATTTTATCGCTTGCAAATGTGGCAAATCTTTATCAAATGAGCTTACTCGCATTTTCCGGTTTACTTGGTGGTCTTTTAAAAGAAGGGAAGAAACCTGGCACGGCAGTAGGACTACTTGTCGGTACTTTTCTAATCGGTATTTATGGGAGCGCAGTCACATTAATTCCTTCACTCGTGGAGTCTTCAGTTGCAATTCTATTCTTTCTATTAACACCTGCATCCTGGTTCAGCAGAATTTCCCGATATATCCCCGGTACGGAAGAATACACCTATGAGCAGGAGCAATATCTACAGAAGATCCGAAATGTTACCGCAAGAAGAGTTGAACAGTTTTCGGGTGTTTTCCATGCGTTGTCAAAGAGCTTTGCTGTATCTGAAACATTCCCAACGGATGAGCAAGAGGCAAGACGTGAAACAGATTATTTTCTAAGTCAGGTTACCGAAAAAACCTGCCAGAATTGCTTTATGAAAGATAGATGCTGGCAAAAGGAGTTTGATCAGACCTATTCCTTAATGGAAGAAATGAAGGAGGATATTACGGAGGGACTGGAGCCAAATCGAAAAGTAATTCGGGAGTTTGAGAATCACTGCGTAAAATCGAGAAGAGTAGTAGAAGCGATGAAAGAAGAAATGACATCTTATGAAGCCAATCGTAAACTTAGGCAGCAGGTGATGGAAAGCAAACGATTGGTAGCAGATCAATTACAAGGTGTATCTGAGGTGATGGAAGATTTTGCAAAGGAAATATTAAAGGAACGCCAGCATCACGAACTACAGGAAAGTCAAATTATTGATGCATTAAAACATATGGGAATTGACTTGGAGAAGTTGGATATTTATCAATTGGAAAAAGGGAATGTCGATATTGAAATCACAGCATCGTTCTATGATTATCGCGGAGAAGGAGCTAAATTAATTGCACCAGTACTATCCGATATCCTCAATGAAATGATTGTTGTTAAACAGGAGGAAATCTCCCCGTTTCCAAATGGATACAGTCATCTGGCATTTGGTTCTGCTAAAGAATTTACAATTCAAACAGGGGCAGCCAGTGCTGCAAAAGGAGGCGGCCTTGTTTCCGGAGATAGCTTTACAACGATTGAGCTTGGGGCAGGTAAATTTGCGATGGCTATCAGTGATGGGATGGGGAATGGAAGAAGGGCAAGGGAGGAAAGTATGGAGACGCTTCGGTTACTACAGCAAATCTTGCAGACGGGCATTCCGGAGAAGGTAGCCATTAAGTCGATTAATTCCATTCTCTCCCTTCGTACTACCGATGAAATGTTTGCAACACTGGACTTGGCTGTCATTGATTTACATGATGCATCGGTTCGTTTCCTTAAAATCGGCTCCACACCAAGCTTCATCAAACGCGGAAGTGAAATGATGAAGATTGAGGCGAGTAATCTACCAATGGGTATTATTCAAGAGTTTGATGTGGATATAGTAAGTGAAAATCTGAGTTCGGATGATTTACTCATCATGATGAGTGATGGCATTTTTGAAGGTCCAAAACATGTGGAAAATATTGATCTATGGTTAAAGCGGAAAATCAGGGAAATGGCAACAGATGATCCGCAAGAAGTGGCGGACTTGCTGCTTGAGGAAGTAATTCGGACAAGATCTGGGGAAATAAAAGACGATATGACTGTTCTTGTAGCTAAAATTGCGAAGAATACACCGGAGTGGGCAGCGGTTCCTGTTTATGGCAATAAGGCACTGTAGGGAGTGTAGATGTCCTCCGCTTTCCTATGTCTAGCTACGGCAACCAGAGGCTACTTGGACTTCCTGAGCCCTCCGTGCGATAAGTCAACATCAGTTCGCTTTCGCTTACTGTGTTTCCTTTATCTCCTGCGGTTCAGTCCAGTCGGGCCTGCAGGATGCAGGTCATGCCGACGTTGGCTCAGGACGAGCCGGGTTTAGTCGGCCTTCCTTTTCCCGGTTGCCTCCGCTTTCCTATGTATAATCTCCTGTTTTTTTGGTGATGATGTTAGTGGAATAAACAGGGAGGTTGGGGCATTGAAAAATGGGACGTTGAAACAAATTTTACTTCTTACGGATGGTTGTTCGAATAAAGGCGAGGATCCTTCTGCTACTGCAGCTCTTGCGTATCAGCAGGGTATTACGGTGAATGTAATTGGTATTCTCGATGATGGTCAAACAGAAAGCCCGGATGGTTTACAAGAAGTGGAAGATATCGCTTTATCCGGTGGGGGAGTCAGTCAAATCGTATATAGTGAATCACTATCCCAAACCGTTCAGATGGTAACTAAGCAAGCAATGACACAAACGTTGCAGGGCTTTGTAAATAAAGAACTTAGACAGATTCTTGGTTCCAACCAAAGTCTTGAAGATTTAGATCCCGAGAAGCGTGGGGAAATAATGGAGGTTGTTGAGGACTTGGGAGAGACAAGTGATCTTGAAGTTCTTGTTTTAGTTGATACGAGTGCAAGTATGCATAGTAAACTACCAACCGTCAAAGAAGCTTTGATTGATCTTTCCATTAGCCTTAATTCGCGGATTGGAAGAAACCGTTTTTGTATTTACAGTTTTCCTGGAAGACGAAAGGATATTCAGAAAGTATTTGACTGGTCTCCGAAGCTTGATTCCATATCAACTGTTTTTCCGAAGTTGACGAGTGGTGGCATAACACCCACGGGACCAGCAATACGAGAAGCAATGTATCAATTTGGCAAAAAAAGCTTATTAAGGAGCTTTAGGCATGAAGATGAACCCGGCATCGAAGAAGCAGGCTATTGAACTCACACCAGGAACACGTATCAAAGGAAAGTGGCACCAACGCAGGTATACCGTACAACGGAAGCTTGGAGCGGGGGCAATCGGAACCGTTTATTTATGTGAATATGAAGGAAAGCCTGCAGCATTGAAAATTAGTGAAAAAGGAACTTCGATGACCGTGGAAGTAAATGTGTTAAAGTCATTGGAGAAGGTCCAAGGAAATCATCTTGGACCTTCTTTACTTGATGTGGATGACTGGATTACTTCAACTGGGGAAATTTACTCTTTTTATGTGATGGAATATTTAAAAGGGGAAACCTTATCACATTTTATTGGAATCAATGGGAAGGACTGGATTGGTGTTTTCATGGTCCAATTGCTGGAGGACCTTGAAAAATTACATCAAACAGGTTGGATATTTGGAGATTTAAAAGCAGAGAACTTAATTGTTGTTTCGTCTCCACCACGAATTCGTTGGGTAGATGTCGGAGGAACAACCAAGACCGGAAGAGCAATAAAGGAATATACAGAGTTTTTTGACCGTGGATATTGGGGAATGGGCACAAGACGTGCAGAACCTAGTTATGACCTTTTTGCATTTGTAATGGTATTCTTAAATATATATTATCCAAATCGATTTGTTAAAAGTGGAGAACCGTCGGAGAAACTGCTTTTCAAGAAACTTGATCAGGTCAAAGATCTGTATATGTACAGGAGTGTATTGAAAAGGGCTATTAGAGGAACCTATCAATCAAGTGCAGATATGAAGAAGGAACTTATAACAGTCATAAATACAGCGAAGAAGCGGCAAAATTACCATAGAAAGAAAACCAACACATCTTATAAGATTCATCTTGCTGAAACAGGGGGAATAGGATTACTTGCAGTACTTTATTACCTTTTCTCTCTACTTTTTTAGATGTAACAGGTATGATAGAGTTAATTAGTAAAATGATTCTTGGAGTTGGCCATTGATGAAGCAGGAAGTACTTACTTTTATAAAAAAGAACCAGTTACTAAAAAAAAATGCAACGGTTCTTGTAGGGGTTTCTGGAGGACCAGACTCCATGGCGTTACTGCATTTTCTCTCTACTTTAAAAAATGAATGGGGTTTAACGTTAATTGCTGTCTCTGTAGATCATCAATTAAGAGGAGCGGATTCTCTTGCTGATCTGCAATACGTTAAAACTATTTGTGATGAGTGGAATATTGAATTTAAAGGTGCATCATTAGATGTATTTGCATATAAGGAAAAACATGGAAAAAGTACGGAACTAGCTGCTCGAGAACTTCGATACCGTTTTTTTGAAGAACAGATGGAAATTTTTCAGGCTGATTTTCTGGCACTCGGTCATCATGGTGATGATCAGGTGGAAACGATGCTAATGAAACTTGCTCGTACTGCCTCTTCCAGCTCATTTTCAGGAATTCCTGTGAAAAGGGAATTTTCGAGCGGCTATCTTGTTCGTCCGTTTTTATGCCTAACAAAAGGAATGCTGGAGGAGTATTGTAACGCACATCAGATTAAGCCAAGAATTGATTTGACTAATTTCGATACCGCATATACACGCAATTTTTTCAGGAATAAGATACTGCCATTAATAAAAGAGAAAAATAGTAATATACATCGTACCGTTCAACATCTTAGTGAAACAATATCTGAAGATGAGGAATTTCTCAGAAAGGAAGCAGAGAAAATAGTTGAAGAACTGGTTGATTTTGACGCTGGAAATAACATGGCTTCCTTTCAGATAAATTTGTTTAAAAACCGTTACCAAACTTTACAAAGACGTGCCTTTCATCTAATATTGAACTATCTATATGAGGTCTTGCCAAAGGATTTATCCTATGTGCATGAGGAACAGTTTTTTGATTTAATACAACGTGAAGCTGGAAATGCCCGTCTGGATTTCCCATCTGCTCTGAAATTGGAAAAATCTTATGGGTTAATGAAATTTTATTTCTCCAATCACGAGGAGGCCCCTGATCTTTCTTATCATTATACGTTGGACATTCCCGGTACGCTTGAATTACCGAATGGTTCTATAATTGCTGCAAACTTCGCTCAAAAAAATACTCTACAACAAGGTCATCTCTCTTATCTTTTCTCCGCTGAACAGGTAAATCTGCCCTTACATATCAGAACGAGGAAACCTGGGGATCGAATGAGTTGGAAGGGACTAAATGGAAGCAAAAAGCTGAAAGATATTTTTATAGATGCTAAGATACCATTGAGTGACAGGGAAAAGTGGCCTCTGGTTTGTGATGACAGCGGCGAAATCCTTTGGCTTATCGGATTGAAAAAAGGACAAACCAAGTTAACACGGGAACAGGGCACGACTATTCAATTAATTATTGAAAAAGGGAAAAATTTAGGAGGACTTTAGATGCTTCAGGACAACATGCATGGTGAAATCGATCATATTTTAGTTACAGAAGAAGAAATCAAATCAAAATGTCAGGAGATAGGAAAGCAGCTTTCCAAGGAATACGATGGCAAATTCCCACTGGCAATAGGCGTGCTTAAAGGTGCAATGCCCTTCATGTCTGATGTCCTTCGTTATACGGAGATACACTTGGAAATGGACTTTATGGATGTTTCAAGTTACGACGGTGGAACTACTTCTTCCGGAGAAGTAAAAATTGTTAAAGACGTGAATACAAAGATTGAAGGACGCGATTTAATTATTGTGGAGGATATCATTGATAGCGGACTGACACTGAGCTATCTGGTTGATTTGTTTAAATACCGCAAGGCAAAGTCGATTAAGATTGTAACCTTACTAGATAAACCATCTGGAAGAACTGCAGCTATTAAAGCAGATTTGATTGGATTTGAAGTGCCAGATGCATTCGTGGTAGGTTATGGCCTCGATTATGCAGAGAAGTACCGTAATTTGCCATACATTGGAGTGTTGAAACCAGAAGTTTATGGCGGGGAATAACCCTGATAAAAGACCAGATTTTGTAAAATAACGGGAATCATACTTTTCCCATGAACCAATATGTTATCAGGAAGAAAAATAAATCCTGATTTTAAGTTATATCAGTTGTATTTCAACTTTTTCATATGATACGATATACTATAGTTTTTCCCGCTTGGGAGGAGGTTGGCAATGAGTCAAATATTTCGTAACGTCCTGTTTTGGATGCTCATTTTCTTTGTCATAATTGGCGTAATAGGAGTATTCAACGGACAAGGTGAAGAAACAGAAGAATATAATGTACAGCAATTTATGGATTCTTTAAATAACGGTGAGATTGAAGAGTTGACCTACCAACCGTCACATGGCATTATCCGTTTTAACGGAACATTGACTGATGGTGAAACAATCTTTATTGCACAGGTTCCTGATAATACAGAAATCATTGCAGAGATTACGGATACAGCAACGGAGCAAAGTATTCTAAACGTTGCCGAAGAAGAGCAGCCAAGTCCATGGCTAACCTTCCTTACTGGAATCGTTCCATTTTTACTAATCGGCCTTTTCTTCCTATTTATACTTAGTCAGGCCCAAGGTGGCGGCGGCGGTGGTGGCCGTGTCATGAACTTTGGTAAAAGTAAAGCTAAAATGTATAGTGAAGAAAAACAAAAGGTTCGCTTCACAGATGTTGCGGGAGCAGATGAAGAAAAACAAGAGCTTGTCGAAGTTGTTGATTTTCTGAAAGATCCTCGCAAATTCTCGGCGGTCGGCGCGCGTATTCCTAAAGGGGTACTACTAGTAGGACCTCCAGGTACCGGTAAGACACTACTTGCACGTGCTGTTGCAGGAGAAGCTGGAACGCCATTCTTTTCAATTAGTGGTTCAGACTTTGTTGAAATGTTTGTTGGTGTCGGTGCTTCTCGTGTACGTGATTTATTTGAAAATGCGAAGAAAAATGCACCATGTATCATTTTTATTGACGAAATTGATGCTGTTGGACGTCAACGTGGTGCGGGTCTTGGTGGCGGCCACGATGAACGTGAACAAACGTTAAACCAACTACTCGTTGAAATGGATGGTTTCGGAGCGAACGAGGGAGTTATTATTATAGCTGCTACAAACCGTGCAGATATTCTTGACCCGGCATTGTTACGTCCAGGTCGTTTTGACAGACAAATTATGGTAGACCGTCCAGATGTTAAAGGACGTGAAGCTGTACTTAACGTGCACGCTAAGAATAAACCATTTGATAGTACGGTTGACTTGAAAGTAATTGCCATGCGCACGCCAGGTTTCTCTGGTGCAGATCTTGAAAACCTGCTAAACGAAGCTGCACTTGTAGCTGCAAGAAACGATCGTACATCCATTGGTATGTTAGATATTGATGAAGCTACTGACCGTGTTATTGCAGGGGTTTCTAAGAAAAATAAAGTTATTTCGCCAAAAGAGAGAAATATTGTTGCTTATCATGAAAGTGGACACACAGTCATTGGTATGATTTTAGATGATGCTGATATGGTACATAAAGTTACAATTGTACCTCGTGGTCAAGCTGGAGGATACGCAGTGATGCTTCCTAGAGAAGATCGCTACTTTATGACGAAACCAGAACTGTTTGATAAAATTACTGGTCTTTTAGGTGGTCGTGTTGCGGAAGAAGTTATTTTTGGTGAAGTAAGTACGGGTGCTTCTAATGACTTCCAACGTGCTACATCGATTGCTAATAAAATGATTACCGAATATGGTATGAGTGATAAGATTGGACCAATTCAATTCACTAGTGGTGGTGGCGGTAATGTATTCTTGGGCCGCGATATTAACAGCGATTCAAGCTATAGTGAGGCTATTGCTGAAGAAATTGATAAAGAAATGCAAAACTTTATTAATTATTGTTATGACCGCGCCAAGAAAATCCTTACTGAAAACAAGGATAAATTGGAGTTAATTGCTCAAACACTTCTTGAGGTTGAAACATTGGATGCAAGGCAAATTAAATCATTGTTTGACGAAGGTAAACTTCCAAATCCGGTAGAACCTGCGAAAGACGATGTTAAAGTAAATATTCATTCAAAAGATGAAGAAGAAGCATTATCTTATGATGAGGCCAAAGAAAAAGCAGAAGTAGAAGCTGAGGCTGAAACTGATAACAAGAATTATATCGAAGATCCGATTATGAACGATAAAAATTCCGATGCCGATTCGGAAGATAAAAACGATAAGTAATAAAGTAAAAAGCAGCCATGTTGATGGCTGCTTTTGTCTTGCCTTTATAGCTGAAACATAGCATTTCTAATGATTTCTAAAGTATGGTATATTAAAAAACAGAGATGATAGGAAGGTATGGTGGCTAATGTTATTTGTACTTGATGTAGGGAATACAAATACTGTTCTAGGAGTATTCGAAAAAGACAAATTAAAGTATGAATGGCGGATAAAAACAGACCGCTATAAAACAGAAGATGAATTTGGAATGTTAATTAAATCTTTATTTAATTTTAAAGATGTTTCTTTTTCAGAAATTGATGGGGTTGTCATTTCTTCTGTGGTACCACCAATCATGTTCGCATTGGAGAAAATGAGTAGGGATTATTTTAATATAGATCCAATGGTTATCGGTAATGCGGATTTCCAAACCTATTTGAAAATGAATTATCCAAACCCAAAGGAAATTGGGGCCGATCGTATTGTGAATGCGGCTGGAGCTATTAAAGAACATGGTGCACCACTCATCATTATTGATTTTGGAACCGCAACAACCTATTGTTATATTAATGAAGCAGCCGAATATTCGGGAGGAATTATAACTCCAGGGATTAATATTTCAATGGAAGCATTGTACAGTAAGGCTTCCAAGTTACCAAAGATTGAGATTCAGGCGCCGGATCATGTTATTGGGACTTCGACTGTTGAAGCAATGACTTCGGGTGTCTTCTATGGATATGTTGGGCAGGTTGATGGTCTAGTCAATAAGATAAAGGAAGAGAAAAAGGGAAATCCAAAAGTGATCGCTACTGGAGGGTTGGCAAATTTGATTTCTGATGAATCGACCACGATTGATATTGTTGACCCACATTTAACGTTAAAAGGACTTTACTTAATCTACCAGAAAATAAATCAACAACGATAAAAGGAGAGAACCTTAGATGAAAGATCACCTTATAAAAGCAACAACATTTAACGGAAAAGTCCGTGCATACGCGATTACATCCACCAACACAGTAGAGGAAGCGCGAAGAAGGCAGGATACCTGGGCAACAACTTCTGCAGCACTTGGAAGAACGATTACAATAACCGCTATGATGGGTGCAATGCTCAAGGGTGAAGATTCGAATACCATTAAAGTGCTGGGAAATGGACCAATAGGAGCTATTATTGCGGATGCAAATGCGAAGGGACATGTGCGTGGCTATGTTACCAATCCGCATGTGGACTTTGAATTGAATGAAAATGGAAAATTGGATGTAGCCCGTGCAGTAGGGACAGAAGGAAGCTTAAGCGTTATAAAAGATTTGGGTCTAAAAGATTACTTTACTGGAGAGGTCCCGATTGTTTCTGGAGAAATCAGTGAAGATTTTACGTACTACTTTGCTACATCGGAACAAGTGCCTACTGCTGTAGGAGCAGGTGTTTTAGTTAATCCCGATCACACGATTTTGGCTGCCGGTGGTTTCATTGTGCAAGTAATGCCTGGTGCAGATGAAGAAGTTATTACCAGGCTGGAGGAACAGATACAATCCTTCCCATCCATATCGAGCCTCATTCGTGAAGGGAAGAATCCGGAACAAATCTTACAGCAATTGTTTGCGGGGGAAGAAGTAAAAGTCCATGAAGCAATGCCAATCGAGTTTCGTTGTAAATGTTCGAAAGAAAGACTGGCTAATGCAATCGTAGGTCTTGGAAATGAAGAAATCCAAAGTATGATTGATGAAGATTATGGTGCTGAAGCCATCTGTCATTTTTGTAATGAAAAATATCATTTTACAGAACAGGAATTAGAAGAATTGAAACGGTAGGGAAGGGAGTTTAACAATATGTCAAAAAAATTACTACTTGGTATCGTTGTTGTGCTTCTAGTAACAAATATTGCTTCTCTATTGTTTTGGAACCAAGAGGAAAAGACGGTCATAAGTGAAAATGATGAAATGGAAATAAAGCAAAATGAACCTGTTGCAACTATTGGTGAGGAAGAAATTTCTTATCAGCAATGGGTGGATAAATTAAGATCTGCTCATGGTCAAAAACAGTTAAAAACAATGGTTGATCGTGTGGTAGTTAATCAATTATCTCAAGAAGAAAATATTGAGATTGATGAGAAAATTATGCAGCGTGAGATTTCATTCTTGTATACCATGCAAGATATTATGACAGAAGAGGAATCTGAAAGGGAAGAGGAAAAGTGGCGGGAAGATATTATTTATCGCTACCAGTTACAACAATTGTTAACTGCAGATGCATCCATCCCTGAAGAGGAATTGCAAACGTATTATGATACTTACGGTGAACAATATAATTTCTCGTCATCAATCAAGCTTTCTCATATTCTTGTTGATAATTTTGAGACTGCCGAAAAGGTTTACTCTGAATTAGAGCAGGGTGCTAAATTTGAATTGCTTGCACGAGAGTATTCAATCGATGAAGAAACGAAAAACGGCGGTGGGTATTTAGGATCCATTTATACATCAAGTCAGTTTCTGCCGAGCAGTTATGAAGAAGAGGCATTAGAAATGGATGATCACACCTATAGTGAACCTTTTCAGGCTGAAAATGGTGTAGCTATTTTATATCTGCATAAAGAGCTACCGGAAATTAAATTTACATATGAAGAAATTAAACCTTATATGGAAAGTGAATTAGCGTTACAGGAGCTCGGTCAAACACTAAATGCAGATCCTTTGTGGGAAGAATTAGACATTGAATGGATATATGGACAATAACAAGTTACCTAATTACGGAGTGTTTCTGAATAATAAACCAGTATTTTCAGATAAATTATTTGACATTTTTATTAAAAAGCCGTACATTATAAATAAATCATATGAAAATACTTGGAATTAGGAGGGGTTAATATGAAAGTTGCTGAAAATATTACAGGTTTAATTGGTGGTACTCCCATTGTTAAATTAAATAACCTGACAGATGCTGAAAGTGCCGAGGTATATGTAAAACTTGAATTTATGAATCCAGGGAGTTCTGTAAAAGATCGTATTGCTGTTGCAATGATTGAAGCTGCAGAAAAAGATGGTGGCTTAAAGAAAGGCGATACCATTATTGAACCTACTAGTGGAAACACAGGAATTGGTCTAGCGATGGTAGCTGCTGCCAAAGGATATAAAGCTGTACTAGTAATGCCCGATACAATGAGTCAGGAACGTCGTAATCTTTTACGTGCCTATGGTGCTGAACTTGTATTGACACCAGGAGCAGATGGCATGAAAGGTGCGATTGCAAAAGCGGAAGAGCTGAAAAGGGATAATGGATATTTTATGCCACAACAATTCAGTAACCCTGCAAACCCAGAAATTCACGAACTGACTACCGGTAAAGAAATTGTAGAACAAATGAGCGACGGCCTCGATGCATTTGTTTCCGGTATTGGGACTGGTGGAACAATCACTGGTGCTGGTAAAGTGTTGAAAGAGAAATTTGAAGGTATTAAAATTTACGCAGTAGAGCCTTCAGCATCTCCAATTTTATCAGGTGGATCACCTGGACCGCATAAGATTCAGGGAATTGGCGCAGGTTTCACACCTGAAGTGTTAAACACGGAAGTTTATGATGAAGTATTAACAGTAGAAAATGAAGAATCATTTGAAATATCACGTAAAGTGGCTACAACGAATGGTATTCTTGGTGGGATTTCATCCGGTGCTGCAATAGCTGCAGCCTTAAAGGTTGCTAAGCAGTTAGGTAAAGGTAAGAAAGTACTTGCAATCTTACCGGATAATGGAGAGCGATATTTATCTACCCCTCTCTATCAATTTGAAGACAATGAATAGTAAATAATAAAGGCAAAAGGGTCGGCATGAAGATGCTGGTCCTTTTTTTCTTGTTATAGATAGGGTACGATAGATAAAAGCATACATATAATTACAGAAAGTAGGTTTATATAAGTGATTTTAAAAACAAAAACAAAGACATATGACCTATCTGAAAGAACACACATTATGGGGATTTTAAATGTTACACCAGATTCCTTTTCGGATGGAGGACATTATACGTCGGTTGAAAAAGCGATTGAACAGGCGGTGCTAATGGAAAGGCAAGGTGCTGACTTTATTGACATCGGCGGCGAATCAACCCGTCCCGGCCATGATCCAGTATCCGTAGAAGAAGAGATCGAACGGGTTGTCCCGGTTATTCAAGCGTTAAAGAAAAGAATTAACATTCCAATCTCAATCGATACGTACAAATCAGATACAGCAAGAGAGGCTGTTAAAGCAGGTGCTGATATCATCAATGATGTTTGGGGTGCGAAAAGAGAACCGGAAATCGCTCGGGTGGCGGCAGACGCTCAGGTTCCGATTATTTTAATGCATAATCGTTCAGATGAAGATTATACCTCTATTATAGAAGATATGAAAAAGGATTTGGAGGAAAGCATTCAAATTGCAGTCGATGTAGGAGTTCGGAAAGAGGATATTATACTGGATCCTGGAGTGGGTTTTGCCAAGTCGGCTAAGGATAATCTTGTTGTCATGAATAACCTGGAACAGTTCGTGGGAATGGGATATCCGTTTCTTTTAGCGACCTCCAGAAAGAGATTTATTGGTCGTGTGCTCGATCTCCCCGCTGTAGACCGAGACAATGGCACTGGTGCGACTACAGCTCTGGGAATCGTGAAGGGTGCCCAAATTATGCGTGTACATAATGTTAAGCTGAATGTAGAAATAGCCAAAATGACGGATGCTATCCTTAGAGAAGGAGGATCTGACATTGGATAAAATTTTACTGAATAATATGCAGTTTTATGGATTTCATGGTTTGTTCCCTGAAGAAAATAAGCTAGGTCAGCGATTTAATGTAGATTTGGAGCTTTACTTGGACTTGAGTAATGCCGGCCAGACAGATAATATGTATGACTCTGTACACTATGGCCATGTTTATAACCTAGTGAAAGAAATTGTTGAAGGGGAAGCGAAGAATTTAATTGAAGCTGTTGCAGAGGAAATCGCAGAAAAACTACTTTCTTCTTTTGAGCTATTGGAAGCATGCTTGGTAAAGGTAATTAAACCTGACCCACCAATCCCTGGACACTACCAGTCCGTAGCGGTAGAGATTTTAAGGGAGAAAACAGTATGAATCGTGCATATCTGGCTTTAGGTACGAATATTGAACCGAGATACAAACATTTAGTAAATGCTTTAGAATTGCTCAAGAAAAATGAGCGCATATCCATTAAAAGACAATCATCTATTTATGAGACAACACCGGTAGGATATATGGATCAAGCCGATTTTTTAAATATGGTTATTGAAGTAGAGACAGCTTTATCCCCGATGGAACTGCTTGCGTATTGCCAGTCGGTGGAATTACAACTTGGCCGTAAACGAGAAATTCGGTTCGGTCCACGAACAATAGACCTTGACATTTTGACATATAATCAAGAAAATAGTACAGTAGAACGATTAATAATACCACACCCAAGAATGCATGAGCGCGCCTTTGTGCTCGTTCCATTACAGGAAATCGCGCCAGATATGATTCTGCCTGTCTGGAATAAAAGTGTAGTGGATTTTATTAATGATCTTCCTGATACAGACATAAAGGATGTAAGCATATGGACACAAAACGAATTGGAAGAAGAGTAAAAGCATTTCGCAAACTGAAAGGATTCACACAAATAGATTTCGCAAAGACACTAGATGTATCCGTTGCACAGTTAGGAAATATAGAGCGGGGTACAAAAGCAGTGTCGGATGAGTTACTTGATCGGATTGCTGCCAAGCTATCCATTTCAAAGGATGAGATTACGCTGGAAAAGACTTGTAAAGACAAAGCAGAGTAAAATAATAAGGTTGTGAGATCTGCCGGCTTTTTGCTGGCAGGTTTTTCTGCTTTACATATAGTGCGTGTTCAAAAAGGAAGTTGAAAAGACCAAGAAGGTCGAGGGGTGAAAGCAAGGGAATAGACGTGAAAGAAGAAGTGTTTTGCTATATACTTAATATTATTAATGACTGGAGTGATAAAAGTGTCAGAAGAAATGAATGAACAGATGCGCGTACGTCGTGACAAACTAAGCGAATACCAGGAAAAAGGACTTGATCCTTTCGGTGGAAAGTATACAAGAACGCATTTATCAAACGAACTTATAGAAAAATATGATCAATATTCTAAAGAAGAATTGGAAGAATGGACTGATAAAGTTACCATTGCTGGCCGCCTGATGACAAAACGTGGCAAAGGAAAAGCCGGCTTTGCACATCTCCAGGATCTGAGTGGGCAAATTCAATTGTATATACGCAAGGATGCAATTGGTGATGATGCCTACGAAGTATTTAACTCTACTGATTTAGGTGATATTGTCGGTGTAACGGGAGTAATGTTCAAAACGAAAGTAGGGGAGCTTTCTGTAAAGGCTACAGAATTCCACTTGCTAACCAAATCACTTCGACCACTGCCTGAAAAATATCATGGGTTAAAAGACATTGAGCAACGTTATCGTCAGCGTTACTTGGACTTAATTACAAATATGGACAGCAGAGAAACTTTTGTATTACGTAGTAGAATCATTCAATCAATGCGTGAATATTTGAATGGACAAGGTTTCCTTGAAGTGGAAACACCAATGATGCATAGTATCCCCGGTGGAGCTTCTGCACGTCCTTTTATTACCCATCATAACGCATTGGATATTGAGTTATATATGCGTATTGCAATTGAGCTTCACTTAAAACGGTTAATTGTCGGCGGACTGGAAAAGGTATATGAAATCGGCCGTGTATTCCGTAATGAGGGTGTATCGACAAGACATAATCCGGAATTTACAATGATTGAATTATATGAGGCGTATGCAGATTACCATGATGTTATGGCATTAACTGAAAATCTGGTCGCACATATTGCAAAAGAAGTACTCGGATCGACAAAAGTGACGTACGGAGATGAAGAAGTCGATCTTGAACCACAATGGACAAGACTTCATATGGTAGATGCGGTAAAAGAGAACACAGGAGCGGACTTCTGGCAGCAAATGACAGATGAAGAGGCGCGTGCTCTGGCCAAAGAACATGGTATTGCAATTAAAGAAACGATGACTTTTGGCCATGTCGTAAATGAATTCTTTGAACAAAAAGTAGAAGAAACATTAATTCAACCTACTTTTATCTATGGACATCCAGTGGAGATTTCCCCGCTCGCTAAGAAAAATAAAGAAGATGATCGATTTACAGATCGGTTTGAGTTATTCATTGTAGGAAGAGAACATGCAAATGCATTTAGTGAATTGAATGATCCGATTGATCAACGTGAGCGCTTTGAAGCTCAAGTTAAGGAAAGAGATGCTGGTAACGACGAAGCGCATCTGATGGATGATGACTTTTTGGAAGCACTTGAATACGGTATGCCTCCAACTGGGGGACTAGGAATTGGTATTGACCGCCTTGTCATGCTATTGACAAATTCCCCGTCTATCCGTGATGTCTTACTGTTCCCGCAAATGCGTAATAAATAAATCGTTCGTTAGCCCCCATTCTAAAAAGTCATGTATCCTTAGTAAATGGGGGCTTTTATATGTCGGTTTGTTATTATTTGTTTAGAAGTTAACTGTCTAGGGAATATAGGGAAGAGATACTCGCTAATAGGTTGATAAGGATGGAATCAATTAGAAGGAAACAAGAGAATCCACTTGCTAAAAATGATGAGCACAATAGCATATAAATAAATTAAATAATACAAATACTAATTTCCGTATATTTCTTTGCATATTCCTCTTGATTTAGTTTTAAAAACATGGTAAATTAATAAACGTTGCTTTAAGGCAACACACAAACAAGTTTTGAACTGAGAAAAATAGCTTCAAAGGAATTTTAAAAAAAGTGTTGACATTAATAATACGAAATGGTATATTAATAAAGTCGCCAA
>NZ_JBIMEX010000014.1:0-111587 GCF_051262635.1 Oceanobacillus sp. CF4.6 | reverse complement strand
TGTAAGTCGCATCCTTTAGCGGCGACTTCTCTACTATAACATAATCACTGATTTGATGTCAACGATTATTTTTTAATTTTTTGTCGCTATTCCGTGTGGAAATTGGCAACGGATATAACCTTACCATGGTTACTTATTAAAGTCAACGATTATTTTACAATACGTTTTCAGTTCCTTTACAAAAGCCTAGAGTGCATTTCTACAAGTATCTTTTGCTAGCCTTACTGTGATTCATGCACCCAGGACTCTTTAGCAGTTCAGACTATTCTATTCAATCTATCCTTAACTGTTACCCATTTTATTTAAGGTGTATTTTCTATGGAATACGCCAACACCTTTTGTTTCCTCCAGAAATACCGAAATGATGCTCTTCTCAACGAGATAGGAAAGAATGGCACTCAAATCATAGGTGTAAAGTTGAACATTAGGCAGATTCTTAATATCTGTGTAAGACCAAGGAGAATCCTTTGTCTCCATCATATCCAATAGATGCTTAGCAGATGCCTTTGCTCTATTGTTAATAACAAAATCCATGGCAATGATCATTAATTCAATCTTTTGCTTCACTTCTTCATTACTATCAATGAATACTTCATATAACTTATATACTTCTAGATCAATATTTTTTACTTGTGTCCAGACAGTTACTTCCGGATAATATCCCTTTTCGATTACCGAAAGTCTTGCTAGATAATGAAGTGAGTCTAAGATTTTACTATGCGCGTCTTTAAGTTCTCCTGATTCATATAGAGATTTTGCTTCACTATAAGACTTTATAAGTTTACCAAAATTAATTGCCTTTCTTACATCCCGTTTTTCAAGGGGGAAATCCCGAAGATGTTCTTTTAAATCATGAATGTATTCATTACGATCAAACACGGTTTTTCCAGAAATGACCCATTCAACCGCTCTTCGATATCCACTTGTTTCAATCCACCCCAATAAAGTATCTTCCCTCACAATATGTATTGCTGCCGTTTTATCTGTTACTTCATAGTGTTTTACATACCAGGAATGTTCATAGTCCTTAACTATAATAAGCAGTATGACATCGAAATCATCTGTAATCGGGCTTTCAAACTGTGTCTTTTCTATTATTAAAATACCCAATGTGCTGGGATTACTCGCGTGTTCTTGATATATTGGTCTCAGGAAATTTTCCATCATTCATTTCCTCCATTCTTCTATTACTATAATAGTTCGTTACATTTAAGTGAAATCCTTTATTGAACTTCAAAATATTTATAAATATATGCTATACTACAAATGTAAATTAAGGGGGAACAACATGGCTCAACAATTGGTTTATTCAAGTAAAATAAATAAAATAAGATCATTTGCTTTAATTTTGGTTTTCGGTGGAATTTTATTAATGTATGCAGGGATATTAACTAAGGGCATCGAATGGCTGATGGTAATCTTCTTCTTATTAGGTGTAATAATGGTATTTTTAAGCTGTGCTGTGTACGTTTGGATTGGTACTTTGTCGTTAAGGGCGGTTCCCGTCGTATGTCCAAGCTGTGAAAAGCCAACTAAAATGCTCGGGCGCGTTGATGCTTGTATGCACTGCAAACAACCATTGACAATGGATCGGAATTTGGAAGGCGAAGCATTTGATGAAAAATACAATAAACGTAAATATGCAAAAGTAAATAAAAACAACAATAAGTAATGCTAAATCCGTCGATACCGACGGATTTTTTTAAAAATGATTATAGAAATTCCTATATACCTGCAAGAAAGGAAGAACGTTGGATGATACCACTGCTGCATTTTGATTTTATTAACGAAGATGGGAAAAATAATCCATTATTATTTAAACATCCCATCAAAGTCATTTCCACCTCTTCAATAGAAGAAGTAATTCCTTTACTGGAACAAATTGAGATAGAAACCAATAACGGGTATTATGCTGCTGGTTATATCTCCTATGAAGCTTCACCTGCTTTTGACAAAGCCTATAAGGTACATCCCAATTCAGAAATGCCTCTCCTCTGGTTTGGGATTTTTGATAAACCTGAACAGACGCTTCTTCAAAGCTTTGAAGACTTTTCCACCTCGAAGTGGAAAGCCCAAACAAACGTAAATGAATATAACCAACGTATTAATCAAATCAAAAATTATATTGAGCAGGGTATTACATATCAAGCTAATTATACAATTCGAATGCAATCAGAATTCACTGGGAACCCGGTCTCTTATTACAATCGATTAGCACAAGCTCAGGCAGCTAATTACAGTGCCTATTTAAATATAGGAGACTACTCCATCATTTCAGCCTCACCCGAATTATTTTTTCATTTAAAAGAAGGTAAGATTACGACAAAGCCAATGAAAGGCACCATCGGCCGAGGAAAGAATCAACAAGAAGATAAATCTAACTTCAACTGGTTGTACCAATCTGAAAAAAACCGCGCCGAAAATGTGATGATCGTTGATTTATTACGGAATGATCTTGGAATGATCGCAAAACAAGGGAGTGTGGAGGTACCCAGTTTATATTCAATAGAAGAATATCCAACTGTCTTCCAAATGACTTCAACTGTTACGGGGGAAATTCGCAATGATAAAACGATTTCTGATATTTTTAAAGCACTATTTCCGTGTGGTTCTATTACTGGTGCACCTAAAATAAGTACAATGGATATTATTCATAACCTGGAGAGCAGTCCAAGAGAAGTTTACTGTGGCGCCATTGGTTATATAACCCCTGACAAAGAGGCGATTTTTAATGTGCCGATTCGCACAGTAATCATGGATAACAAAAACGGAAGTGCTCATTATGGTGTAGGTGGCGGTATTACCTGGGATTCTACCGAAAAAGAAGAATATAATGAAGTCCTCCTTAAAGCAAAGGTATTGGATGTTGAACCGCTCGAATTTGATTTACTGGAATCCCTTGGACTCGAAGACGGATCCTATCTTGTTTTAGACAATCATTTAAACAGGCTACACCGGACAGCACAACATTTTAACTATCAATTGGATACAATTACTGTCAAACAAAAATTGCATGCGTATGCAGCACAACACGCAGAAGGAAATTGGAAGGTTCGATTACTTTTAAGTCGAAAAGGTGATCTCTATATAGAAGGTAGTGAAATTAAACCATTTGTGGAACCTGTTCAAATCGAATTGGCAACGATACCTATATCGAAAGAAAATGTATTCCTCCATTACAAAACAACAAACCGGGGAATCTATGAAAATATATTAAAACAGCATCCAACTGCTTTTGATGTTCTGTTATGGAATGACGAAAAGGAAATTACTGAATTTACCACAGGAAATGTAGTCGTAGAGATAAATGACACACTATATACTCCTTCCTTGGACTCCGGTCTCTTAGCAGGCACATACAGGGAAGATTTACTGCAAAAAGGTATCATTTCAGAAAGAAAAATAGCAATCGAAGAGCTTTCAACATTTTCAAGGATCTGGTTGATCAACAGTGTCAGGAAGTGGGTACCGGTAATATTTAAGAAAAATCATTAAAAAAACCAAATGCTTTGATAGCATTTGGTTTTTTACTTATTTTTAGTGTTTCTGTGTTGTTAGTGTTTCTGTGCTGGCAGTTTCTGACATCCATCACATTTACCGTATACTTCTAGACGGTGATGACTCACATCAAATCCTGTGACCTGCTCCGCAAGCGATTCTACTTCATCAAGTGATGGATAATGAAAATCAACTATCTTTCCACATGAATCACAAATAATATGATAGTGATCAGACGTGTTACAGTCAAACCGACTTGACGAATCGCCATAAGTCAATTCCCGAACTAGCCCAATCTCCTTTAATACGCGCAGGTTATTATATACAGTTGCTACACTCATATTTGGAAATTTTCCTTCCAACGCTTTATATATTTCATCAGCTGTAGGATGGACCATTGCATTAAGCAGGTATTCAAGAACTGCGTGACGTTGTGGTGTGATACGGACGCCTGAGTCCTTCAATGTATCAATCGCTTCCCGTAATCGTTCTTCAGACACCGTCAACCACCTCTCTTTCAAATATATTCCGTTTAATAACATTATTAGATTATAATCTTTATAATTAGTGTACCTGTCTTCATAGCCTTCTGTCAATAAGAGTATATTATTCACCGAAAATTAAATTACCATTATTTAAATGTCAACTTTTAACGTTAACTCTTCTACGCCGACTTTTTTATTAACATATCTGGCTGCTACAAATAAGAAATCAGATAAGCGATTCAAATAAGATAAAACAAGGTCGTTCTCCAATTCATCACCCAACCCTACAGCCATTCGCTCTGCCCTTCTTACAACTGTTCTTGCATGATGCAGGGCACCTGAGGTACTGTGACCGGAAGGCAGTATAAAGTTCTTTAATGGTTCCAAATGTTGGTCCCATTCATCAATCTGCTTTTCCATTTCTTTTATATGAGCTTCTTTCAACTTCCACGTAACTTCCTTATCTTTTGGAGTGGAAAGTTCCGACCCGACATGAAAAAGAATGGTTTGAACACGGTGCATCTGCTCAAGAAAGTCATCTTTTCCATCCCAATCTTCTTTATCCAAAAAACCGAGTGCCAAACCAATAACAGAATTAGCTTCATCGCAAGTCCCATAAGCTTCTACACGTAAATGATTTTTAGGAACACGTTTCCCATAAACCAATGATGTTTGACCTTTGTCGCCTGAACGAGTATAGATGCGCATATTAATACCCCCTGGAAAGATTTATTTTATTGATATAGTTGTCTTTTTGTTCCATGTAATTTTCTAGATTAGCTGTAAAGATTTCCATCGCTCTTTTCACATAATCTGGAGATAAACCAGAAATATGTGGTGTGATCGTAATGTTCTCTTCGCTCCAAAATGGATGATCCTCAGGCAATGGCTCTTCTTCAAACACATCCAATACAGCATGAGCAATATCGCCATGTTGAACTGCCTCTAAGATGGTTCCCGTTTTTACTGCATCGCCGCGTCCCATATTCAGAAAAACACTATGTTCAGGCATGGAATGAAAATGTTCTTCTTTAAAAAAGTCTTTTGTCTCTTCTGTACTCGGCAGAACAGAGACAATAAAATCTGCTTGAACCAGAACTTTTTTCAATTTATCATTCGTATGATTTTCATCAAAGAATTCTACCTTCTTTCCACTTCTTGATATGCCAATCGTCTCCATCCGAAACGCTTTGGCAAGACGTGCTACTTCTTGTCCAATAGCACCCGTACCAGCAATAACGATTGTCTTCCCGGTAATTTCGTTAACCTTTATCGATTTATCCCACTTTTTCTCTGTTTCGTTCTTCATTAAAAATTTTTCCTGACGATATACTTGTAACAGCATAGATATAGCATATTCAGCCATTTGCACTTTATGTATTCCCCTGGCGTTTGTAACCACAATTCCCTTTTCCTCTAAAAATTGACATGGTAAATCGTCTACTCCTGCAGACAGTACCATGACCCACTTTAGACTAGCAGCGTTTTTTAGTAATTCCTCCGTTAAATCACTTCCATAAGTTACGAGAACTTCTGCCTCTGTTATGTGATTGTATGTTTCCTCCTTACTTTCCGAATAAACAAATTCAAGTGATTGGAAAGTCGCTTCCAGCTTATCTTTATGTTTTCTTGAAACCTTAGCAGTAAATAAAATCATTGCCGTTCCCTCCCCTATTCTTCTATCTTATATAGTAAACGTTTTCTCACTAACTGAAAAGTATGAACAATTGTACGTTTGTGTTTTCTTTTTCACGTGAAGTATCTTTATCATTTCCGAAGCTATTAAAAAACAGCCCTGAAATGGACTGTTCTAATTTAAACTATACGTTTTCCTTTATAAATGTCAGTGCTTCTTCCACATGCCCATCTACTTTAACTTTTCGATATTCTTTTTGTAGTTTTCCCTCTTTATCGAGAATAAACGTGGAGCGTTCGATTCCATAATATTCTTTACCAAAATTATTTTTCAATTTCCATACATCAAAGTTCTCTGCTACCTTATGTTCTTCATCAGCCAAGAGCATAAACGGCAACTCATGTTTATCAATGAATTTCTGGTGACTTTTCACTGGGTCAGGGCTTATTCCGATGATCACCGCATCCAGTTCAGCAAAGCTCTCATGTTGATCACGAAAATCACAAGCCTCTGTTGTGCATCCCGGCGTCATATCTTTTGGATAGAAATACAAAACAACATGTTTTCCTTCAAAATCAGATAAGCTAATCTCTTCCCCTGAATGATTCTGTAATGTGAAGTCTTCTACTTTTTTACCAATTTCAACTGTCATATGATTCCCCTCCATAAATAACGTATTAGCTTTACTATATCATATAGAAGAAACAGAATCATTTTTCCCTGCTTCTCCCACTAAATTGCACCATCTTCAATACAAATGCAGCAGGCAGGATGTACCCAATTAATGCTTCTGTTAAAGCAATAAACCTGCCAATTCCAACCGGAGTTATATCACCATATCCAATCGTAAGCATCGTGACACCACTGAAATAAACCGAATGTATAATCGAACCAAGTATACTTACCTGGCGCAACTCCCCATTCTCCACAAGTATAATTCCTTGAAAGGAGAGGATAAAATAAATCAGTCCATATCCAAACATCACAATAATATAAATAACCAATAACGATACAAACACTTCTGTTGAAAAATGATTATCCCATGTTTTAATCATTACATGTCGTTTTTTACCGAGGATAAAATCATATAAACTCTTTATGACTACAAAACAAACTGCAAGAAACAATAGCCAAGGTATTATCATTTTAGAAGGCCCCTCTTTTTATATCCTTTATATAATATATGTATGCAAAATATCCGTCTGCTTGTCTCTTAAAATTAAAAATATGCGAAGGATGTCATAATCAATATCCATGTATTCCTTAGGTAATTTTGTTATATTAGTAAATGTTACATGTTATGCATGGACATTTAAGGGAGGAAAATATAGATGAATCATACAAAATCAGAGGAACTACATACAGAAGCATTGGAACATATTGTTGGTGGTGTCAATTCACCTTCACGTTCCTTTAAAGCTGTAGGTGGGGGTTCACCAGTATACATGGAACGTGGCCAAGGTCCCTATTTCTGGGATGTTGATGGGAATAAATATATCGATTATCTTGCAGCGTACGGTCCCATTATCACAGGACATGCTCATCCACATATTGCAAAGGCAATTGCACATGCCGCAACTACTGGCGTCTTATACGGAACTCCAACTAATTTGGAAAATCAATTTGCTAAAATGCTTAAAGAAGCGATTCCTTCACTTGAAAGAGTACGATTTAACAATTCAGGTACAGAAGCCGTTATGACAACGATTCGGGTTGCAAGAGCCTATACGGGGCGAGATAAGATTATTAAATTTGCAGGTTGTTATCATGGTCATTTTGATGCTGTGTTAGTTCAGGCTGGTTCAGGCCCTGCCACATTGGGTACCCCAGATTCTGCAGGAGTTCCTAAATCGACTGCGGCGGATGTTATTACGGTTCCATTTAATGACCTTAAAGCTTATAAAGAAGCTTTGACCAAATGGGGCGATCAAATCGCAGCTGTATTAGTAGAACCGATAGTTGGAAACTTTGGGATTGTTGAGCCGCACGAAGGTTTCCTTCAAGAAATCAATGATTTAACCCATGAAGCAGGTGCTCTCGTCATTTACGACGAAGTAATTACAGCATTTCGATTTACTTATGGCAGTGCACAGCAGCTTTATGGTGTAGAACCGGATATGACAGCGATGGGTAAAATAATCGGTGGCGGTCTACCAATTGGCGCTTATGGTGGACGAAAAGATATTATGGAACAAGTTGCACCGCTTGGACCTGCCTATCAAGCTGGAACAATGGCTGGAAACCCGGCATCCATGGCATCTGGAATTGCCTGTCTGGAAGTATTAAAACAAGACGGCGTTTATGAAAAACTCGATCAGCTTGGGGAAAAGTTGGAAATTGGTATTCTTGCAAAAGCGGAAGAATTTGGAATTGCGATTACCGTAAACCGTTTACGCGGGGCACTTACCGTTTATTTCGGTGACGAACATATAACGAATTATGCGCAAGCAGAAGCAACGGATGGCGAGAAATTTGGTACGTTTTTCAAATTAATGCTGGAGCAAGGGATTAACCTAGCACCATCTAAATACGAAGCATGGTTCCTAACAACCGAACATAAAGATTCAGATATAGAGGAAACAATTGACGCTGTAGGCAAAGCCTTTAAACTAATGGCAGGTAAATAAAGACGTAATGTTTGTTGCACTTCAGTCATCGCAGAGTTGAGATAAAATGCGAAGTAACTGCTATCTCGCCGTCCGGGATCGCTCTGGGCGGATGCTTTCCGCGGGCACGGCCTCAGCCTCCTCGAGAAACCCACTCTGCGGGGTCTTCGGACACGTGCTTTTCCCGCAGGAGTCACCGCCCGCCGCTCACCCGGACTGGTAAGGCTGTATGACGATATTTTAGCTCCCCCCCGTTAATGTAGTAATCGTCAGCAATCTTCTAACTAGCTCTGGGAAATATACGGAGACTCCAACGGGAAGAGAGGCATAGGTGAGACCCTAAAATGCGTTAGCATGAAGGGAACCAGCCGCCCGTGGAAAGCGAAGTATATTTCCCAGAGCGGTCGCCGAAGTAACTTATCCTAGTTCGCAGTTTATATATTTTACGTAAAATTCAACATTAAAAATGACCTCTCCTATTCGGTAGAGGTCATTTCTTATGCCTTAATAATTTAAGAAAGTAAAAAAATATTGTAATTAATTAATTTATGAGCATGAACAGAAGCGACTAGATGCAGAGTTTCTCAACGGTCGCTTCCGCTTAAGGTTATTCTTCATCCAAATGCTGAATTTGATATAGATCATAATAATGACCTCGCATTTGCATTAATTCACTATGGGAACCGACTTCAACGATTTGACCATTTTCTACAACAACAATTCTATTTGCATGTGTAATGGTTGCCAATCGATGTGCAACAATAAATGTTGTACGCTCGGAAGCTAACCTTTCCATCGTTTCCTGGATCAAGTGTTCACTTTCTAAATCAAGTGCAGATGTCGCTTCATCGAATATCAATATCGGAGGATTTTTCAAAAATACGCGCGCGATAGCCACCCGTTGTTTTTGTCCACCAGACAATTTCACACCACGTTCACCGACTAATGTATCATAGCCATATGGCAGTGTTTTGATAAAGTCATGTGCATTCGCAGCCTTTGCAGCCTCAACTACTTCTTTATCGGTGGCCTCCGGATTTCCCATCCGAATGTTCATTGCAATCGATTCACTGAAGAGAATGTTATCTTGCAGCACCATTCCAATATTATTTCGTAATGACCTGGCTTTCATATCGCGAATATCGATTCCATCTACTTTAATTGCACCGCCAGTAACATCATAAAAACGTGGGATCAGACTAATCAACGTCGATTTACCCCCACCACTCATACCAACAAAGGCAATCGTTTCACCTTTTTCGACATTTAGACGAATATTCTCTAATACTGGAATTTCTTCTTCGTCATACATAAAAGAAACATTATCAAATTCAACTGTTCCATTTACTCTGCCAGGCTCAATCGCATTATCCTTATCAAGGATATCGTACTTCTCATTCATAAATTCAAACACACGATCAATAGAAGCTATTGCCTGTACAAGCGTTGTGGAAGAGTTAATAAGCCTTCTTAATGGACTATATACTCTTTCCATATAACCAACAAATGCAACCATCGTACCCATTGTTACATTTCCCAAAATTACCTGATATCCGGCAAATGCAATTACTAAAAGGGGAGCTAGATCTGTAATTGTATTCGTAACGGCAAAGGTTTTGGCATTCCAGTCCGTATGGTGTAATGCTTTATCAAGGAAATTTCTGTTTCGGGTTTGAAATTGACCTTGTTCATATTCTTCCAATGCAAAGCTTCTTGTCACTGGAACACCTTGTACCCGTTCATGCAAATGTCCTTGCACCTCAGCAAGAGCTTGTGACCGCTCTCTTGTTAAACTACGTAATTTGCTGAAGAAAAATTTGATTGCAAATCCAAACAACGGAAATAAAATAATAGAAACAAGGGTTAAACCTACGTCCATTGTCAACATAATACAAATTGCAATAATAATTGTAATAAGATCAAGCCAAATATTCATTAATCCAGTAATCACGAAATTCTTCGTTTGTTCGACATCATTTATTACCCGGGAAATAATTTCGCCGGTTTTTGTCTGAGAATAGAATTTCAAGCTCAGTTTTTGTATGTGATCAAATAGCTTGTCCCTAATATCATACAAAATATTGTTACCTACCCATTGTGCAAGATATTGTCTAATATATTCAATGGGTGGACGAAGTACAAGAAATACAACAAATGATATCCCCATAATCCATAACAGATTACTAATTTTCTCTGAATCATTAATATTCTCCGCACCTATAATATCATCAATCACATATTTTAAGATTAAAGGCATTAGTAATGGAATACCAAATTTGATAATTCCAACCAAAATTGTCCAGAGTATCTTCCATTTATATGGTTTTACAAATTCCATGTACTGCTTAACACTGCTCATGATTAATCTTCCCCTACTGTTTGTGTCCATAGAAAATCCCTGCTACGACTTAGTAACAAGGATAAATCCTTTTGCTGAATGAGTTGATTTTAAAATTTTAACGATATGTCAAATATCGCTCGTACCACCCGTCTACAAAATCAGGAGCAAATGGTCCTTTCCTTTGCCTTACCCATCGTAACAGATATTCCATATTATTATAAAGAATCCGATCAAGTACAACCGGATAATTCATTAATTCTTTATGTTCATCATATTCATCTTCATCCAGAAGATCATAGGTCATATCCGGATACACTTTAACATCTAAATCATAATCAATATATTTTAATGCTTCTTCATCGTATATAAAAGGGGAACTAATATTGCAGTAATAATGGATTCCATCTTCACGTAGCATACCAATAATATTAAACCAGTACTTCGCATGAAAATAACATATTGCCGGTTCCCTTGTGATCCATGTCCGACCATCACTCTCTGTCACCAGTGTTCTATCATTAGCACCAATGACAATGGATTCCGTACCTTTCAAAACGACACTATTCTCCCATGTCCGATGCAGCTGTCCATTATGTTTGTAACTCTGTATTTGCATTTTAGAACCCGCCCTCGGAGCCATCATACTATCTGTCCTTTCCCCTTATAGTTATACCGTATTCATTTTATTCATTAATTATAAAGGTAACAACTCCAAATATAAAGCATAACGACTAACCAAGAAAAAGAGCTCCCCTCTATGATTAGAGGGAAACTCTTTTTTAAAACTTGGAATATCGATTTGTTACTTCTTGTTTGATTGAGATTTTTGGTTTTGTTTTCTTACTTCCTGAGCATTTGTCTCAGAAGCAAATTCAGTACCAAACTGTCCTTGTCCTTTTGCTGCTTGTTGGTTTTGCTGGCCTTGCCCTTGTGCTGCTTGTTGGTTCTGTTTTCTTACTTCTTGAGCATTTGTCTCAGAAGCAAACTCAGTACCAAACTTGCCTTGCCCTTTTGCTGCTTGTTGGTTTTGTTGCTTCACTTTTTGAACATTTGTACCTGCAGTTGTTTGATTTGGTTTTTTAGCCATCACTATCACCTCCGCAATAATTAATTTATCCATTTCGCAAAAACTTATCCAACGAATTTTTATTAATTAGCAGAACGTCATACAGGAAATTTTACCAGCGAATAAAACCCGTGAAATAGCATAACTTATGAATGCGATTTACTTCATTATTGGAGGACATGGCTATGAATAATACACCAAGAGACTTTACAGAACTGTCCATGATGAGTAAGACGATATGGCAGGATAACGAATTACAATATTTTCAACATGCGCTTTCACAAATTCTCCCTTATATAAATTCAGAAGGATTGACCATTCTACATGAAATCAATAAGGAAATGTATAAGCGAGTGGAAAACAGTCAGGACTCCCACTATGAGTAAGGGAGCCCTGACTGTTTTTTTATACTGTATCGTCTTTGATTGTGCTATCGATGTATTTCAGCATTTTTTGATGGGATACAGGAAACGGATACTTGGAAATGTCATCTCGATGAACAAAAATGATTCGATCGTCTTGGATTTCTGTCTGCGTTGTTTTGGCTTCGAAAATTTCCAGTCTCCAAATCAGATGGGAAAACACGTGCTTCAAATTTCCTACTTGTTTACTGAGATTAATATGTACTCCATACTCACTGTATATCCAATTTTCTAGATGATCCATACCGATTTCTTCTATTGGAACCATTGGAAATTGCCATAGATTTGCGAGTAATCCGTTTTCTGATCTTTTTTCAATTACAAAATCCCCATTTTCATTTTCGATTAATAAGACGACATAGGATAGGTTCTTTTGTTTCTTGGCCTTCTTTTTAATTGGTAACTCTTCTTGAATACCTTCAGCAAATGCTCTGCAATAATTTTGTACGGGACAGAGCATACAACCTGGTGATTTCGGTGTGCAGATTGTTGCACCAAGATCCATAATTGCTTGATTAAATGATGATGGATCTTCTTTTGATATCAATTCACGTACATAATCCTCAAATAATTTTTTTGTGCTTTGCTGTGCGATATCTTCTTCTATTTTCAGAACCCTTGAGAAAACCCGCATGACATTACCGTCGACAGCAGGTTCTGGTTGATTAAAGGCAATAGACAAAATTGCTCCCTTGGTATAAGGTCCAATTCCTTTTAATGAGCCCAATTCCTTAGGTGTGGAAGGTACTTTACCGCCATATTCCTCTACGACTTCCCTTACCGCGTTTTGAAGATTCCTTGCACGGGAATAGTAACCTAAACCCTCCCATGCTTTGAGGACATCTTGTTGTTCTGCAGCGGCTAGCTCGTAAACGCTCGGATATTTCTCTATAAAGTGATTAAAATAAGGGATAACAGTATCCACCTTGGTCTGTTGCAGCATAATTTCGGAAACCCATATTTTATATGGATCATTTTCACTTCGCCACGGAAGATCCCGTTTACTTTCGGCATACCAGTGAAGAAGATCGTGTTCAAATTGTAAATTGTTGAAATTCTTTAATATTTGGTTAGTCATCATTGCACTTCCTTTGTGTTACAATAACTTAAAAGATTTATGTTTCCCTTAAGGAGGAACTTTTTATATGGATACTGGCACTCATATCGTAATGGGTATCGCGCTGGGGGGACTGGCCACTTTAGACCCTGTAGTGCATAGCGATCCTGCACTATTCAATGCTGTATTGATTGGGACAGTAGTTGGTTCACACGCTCCGGATTTTGATACCGTTTTTAAACTGAAAAATAACGCTACTTATATACGTCACCATCGTGGTGCATCTCACTCGATTCCCGCAATCATACTATGGGGATTGCTTGTTTCCGGTATGATATATATGTTCGCCCCACAGGTTAACTATTTGCATTTATGGTTATGGACATCTCTGGCTGTCATCATCCATGTCTTTGTTGACCTGTTTAATGCATATGGTACGCAGGCATTCAGGCCATTCAGCAATAAATGGATAGCCAAGGGATTTATTAACACATTTGACCCATATATATTCTTCCTGAACATCGCAGGAATTGCCGCTTGGGCTCTCGGAGCACATCCAGGCTATACTTGGTTGACCATTTACACGGTCATTGTATTATATTATATCAAACGTTATATGGACAAAAGAGAAATTGTAAAAAAAATAAAAGATTATTATCCGGATACTATTGAAATTGCAACGTCACCAACGATTAAACAAAACTTTTGGCGTGTTGCGATAACAACAGAGGATAAGTTCTATGTAGGCACTGTCGAAAATCGTCACATTGAAATTGTGGATGAGTTTTGGAAAGTACCTTTACCTGACAATTCCATTATGAAGATAGCAAAAACGGATAAAAACATTCAGGCATTCTTAAATTTCTCTCCCGTGTATCGTTGGGAAATTAATTACTTCGACTCTGTAACAGAGGTGCGCTTTATTGATTTAAGATATCGTTCAAAAAACTACTATCCATTCGTTGCGGTAGTACAAATTAATGAAAACATAGAAATTATCAGTTCGTATACAGGATGGATTTTTTCTGAGCACAAACTCAAAAGTAAATTATATGTTGGCGACCCAAGCACATAGGAAAACAGCAGGCACACTCGCCTGCTGTTTTTATTTTTTTACCTTCTTACCAAGCAATGATATGGGAAGCGCCTCTTCTTTTTCATACATTTCTTCGAGAAGATTAATTCGGTGCCCCCATGCGAAAACACCATTTATATAGTTAATTTTAAATGTAAAACCAGGCTCCATTTTCAATTGATATTTTTCTTCAGCTGAAAAGTCACCCGGGTGCATGGTATATGCTAAAGCAACCTGCATTTTGCGCTCATTTATTTGAACCTCTGAAACATTTCCCAATTGTTCTGCTTTCTGAGCCTTTTCTTTCAAAACGCCTATTTCTCTATGTAGTTGTTCAATGGAATAATCACTATACCGATAGTTCATCTTGTTCTCCCCTTCCCCATCCCTATTTTACCAATTGTTTCATAGAAATGAAAACCCTTTTTATTCCTCTATGCTTTCATCTAAAAACGTGTTAATGATCTCAAATGAAAATCCTTTACGATACAAACCTTCTGTCACTTTTCTACGTAATTCATATCCTTCATGCTTCGCTTCGTGCTTTCGTAACAGTTTCTCTCCTTGATAAACGAGTGCATCCCATTCCACATTTGAATTTTTTTCTTCCTGGATATCTGCAAATGCTTCCTTAATCGCAGACTGTGCAAAACCTTTTTGCATTAAATTCGTTTGCAGCTGCTGCACCTGTTTTCGGAATGACTCCTTCTTATTCTTATTTATTTTTTTATCCATTAGTTTTTTAATTTTTTCATATTGTTTCTCAAACGAATAATTCTCAAGTGCTGATTCTGCTAGGATTGCCGAAACACCTTTATCAATCAATTCCTTTTTAATGAGTTTTGGGCCTTTCGACGAGGTGTTCATTCTCGAACGGACAAACATAATCGCAAACTGCTCATCATCAATAAGATTCTCATCTGTTAGCTTTTTGATGATTTGACCAATGTGTTCCTCATCGACTTCTTTTTTCACTAAATAATCGACTATTTCTTTTCTAGTTCGCATTCGAAAGCTTAAAAAGTTAATGGCTTGGGTATATGATTTATGTAGTGTATCTTTTTGAATGAGTGTGGCAATCATGGAATCGTCTAATTCAAAACCTTTACGAAGCCGATACTCGATTAATATGGCTTCATCCACACTAAAGCCATACGCTTCACCATCAGCAGTATTTAAAAAGATATTGAACCGACTCTTATGCTTAACTTGCGTAGTGATCCGGGTAATTTTCCTCAACGTTTTCACCCCTTTTCTTTATAATAACAGAACGAGCATCAAGAAACCCAGTAAGCAACATGGGAAAATAATCACTACATTTTAATTCCATGTTGCATTGCTTTTCTTGATAGATGAAATAATTTATGAATTAGGACGGTAAGAATCGAATTGAAGTATATAATATTAATGTAAAAGGTTTTTTATTTAGGAGGGCTTACATTGAATTTTCTTATTAGCGGTGGCACCGGTTTTATCGGTAACTATATATCTAAATCCTTGCATGAGAAAGGACATCATACCTATATACTAACTCGAAATCCGAAAACAAATTTGAACACAGACCACACCACTTACATAAACTATAATTACCCAGTTGAAGAACTGCCAATGATGGAAGCTGTCATTAATTTGGCTGGTGAATCCCTGTTTGGTTACTGGTCAGCAAAAAAGAAAAGCGACATTATAAACAGCAGATTAGAAGCTACCAACCACATGATTGATATGATCAAAAATATGAAAACCAAACCAAACGTTTTTATCAGTGGGTCAGCTGTAGGATTTTATGGAATTTCTGAAGATCTAATCTTCACCGAATCTACTACCGAAGTAGGGAAAGATTTTTTAGCAGAAGTAACAGTGAAATGGGAAGAAGCCGCTCAGCAGGCTGAACGATTAGGTATTCGTACTGTCTATGCTCGATTCGGTATCGTTTTAGGCAATGAAGGATCTCTTCCTCTAATGAGCTTACCAGTAAAAATGCTTGCTGGTGGAAAAATAGGTAGTGGTGAACAATGGATGTCCTGGGTACATGTTGAAGATGCAGTTAAACTGATTGAGCATTGCATATTTCACTCTCAACTACATGGACCTGTTAATATTACTGCACCTAATCCGAAGAGAAATAAGGAATTCATGAAAATACTATCCAAAAGCCTAAAGCGTCCTTACTGGGTTCGAACTCCTTCCACATTGATCCATGCGACCATCGGGGAAATGGGACAATTAATCACAAAAGGTCAATACGTATTACCTCAAAAGGCTTTGGAAAATGGGTTTGAATTTACCTATCCTGAACTGAAAGATGCCTTGGGTGAAATTGCAAAATCACAAAAAAAATAAACCACAAATTACACGAAAAAACTATTTCCTTTTCGATAAAAAAATTGTAAAATGAAATTACCAAAATACGAAAGAGATGAATTGATAAGAATTACATTACAACACAGAATTATATAGGGAAGGCAAATGGTGCGCCACCAGTTTATCTGGTTCTAGTGGGTTCGATTCCCACCCCGAATTTTTGTTGAACGCTAAAATAAAAATTCGAGGGTGGGCCTCTCACTGGATTTCCTTATGGAAAATCAGTGTTTTTACCCGCCTGGAATAAGGAGGGTATTTTTTATGCTTAAAATGCGTGATTTACATGAGGTCCCTTTGCTGTTTGAACAAATGGTACACCCAGATGTTTTTCCCTATGTAAGACATAAAGCAAACAATAGTGATGAGTTTTATTTCCTAACAAAGCAGACTATAGAGGCAGAAGAAAACGGGGAACTAATTTCCCGAACTATTTTAGATGAATATTACCACCCGATTGGCACGATCAATCTATTTGATATTCATGACAACCATGGTTTTTTGGCTACATGGATTGGCCAGCCCTATTTCGGAAAAGGGTATAATCAACGGGCCAAAGAACAATTTTTCGATATGTTATTTTTCTCTTATCAAATTGAAGGCATATTTATGAAGGTAAGAAAAACAAATACGCGGTCCCTCAAGGCAGTGTTAAAATTACCTTATGTTGCTCTGGGTAACGATGTCTATCATAATGTATATACAAAAATAAACAGTGAAGAAGCTAGTTATGATCTTTTCGTAATCACCAAAGAACACTACATGTCCTATCAGCAATTTAAAATGACGGAAGTACAGACAACAGATGAGGAAGTTTCCTAATTCCTGTTGCAAATTGCGCATAATTTTCTGCCTTAGTGGGCATTCTAGTCATTAAAGTGAGGGATTATGATGGCTAAAATGAAACCAGGGCAAAGTGAAAAGTTTCTATCGAAGACTCAAGAAGTTTTGTACCAGAAAGAGTTCAAAAATGCGGACCGTGTTTATAATCAGATCACACAAAAAGGAAACCGGAGCTAAGTGCTCGGTTTCTTTTTTTGCCCTAATGTTATCCACAGAAAAGTCAGTTTTTACTTCTATGCAAATAGGTAGTTGTAGTTATTAACATTAATTTGTGAATAACTATTGTAATCTTGTGGATATTGTGGATTAAAGTTAATTAACTGTGCTACATAGCTATTTTGGTTGTGGATAGAACTGTTGATAATTAAAACAGGCAAAAGAACTTATTGCTATAAATGTGTTCTAACTGTTATAATCTAAATAGAACAGCTAGAACACGTTTAAAGGAGTGATGACATGTGTTTATCCAACTGGATTTAGAATCATCCGAACCGATATATATGCAGTTACGAAATCAAGTAATTGAAGGGATTGCAAAAAAGAAACTCCATCATGGTGATCCATTGCCTTCTGTCCGTTCTTTGGCTGCTGATATAGGCATTAATCTGCACACCGTTAATAAGGCATATCAGCAGTTGAAACAAGAAGGATATATATTAATTCACCGTCAAAAAGGGGTAGTTATAAATCCAGACGGTTTTCCAAAAGCTGACCATGATTATAAAAAACAATTACGAAACAGCTTGCATCCCCTCATATCAAATTCCATTAGCCGTGATCTCAGTGAGGAAGAATTTACGAAAGTTTGCAGTGCCATTTTTAAAGAATTTGCAGAAGAAGGTGAAAAAGAATGAACAGTTTTATTTTTATTTTGGTATTGATTTTAATTCCTGTTTTCATTGCTACTATATTCATACCCTACTGGACAAGAAGAACAGAAAGCTTTGGTGTTACGATACCAGCAGAAATTTATTATCGGACAGATATTAAAGGAATGCGGAAAAGTTATGCAGTTTCAACTAGTGTTCTCAGTCTATTGCTTACCGTTATTTTCTTAATCAGCATTACTTTTCTGCCAAACAATGAAAACTCGATCAGTATCCTGTTTAGTGCAATACTTACATTTTATATCATCAGCAGTTTTCTCGTTTATTTGAATTACCATATGGATATGAAGAAAATAAAAGAAAAGGAAAATTGGATAAATAAAAATTCACAGCTTGTTTTTGTCGATATCCGTTTTCGAGATAAGAAACTTACCTATTCTAACTTATGGTTCTTGTTATCCTTTCTTATTACCATCGCGACAATTATATTGACACTGCAATCTTATCAGCAAATTCCAGATCGAATTCCTATGCAATACAACTTTGCGGGTGAGGTTACTAACACGGCAGAGAAATCGTATCGTTCTGTATTGCTTAACCCTGTTATGCAAATGTATTTAACTATTTTGTTTTTATTCATAAATAAGATGATTGCGCGTGCGAAACAACAAATAGACCCGGAAAATCCGGAAGAATCGATTCGAAAAAATGTCCTTTTTAGAAGAAGATGGTCGGCCTATATTATTATTACAGGATTGGCATTAACAGTAATGTTTACAATCATTCAACTATCTTTTATTTATCCTATTAATCAACAGGTATTAACCTTCATACCTTTAATCGTGACACTCGGTTTAATCATTGGTTCGATTATACTTTCCATTACAACTGGCCAGGGAGGCAGTAGAGTGAAAAGTTTTTCAGAAAAAAACGGGAATGTAATCAATCGGGATGATGACACGTATTGGAAGCTTGGCCAGTTTTACTTTAATAAAGAAGACCCAGTCTTATTTTTGGAAAAGCGATTTGGCGTAGGGTGGACCATTAATTTAGCTAGGCCGGTCGCATGGATTATATTTTTGGGAATAATAGGTTTCGCATTTGCCATCCCATTTCTACTTGGAACATAAATTTTTGAAGGAGGTACTTCGAATGCAAGCGTTTTTTGAATCGATCAACTGGGCAATTATCACCCCGCTTCTAATTATTCAAGGAATTTTACTCATTGTCGCTATCATCGATTGGGCTAAGGAAGAAGAAATACGCGGTCCAAAATGGATGTGGTTTTTTATCATTGTTTTCGTTAACATTATCGGCCCTATTCTCTATTTTATATTTGGAAAGAGGCGAGATTAAATGACTTTGCTTACCGTTAGAAACCTCACAAAAACATATCAAGATAAAGTCGCAGTGAACAAAGTAAGTTTTGACTTTCAACAAGGGAAATGCATTGCTTTGATTGGGCCAAATGGTGCAGGTAAATCAACGATATTAAAAACGTTAGCAGGACTTCTAAAGCCTACCGAGGGGACAGTAACTTTTGCAGGCATGAAAGCAAACGATGATATCCGGAAATTTATAGGTTATTTGCCGCAGTATCCTATATTTTATTCATGGATGACCGGGTTTGAGTTTCTCCTATTCAGTGGCCAGCTTGCATATATCCCCAAAATAGAGGCCCAAAAACGAGCAGAAAAATTATTGAAAAAAGTAGGGATCTATGACGCAAGAAACCAACGAATTGGAAAATATTCTGGTGGGATGAAGCAACGTCTTGGCATCGCACAGGCGATCATTCATCAACCGAAATTATTATTGTTGGATGAACCTGTTTCTTCCCTGGATCCTCTAGGTCGACGGGAAGTCTTAACCTTAATGGAAGAATTAAAACAAGAGATGTCCATCCTCTTTTCAACCCATATTCTTAGTGATGCAGATGAAATAAGTGATGAATTATTACTTCTTCATCAAGGCGAAATGGTAGAATCCGGATCAATCAACGAGTTACGGCACAAATATCAAACATCGACAATCAAACTTGAATTTAAGGATAATCCAGCTGTTTATCAATCCAAAGTTAACGCATTGCCGAGTGTAACAGAAAGTCATATTGCAAGAAATGTACTTCTGGTTACAGCTAAAGATATTACGTTGGCAAGACATGAAATCTTAGCTGCTGCTTCAAATGAGAACTGGGAATTAAATGGGTTCACACTTGTTCGTGCTTCCTTGGAAGATATGTTTATGAAAGTGGTGAATAATTAATGCAATGGAACACACTTTTCAAAAAAGAAATGATGGAAATCTGGCGAAACAAGAAATTAATTTGGGTACCATTGGTTATGATTTTACTTGCAATTATGGACCCGATTTCCAATTATTATATGCCACTGATTATGGAAGCCGTTGGTGGATTACCCGATGGAGCAGTATTTGAGCTTCCTGATTTTGCTCCTGCTGAAGTCGTCATGATGAGTCTCTCTCAATTCAGTACCTTAGGTGTATTAATCATTGTACTTATCTCCATGGGAACCATTGCTGGTGAAAGAAAAAGCGGCATTTCCGAACTTATTTTAGTAAAACCTGTTTCTTACAGCAATTATATCACTGCAAAATGGGCAGCACTTCTTATCCTTGTTTGGGTTTCCTTTATTTTAGGAATGCTAGCTAGTTGGTATTATATTAATATTCTTTACGGAAGTTTATCATTTGGAGACTTTTTATTAATTAGTTGCTTCTACGGATTATGGCTGGCATTTGTAGTTACACTCTCTATCTTCTATAATTCCATGATCAAAACTCCTGGCCTTGTTGCCTTTTTAACGATATTAACAATCATGGTAATGAAGGGTGTCACGCAAGTATTCAATCATTTACTTGAATGGAGTCCAAATAATCTTTCCAATTATATATTTGAAATGCTCTTAACAGAAAGTATTCCATCTAACCTTGTAGGAACAGCAATCGTCACTATAATCATGTCGATCATCCTATTAATTTTATCTACTGTTATTTTCAAATCGAAAGAGCTTGCGCAATAATTGACAAAGGACTAATGCAATAGGAGCATTAGTCCTCTGTTTTATTTAACTTTTACCGTTGTAATTCTTCTTATAAAGACGTACGAAATATCATAAATAATTAGACCAACACCAAGCAATCCAAGACCAATCATAGCTGAAATCTTATTTTTAAACTATCCAGCTACATCCATTAGTTTGTTCACTGGATTTCTTTCAGGAATAACAAAGTAATTCATGCCATCCGTATTAATGACTACATTACCAAGAGCAGCTGTTGAGTAAATCATCGCATTCACGTTATACAGATTATTGATTACGCGATTAACTGGATGTCCATAATCATTTTCTTTACTGTACGTCAAAATAGCGACTTCGGGATTTACTGCCTTTAAGAAATCGAGTGAAGAGCTTGTTTTTGAACCATGATGAGCTACTTTAATAATTTCCGCTTGTACATCATACTCTTTAAGAAATGATTTCTCTTGTTGCTGTTCTACGTCACTCATAAATAAAAAATCCACATCCCTATATGCTATTTTTAGAACAATTGATGATTTATTGTTGTTCTTATATCTTTCATACGCATTCCAAACATCAATTTTAATCAATGGATCAATCTCGATAGGGACATTCTTTTCAGCAATTTGGACAGGTATTTTCTGCTCCCTGATCTGGTTAATATAGTTGGCAAAGGTTTTCGTTGGATGCAGTTTTCCTGTATCCAGTATTTTATCAACCTCGATGTTGTCCATTACCGTTGGAACTCCCCCAATATGGTCAATATCCGGATGTGTAGCTATCAACAGATCAATCTTATTTATATGAAGTTTTTCTAAATAAGATACGATTTTTTCACCAGATTCCGGCGGTCCACCATCTATGAGGATTATTCTGTTTAGCGGCGTTTGAATCAGTATACTATCTCCTTGTCCTACATCAATAAAGTGGACCTGCATTTCTAGAGTGGATCCACTGTAGCTTTCGTTTGGGAAAGTGAGAAGACAACTATTTATAATCATAATAAAGACAAGCCATTTTTTCATAAGAAACATCCTTTACAGCTTCGGATTTCTTATTAGTTTTTCACCGATTACCAGAAGTTATTAAAAGAACTTAAACTTGGGTATAAAAAAACCGCCGAAAGTCGGCGGTTTTCATTATTTATGCTTTTTCTACTTTAATCTCATTATCGATTACATTTACATGAACATTTTCTATCGCATCTTCTTCAAGAATTAGATCTGTTAGTTGATCTTCAATTTTATCCTGAATAACACGACGCAATGGTCTAGCACCAAATCGTTTATCATATCCAAGCTCAACTAATTTTTGCTTCGCTTCATCAGAAATCGTCATCGCAATATGATTCCCTTTAATCGCTTCTTCAAGTTCAGCAAGCATTAAATCAACAATATGCAGTAGATGACTTTCTGCTAACTCATTAAAGTTTACAATTGCATCAAAACGGTTAAGAAATTCTGGTTTGAAATAATCGCTCAAGTTTTCCAACGTTGATACCGATTCATGGCTATCGCTGTTAAATCCTACATTGACGGACTTCACACCAGTGCCAGCATTACTTGTCATAATAATTACGGTTTCCTTAAAGCTGACCTTTCTACCATGTGAGTCAGTTAAGTGACCATCTTCCATCGCTTGCAGGAACATATTTTGTACATCTGGATGTGCTTTTTCAATTTCATCCAGCAGAAGAATGGAATACGGATTACGACGAATACGTTCTGTCAGCTGTCCTGCTTCTTCATGTCCTACATATCCTGGTGGTGAACCAATAATTTTGGAAACGGCATGTTTCTCCATGTACTCACTCATATCAAGACGAACCATCGATTCACGGGTGCCGAATAATTCTTCAGCGAGCACTTTTGTTAGCTCTGTTTTACCTACCCCAGTCGGTCCTACAAATAAGAATGATCCGATTGGACGGCCTTTTGATTTCAAGCCTGCACGGCTACGGCGGATGGCTTTGGCAACTTTATTGACTGCTTCATCCTGTCCAATTACTTTTTTACGAAGATTGGCTGCAATATTTTTCATTTTTTCCTGTTCATCCGCCTGCATTTTGGTTACAGGGATCCCAGTTTTTTCTTCCACAATAAGCTGAATATCAGTAATATCAACATCCAATATTTTTTCGCCATCAACAGCTTTTTCCACTTGTTTTTGCAATTGGATTTCCTGATAACGAAGATTTGCTGCATGTTCATAATCTTCTCTATCTGCTGCTTCCTGCTTCTCTTTGATAACCTCGTCCAATCGTTGTTGAAGTGATTTCGAATCTTTTTGGGCATTTTCCAAGTTTAATCGAGATCCAACCTCATCCATAAGGTCAATTGCTTTATCCGGTAGAAATCTATCTTGGATATAGCGGCTTGATAACGTTACAAAAGAACGGACAGCCTCGTCTGAATAACGCACCTCATGAAAGTTTTCATAGCGGTCTTTAATACCATCTAAGATTTTAACTGCATCCTCCTGGGATGGTTCATTTACAATGATTGGCTGCAATCTTCTCTCAAGCGCTGGATCCTTCTCAATTTGACGGTATTCCTTCAATGTTGTTGCACCCATTAGTTGCAATTCTCCTCGAGCAAGCGCTGGTTTTAGAATATTTCCAGCATCCATTTGCGAGCTTTCAGCCGTACCAGCACCAACTAGAAGGTGTATTTCATCGATAAATAGGATCACATTCTCGCGGGATTGTAATTCTTCAATCAACTTTTTCATTCGCTCTTCAAATTGCCCACGCATACTTGTATTTGCAACAAGTGAAGCTACATCAAGCAAATATATTTCTTTATTGAGTAATTTGGCAGGTACATTGCCTTCAACTATTTTAAGAGCCAGTCCTTCTGCAATTGCTGTTTTACCGACACCAGGTTCACCAATCAGCACTGGATTATTTTTATTTCTTCTATTTAATGTTTCGATCACTCGTCTTATTTCTTTATTACGACCGATTACTGGATCAATCTTTCCAGCCCTCGCTTCATCTGTAACGTTATTTGCTAATTGATCAATCAAGCCGTTTCCTTTTCTTGATTTTCGTTTTGTTTTTGTTTCCATTTTGCTTTTGCTTCCCCCATTTTCTTGAGAAAAGTTATTCGAGAATGCATCATTCGCGTTTCCAAATGGAGTATTTGAGAAAAAGTCATTCGAATTCATCATATTACCTTGAATCTCCTGGAAACATTCATTACAAAGATGCATTTCCATTTTTTGATTATTTATATGCATTTGTGCGTTGATATTAGCTTGATTTACACCACATTGTTGACATTGCATTTCCCATTCCTCCTTGGTTATTTGAATCTATATTAATCAAATTTGACTTTGACTATCTTTGACCTTGATTTTATTATACCCTGACCTATTTTGACTTTCAAGTATTTTGTTCCAAAAAAAATTGCCTTTTAAATACTAATTTTAATTTATTTCATTATAACCTATTGACTTATTAACTGTTTCATTTATACTATGCATAGGTTGATAATGATATTCATTATCAATTAGGAGTTCTATATTATACATAAGGGGTGTAACGATGAAAAGAAAACTATTTCTATCCAGCATTATTTTATTTTTCTTATTTATATTAGCAGCTTGTTCTTCTGATACGGAGGATACACCTGCTGAAACTTCAGAAAGTGAGGATAGCGGGGAAATTAATTTATATACTGGCCGTCACTATGATACAGATGATGAACTTTATAGTAAATTTACTGAAGAAACAGGAATCAATGTCAACGTCATTAAAGGAAAGGATGATGAATTGATTGCTCGACTGGAGCGAGAAGGCAGTTCATCAGAAGCTGATTTATTTATAACAGCAGATGCTGGTCGTCTGCATCGTGCCAAATCAGATGATCTTTTACAAGAAGTAGATAGTGAAATACTAGAAGAAAACATTCCTAGTAAATATCAGGATGGGGATAACCATTGGTTCGGTCTGACGAAACGAGCTCGCGTCATTGCCTACCATAAAGATCGTGTGAATGAAGAAGATATCCAAAACTATCAGGATTTAACTAATGATAAATTCCAGGATAAAGTACTAATCCGTTCTTCTTCAAATATATACAATCAGTCATTACTTGCCTCTTTCATTGAAATTGACGGTGAAGACGCTGCAAGAGAGTGGTCTGAAGGTATTGTTGATAATATGGCTCGTGATCCAAAAGGTGGCGACCGTGATCAAGCAATAGCAGTTGCCGCAGGAGAAGGCGATGTTGCAGTTATGAACACCTATTACTTTGGTCAAATGCTTAATTCTGAAGAGGAAGAAGAAGTGAAAGTTGCTGAACAGTTGTCATTAATTTTTCCAAATCAGGAAACAACAGGTACACATGTCAATATTAGTGGAATTGCTTTAACTGCAAGCAGTAAAAATAAAGATAATGCAATTAAATTTATGGAGTTTTTAACACAAGAAGAGGCTCAATCTATATTTGCAGAAACAAATTATGAGTATCCTGTAAATCCGAATGTAGAGCCTTCAGAACTCTTGCAATCCTGGGGTGAATTCAAGGAACAAGATATTAACCTGACCGAACTTGGTGAACATAACGGGGAAGCTATTAGAATCATGAATGAAATTGGCTGGAAATAATAAGTGTATAAAAAATGCTGTATAATTATACAGCATTTTTTATATACATTTTTATTGAGAACTGTTATCATTAAGTGAATTTATAATTAATTTGTTAAGATAGACACCCAAGGGAAGTGTACGTTATTGAAATTAAAGTTACCAATCCATATTAATTTATGGACTATACTCAGTTTAGTTATTCTATTACTGATTCTTTTACCAAATCTAACGATATTATTAAATTTCTTTACAGAGGAAAGTGAAAATTGGCAGCATATTAAAGAGCATATCCTACCTCTTTTATTAAAGAACACCAGTATTATTATGATATTCACAGGAATACTTACCATACTGATTGGCACAAGCCTTGCCTGGCTTATTTCAGCATTTGATTTTCCATTGAAGCGTTTCTTTAAATGGGGATTGATTCTTCCATTGGCGATCCCACCATATATTGCAGCCTACACTTATAATGGGATCCTAAATTACACAGGTACTATTCAAACTATCTTAAGAAACCGATTTGATATCTATCCAAACCAGGCCTATTTTGACATCATGACATTACCTGGTGCAGTATTTATTTTTACATTATTTTTATACCCATATGTCTATATGATTACACGAACATTTCTATCCAATCAATCATCATCATTAATTGAAAATGCTCGCCTGCTCGGAAGCAATTCATTCGAAATCTTCTTTCGCATCGTCCTTCCAATTTCACGTGGAGCAATTGTCGGAGGGGTAAGTCTTGTATTATTGGAAGTATTAAATGATTATGGGGTTGTACAATATTTTGGTATCCCCACATTTAGTACCTCCATCTTTCAAACATGGTTTGGCATGAATGATCTCAATGCAGCAATCAAGCTTTCTGCTACGCTTATGTTTATCGTTTTTTCTATTTTGATCATTGAAAGACTCCTTAGAGGAAGAAAAAAATATAGCTATTCATCACCAAAGGTTCGCCCACTCACACCGATAAAACTTCAAGGGTGGCGTAAATGGACCGCGTTTGGCTATAGTCTTTTTATATTTGTACTGGGTTTCCTTATCCCATTTATTCAATTGTTTGATTGGATGTTATTAACATACGAAGACATTATAAGTCCTGTATTTACTTCCCTGATTATTAATTCATTGGTCGTTTCCTTTGTTGGAGCCGCAATGATTATTGTATTTGCTATTATTATTGCTAATTTTGGACGCATGCATAAAAGCTTTGTATCAAAACTATCCGCCCAGATTGTAATCTTGGGCTACTCCATTCCCGGTGCTGTCATAGCAGTTGGAATTCTTACTGTATTTATTGCAATTGACAACCTGCTTTTCGGCTTTTATGAATCAATTGGGTTGGGGCAAATACTCTTTTTGAGCACTAGCTTATTTATGCTTATATCAGCCTATATTATCCGGTTTTTAGCTGTTGGATTTAATTCCATTCAATCAGGGTTTGATAAAATAGGAAATAAATATACAGAAGCTTCACGCATGCTTGGCATGGGGGTAACGAAAACATTTTTCAAGGTAGATATCCGTTTATTAAAAGGAGCTATTTTTAGTGGTTTTATTTTAGCGTTTATTGAAATAATAAAAGAACTACCACTCACGCTTATATTAAGACCATTTAATTTTGATACTTTATCAACGAAAGCATTTCAATATGCAAGTGATGAGCAAATATATGATGCTTCCTTACCATCTATAATTATTATTTTAATCAGTGCGGTTGCTATTTTTGTTTTCTATCAAGTTTTAGAAAAGGAGCGGAAGTAATATGTTTATTCAGATCAAAAACCTGGAATTTCGATATTATAATACAAAGGATAAAATTATTCATAAATTCAATCTTGAGATTGAACAAGGAGAAATTGTGTCAATACTTGGAGAAAGTGGGAGTGGTAAAAGCACGGTTCTCCGTCTGCTCGCTGGTCTAGAGACTCCAAATGCTGGTTCTATCCTAATAAATAATCAGGTTATGTCCGATGATCATCATTTTATCCTTCCAGAAAAACGTGGTGTTGGTATGGTCTTTCAGGACTATGCATTATTTCCTCACATGACGGTTGCTGAGAATATTAAGTTCGGCCTAAAAAAGCAAACTAATAAAGAAAAGCAGCAGCGTGTTGATGAAGTTTTAGACCTTATCAATATGAAGAAATTTGAAAAACGTTATCCACACGAGCTTAGTGGCGGTCAGCAGCAGCGTATCGCATTAGCACGTGCCCTTGCACCAAAACCATCCTTATTGCTTCTGGATGAACCTTTCAGTAATCTCGATGCCGACCTGCAAATAAGAATACGAGATGAACTAAAGAATATTATAAAGAAAACAGGGACCACTTCTATTTTTGTTACCCATGACCTGGAAGATTCACGTGCCATTGCTGATCGCATTATTACGATGAGAGACGGAGCAGCTTATAAGTGGGAATCAATCTGTACGGATGTAACAATAAAGAAAAGTCAAATGCAGTTAGTTAAACAGTGAGGTTAAAATTTAATACAAAAACCCCCGGGCAATTCATCATGAACAGCTATTGCCTGGGAGCTTTCTATTTTGTAAATTTCCCGATTTTCTTCTGCCTCGGTTCTACCCTACTAATAATCCTTATTGCTCTATAATCCATAAAATCCTTTTGGCAGCTTATCTTTAATAATGAGATCATGTAAGCTTTTAAAGCTATAGCCCTGCTTCTTCAATTCCTGAATAATACGTTCCAAGGCTTCCGCATTATCGGAAGAAACTGCATGTAACAGAACAATGGCTCCAGGATGCATTTGATCCATGATTTGATCATATGCATATTCCGAACCCTTCTGTTCACTAACATTCCAATCGATAAAGGCAAGTGACCAAAATATATGAACAAGCCCCAGTTCATTTGCCCATTGTAATGTATTCTCATTAAATACACCTCTTGGTGGCCTCAGGAACTTTATATCTTTCTGATCACTCACTTCCGCTACAGCTGCTTCCAATGTTTCCAGTTCTTTTTGAATTGCATCCTTCGTTAATATCGTAAAATCTGGGTGATGATAGGAGTGGTTTCCAATTATATGACCATCATCCACCATTCGCTTAATTAACTCTGGTTCGCTTTTCACATAATGACCTGTTACAAAGAATGTTGCTGGTACGGATTCTTTTTTTAATACATCTAGTATTTCCGTTGTATAACCTTTTTCATAACCATTATCAAACGTTATATAAATAGTTTTGGCACCAGAATCATCAACATAGTAGGCACCATATTTTTCAAGCAAGTTCTTATACTCCCCTATCTCGGGGACTTGATGATCGGTATTCTTTTTATATCCCCAGCCAAATGCATCGATGGAATCGGGATTAAATAAGCAAAAAGAAAAAGTAAGAAAAATGATGATTGATGCTTTAATAAAGTTTCGCATAGCAACCCACCTGTTTTTTTCTTACCTTTTCCTATTTCGTTTCCATTTATTCATTTCGTAATCAACTTAGAGAACCATTGCTGCAATCCAACCAAAAATTATCAACGGGATATTAAAGTGAATAAAGGTCGGAACAACGGTATCCCATATGTGATGGTGCTTTCCATCAGCGTTTAATCCCGATGTTGGTCCGAGCGTACTATCAGAAGCTGGTGAACCAGCATCACCAAGAGCTCCGGCTGTACCTATAAGTGCGGCTGTTGCCATTGGTGAGAATCCCGCTGCCATACAAATAGGTACATATAGTGCCGCAATAATTGGAATTGTTCCAAATGAAGATCCTATTCCTAAGGTAACTAGTAAACCGACCAATAATAGAACAAATGCAATAAGTGCTTTATTATCTTGGAGATAACCTGAAGACAATTCAACTAAAGCATTGACAGCTCCTGTCTCTTGTAAAACTGTCCCAAAACCGGAGGCTACAAGCATTACAAAGGCAATTGTTCCCATCATACTTATTCCCTCTGTCATCATATTATCCGCCTTTTTAAATGGTACGACAAGAAACAGGAACATAAATACTAGGCCAGTCAAGGCGCCTATTATTAAGTTCTCGGTAATTATTTGTACGATTAAAGCAGCAATAATGGATGCAATCGTTAAAAGATGTTTTTTGTTAAACTTAACATTTACCGTCTCTGGTGTTTGCGTGGCTAACGCTGCGCCACCTGCCCCTGGGACTGCATCTCTCTCTTTTCGATATGTTATAAAAATGGCAACTAATAATCCAACAACCATTCCTAAACCGGGAATTAACATCGCTAACGCCGTTTCCCCAGGTGTGATGGAAGAACCATTTGCTTCCATTCCTTCTACAATTATTCCATGAAAAATCAAACCAAATCCAGCAGGTACCATAAGATATGGCGCTTTTAAACCAAATGTTAATGCTACTGCTACGGCACGTCTGTCCATACGCATCTTATCAAAAAGTTTTAATAATGGCGGTATCAAGATAGGTATAAATGCAATATGAACAGGCACTGCGTTTTGAGATAAAGATGCAACACCAGCAATTGCCAGCACCATCATTGTCTTCTTTCCTGTTAAGACACGAATCAGGTAATTTACCAATATCGTAGTTATGCCCGTATAGCTGATTGCAACGGCAAACGCTCCAAGCAAGATATAACTTAATGCTGTATTGGCAGATCCCCCCATACCACTTACCATTAATTCAATTGATTCAACAATATTTAATCCTGCCATCAAACCGGCAGTAACGGATGCAGCAATGATTGCTATAATTACATTTACTCGCAGTAAACTTAATATCGTCATCACTAAAACAGATATAATCACAATCCATTCCATTTTAAAGCTTCCCCCTAAGTCATTCTAAGTTGTTTTTATTTTACTAACTTTAATACTTTATCATGATAAAGTATTAAAATAAAATAATCAACCCCTTGACGTAAAAAAACCCTGTAAAAATATTACAGGGTTTAGCTTATTTTAGCTGAAATGAAAAAGATATATGATCCTGTATGGGAATCCAGGCACCAATGCCCTGCTTCGTTACATTCTTGATTTGAATTGACTTTTTTGAACCCTTTAACTGCACATATACTTCTCCAAAGGTAACTTGACCTTTTTCATTGACTGCTGGAGCGTAGGCCTGCAAATATCCATATTTCTTAGCTGGTATTCCATAGGAATTGTCTTTTTTTGTGTTTTTTCCAATAATCGTATTATAAGATAATGGTAGCTTTGTCTTTCCCTTGGCCTTGAGAAGCATCATCTTTTTAATATCATCTGGGTCAGCAATTTTATTGGTTAATGCACCTTTTATCTCTTTTTGTTCCTGTTGTATATAATTCATATTTTGAGGTGTATCTCCCCCGAGATTATTAAGCTCATTCAAATTTATTTGCTGGTATTCCCAGTTAATATTCGACTCCTCCGAATCATAATTCAATGCCCATCTCCCAAGATAGATCATACCTCTATATCCGAAAGATATCGGGGATGGACTAATGGATGATTCATTCAGCATTTTAATAAGATCCGGGTTTTCAATAGGAATGGACATTTCATCCAGTAACTCCTGCGTTAATTCACTTGGTTCAACAACTTCTTGGTCTTCCGTCGAATTCGGATACGTATTTTCCTTCGATATATTTAAAACATGACTCGGTATTTCCATTTCTTTATCTGTCTTTTTTTCAGTTGAGCCGACTGATGGAGAAAAAAGGGTCATTAAGAAAGCAACGATTACGAAGGCAATTATTTTAGTTATTTTCATGTTTTCCAATTCCTTTCTTTTCCCCTATTTTTTTCGGATAAAGCTAAATTATACATGACGGCAACAAATAGTATTTGAAGTCTATATGAATACATAAAAAAAGACGCTCGTAGTGAGCATCTTTTTTTAAATAAACTTGCTATAATGCCTTTCCAAGCTCTCCTGCAAGTACCCTATAAGTATACAAACTGGCCAATAAATCAGAGCCACAAGTACATACATCGTCATCGCATCAAACTCCCTACCCGCAACAATTTGTGTCTTTTGGAAAAGCTCTGGAACTGTAATAACAGCTGCGAGTGATGTCGCTTTTACTACATCCATGAACACATTTGTTAAAGGGGGAATGGCAATACGGGTTGCCTGGGGTAAAATGATTTTTCTTAATGTTGTCCAGTAAGGCAAATTTAATGCTCTTGCGGATTCCCATTGCCCCTTATCGACACTGTTAAGGGATGACCTGTCTATTTCGGCAATATATGCAGAACTATTCAAGCCAAACCCAATGATGGCAGCGGTCATTGCAGTAAATTCAATTCCAACGACGGGTAAGCCAAAGTATAATATAAACAGAAATACGAGCATTGGGGTACCGCGCATAAAGGAAATATATACACGGGATGGCCATCGCAATAGAATATTCTTGGATCCTCTGGCAAGTGCAAGAAGTAATCCCAGCACAAGACCAATTCCCATACCAACAATGGAAATAATAACTGTCATCGGTAAGCCTTCTAAAATAAAGGGAAGACTATCGATTGCCAGTTCGATATCGAATAATCCTCCAAAATCAAATCCATTGAAGTTCATTTATCATTCTCCTTACAATGAATATCAAAAAGGAGATAAAAAGGAATCGAAAAAGCTAAAAATCACGTATCCGTCTTACCGTCTTTTTGAATTATTTTTACAGTTCAAGACCTTCGATTACTTCGATTTCACCCTCAGGCTTTGTAGAAGCATCTTCTTCATAGAATTGTATAGCTAGTTCAGATAATGTTCCATCTTCACGCATTTCATTTAATGCATTGGTCATTTCCTCGGTAAGCTGATCCGCATCTTTAGGAATGACAACAGCTTGTTCTGTTGGATGAAATTTTAATGTTGGATGCAGATGCAAATCATAATCAGGAAATGCCGCTACACCGAACTTTGTTAAATAATAATCATTGATAACAACATCTGTTCTTGCATTACTGACATCACTTAAATAAGCTTGATTCGGTGCGTTACCATATGTCTTAACTTCTGCACCAAAATGTTCAGCAATCTGACTATAGATGGTTGTTGCACCACCACCAGCTATTTTTCCTTCTAAATCCTCCAATGTTTCAATTCCTGAATTATCGGATTCACGAACTGCCATGGTTGAAAAGGAATACTTATACGGTTCACTGAAATTAAATTCTTCTTTTCTTTTATCGGTTGCTTCAATATCATTTGCTGCAACATCAATTCTTCCATTTTGCACAGCTGGAAGCATACTGTCAATTCCCATAATTTCAAAGCTGACATCAAGTCCAAGACGATTGCCAATTTCACGGAGAACTTCAACATCATACCCTGTCAATTCGTCATTGTCATCGTAATAGGAAGCGCCAATCAAGGTACCTGATGTTCCTACAACCAATTCTCCTGCTTCCTGTATTTCTGCCCATCTTTCATCCGTAACTTCTTCTGCATTGTCTTCCCCTTGATTACTTGTTTCCTCTTCTGTACTATCTGAATCACCACAGGCAACTAATACTGCGATTATCGCTAGAAATACGAGATATAGACTAAATTTCCTCACTTCATCCACTCCTTTGTTATATATAAAACTCTCAGATAATTGTAACAGAAGAATACAGATAAACAAAAGTTTTTTACTCTGTTCCAATTAAAATAAAGAATCCATCTATAACAACTTATTCTAGCTGGAAATATATTGGTGAATTCATAAATTTAGTATTGACTCATTATTCAGAAGTGCTATAATAAAATCAGTTACTAGATTATAATAATTATAATTAGAGTATATCGTTGTATATAACCTTTTATAACGTGCTTTTAGTAAACAAACTTTCTATCGTATAGTTAAATGCTAATGATTATTATTCTCATTTAAAGGAGGTAATTGATAATGGATATCAAAGAAAATGCAATACATTCAGGAACTGCTAATGAACGTACTGTTTCTACTAAAATTGGAATCGGTCGAATGAAAGAACATATTGAATTAATTGCTGCATTAATTAGTGGAATTCTCATTTTAATAACCTGGACAATGGGTGATTATTTATCGGATACATTATGGGTGACGCTTCATCTTATCGCTTTCGCTATAGGTGGTTACGCAAAAGCAAAAGAGGGGATTACAGAAACAATCCGCACAAAGAAACTGAATGTCGAAATACTAATGATTTTTGCGGCAATCGGATCTGTTGCAATCGGATACTGGACAGAAGGAGCCATTCTTATTTTTATCTTTGCCCTTTCAGGTGCCTTAGAGACTTATTCGATGAATAAAAGCAATAAAGCTATCTCTTCATTAATGGACCTTCAGCCAGAGGAAGCATTACGAATTAGGGGTGGGAATGAAACGGTTGTTCCAGTATCAGAATTAAAACTGGATGACCTGATACTTATCCGTGCAGGAGAGCGTATTCCAGCCGATGGTATGATTGTAAAGGGATCATCATCCGTCGATGAAAGTACCATTACAGGTGAATCCATGCCAGTCAATAAGTTAAAGAGCAATGAAGTATTTTCAGGGACTGTCGCACTTGACGGCACACTTACTGTAAAAATTACAACAAAGCCAAATGAGACACTGTTTCAAAAAATAATACAATTAGTACAGTCAGCACAGGAAGAAAAGTCACCTTCCCAATTATTCATTGAGAAATTTGAAAGCTCTTATGTATATATCGTGTTAATTGTAGTAGCGATTATGATGTTTCTTCCTTATTTTGCATTTGGTTGGTCGTTATCGGATAGCATTTATCGTGCAATGGTATTGCTTGTCGTAGCCTCTCCCTGTGCACTTGTTGCATCGATATCTCCAGCTACATTATCAGCCATATCCAATGCAGCCAAAAAAGGAGTACTCTTTAAGGGCGGCATGCATATTGAAAATTTAAGTGAGATTAAAGCAATCACACTGGACAAAACGGGTACATTGACAAATGGAAAACCGATTGTTACCGACGCACTTTTTACATCAGACTATGATCAAACACAGATTTTGTCTGCCATTGGCGCAATTGAAAGTGAATCCATCCACCCACTAGCAAAGGCAATTACTGCCTATTGTGAGGAAAATGCCGGAAACTTAAATCATGTAGAAGTGCTAAACATGAAAAATAGTAGTGGAGAAGGTGTTTCGGCTGAGGCGTTTCATAAGAAATGGAAAATCGGTAAAGCTGATTTTGTAGGAAAAGAAGCTGCAGAAGATTTTCAAAATGGTGCACTGGCTGAACTCGCATCCGAAGGTAAAACAGTGACGTTTGCCAAAGCAGATGAAGAAATTGTTGCGGTTTTTGCTTTGAAAGATACGGTACGACAAACAACAAAGAAAGCAATTACAAAATTAAAAAACAATGGGATTACAACGATTATGCTTACCGGTGATAATGAGTTAACTGCTAAAGCAGTTGCTGAAGAGGCAGGCATCGATCATTATATTGCGAATTGCCTTCCAGAGGACAAAGTGGAACACGTGAAAAAATTCCGGGAAAAGTACGGGAAAATAGCAATGGTTGGAGACGGGATTAATGATGCACCTGCATTGGCCAGTGCCAACGTCGGTATCGCGATGGGAGAAGGAACTGATATCGCCCTCGAGACTGCAGATGTTGTCCTTATGAAAAATGATTTATCCAAGATAACGAATTCCATTCATTTATCAAGTCGGATGAATCGGGTTATCAAACAAAATATTGTATTCTCACTAAGTGTGATCACGGTATTGATTATCAGTAACTACTTCCAGTTAATAGACCTCCCTCTTGGAGTGATTGGACATGAAGGAAGTACAATTCTTGTCATATTGAATGGTTTACGTTTATTAAAATAGCTGTCCTCCACTGGGCAGCTATTTTAATAAACGATGTTCTCTTATAAATGCATTGATTACCCCGCCAGTAATGACGATGATACCAAACAAATAAAACCAGATCATCAGAACAATCACCGTTCCAAGACTGCCATAAGTCGCAGAATAATTACCAATATGATTTACGTAGAAGGAGAATCCCCATGAAACCATCTGCCAGGAGACTGTAGCAAACAATGTACCCCAGACGATATTTTTAAAGTAAATCTTTTTATGTGGAGCAAGTTTATATAGAAAAAAAAGAACGATAAAAAATATTGCTGAAGAAACTACCCACCTGAGCGTTTCCCATACGTCAAGAAACCCCGCTGACAAGCCAAAAATGGAGAAGATGTATATACCAATCATTCTTCCGAAAACCGGTAACAGCAATGCGACTATAATCACAATTACCATAGCAATGGTCATTATTATCGCAATCAGCCTATCGATAAAAAAAGAGCGATTTCTTTCAATTCTGTATGAACGATTAAAAGCTCTGGTAATGGCATTTACGCCATTTGATGCAGCCCAGAGTGTACCAATTATCCCGATGGAAAGCAAACCACCATTCTGTTCGTTCATCATTTGTTCCACATTGGTGTTAATGAGGTCCATTACTTGCGAAGGTGCAAAAGAATCAATGGTATCGAGAATGACGTGGACATCGATTGGCAAATAGCCTATAAAGCTAAATAAAAACAATAAAAAGGGGAACAAAGATAAAAGAAAAAAATATGCCAACTGAGCGGCCAGACCGAACACATCTACTTCTTCTACGCGTTGATAGAACCGCTTGCCAAGGCTTAATAGATCTTTCACATTCACCGCTCCCCATGAAAAGTTACTTTGAACATCTTTATTTTAATCTATTTCTTTACCTTCACTTTTATTCGTCACTTTGTCCAATGTTGTTTCTACTTGTTCCAAAGCATTAATCGCATTTGCTGCTCCGTTGGCAAACGTTTGGTTAAATTGATCAAACGTTTCTTTCAGATTATGAATGGCTTCCGATGGATGATTCATAAAATAAGTAGAATTTGTCCTTGCTGAAGTTAGCTTTTCTTTTGCGTAATCTCTCGTATCTCTGTCAAAAAGCGCTGTCACTCCCCCTACAGCTGCCCCAATTGTAATACTTAATAATAATTTGCGTTTTCCCATCCTGATTCTCTCCTTTAATTAAATTGATGTTTTTCCTTTAAATAACGAAGTAAGTGAGAACACCCTGCTGATACTAACTGATACGTATATTCAAAGTTCCCTGTATAATAAGGATCCGGAACATTAGCTTCAGCAGGATCTTCAACAAAATCCATTAACCTTCGAACTACGGTAGAATCGTTTACTTTACGTATATTGCCCAAGTCCTCTAGATTTTGATCATCCATTGCAATAATATAATCAAAATCATCCCAATCATCTTCAGCTACTTGTCTTCCTAGCATTCCTTCAAAGGATATTTTTTCTCTTTCCAGTAATGTCCTCGTACCTTCATGCGGTTGTTTACCAACATGCCAGTTACCTGTTCCACCAGAATCCACTTCAATTTGGTGAGATAAGTTCTCCTTATTCACCAGGTCCCGAAATATTGCTTCCGCCATTGGGGAGCGACAAATATTACCTAAACAGACAAATAATACACGTACCATTATTTTAACACCCTTCCTGCTTCTAAATATATTATAAGCATCTTTCTATGCGATAAGCAAAATATGTATCCTATTTTAATCGCAAATCCGCAAATTTCAAAGTTAAACAAAACGTTTACTATTGACAATTTTCTAAATATTAACTAGTATATTTACATAAAAGGGGGATGAAAAATGATAGACATACTAAATGAGATTAGTGGTTTTGTCTGGGGCCCACCAACATTAATATTAATTGTTGGAACAGGTTTATATTTAACCTTCAGATTGGGATTTTTGCAAATTAAAGCATTACCTTACGCTTTAAAATTAGCATTCAGCCCGAAGAGACAAGATAAAAAGTCTAAAGGTGATATTAGCCATTATCAGGCACTGACCACAGCGATGGCTGCTACCATAGGAACCGGTAACATAGTTGGGGTAGCAACCGCGGTTGTAATCGGTGGTCCGGGGGCAGTTTTCTGGATGTGGATCACGGCGTTGTTTGGAATGGCAACTAAATACGCGGAAGCTGTTTTAGCTGTTAAATACCGTGTTGAAAACGATAAAGGGGAGATGTCCGGGGGACCAATGTATTACCTTGAAAGAGGTCTCAAGGCAAAATGGCTAGGTGTTTCATTTGCTATTTTCGGTTCTATTGCCGCATTTGGTATTGGGAATATGGTTCAATCCAATTCCGTTTCAGATGCATTGGAAACTTCCTTTAATGTCCCTACGTGGATAACAGGTATCGTTCTTACCATTTTAACTGGTTTAGTTATTCTTGGCGGAATTAAAAGTATTGGTAAAGTCACTGCATTTTTCGTTCCTATCATGGCATTATTTTATATTGTTGGCGGTTTAATTATTATGGTAATGAATTTTGATCTTATCCCTGCCGCTGTTGGCTTAATTTTTACAGATGCATTTACAGGTAGCGCTGTAGGTGGTGGTATATTAGGAACTGTAATCAGATACGGGGTAGCACGTGGGGTCTTCTCGAATGAAGCTGGTTTGGGTTCCGCTCCAATTGCAGCAGCTGCAGCAAAAACAGACTATCCAGGTCGTCAAGGTCTTGTTTCCATGACACAGGTTTTATTTGACACCATTATCGTTTGTTCCATTACAGGTATTACGATCGTTATGGCAGATATGTATTCTGGTGGTTTAGATGGAGCTCCATTAACAAGTGCATCTTTCTCAGCATTTTTGGGTGATGCTGGTGGATACTTAGTGACCATTGCAATCGTGTTCTTTGCTTTCTCTACACTTGTGGGCTGGTCCTATTATGGAGAAAAATGTTTCAATTACTTATTCAAAAGTAGAAAGGCTATTTCTATTTATCGTATTGCATTTGTCTTAGTTGTATTCTACGGTGCTATCGAATTAATTGATGTCGTTTGGCTGATGGCAGATATTATGAACGCATTAATGGCAATCCCTAACTTGATTGGTCTATTAGGTCTATCAGGTGTCGTTGTCTATGAAACGAAGAAATTTATGAAGGTTGCTAAAGAAGAAAAAGAACAGGAAAAGATAGCTAAGACTAAAGCTAAATCAGCATAAGAGCAAAAGGGGATATCCTGGGAGTTATCAGGGTATCCCCTTTTTTAATTATTATGCAATTGGATCTATACATAAAGGGTCGTTATTTTTAGCTGCATTGACATGATTTCCTACATTGTATGCAGTAAAATCTTCATCATCCATATGCTGTAGTAATTGTTTCGCTTTTTCAGGTTGTAGCTGATTTGGTTGTATCCATTCATCTTCCTTTTGCTTTGGAAGAATAATTGGCATGCGGTGATGAATATCCTGCATAAATGAATTAGCTTCTTTGGTTAGGATTGTACAAGTAAATAATGTTTGATCTTCCTGTTCCCACTTATCCCAAAGACCAGCAAATGCAAATAATTTACGATCTTTCAATTGAATCCTCTTCGGCTGCTTTTCCTGTTCTGTTTTTTTCCATTCATAAAAACTGTCTGCTATAATGAGACATCTTTTGCGAGACATCAGGTTTTTAAAGCTCGGCTTTTCATCCGCGGTTTCACTTCTGGAATTTATCATTTTGTACCCTATTTTTTCGTCCTTTGCCCAAGATGGAACAAGTCCCCAGCGTAGATAGCCTGCCCTTTTCTTATTACCGTCATGAATAATAGCTAGAACATTTTGGCCTGGCGCTATATTATAACTTTGATTAAATGATTCAATGCCTTCTTGAAGTTCAAATTCCTCCAATATTTCCAGCTCATCAGCCAGCAATGTATATCTTCCGCACATATAATCACTTCCCCACTAAAATAAACTTAAATCCCATTGATTGGCAATATGCCTTAATAATTTAATCCCACCAATACTGTTTCCCTGATTATCCAGTGCGGGGCCATAAACCCCAATCCCACAGCCTTCCAGGAAGGGAAACTCTTCATCCCTAACCCTTGGTGGAACAACCGCCAAAATCCCTCCGGATACACCGCTTTTTGCCGGCACACCAACATAGGCGGCAAATTTACCAGAGGCATCATACATCCCACAGGTCAACATTAACGCTTTTGCAAGACGACTTATAGCCCTTGGTATTATTTCTTCATTTGTATTTGGATCGAAACCATCATTTGATAGAACTAAGCCAATTCTTGCAAGATCATCCACCGTAATCTCAATGGCACTTTGTTTAAAATAAGTTTCCAATGTTATACCAAGATTTGATTCCAAATAGTCTCCTTCCAACAGATAATAGCCAATAGCTCTGTTTTTCATGGAAGTATCCCGCTCCGATTCATATGCTCTTACATTTATTTCCGGACGATAACCAATCATCTTTTCCAACAATACGAAAAGTGGCTCCAACTTCTGATCAGATGTTCTGCCCTCAAGCATAGATGAAACAGTGATTGCTCCGGAATTCACTAGTGGATTAAACGGTTTATTCGGCCGCTTCATTTCCAGATGCATGATTGAATTAAATGCTTCACCGGTTGGCTCCACATCTACACGGCTCAGTACATAAGCTAGACCTCTTTCCATACATGCTACTATAAATGTCAGGACTTTTGAAATACTTTGGATTGTGAACTTTTCCTCTGTAATACCAGACTTAATGATTGTCCCATTTCTCCCAATAATTGAAATCCCCAATGCATCCGCGTTTGCTTCCGCCAAAATTGGTATGTAAGTAGCCACTTCTCCATCCACCGTTTGCTTTTTAAAAAACTGAACCCAGCTGTCTACATATTCCTGTAACCATTTTTCTGTTAGTTCTGTATTTAAATTAGCTGTTCCTTGCACCATAGACACCTCCCAATATGCATTTTTGACTAAAGTATATATGTCTTTACCCTATATATCTTTATTCTACCCATATTATTTGCGTACAATCTTAAATAGGAGCCAAGGAATTTTGATAAAAAAGGACCAGCATCACCAATTATGTAGTTCGGTTATCATGACCGAACTAAGCAGTAATAAGAGAAAATGGTCACTCATAATGCCGATGAGTGACCATACAAACCCAAAAAAAAACGCTTGGATTTAAGTCCAAGCGTTTTTCTGTGGTTAATGAAGTTGAGTCCAACATGTTACCTGAACTACTTAATCACCAATGCCAATCTTTTTTAAAATATTACTTTCCGATAAATTGTTGTGTCCAGTGGTTACCTTGTTCTACATAACCTACACCAATGTGTGTATAGTTACCGTTTAAAATATTTGCACGGTGACCTTCACTATTCATCCAAGCTTCTACAACTTCTGCAGGAGTACGTTGTCCTTGTGCAATGTTCTCTCCGGCAGTATTATAAGTGATACCGAAGCTATTCATCATATCAAAAGGTGAACCATACGTAGGACTGTTATGGTCGAAATAGTTATTTACAGCCATGTCATTTGATTTCTCACGAGCTACTTTACTTAACTCGGTGTCAATTTGCAATGCTGACAAACCTTGTTTTGCTCTTTCTTGGTTTGTTAATTCAACTACTTCTTGCTCAAATTGGTTTAATTGTTGTGACTGTTCCTGCTTTTGTTCAGCTGGTGCTTCTTGCTGAACTGGTTGTTGTACAGGTGTTGCTGGTTGTTCTGCTGGTGCTTCTTCTTTAACTGGTGCCTCTTCTACTGGTTGCTCTACCGGCGCTTCTTCTTTAACTGGTGCCTCTTCTACTGGTTGCTCTACCGGCGCTTCTTCTTTAACTGGTGCCTCTTCTACTGGTTGCTCTACCGGCGCTTCTTCTTTAACTGGTGCCTCTTCTACTGGTTGCTCTACCGGCGCCTCTTCTTTAACTGGTGCTTCTTCTACCGGTTGTTTCACATTTTCTTCTGTGTTCTCATTATTCTCTGTTACTTGAAGTGATTTCCAATCGATATTGTTCCAGTTAATATCAAATCTATTAGATACTTTATCTAGTAGACCTTTCATATCATTTCCTGAAACAGTACCCCATTCTCCATTCACAGAATAAAGAACTTTATATGAAAGATTAACTTGCTGATTTTGTTTTGTTGAAGCCTCAGCGTCGGATGAAAAAGCTCCACCAAATAATAAAGCTGTAGACAATGCTGTAACGATTCCTATCTTCTTAAACATCTAGATGCACTCTCCTTTTGGTTTTTTTGTTGTGTTTTCTTGTGCAAAATTATCATAGCATAGGTTTTTTGTAATATTTGTGGGAGGAATTTCCATATCGATGAATTCTATATATCAATATTTCCTATTAATCTTAAATCCTTATTCTTCATAGTGATGAAGGACCTCCTGGAATCGGAAGGTATGGTAAATGTTCAATAAATAGGAAATTATTACTAGAAAGTCAGGATTGACACCTTTCTAAAAGCGGATTCATGTTACATACTGCAATAATTTGTAATGAAATTGTCACTTGATTTTCTACCCCTAAATGTTTTAACTTTAAGAGTAACGTTCTTTAAGATGAGGAAAATCTATTACGCTTATTTTCAGTATTGTTCAGGTATATTCATTGCCTTCTGAAACTGTAACTTCATATTAAAAGTACTATAAAATAATCTGTCATCAATGGAGGAACATATTATGTTTTCAAATGCAGAAATTGGGATTGACTTGGGTACGGCAAATATTCTTGTCTATTCAAAAACAAAAGGAATCGTCTTAAACGAGCCTTCAGTTGTTGCTATTGATATTAATACAAAGCAAGTTGTGGCTGTTGGTTTAGAAGCAAAAGAAATGGTCGGCAAAACGCCAAAACATATCGTACCTATTCGTCCATTAAGAGATGGCGTAATCGCGGATTACGATGTAACTGCTCAAATGTTGAAAGAATTATTAAAGAAAGTCAGTAAAAAACTTGGCATGTCCATGCGCAAACCAACCGTGGTTGTCTGTACTCCTTCCGGGAGCACTTCCGTTGAAAGACGCGCCATTCATAATGCTGTGACAAGCTACGGAGCAAAACACGTTCATCTCATTGAAGAACCTGTTGCAGCGGCAATCGGAGCAGATCTTCCGGTTGATGAGCCAATTGCAAATGTGATTGTGGATATTGGTGGAGGAACTTCTGAAGTAGGTATCATTTCATTTGGTGGAATTGTATCTTGTAATTCTGTACGCATTGCAGGGGATAAAATGGATGAGGAAATTATTCAGCACATCCGTAAGAAATACAATATTCTAATCGGTGAGCGTACAGCTGAAAATATTAAAATGGAAGTCGGTTATGCGCATCCAAATCATAAAGAAACAACGATGGATATTCGCGGCCGAGATATGGTTACCGGTCTACCAAAGACTATTGAAATTACGTCAACTGAAATCTATCATGCTATTAAGGAATCGCTCGAAAGAATATTGGAAACCATTCGCTCAACCTTGGAAGAATGCCCACCAGAGTTAAGTGGAGACATTGTGGATAATGGAATTGTCTTAACCGGCGGAGGATCACTACTAAACGGCATGCAGGAATGGCTTGCAGAAGAAATAAGCGTCCCGGTACATATGGCTCCAAATCCACTTGAATCTGTGGCAATTGGAACCGGTCGTGCTCTTAAAATGATAGGGAAATTACAAAAAGCGGCAAAGTAACCATTCATTCATAAATGCAAAATCCCACCTTAAGCAGGTGGGATTTTGCATTTATTTTTATCTCTATCAAGAATGTCCTACTGTTTTTTTAATCCTTTATAAACAGCTCTGCTTTTTTCAATATGCTCGGACTCCATTATTTTTACTCCACGTTTTCCCATTTCCTCTATATACAACTTTCCGGGGACAATTTTTTCAGGTGGATAGACACCCTTTTTTGCAATCGTCCCATTGCCAATCATTTGTGCTACAACTGATATTGTATTTGCGGTTGCTCGTGCCATTGCGGTTACATTTGTTTTCCGATCTTTATATGTTGTCATTTCGTATTTATAAGAAGCATACGCTCCACTTTTTTCACCTGACACCACTACCCTTAATAAGACGGCATCATCTTTTCCCCCTAATTCTGCAATGGGATCGAGTACTTTTAAAAACACTTCCCTTGGACTGATCATCACTCCGTTAACTGCCACTTCATAATCTTTCCTTGTAAGGTTTAAGTCCACGAGTAGCTTAAACTTCGCCGCATGCCCTGGGTAGCGAATTGTTTTATACTCCAATGTTTCGACATTTGGATAGGAAAGAGAAAGTGTAGATGTCCCTCCGGAAGTATGGAAAGCCTCCAGGGAACCAAATTTTTCAAAATCAATCTGTTCAATTTCACTGAGCGACGGGATTTCCTGTTTGATACCATTCCGGATGATCAAAGATGGATCTGTATAATGATCAAAAACTCCTTCCATGGAGAAAACGTGATTATATTCTATTGGCGGCTCTGGGTTAACCGGGATACCTCCAACATAAAGTTTAATCGATTTCACACTATCCAGCTTACTCGCGCCATATCCCGATAAAATATTAATCATTCCTGGTGCTACTCCTAGGTCTGGAATAAGCGTAACTGCCACCCTTTTTGCCTCTTCGTCCATTGTAAGTACTTTATCCGTTACATGACCAATATGACCACCAAGATCGATGGAACTTACACCGACTTCAATTGCGGTTTTCGCTACAACTTCATTAAATGAATAGAATAATGCATTGATTATGACATCAAATTGCTTCATATAAGCTGCCAGCTCTTTTGAATCAGCAGCGTTTACTTGAAACGCCTTTAATTTTGACGACTGCAGCTGATTGCAGACGGTTTGTGCGCTGTTGATATCGATGTCTGCAAGTCCTACCGTGGTCACATCCTTACTCGCTGCCAAATCACGTGCTGCCTCTTTCCCCATTAAGCCTGAACCGAGTACACCTATTTTCATGTCGTTCACTCCCTGCTGTTTACTACGAATCACGATCTTAAGGCGAATGTTCAAAAATTCAGGTAAAAATGACAAATATGATCTAGTTGGCTATTCCATCAACATAGTTTTTAAGTTTTTGAACTTCCATTGATATCGTTGCCATAACTATCCCTCCCGAAAAGGTATGCTTTGAATGTCATTTGCCATTATCTTATAAATATATGATTTATATCGTAGCCAATGACCAAATCAATAATAATTCCGCAGTAGATAAAACGTTGCGGAGGTGGTATGATGTGGGAAATTCCTGAAGTGATGTACATCCATAGACGATTCGTAGCATTAGCACATATGTCTTAAATTCAAAGATAACCTTGTATGTGATATACTTGGAAGATAATTTTTTCAAACATGAAAGGAATTTAACATCTTATGGACAAGAAAAAAGATCAATGGTCGACAAAGCTCGGCTTTATATTATCATCTGCAGGTGCCGCCATCGGACTTGGTGCCATTTGGAAATTCCCTTATATGACAGGTATGAATGGTGGAGGTGCATTTTTCCTTTTATTTATTGCTTTTACGATTCTTATTGGCCTTCCCCTATTAATAGCCGAATTCATCATCGGTAGAGGGACTCAAAAAGAAGCGGTCAGTGCATATCAATCACTGGCACCTAAATCCCCTTGGTCTTTTATCGGACATTGGGGTGTTGTAGGAGCTTTTATACTTATGTCCTTTTACAGTGTTGTAGGTGGCTGGGTTTTAATCTACAGTGCCTTATCCTTACCAGGAATGATTATTCAAGATAACGCTAACTATTCGGAGTTATTTGCTACGATTACAGGAAACCCTCTGATAACTATTTTAGGATTAGCTTTATTTGTGATTATAAATATGATTGTTGTCTCATTTGGCATTAAGAACGGCATAGAAAAATCGAGCAAGCTATTAATGCCATTATTATTTGTATTCTTTATTGTTATTGTTATTCGTTCGGTTACCTTTGAAGGGGCAATGGAAGGGATTCGCTTCTTCCTTCAGCCTGATTTCTCCGAGTTGACCGCAGAAAATGTATTATACGCACTCGGACAGGCTTTCTTTTCGCTTGCAGTAGGGATATCCGTTATGGTTACTTACAGTTCTTATCTGAAAAAGGATGTCAGTTTACCTGCTGCCGCTGGATCTGTAGGATTAATGAATATTTTTGTATCCCTCCTTGCCGGACTCGCTATTTTTCCAGTCGTATTTGCTTTCGGTCTGGAACCAGCGGAAGGCCCAGGGCTATTGTTCATTGTACTTCCTGAAGCATTTGCTCAAATGCCGTTCGGTGAAGTCTTCCTAAGCTTATTTTTACTGCTGTTTCTCTTTGCTGTTTTGACATCTTCCTTCAGTATGCTTGAAATAATTACATCCGCTTTTACGGAAAAGAAAGGAAGATCTCGCAAGAAGGTTTCTTTAATTGCTGGAACAGTCGTATTCATCGCAGGAATTCCTGCTGCATTATCTTCCAACCTGCTTGCTAACTTTAAAATTTTCGGCTTGACTGTTTTCGATGCCAGTGATTTTTTGGTAAGTAATATTATGCTGCCTGCAGGATGTTTGTTCATTGCTTTATTTATTGGATTTAAAATGGACAAAACACTTATCAAGCAAGAGTTTTCATACGGTCATCATTTGCCTGGCAGCACGTATCAGATATGGTTTCAATTAATGCGTTGGGTAGTCCCAGTTACAATAATCATCGTTTTTCTCAGCTCTTTAGGGGTACTCTAATTATTAATGACTAATACCCGTATCGCTTCAGACGAAAACGAACCGAAAGGAGAGATTCAATGACACAGAAAATAATTATCGTTGGGGGTGTAGGTGGCGGTGCGACCGTTGCAGCCCAAATTCGCAGAACAGATAAAGATTCCGATATCCTGTTATTTGATAAATGCGGATATATTTCCTTTGCCAATTGCGGTATGCCTTATCATATCGGGGGTACGGTGGAAAAACGAGATAATCTATTATATCCAGTCGAAAAGTTTACCCATAAATACGATGTAGAAGTCCATACAAATTCAGAAGTACGATCCATTAATCGTTCAAAGAAAAGCATTCAATATAAGGTAGACGGAATCATTAACGAAGAATCCTATGATAAATTAATTCTATCCCCTGGAGCTGCGCCTATCGTTCCCAACGTGGAGGGAATCGAAAATAGCCGCACATTTACATTGCGGACCATCGAGGATATGGATCGAATTAATGCATTTATTAAGAACGCTAAACCAACAAAAACAACCATCATAGGGGCTGGATTTATCGGTTTGGAAATGCTTGAAAATCTGCATTCCTTAAAATTAAAATGTACAATCATAGACCGCTCCCCGCAGCTGATTAAAAATGTCGATGAAGATATGGCTGCAATCATCCAAGAGCACTTGGAGGAAAAAGATGTCGAAGTAATTTTAAATGATGGATTAGAGTCCTTCCATAACGATGGAAAAACATTACAATTAAACAGCGGGAAAAAAATAGATAGCGACATGACCATTTTAGCTATAGGAATTAAACCAAACACAAAGTTGGCCACTGAAGCTTCCCTGGACCTTGGGGAAACAGGTGCAATTGACGTAAACGAATATATGCAAACAACAGATCCGGATATCTATGCCCTGGGGGATGCGGTTGAAGTCAAGGATTTCCTGACAGGATCAGCCAAAAGAATGGCACTTGCATGGCCCGCTCATAGACAAGCATATATTATTTCCAGTCATTTAAATGGAGATACCGTTCCATACCGCGGCAATCTCGGTTCTTCCATCTTAAAGGTCTTTGACTTAACAGTGGCAGCAACCGGGCATAATAGCACATCGCTTCAGGAGGAAGGAAGAATATTCAAGCAAACCGTTTTATCCTCCTATTCACATGCTGCGTATTATCCTGGATCAAAGAAAATTTGGATAAAAATATTCTATAACGAAGACACCGGCTTATTGTATGGTGCTAATGTTGTTGGATATGAAGGAGTCGACAAACGTATGGCAGTACTTGCTACCGCTATTAAAGGAAAATTAACGGTGGCAGATCTACCTGAATTGGAACTCGGTTATTCACCGGTATATTCCAGCTCAAAAGATCCCATCAATGTTGTTGGATACAAAGCGCTGAGTGAATTAAATAAATAAAGAAAACCCGGTCCAGATTAGAGGAACCGGGTTTTCCATTTATAGTACGAACATCAATCTGCTTCAAACTGATAGACAAGTTCGTAATTCTTCTCATCCAACAATTCTGCAACATGCACGCGCACACCATGACCAAAGACAACCTCATCTTCTGTCATTGCAACAACCATTGCTTTCGTATTATTCTGTACATCTAGATAAATATCTCCCACAGCTGGTTTCAATGCATCATCATTTTCTGCCAAATAACTGATTGACTCATCCTGCAGCTGTTGTTCCTCGGGCACCAAATTTTTATCATAATAAGCTATTTCCTGACTTGCATCCTGTCTACCAGCCACAAGCACAACATATTCATTATGCTTCACACCGTTGTCCCGAGTTGTAATTACATTTCCGTCCTCAGAGCTTTCTACTTTTTCAATTTCATTTAGAGAATAATGATCAAGAAAATCGGGTGTAGGTTTAACAATAAGTATATAATCTCCTGGATTTGGCTTCGCATATTGGTCAATGGTATACCGTTTCCCATAAAAAATAAATGTATCATTGTGTTTCGGTCTGTAGAGTTCAATTTCTGAGGCTTGTGTCAGTACTTGCTTCATATCCTTTAAGCGGTACATGTGAATTGATTTTTTAAACATCGCTTTTACGGAATACACTTTGTGAAGTTCATTCTGGTAAAAGACAAATTGACCTTTTCTAACTTGATATAGCTTCATATTGTTTCCTCCTAGAAAATTCCTTGTGTTCATTATAACTTTTTTTAAAAATAAATACAGTCCACCGTTATATTTCCTTAGATCACGGACTTTTAAACATGGTTTCTTCAATTATCTAACATTTTACATATATGCACAAGGCAATTCCTTATCCACATCACCGCATATCCGCAAATTCCTGAAGGGTATCTTCCATTGAGTATTTTAAATGAAAGTTAATAAAAGTTAAACAAAATCGATTCTTTTTGAAACTATTCCGCTTTTATAACGTATACTTAGATACAAACTAGATTAGGAGCTGTGTATATGATAGGAATTTTAACAACAACCATTCTCTCTTTCATTCTTTATTTTATTATCTCGGTGTACTTTATCGTTAAGAATAACCTTCACCGTAATACAATCCTTAAAGCAATTGGACTCGTATTCATTAGTCTTTTTATTGTTACCGCAATTATTGTTTATATTATGATGCCAACCATCACGATCCCTAATATGACAATTGCTAATTTGCTTGTGGCGTTTGTTGGCGTACTGGCTTTTTACGGTATTACAATGAGTAAGCCGTTTACCAATACTAGCCGGCAATTTGATACCATATCTGTAGGTATTATTGCAGCAGCGGTTATCGCAATACCCGCATTTTTTATTTTAGGGATATTTGCTTTAAATGACACCTATGATTCCATCTCCAAACAGAACGTGGAAGAAGCAAAAACATTGGACAAGGATGCAACGCCAATTGTTGTTTCACCAGAATCGGCAAGAAATAAAGTACAAAAAGCAATGAGCGTTGTGCCAAACACGCAATTTTATGATTTAGGAAAGCTCCAAGTTCAGAAGGTCAATGATGACATTGTGTTTATAGCACCGGTTGAATTCACTGATTTCTGGCGTTACTTCCGTGGAAAGGAAACGGAAGGTTACTTTATGATTTCTGCTACAGACGTCAATGCTCAACCGAAGTTTATCGAAAGTAAAATGAGGTATACAAATTCAAGTTTCTTTAATCATAATATGGAGCGGACAATTTACGGAGCGTATCCAAACTTTATCAAAAGTGGTGAGGCTCAAATTGAGGTGGACGAAGATGGAAAACCATGGTATGTTCAGACGCTTTACAAGCCCATTGGCGTAACAAATAAACCGGATATGTCCAAACTAAATGTGGCTGTTGTTGATCCTGTAACAAGTGAAGTAACCATGTATGAGACAGAGAAAGCGCCTGAATTCGTTGACGGCTCGATCAGCTCGGAAATGGCTTCTGAAGAAAACGAATACTTTGGAAGATATGTCCATGGTTGGCTCAACTCTTTATTCGGTAAAAAAGATGTAAAAATACCGAATGAATCAGGTACGGAAAGTAATGTAACTCCTATTTTTGATGAAACTGGCGCCATGCATTATTTTACCGATATGACCTCACCAAAGGAAAACATTGATTCGGCACTAGGGTATACTTTAGTCAATGCCCGTTCAGGTGAATTAGTTTACTATAATGGTGCTCAAAATAATGGAATCATGGATAGTAAGGGTGCAAGAGAAATTGTCGACAAAGAATTTCCAGAGAAAAACTGGACCGGCTCCATGCCGGTATTGTATAACATTGACGGTAACCCAACTTGGGTAGTTAATGTGTTGGATCCAAACGGATTATTCAAGCATTATGCCTATATTAAAGCTGCCGATTCTGATTTTGTAGTCTTTGGGGATTCGGCAAGACAAACACTGGACGCTTATCGTCTGGCATTAGCGCAAGACCCAAGTAATGTGGAATCAACTGGCGAGGCATCTGGACTTGAAGAACGCAGTGGCAAAGTTGCCCGGGTCGTCGTAACAAATCAGGAAACAGGCCAATTAATTCAGTTTATTTTAACGGGTGATCAAACCATTTATACGTTAAACTCCGCCAAAGCACCGTTAGCTGTATTTCTACAGCAGGGGGATGACGTACAGTTTAATGTTAATGTATTGGATAATGGAACAGCGATTGTCGAAAAACTTGAAATTGAAGGTTTAAATTAGATTGGAAAATCCTACATTTTAATTGGATGGGAATAACATAGTAACAAATATGTTATTCCCATTTTCTATTTCTTCCTATCGTACGTATCCAGTGGTGCTTCCAGAATAAAAGGACTTGGCTCGCTTATCGTTAACATCACCAGTGCATGCATTGCCCTCGTACATGCGGTATAGAAAATCGTTCTATCTGACTCCATGAAATAACGTTCTTTGGATGCGTCAGGAATTATAACCGCATCAAATTCAATCCCTTTAGCCAAGTATACAGGCAGTACAAGCAATCCTTTCTCAAAGGAATACGTTTCCTCGTTGACTTGTTTAACAGCGATTTTGTCCTGTAATAGCTTATAAAGTATCTCACTCTCCTGTAATGTCTTACAAATAAGCGCAATTGTTTCATGCCCTTCTTCCCTAAGCACCACAATGTTTTCAATGATTGCATTTACTAACGCTTCCTTATTCGTTAACCTTTCAAGTCTCGGTAGCCTTCCTTCCCTATTAAAGGCTTCAATTAACTCCTTGCCTGGTGCAAAGTAGGTGGTAAAATCAACAATTTCTTTTGTGGAACGGTAACTTTTTGTCAAGGTAATCTTTTCATAGCTGCTTTTCGTATCTACTGAAATCAGCGGATTTTCCTTTGTAGCATACGTATAGATGGACTGGTTACTATCTCCCAGCAAGGTTAATTTCGTATATGGAAAGATATGCTTGATATAGGCAAATTGGAATGCTGAATAATCCTGGGCCTCGTCAATAAGTAAATGCCGGACAGACCGATCTGCATCATCTCCGAGTAGTTTTCCTTTGAAATAGACATAAGGTGTAGCATCTTCCCATAATAAAATTTTATTGGATAAATTTTTAACTGTCAGCGTGCAGACTTCCTCCCAAAATTCTGGAGCATTTTGAGGTTTCCATTCCGTAAAGAGCTTATAAAAAGTCTCGGATAGATGAACAAATTCCAACCGTTTCACACGCTTTTTAATCTTTGAAAAAACCTTTTTTACGACTTCCTTACGCAGGAACTCCTCTTCCAACTCCATATTACTTGCGAAATCATTCAGATCATCTTGCTTCACTGATTGATGGTACGCTTTTAAATAATCTTCCTTATCCAATAATTCTACTTGCTCCATCACCCAATCCTTATCCTTTTCACTCTTCTGAACACGACGTAATTCTTTTCGTAACCATTCAGAGACGAGTTGCATTTTATTGGGTAACGCTAAATCTTCATCTAGTGCATAAAAGTAATCACTTATTTGTTGTTTTGAAAAAAGGATTTCCTTACGAAAGGAAATATTTTTAAATTCAAGACTACTTTTTTCCAAACTTGAAACAAATTCGTCAATTAGATCTTTAAATGCAAGTCCTGATTTATAATCGATTGCTTTTAAACGTATCCGATAATCTTCATGATTGGTTTCAGTTAATACATATTCCATTTGTTCGAATGGAGATTCTACGCTGAACAACCTTCCAATACCTGCTTCTAAGTAGTGTAAAAATGTTGTTTGTCTTACATTTGCTTCCCCTAACTCTGGCAGGACATTGGATATATAACTCGTAAATAAAGGATTCGGAGAAAAAAGAACGATATTTTCAGCATTTAAATCTTCGCGGTATCGGTACATTAAATAAGCAATACGTTGCAAAGCTGCTGAAGTCTTCCCACTACCTGCTACCCCTTGGACAATCAAAAGATTACTGCGTTCATTTCTGATAATTTTATTTTGTTCCTTCTGGATTGTAGCAACAATGCTTCTCATTGTGGTGCTAGCATTGTTCCCAAGCGCTTGCTGAAGGAGCTGATCGACAATTGTTACCCCTGTATCAAACATCCCTTCAATACTGCCTTGTTTAATGATGAATTGCCTTTTTAAGGTTATTTCGCCTGTGATTTCAGCTTCTGTTGTTCTAAATGCTGCTTTTCCTGGAGGATAATCATAATATAGACTTGAAATGGGTGCACGCCAGTCATATATTAGAAAATTTTCATCATCCCTATCCATTAATGATGAAATACCAATGTAAATACGGTCCGTTTCCATCCCTGGATTTTCAACAAAATCAATTCGTCCAAAATATGGAGAATCTTTTAGCTTTCTCAATGTTTTTAGTTGCTCGCCTAGCTTTCCATGGGATCTTTCTATTTCCGATAATAATTCTGCCTGTTGTTTAATGCTGGCCTGTGTTTCATTGACGTCATCCGGTTCATCTACATTTACCGTTACATCGTCCCAGAAGGTCTTCCTTAATTCAATGACATTTTCTTTTAACCCTGCAGATTTAGAATATAATGTTTCCACTTTTTTATTAACCTCATCGATGACTTCATCAACTCGACGTTGTTCATCTCTACGATTATCATTTTCCAGGCTCATTCTTTCAACCCCATTTCAGAAAAGTTCATCTCCATAAATTTCTCTTGCTTGATCTATTGTTACTACCGCTTAAATATATTACACCATATATAAATTATTACGGCAGATTTCCAATAGATTGGGACTGCCGTTACTCATCTCATCAAAAAATTGTTACTTTTGTCACAATATCTATAAACTACGAAGTAACTGCTGGTTGGTTTCTATCGGTATGCAGAAACTTCGGCGACCGCTCTGGGAAATACACTGCGCTTTTCGCGGGCGGCTGGTGAGCCTCTTCATGCTGACGCATTTCAGAGTCTCACCTATGCCTTTCCTCCCGCAGAAGTCTCCGTGTATTTCCCAGAGCTAATTAGATGTTTACAAACTATTAACTGCATTAGTGATTGCTATAAAAATCTCATAAAACAGCTTCACCAGTCCGGGTGAGCGGCGGGCGGTGACTCCTGCGGGAACAGCACGTGTCCGAAGACCAGAAGAGTGGTTTTCTCTTCGGGGCTGAGGCCGTGCCCTAAGGATGCGCATCCGCCCAGAGCGATCCCGGACGGCGATAGAAGCACACGATTTTGGATATCAGCTAGTAGTTACTTCGCAGTTTATCTCAACTACGAAGACTATAAAGCAATAATACTTTTCAGTGAGATGAGTAACTGCAATCTCACGTATGGCAAAAAGAGCCAGTATTAAAAAACCACACAGATATTCGTTTACGACTTTTCTGTGTGGTGTTCTTCTATTGTCTTCTTGTCTTCATTATTAGCATATTGTAATAAATGATTCAATCTTTCTCTAATTCTTCTACGAGCAACGAAAGCTCTTCCCAACGGTCCATTCTTGCTTCCAGTTCAGTTTCTGCTTCCTGTTGTTTTGCGAAAAGCTTTTGTACTTGTTCCGAATCACTTCCAGCATCAACAATTCCCTGCTGAATCGCTTCTACCTTTTTTTCGAGTTCCATGATTTGTCCTTCAATTTTTCCCCATTCCCGTTGTTCGTTATAGGAAAGCTTTTTCTTCTGTTTCTTCGGTTTTTCCCCATCTTTTTCCTGCTTCGTCTTCGTCGGTGTACCCTCTTTTAATTGGCGCTTTTCCAAGTAATCACTGTAATTACCGAAGAAAAGACTCGTGTTACCTTCACCAGAGAAAACCAACAGACGCTCTGTAACCCGATCCAAAAAGTAACGATCATGGGAAACAGTAATAACTACGCCAGGAAAATGATCCAAGTATTCCTCCAGAACACTTAACGTTTGCGTATCGAGGTCATTGGTCGGTTCATCGAGGAAGAGAACATTCGGTTCCGTCATCAACACTTTAAGCAAATATAGTCTTCTCTTTTCCCCTCCGGAAATTTTACGGATATAGCTCCACTGCTCGGAACGTGTAAAAAGAAATCGCTCTAGCATTTGTGCCGCTGTAATTACCTGACCATCCTTTGTATGAATTACTTCTGCCACGTCTTTAATATAATCGATGATGCGCATGTTTCCGTCCAGTTCTTCATCACCTTGTGTGTAATAGCCAATTTTCACCGTTTCCCCTATCTCTATTTCACCTTCGTCCGGCTCTATGCGATTTGCCATGATATTGAGCAAAGTTGTTTTACCAGAACCATTCGCACCAATAATTCCTAGACGATCGCCAGGGACAATCAGATGGCTGAAATCTTGTAGAAGTATTTTTCCATCATAGGATTTTTGGATGTTTTTAAGTTCAATAACTTTCTTACCTAGTCGGGTTGACCCGACTTGAAAATCCACATTATCTTTATTCGTGTCAAACGTTTCCTCTTTCATAACCTCCACACGGTCGATTCTCGCTTTTTGTTTCGTTGATCGTGCTTTAGCACCACGTCTAAGCCAGGCCAGTTCACGTTTTAATGTATTCTGGTGTTTTTGTTCACTGCTGATTTCGAGTGCTTCTCTTTCCGCTTTCTTCTCCAAAAAGATTTCATAATTTCCTTCATAAATATACAAATTTCCTTTATCAAGCTCATAAATTCGATTTGTAACCCGATTTAGGAAATAGCGATCATGGGTTACCAATAGCATGGAACCTTTATAGGACTGCAAATATTTTTCAAGCCATTCAACGGTTTCATTATCTAGGTGGTTTGTCGGCTCATCAAGAATTAATAAATCTGCCGGCTGAATAAGAGCTTTTGCAATTGCTACCCTTTTCTTTTGTCCACCAGAAAGTTCGGTGATTCTTTTTCCGAAATCAGTGATCCCTAGTTTGGTCAACACCGTTTTCGCTGCCGTATTTGCTTCCCATGCTTCTTCAGCATCCATTTCCTGCTGTAACTGCATCAAACGAGCTTGATAATCGGTATTGTCAGCATCTTCTTGAAGTGTAAGCAATGCTGCTTCATACGTGCGCATCAGCTTCATAACTGCAGAGTCACCATGATAAATTTGCTCGATAACCGTTAAATCCGGGTCCAAAACAGGTTCCTGTGCAAGATATTCAATATGATAATCTTTCGAATGTTTAATCATGCCTTTTTCTGGTGATTCCAATCCTGCAATTACTTTTAACAAACTTGATTTCCCTGTACCGTTGACACCGATCAATCCAATTCTTTCGTGTGCTGCAATTGTGCAGGTTATATTATTAAAAAGTATTTTTTCACCATAGGATTTATGTAAATTTTCAATTGTAAGCATAGTTAAACCTTCCTCACGCTTTTATTAGCAATTAATTCTTTTTACCAGTCCGAGTTTTAATAAAGTTTTTGATAACAATAACAATTAAAAACAACAGCCATGATGTAACGATATAGAATATGATCTTGCTTACATCATTCATATCTGTAAAAAAGGAAGCCATCCCCAGCCACACCATTGCCACAATACCAAGTTGCGCAACTAACAGTTTGATTGTAATCTCCTCCGGTTCGTAAAAATTCCCTAACTAGTAGTTTATCCTACTCTCCAGTAATTTTCCATACAAAAAGCCGAGAAGACTATATACTTCCCGACTTTATATGGAATTAATTCTCTATCATTTTTATCATGTTTGCCATTTCAATTGCAGTTACTGCTGCGTCTGCTCCTTTATTGCCTGCCTTTGTTCCAGCACGTTCGATTGCTTGTTCAATCGTTTCCGTAGTTAAAACACCAAAGATGACAGGTTTTCCAGTTTGCATCGATGCATTGGAAACTCCTTTTGCTGCTTCATTACAAACATAGTCGAAATGGGGTGTGGAGCCACGTATTACTGTTCCTAATGTAATAACAGCATCATATTTACTGCTATTAGCCATTTTATGTGCGATTAACGGAAGTTCAAATGCTCCCGGAACCCAGGCTGTGTCAATATTCTCTTCTGCTACACCGTGTCTTTTTAATGTATCCAATGCCCCATCGAGTAATTTACCTGTGATAAATTCGTTAAACCTTGCCACTACAATTCCAATTTTTAAATCTGTACCTACAACATTTCCTACATATGTGTTCCCCATTTATTCCATCTCCCTATTCTAATTATGAATTAATTCATGCTTTTTCCGATAGGCAACCAAATCTGCAATTGTAATTAATTTAAGATCAAATTTTTCTGCCATTACTTCTAAGTCCGGCAATCTCGCCATCTCACCGTCTTCATTAATAATTTCACAAATGACACCTGACGGGAAAGCATCACTTAAGATTGCTAAATCTACAGCCGCTTCTGTATGCCCTGAGCGAGTCAGTACCCCGCCATTTTTTGCAATAAGCGGAAATACGTGTCCAGGACGCTTGAAATCAGCTATACCTACTTCTGGACTTGTTAAAGCTTGTATTGTGTTTGACCTTTCCACTGCACTGATTCCAGTAGTCGTATCTATGTGATCAATTGATACTGTAAAAGCTGTTCCAAGTGGGTCTGTGCTGTTAGCAACCATCATTGGAAGTCCGATTTTTTTAGCAAGATTTTCTTGAATTGGTGTGCAGACTAGCCCTTTTCCATATGTGATCATAAAATTAATAACTTCAGGTGTTGCTTTTTCAGATAAAGCTATGAAATCACCTTCATTTTCTCTATTTTCATCATCTACTACAATAACTGGTTTTCCAGCTTTCAATTCAATTATAGCTTCGTCTATTGTATGAATCATTTGCAATCCTCCTCCATTTATATGAAACCATTCGTTTTAAGAAAATTTTCGTTTATACCGTCGCTCTGATCTGTTTGCTGAGTTCTTAGCATATTTTGAACATATTTGGCTAGCATGTCACATTCAATATTGACGATATCACCCTTGCCTTTTCCACCAAGAACCGTTTCTGCCATCGTGTGTGGAATCAGTGAAATTGTAACTATATTTTTATGAACGCCAAATAATGTGAGACTTGTTCCGTCAACCGTAATGGATCCTTTATGCATTAAAAATGGAGCTAGATCTTCAGGAATTTGAATGTCATAATAAACCGCATTTTCCTGCTTCTTTTTTTCGGTAATTGTTCCGGTACCATCTACATGACCGGAAACAAAGTGACCTCCAAACCTTCCATTGGCAGCCATTGCCCGTTCCAAATTCACTTGTGAACCTGGTTTCAACAATTGTAATGAGGTTGATTGGATTGTTTCAGGCATAGCATCAACTTGAAAACTTTTCTTTGAAAAATGCGTTACCGTTAGACAAATTCCGTTAACTGAGATGCTATCTCCAATATTCACATCTTCTATTACCTTTTTAGATCCAATTGTCAGCTGAACAGCTTGTTCAGAAACATTTTGCATCTTTTCCACTGTTCCCATTTCCTCAATAATCCCCGTGAACATTTACATCTTCCTCTCCTACCTAATATTGCAATTTAAATTTATTATCGGCGTATTAAAAAAGCCTCTGAAAAATAGCTTCAGAGGCTTCAAGTTAGAATTTTAATGTACATGAATAATAATAGTGATACCAAGTACTTGCACAACGATAGAATCGTGCAAAATACGATAGCTACTATCAAATTACATGCCTAAAATCCCTTCTCTCATCCAGACTTTAACTGTCGGTTCTGGAGTCTCACCAGATCCACCGCTTGGTTTAAAAAACCGCACGGGTCACGGACTTAGAAGCAATGCTTCATTACCGCCGATTGGGAATTTCACCCTACCCCGAAGGAACTACTTTTATGATGTTGTAGTTTAGTTATAACTTATATGCGATTATACCGCAAGTTATTACGGTTGTCTATTTTTCTTTTCGGTTTGATTATGATCATTTTGGATAGTTGTTGACGAATTTAGTCAACAGTTCGTCAACAATTCAAATTCAGCTTTTTATACTTGCTTTTATCAGGTTCAGTTTTCTCGTTCCTAGTTATATTTATTTCGCAACCAAACAATTTTATTCTAATTCCTTTTTTAACAGCGTGAATAAAAATCCCTAATAAATATCCTAATATTAATCCGGTAATCAAACCCATTCCGTAAAACATAATAACACATCCTTTTTAAGTTTTTCATTGAATAGTGCATATTTCCGTTTCTACCCGCATAAGCTGGTAGCGTAGGCAACAGCTTTTATAAGATATCTATGCCCTTCGACAGGATAAGCTAAAATAACATGATATGCGATGCAGGAAATCACACCTCTTCTTTAGAATTACATATAGAGGTGAAAATATAATGGAGTGTAAGCTAAAAGAATTTTTAAGGCAAGGAGATATAATACGTCTTTCTGAAAAAACAGGCGTACATAGAAATACAATATCTTCATATATAAGAGGAACTGCCCCTCAATTAGACAAAGCATATAAAATAGCTTCCGCTTTGAACAAAACTGTATATGATATATGGCCGCCAAAATAGGCGGCTTTTTATTTGTTTATAAAAACAATATATTGTGCATAACATGTAATTGCATTACATACAATTACATATCATTACATTTAAGGGGGTTCCGGAATTGGCGACAATGAAGAATAAACCCATCTCATTTAACTTAGATAATCCGACAGATAAGTATCTATTTGATCAAATTAAAAGCGTCAAAAATTTCTCTGGTTATGCAAAGTCGCTTATCGCTAAAGATTTAAAATACAACCGCGATGTTATTAAAGTGGAAGTTGGGAATAAGTGATCAGCACTGCTCCTGCAGCAATTAACATCCATGGTAACATGTGTTTCACCTCTCTTTTTTATTAGTATGAACAAAATTTTGTGCATTATACATTATTGGAGGGATAAAAATGATTGTAAATTTAAATGGCCACTTTTGGTATGACACAGAAGAACGGATCACCCAGGAAGATTTAGCTATATTTCAAAAGTCCAACAAACTAAAAGCATTTGCCTTAACACTATGGACCACATCAGGATTATTATTCACTCAAAAAGCGCATGCAGAAAGTTTTTATGAGAGTATGCAGCCGCTTACGCATGTTTTTCAGGATATTGCATTGGGGCTCGGGATACTATTTGCTTTATCTGGATTTATCCTTTTGGGATTTAAAAAACGTGCAGGAACAGCTACATTAAAAACCACTGCCTTGGTAGTTGGCGGAGTATTTCTGGTGCCAAGTATCCTTATGCTTGTTGCAATCGTAGGAACTATGTTAAATGAAGCTCTTGTTGAAGCGTTCCAGGGTGTCAGAGACGGGGTGGGTCAATAATGAGATTCTTTGTAGGGTTATTATTCGGTTTTATAGCAGGTACTTTTTATGCAATGTATCAGACAGTGGAAGCTCCGGAAGGAAAATTAGTGGGTCTAATGGAAAATATAAAAGCGATTATGGGGGTGCTCTAAATGGAAGTAGTACAACAGGGATCCACATTTAGCTTCCGGTTTCCAAATGTAATCCAGCCATTAAAAGAATTACCAACAATAAATAAGTCTAAGCCAAAACTTGAAGCTAGGATAAATAACAAGGTAGTTCCTTTAAGGTTAGTGAGCAAACAACAGTTAAAGGGAATCCCATATAAAACTTTTCAAATTATACCCCATTCAAACGTTAAAAATAACAAAGTAGAGCAGTTTGCGGACATTATGGCAGATTCATACACGGAACTGTTTGAACGCTTAAGAAACGGCAATATAAGCGACCCAGAGCGTGTGTTTTTTGAAACTTTCATCACTAGCAAATCTTATCAAACATTCATCACTACCAATAATGATTTGTTTGATTCGATTAAGCAACAGGCTCAGGTCACTTGGAAAAATGTAACGCTCCAAGATAAAAAGAAGCAGGATAAATTTAAATCTAAAGATTGCCTAGCTTTTGATTACAAATTAAAACACCCCTTCTTCCTTTCTCTAAAAACAGATAAAACCATGCAACAAATACCTCTGGAAGAAATACTAGAAATATCCCGTTTTATGCAAGGGATGGACCAGGTATTTATCCAGTTTGGAATTCAATCTGCAGAAGAGCACTGGTATAGAGACGCCGAAAAGGAAAGGGAAGAATTCGAAAGGAAGCCTCCGAAACGATGGACTAAAAAGGAATTTCATAGGTCAACAGAATTGAAGTCCAGTCACTTCGGTTTCGATTTTACATTACGATTTATTGTGCAGTCTAAGGATGAACGCAGGAAAAGAAGGGTTGCCAGAGGATTAAATTTAGCGTTAAAACAATTAAACCAGGACAATGAACTAAAAGATAAACAAGTGAAGCCATATAAATTAGAAAAATTCATCAACAAGGTCACAAATCGTCATATATCAGTGCCCTTTCTTTTTGGGAAGCGACAAATACTTACTCCGCCGGAAATAATGCATTTTATCAAACTGCCACAGAAATCATTACAGGATGAATACCCAATTATAGAAACTGTTACAGGAAAGGAAATTGATATACCGGACGCGCTTAAAAAAGGAGGTATACCTTTAGGAGAAGTAACTTTTAAAGGGAAAAAGCAACCTATCCACATGCCGATTAATAGTTGGGATGAGTTATGTTTACCTCGTACTGTTATAGGAGGTATGGGTTCCGGTAAAACAAAAGGGTTTGGCGCTAACTGGATTGTTAATTCTGTTAATAATGGTTTTGGTGCTCTTGCTATTGATCCGGCTAAAGGGGAGATTGGAAATGAAGTTGTTGCAGCATTGCCAGCTGATAAAGTTGAAAGGATCCGCTTAGGCAAAGTTCCCATTTCTTTAGATTGGTGCGAGGTGCAACATTCATCCAGGGCAAGGAATAGACTAGCGAATACAATAATAGGATTTTTCAATACGACTACAGATGAAACCGGGGCCCAAACATCCAGGTATATACGTGCTGCAGTTATGGCCATGCAGACAGGAAAATTATCTGAGATAATACGAATATTCGAAGACAAAGAATACCGATTGGCGGCTATCAGTTATCTGAATGAAGGGCTTTATAAATCAACATTAAAAGACTTTCACGCTATGAGTGATGGTAAGAAGGCTCAAATACTAGCTCCTATTCTTAATCGATTGGACACCATCCTGGGCGATGAATATTTAGCAGAATGTATGGAGTCTGATGCTTCAATCGATATGGTTAAACTTATGAGTCAGCGAAAGGCTTTTATCTTTGATATCCCTAAATCGGAATTGGGTCCAGAAGCCGTTAACTTAATCGTTAATTTATTATCAACTAAAATAGATCTTGCGATGACATTACGAGAAGAAAAGAATCAGTTCCCCTTCTTTGTTATTTTTGACGAACCTCATCAATTCTTACGATCATCAAAAACATGGAAATCAGCTGCGGTAGAAAGTCGCAAGTGGCGAGTGGGTTATGTATGGATGTTTCACTCTTGGGAACAAATACCGCGAGATTTAGCTGAAATAATTAAATCATCAGGACCACACTATCACCTGTATACATCGAGCAAAAAGACATTTCAGGACTTAGCAGAGGAAATAAAACCATTTACCGTAGAAGATGGGTTGAAGTTGAAGAAGTTCCATGCCATTAATATAATAAGAGCGGGAGAAGATGGTTTAATAAAACCTGTAATCGCAAAGATGTGCCCGCCACCTAGTGACCGCCTTTAGCGGTCTTTTTTATTGCCTAAAAACAAATTAAAACTTTTTATATAAACCTGTTGACATGCGATAACGCACATGATATATTATAGACAGTTAATAAATGCGGTAACGCATAACAAAAGGAGATAACAAAAATGAAATTAGTAAAAGAAGTACCATTCGGAAAAGCGGTTGCTCGAATCGCTGTAGAAGCATTTGAAAATGAAATTAACTTAGACGGGGACGTTACAGGAACAGAAACAATCACTACAACAAAAATCGAAATCGTAGCAAATGGAAAAGTTGTCGAAACCGCGCGCTCTGCTAGTATGATTGAGTTTAACGAATTAACTGATACTCTTTACCACAGCCGTAAATTAGATGTTAGCAAAAAATATACAAAAGTAGGAGATCGTATTTTCACACAAGGTCATGAAATCGGGATTGCAATCAATGAAGCAATTGCGGAAATGGTAAATGAACTTACCCAAGAAGAAGAAGTTGAAATAGAAGAAATCGAAATCGCTAAAGAGACTGTAACACTTGCCGAAAAAGAAGGAACTGAAAACTTAATGACTGCTGCACAATTAAAAAAATGGAGAAGAAATTACAACGACCTCCACAACGAAGGTGAAGAGGGGTATATCCCAATCAGAATAAGTAAAGAAGCGCACCGAGAAGCACTGGAACTATTAAAAAGAAAGGATGTTGCACTATGAATAGAGACCAAAAATTCGGGCGTTTGCTAGCAATAGCGAATGTCCTCTCCCACAAAGTTTTTGAAAAGGGTAAAATCAGTATATCAGAAAAACATATGGTTCGTTTTGGTAAAAAACCGGCATTGACATTTAATAAAATCCACAAAGAGTTATTAGAGTATGCACCTAAGTTTGAACAAGATGAATTACAGTTGTTGGATATGTTTGAAGAAATTCTTTCTAGCATAGATGAAACAGAATTTAATAATGATCCATTGAAAGCTAACTATATGCATAGCTATCATACCGAACAACATGCATTAGACGGAGTGATCGGAGTGGAAGAAGCAGCTAAAATTTTAGGTCTATCGCCAGGGACAATAAAAAATTATTGTGCAGAGGGGAAAATCAAAGCTAAGAAAATAGGCAAAACGTGGATCATTGATAAACCGGAACTACGCATCGCAAATAGCGAAGAACCACGACCAGGAGGATTATAATAAAAATAAGCCCTCAACTGTTTCCGCAGCTGGGGGCTTTAATAGTAAAGTATAACAGATAGATTAAATTATTTTAGTACCCTTTTGATTTTAAAACAGCTTGTAATTTTTTCTTAGTATTCGGGCCATATACTCCATCGACCTCGTAAGGCATATAAATCAATTGGAATCGTCTTACTGCATCCTCTAATAAATCGCCATACCATCCATCAACTTTCCCACACTTGAAGTAAATAGCGTTCAATGCCCGTTGAATTTGTTCAACTTCATTAAAGGATCCACTCTTTCCACCTTTTTTATAATGTCTCCACACACCAGCAGGCAACGGATATTTATAAGTTGACTGTGGCTTTTTAGGTGTAGCCGGTTTTGGTGTATAAGCGTTTTTAGCTTTCCCTAGATTGATAACTTGTCCGATTTGTAGTTTAGCAGGGTTAACGTTTGGATTAGATGTGATTAAGTCATTAACCGTGATTCCTTCATCGTTGTTGGCAATGCCCCAAAATGTGTCACCCTCTTGAATTTTGTACGTGCCAGGAACAACACTAGGCTTCTTAGCATCCAAGAATTTAAAGGCTTCTTTATAATTGAATACACAACAAGACTTCCAAGAATAGCCTGCCATTTCGTTATGCGACTTGTCCTCTTTGCCTATCCCATCACTAACCAACGCCTCTTGCAACTCGTCAATTGTGGCTTTGGTAGCATCGTCTAAATCATCGTAACGATAATCACCTGCAACGCACATGCCTAATGCAAATTGATTGCTGTTGCCTACGTGATACGTTCTCAAGCTTATGTCATTTGCATATACGATTCTTGCTCTTTTGCCTTTTGGTGTATTAACAATATTTTTAGGCTCTATAATAATGTGGTAGCCAATGCTCGGCCAACCTAAACTAATATGATACTTTGCAAAACTTGCAGCATCCGAACCGCCTAATGTCTTTTTTGTTAATGAGTGATGCCAAACGCGGGTGGTGATTGATCGGGTACGCTTTGAGTAATTACCATCTTTGGGAATGGTTCTTCTGTTGTCGACTAATTGCGGTAAGTTTTCAAATTTATATGTCATTATTTACTCACTCCTTTTATTTTGTTAACCCGTTGCGGTCTAATACTTCTTTTTGCTTTTTGCCCTTTGCAGTTACATAGTTATTTTTAAACCACGTGGTGGCTGTAGCAATGCCTGTAAATATAATTGTAATTACTTCGTACCAAACCGCCTCGTCTCCGGGTATCGGATTTAATCCTGCGGTCACTAAAAACTGGTTAATCAATGCGATTACCAGTACGATCGTACGTATTAGAGTTCCTTTGTCCATCTTCCTAACCTCCTATCATTTTAAAAGCTAAAGTGACTATGACCGTCAAGAGTCCACCACCACCGACAACCCCACCTGTGACAATCCCGAAAAGTTTCCATTTTTCATGGTGAGTGGTAGATTTCTTTTTGAAAAATTCATCGCGCATTTGTGCATTCATATCGTTAAGAATAGCTAGTTGATCAGTATTACCTTTGTTAATAAATTCTTTTAATTCCTTAATGTCGCTTTTGAATTCTTTGTTGTCACCTTTTAAATCAGACATATCCGACTGAATCTTCTCTATATCTTTTTCATTTTTGGTTATGCGGTGTTCATGGCCCTGCAACCATTTAGGTGCTTCAATATCCATTTCCTCCATCTCCTCTTCCGGCATACTTTACCCCCTTAAAAATGTGACTTGTCTCGTATTACCTAATACCACTGCTTTAACCCTCGGCGGTGGGAGAGGTAGCGCATACTACCTCGCTTTACCCCATAAAAAAAAGAGCCTTATTAGGCGCTTAGGTTTTATTGCTCTCTCATCCATTCTTTAATGATATTTTCTTGCTCTACATTTTCATTAATAAGCCTAATGATAGATTCACTTTGCCTTGAAACTACTTGTTCGTAATGACTTATTAGGTCCAGCAACTCTTTATAAGCATCGTTAGTCATGACGCCACCTTCTCGTTGTCTTGTGTATTTCGCATTAATACGAATTCCCTTAATATTTTATTTTTCAAATTATAACAATTTGCATGCTTCATTAATCCTAAGTAGGACATAAGGGTTGACCGCACATCATCTACGTTCACCTCCCCTCGAGCGAATGAATTTTTGAGATATTTTAATCTAGCTTTCATTTTCTTAACTGTTTTCTTACTTAATTTCCGGTGCGTTGGCCAGATCCGATAACCGACATACTCAATACCATCTTTAATAGGTCTAATCGTTGTTTTATTATTTAGTTGCAGTTTTAATTCATAGGATAAAAATGCCTCTATTTCCTCAAATATCCTATGTAATTCCTTTTTATCTTCATGTAAAATAACTACATCATCCATGTATCTGATGTAGTGATGTAACTTCATTTCATGTTTTGCATATTGATCTAGTTCGTTCATGTAGAGATTAGCAAATAATTGACTAACTAGATTGCCTATTGGCATTCCGATTCCGTCAATTCTTTCTTTTTCAAACCCGTGATCTCCTAAAGGCACCCCAAAAGGAGTGTCCTCTGAACGAATTATTATATTGAGGAGCCACATTAAGTCTTTATCATTTATTTTTCGATTTAAGATGTTTATCAGAACGTCATGATCGATACGATAAAAGTATTTCGAAATGTCCAGTTTCAAGTAGTATGGCTTTTTGTGGCTTCTCTCTAATTTTCTTGACCAATATTGAACGCGATCAGCTGCCTTCTGAACTCCTTTCCCTTCTCGACAAGCAAAGGAATCGTCTATAAATTGCTTATCAAATAAAGGGTTTATTACCTGGTAGATAGCCCATTGAACTACTCTATCCCTAAATGGAAGGGCCATAATTAATCGTTTCTTTGGTTCATGCAAGTAAAATTCTCTATATCTGCCTATCTTGTATGTTTTGTGAATCAATTCATTTTGAAGTTGGATAAGGTTTTCTTCTACATTATGAGTAAATTCTAGTACTTCTCCCCTATACCGTTTTCCTTTTCTGGCATTTAGATATGCATTCCATAGATTCTCATAATCTATGATCTGTTCGTATAAACCTTTAAATCTTTTCAATTATCTATCCCCAATAAATTAATATGATGTGTTGATTGTATTACTCTTCGCTGAAATTGCTACTAACTAATTCACCAACAATTTAATTTTTCGGCTAATAAGCCGGGGAAATAAGCCCGTTTTCATTTATGCTGCCAACAAGGACCGTGTCCTTGGAGTTTCGGATAATGAGAACCAGCGCAGAGCGGAAGCCGATGTTCGAATTCGAATTCGAACGCTCGTTGTTCAGGTTCAGATAGAACACGCCGGCATTAGCACCATTGTTCCAATTGCCACCCCGTAGAGGAATACGCTCACTCATATGGCTCACTCCCCATAAAACTATTTAGCTGTTGATTTAATCCATCCTCCATGCATTTTTCCTATTTCGTTTAGGTTTCTTGACCAATTTTCATATTGTTTGAATGGCAAGAATCCCAAACCATTAGACAACCGAATAAGATAGCGCAGATTATCTATTTCAATATCAATGTCTTGGAGGGTTGTTTTCTTGAAATAACGTTTGTTCGCTCGAATTATTAAATGCAAAAGCTCATACATACTTTTCTTTATTTCAGCTGCAAGCGTGTGTCTTTCGCTTTTTGGAAATTGCCTCATGGCGACATATCCATATTCAATCATTTCATAGCATTTTTGTAATATCTTTAGATCGTCTTTGTTATTCATATTTTCTCCTTAAAATTAAGAATGCAAAGAGTCCGCTACCGCGGACTCTAACAGATTGTCAGTTTTCAGATTACAGATTACAAAACCAGCGCAGAGCGGAAGCCGATGCTCGAACCCGAATACGAACGCTCGCGGTACAGGTTCAGAGAGAACACGCCGGCATGAGCACCATTGAGCCAATCGCCACCCCGTAGAGGAATACGCTCACTGTAGTTACGGGCATAAACATAGTCTCCTCCATGATTTGCGTCAATCGGTGCGATCGCAAGATGTTTTAATAATTCAGGTATTGTATATCCTGTGTAAGCTGCCAATGTCTCAAATGTTCTTGATTTTGATTCACTTGTTGCTTCATCCATAATATAGGTTCGAGATCCGTTGATTACCAGATTTCCGGATTCAACATCAAAGAACGCTCCCGTATCCACCCATTGCAATATATCTTCAGGTGTGTTGAAATTATTATCTTGATGAACATAAATCTTACCATCCACAAGCTTAAGACCATCATTCCATTCCCAAACATTTCCGTTTAGATCGAATATCCCGGCGTTGGTACCATCATGGCTCCATGAAGCCGGCCCAGATCCAGTCGCTACACGACCTGTTTGGTCTCCTGATTTCGCGGTTTCGCGTCCTCTTTCGTAAGGAGCTGAATGATCTTTCCCATAATTATTATTCCCTCGAGGCATTGTCCCGTTTTTCTTAGCCCATAACGCAATTGCCGCCCATTCAGCATTGGACATTAAATGCCATCCTGTGCCTTTGCTAACAGAATATTGTTTAGCTTGGTCAAAATCCACATATGTGTGTGGATCCATTCCAGGAAGTGAATAAGCTCGACTATCATGAACAATATTTTGGAATTTAGAAATCCAAATTTCGGACTTAACCACTCCGTCAACAATAAACGCAGGGTGCGGAGTATCTGGCGCTCCGTCAATCACATCACTTAAGTTAAATCGAGGTATACAAACCATGATAGATGGATTTCCTTTATCGTCATACATGACTGTATTTTTTCCGTCCGTTGCTGCTTCTACTGCTTGTCTATAGGTATCTTTAATACTTAAGATAAATGGCATTATGCTTCAGCTCCTTGTTCTAAAGTTTCTTGTGTTTGATTAGTTGTTTCGAAATATTGTGGAGGCAAACCCCAGAGTCGCAATTCTACTTTCGGTAAATCAACCGGAAGTTCTACCTCTTCCATAATGTCGTTTCCTTCTTCGTCTTTTTCTCCTGTTGGTTGGAAGGAGTATTTTTTAGCAGGAACAATCACGTTCGCTACATACCAAGCACCCATGCCTTCGCGCATAGTTTCTAATTGATTATCTAGACAGATATCTATTACTCTTTCATTGGTTTTCTGTTTATCTTGCAAATCGATAGAAACATTACCAACCGTTAAAACATTTCCAGATAATGAATAACCTGCTTTTTGACCGTCGTTCGCATTTGAAATAATCATTTATAAAACCCTCCTCTTTAAATTTTGGCAATAAAAAAGACCCGTTAAAATCGGATCCTTAACTTTATAGTTTATCTTTTCTATTGTTAACAATAGCTATCCATGCTCCGACACCAAATAACATGAAATATAAAAGGATTCCTAGTAGCAGAGCAACAAAAATTTCTAATAAGGCAACCATCTTGATCACACCCTTTTAAACATTAGGATTAATCAAAGTCCATAAAAAAGAGACCGTCTTTGCAGAACCGGTCATCCGTACTTTGAAACCGTTTTGTGTTTTGTCATACACTTCTAAATCTCCTATAGCTCCCATATCGTCTGATGAAATTGGCGTTATTTTCACATCGTAGTTCGGGGCATTGATTTGCGAAAACCCCGTTAATGCTACGGTTACGAATGGCTCTGATGTTCTGAAGTACCCATCATCAGTTTCGTTGTTCGAGATGGTTTCCTGTCCTTGTAGCAGTCTCTGTTCCTTGTATTTTTCTAGTTCTAATTGACTTAAGTTGGCCAATTGCAAAGCCATCGTTGCGACTAACCCGATATCGAAATGCGAGGTTAAAATACCTGCTTCTATATTCCCTAATGTTGTTTCTGCGATAGGAGTGCCTTCTACTAAAGTATCGCCCGTTGTACTATCCTTAACCTGATCTTCCCATTCTGTTGGAACATAAGATTGTTCGCGATATTGTTTTATTGTCATGTTTTACACCTCCTGGATAGTGAACTTAAATTCTAGCAAAAGACCTTTATTTTCCTCGTGTACTTGATTGTCGGTACGCTCTGCAATTACTTTCCCATCTTCTCCCAATAGCCTCGACCTCGTAACAGTACCTGTTGGATCCTGGTGAGTTAAATAAATATGTTTTCGAACCGTTTCACCATCGGCAATAGAGCGTCTAAGTTCGGCTGGGTAAGTTATTCCCCCGATTGTGTAATCACCTTTTACAGCTCTTTCGTCTATATAATTAACGATTTCGTCAATGATTTTAAGCAATTATGCCACCTCCTCTCCGGATGAGATGGATCCACATGCCGTCACACTGGATGACCCCGTAATCATAGAACCGTCCATTGATAATTCCTTACTAATAACTGTTCCGGCTGATTCCGTTGCGATACTGCCTGGTTTATAAGGTCCTGAAGGGTAATATTTAGATAACCCGGTTGTTGCGCCGCTAGAAAAAGTTATTAATTCCCTTTCAACACTACCAAAAGCCGTCGGAGTATCATTACCGCCACTAACAAGCCCGGATAACCGTTGCAATTCTGCAATCCCAGTTATCTGCGCGCTGCTTATTCCTAGATTCCTGTGAAGCGATTCCCCCCTTGTATTATAACGAGGATAACGACCGGATTTAGCAGTCCCGGAAATCAATCGCAAACCTATTTCGAATCGGCTTCGGTGATCCGCCTTTATAGTGTATCCATTCGGTTTAATAGAAAATGAATAGTTTAAATGTGAAGGTTTCTCTGATTCCAAAACCCTTACTAATTCACCGAATTCATAGTAATCAGCATCGGATTCAATCGTAAAAGGAAGCACGTTACCTCCCCAAGCAAGTTCTAACATCGGCTCGATAGCTCGTAATATTTCGATTAAATCAGCCTTGCTGCTTCGCTTAGCAGTCATTATCCTGCGCCTGCGATATGCGTAATCTTCGCTCTCATGAAGAACCGGTATCATGTATTGCTGCTCCCAATAACTAAGTCCCCAGGTAGCTGTTTGGACGAATGCCTGATTTAAAAGGTCGTCCATATCTTCGTCTAGTTTATTAAACTGAATACCTTCTACTCTGGCGATCTCTTTCATTTGTTTCAGCCGTCCAAAATAAGGAGGTAGCATTTCTAATAATTTTTGTTCGTTCATGCGAAACTCACCTCACCTAGATCAACAAGCTGGACAACGTTTAATTCCAAGTTATTGCGTTCGCCATTAATGAGTAAATCTCCCATGTCTAATACGCCAGGAGCATGAATAATCTCGCTGACAGCTTCTCGAATACGAACAACTCCACCAGGATTTATTTCCCTTAGATAATTCTGTAGAGCTTCTATCGCGTTACTTCTAACTTGTTCAAGTGTATAACCCTGTTCCAACACAATCCCCGGAATAGTTGCTGTTATATAGAGTAAATCAGCGGTGGCCACAGTGACTCTCGCCCCCGGAGGTGCCTTCCCTTCTCCTGTACCTTCTGAATCGGGGTCTATAAGTTCCTGCACTTCATCTACAAGAGACAGAGAAGCTTGTTTTCCGTCAGGGGTTAACACCACTACCCTGATAGTACCTTCACCCTTCCACAATGGTTCAACAAGCACATTCCCTACGCCTGTAATCTCTTTCGCCCACCGCACATAGTCCGAATTGTTACCAGGACCCGGTGCGTTTCCAACGCGCTCCCAATATCTTTGTAGTAATGCTTCGTCCGACTCATCGTCGATTCCATCAACGTCGTCCACGTGATTCAAAATCATAGATACAGATTGTAACCCCTCAATATTTTCTACTGGCAATATAGTTTCAGGGTTATAGATAGCTGTCACAGCGCCGACTTCTTCTGAATTAGCTTGAAAAGTACCAGGAATGCTAATAGTCTCTTGAGCGACGAAATATATGTCATCTACAAAGAACCTTTCTCCTTCGACTACTTGTCCGCTCGTTCCAGAGGCTTCAAAGTGTCTGATAGATGATGTTGCATAATTCTTTTTAATGCCTTCTTCTTCTACAATCATTTCAAGGTATTCACCTTCACTTGTTTGTGGGAAGGCAAGGACCAATACTTGATCAAGAGAGGTATATACCTCAAAAAGTTTCCCCGCTGCGGGAGCCAACGCGTTATAGATAATCGATCCTTCTCTTTTGTCCATATCGTCAGGAATTTCGGCTAGCATATCATCTATTATTGTTTCAAGCGTTATATGTTCAAACACTTATTCAAACACCTCCTCTATTTCCAGAATCCCTTCAACGCTGTGTACTTTAAATCTGATACGAAAGGCGTCGTCAATATGCTCAATGATATAGTCCGTTACGTCAGTTATTCGCTCATCATAAATAAGAGCTTCCGTAATCAAGCGCGGCAACTCCACTATTTTAAATTCCTCTGTTACGTTTTTATCTGCAATCAGTTCTTCTATTTCGTTTCCTTCATCCGTTGAATATATTGGATAAACGTACCGCGGCGTTCTCATTCTCATATGAACAAATTGTGAAATGGCTTCGATTCCATTAATGAATTCATTTGTTATTTCATTCTTTTCAAAATCAATTTTGTACGTCCGCATCGTTTCGATGACTTGCTCTTCGTCTTCTTCCAATTCTGGTATGTTAACTTCTGGTGATAAAGGCACTTTCAATCACCCCTTTTAAAATCGATCTATAATAAAAAATGTTTGCCCGCCTTGTATAGCAGCAACCATCACCTTATCGCCTTTTTTTAATTCGTCTAGGTACTCAATTTCAACATTTTTCATAGTAATAGATTGAAGGTCATGACTGTGTGACGGATCGCCCGCCAATGTCATAGATTCACTAATATTAGAGCTAGATATATTTACTGTTTGTACACGCCTGGTTAAATGCTCCGGAATTATGATAAAAGAACTTGGAATGATAAGTTTTTTATTTCCTTTTAGCTTCAATCTAATGTCAGGTGGCGAGCTGTGTACTTCAGCTTCTATAAATTCCAATGTCCCCATGGATCGAACAGCTTCAACGGCCATCTTTTTAATGATTTGATTCATGCTCATACATTTACCTCCGGTAAGGTGTTCTCTTCAAGCAGCTTTAACTTCATATCATGCCTTTCCCCTTGGAAAAAGTGTGAATCTGTATCGACATAATACGTCCCTTTTACACTTATATCGTTTTCGATGACATAGATTGGCATGTTGCTTGTGATTTCATCGATACCTAGCGCATCCACCTCTAAATGCTTTTGGATTCCCTTCTTTTTGTTCAACGTATTCTTTGCCATCGATGTCAACTGGCTCTTATTTACTTTCTCGGTGACTCTTTCAAAATGCTGAAGTACACCGTATTTTTTCTGACCGGAACTATCAGTGACAGATACTGTAATGGTGTCCTTTTCCTCGCCAGCAATCATCTTTACCCTTGTTGCTGTTTCCTCGATTGATGTGGTATAGCTGTAATTTATGATGTTAACGCCTGTTTCCAAAACCCATTGATTCTCATCAGGAGCCACCTCTTTTAAGTTAAGAGAGCCCTTATTCGAAGCTATTCTAAACCTTCGCCCTGACTCTTTTTCCGTATTTACTAATGATCTTAGTATGATATCGTATAAGGTTGTTTCATTTTGAAATATTTCATTCAAACGAACGCTGGTATTAGCCATTGCTCCATATGGAATTTGGAAATCTTTGCATATGCGGGTTACTATGTCTGTCGCTCTCTTATTTTCAAACACATAAATATCTTTGCTGAGTAACAGGTGATGCAGCATGTCATAAGCAACTAATGATAGAGTCCCACTTTTTGTGCGGTCTTTACTGAATACTGTGCCTCGAAATAGTTCCTTTTCATTCCATTTAAAAAGGACGGTATCACCCTCTTCCACTTTCGTGTACTGGTGACCGCCCTTATCAGTATATAAAATATTAGCCATAATCTTTCTAGCTGATTTATAACGTTGTCCTGACCAAGTAATAGATTGCGTCGGGATTTCTATAATATCGTTTGCTCGCACAAGAAATAACTCAATCATGGTATCCTCAACACCTGTCCAGGATATATCCAATGGCCCGGATTCTTTCTATTTCTGCTGTCCCTTTTGATTAACATATCTTTATTGGATTTTAAATTCCAAATTTTTTTCCAACCAAGGCCATTATCCTTGTAATATTTTCTAGAAATCCCCCAAAGCGTATCACCTCTGACTACTTTGTGCGTCTTCCCTTTTGGTGTTACTGCAGGCCTTGATTTTTTTGTTGTCGGCTTGTTGATTTTCACCTTTATTTTCCGCACAGTGACAAATTTGTACTCTTTTAATGACAAATCAAACCGAATATCACCAACAGCCCCACCTTCTTCTTGATAATTAAAGATTTCAATCGAAACAGGAATGTTAATAGAAGTTCCAGTAACTAAAAACCTTAACGGCTCTTTTGAATTCTTCCACTTTTCAAGTTTGTTTACAGCGTCCCATGGCTTAGGGTGATTACTATATTCGACCAACGGGCTCGCATGTAACGGTAAAAAAGATGAAAACTGAAATACTTTAGATGCTGGGTCTTGCAATACTGTTATTTCGCCAAGATTAGATATATCAATAGATTCATTCTTGGACCCGCTGCTTATGTCAATGGAAGAAGGGTTAACCGGCAAGCGCAATCTGTCTTTATTGTCGTTAGTCGATATCCAAAATTCATATACACTTTTACTCATACACTACCATCTCCCCTCCCTCGTTATATTCAGTCTCTAGCTCCCTTTCGATTACAGAGACTACTTTCTGGCCAAATTCTTCTGGATCAGTGTCGTTATAAAAGTTATTTTCCCCAGTGATATAGACCTTGATAACCTTAGATGAACCACCTGATGATGTTTTTGTGGTTCCTGAAGAAACTACACCGGACATTTGATCAGCAGGAACTGTATTCCTACCAGTAACCATATCCACGCTCTCGTCATTCGAATACACTTCTGCGCCCCGAGGCAACCTTACTAACTCCGGACCGCGTTCGCCAACCCATGCTGTTTCTGAACTATTCAAAGGGCCGTTCGTTCCTTTGGCATATCCTTTAATACGATTTAAATGTTTTAAACCATTTACGCCCGGTTCAAAACCAAGGTGTTTTGCATATTCAAAACCGGCTAACAAATATGGTTTATCCGCTTTTTTATCACCTGTATGTGACCAATCGTTTAACCAGTCTCCGTCCACTTTGATTTCTGCAAAGTATTTCTCGGCCGTTGACCCTCTCTGCTTAATTAAACTAGCTATCCTACCTTCTAAACCACTTCCGTTGCTTGCGGATGATTTGTTAGAATTATTTGCAGTCAGTAGTGCCTGTTCTGCTTTTTGCTCTACTTTAGATATTTTGCTAGATAAATATTCTTTTAATCCAGATATACTGTTGTGAATTTTTTCGTTAAATGAGCTTATATGTTCCTTCAAGCCAGACGTGCCAGTATTGATGGAATCATTCATTCTAGATGATTCACTAGAAATAGTATTATTTGTTTTGGATAAGGCGCCAGCAATTGAACGACCTAGTTCTATAGGCACGTTGTTAATTGAATTATTGATACCTTGCAGTTGCGAAACAGTATTTATTGGTGATCTCAATTCGGAATTATTCATATAGGTTGGCTGAGTCTGCGGTGTAACAATTCCGCCTACCATACCACCGTTAGCATAAGGTTTCACACCTAGCATAGCGCCTGTTTGATTGTACAAATCCATAGCACGCCCTCGTCTTCCAGAAGATAAAGGAATAATCATTTCAGGACCTGCTTCACCGACTAAACCAAGGTGTGGACGATTAATAAATCCGCCATTTGCATAGTTAGCATTAGCACTTTGCCTGTTTGCGGTTACGGGTTTATTCGCTGCCTTTTTGCCTTTTTCACGACCGGCATCAAATGATTCTTTAACGTTATCTACGATGCCTCCGACCCAAGAACCTAGTCCGCCTAGTTTTTCCTGAGCCCACCCCATAACGTCTCCCCATTTGCCTTTCCACCATTCACCATCGAATAATGTTTCGCTGAGGTCAGTCTTGACACTATCCCAGATTTCTTGGGCTCCGTCCCATTTCTCGGATGCCCAACCAGTTACTAAATCCCATTTACCTTTCCACCACTCGCCATTAAAAACTGTTTCAGAAAATGCTGTTTTTACGGATTCCCATATAACAACTGCCGAATCCCATTTTTCCTGTGTCCAGGATTTAACAGATTCCCACTGGGTTAGCCACCATTCGGAATTGAACACTGTTTCCGCGAATTTAGTTTTAATAGACTCCCATATTACAACAGCAGAGTCCCATTTCTCTTGGGCCCAGCCTGTAACAGCTGTCCACTTTTCTAACCACCATTCGGAGTTGAAGACAGTCTCGGCAAATTTAGTCTTTATAGATTCCCATATAACAATCGCCGAATCCCACTTCTCAGCCGTCCACCCTTTGACACCTTCCCACTTCTCTTTCCACCATTCCCCATCAAATATGGTTCCTGCTGTTATTGCTTTAACACCTTCCCAACGCTCACTCCACCAATCACCGCTGAATATGGTTTCTTCCAAATAACCGTAAATAAACCCAGCTTGTTCTATCCACCAGTCACCACTGAATATTGTGGATGTCGCTGTATCCTTGATGCCATTCCATTTCCCTGTCCACCAGTCAGCGCTGAATAAAGTTTCTGATGCAGTCCCTTTTATATTCTCCCAGGTGGTAGACAACGGTTCTAACTTCTCATCAGCCCAGCCTTTAACGGATGACCACTTCCCGGACCACCAATCGCCACTAAAGAGCGTGCTGCTGATCTGCTCTTTTACCTCGTTAAACTTCTCTTTGACTGGATCTAAGTTAATCGAGTCTCCGATTTTTTGACCTAAAGTGCTGCCACCGATACCTCCTAAAATCCCGCCGATTACTGTACCGACTCCCGGAACCACGGATCCGATTGCCGCTCCTGCAGCCGCACCACCGAGACCACCCGCGACACCACCAACGGCTCCTGCTTTTTCACCTTTTCCTGCGGTAGCTATGGACAAACCGCCAAGCAACGTCCCGATAACAGGTATTCTTTTACCGAATTTAGCAATACCGGATAACCCTTCTGCTAAATCTTTAGGGGTTTTTGGGAGTTTAGAGGTATTCTTATTCTGATTTGGTACGTTAAGGATAGGTTTCTGCCCTTTATTGAACCATGGTTGCGCATATACCGGCTTTGCATTTTTAGCGTTAACAGTAGGGTTGTTTGTTGTTTTAACGGTCTTTCCTCTGCCTGGAACAGGTGCAACCGGAGGAACTTTAGGGCCTTTCCCTTTACCGAATAAACCACCCATCCACCTGCCTGCACTAAGAGCGCCTTTTATGATTGCTCCACCTACTTTAAAAGCAGTGATCAAAGGACTAACAAGCAGTGAAATAACAGACATTCCAATTGCGGTTGCTATTCCTGCGCTCGCAAAACTACCAACACTTGGGTCTTTAATGGCATCAGACCACATGGTTCCTATGCCTTTGAAACCTTCTTTTAATCCCCAGGTTACACCGTCAAAAATCGCTTCCCCGACATCTTTACTGACATCTACAAGCCAATGGCGTCCGGTTTTATCCCACCATTCTCCCAAATCATCCATGATAAAATTAACTTTACCTTCAAAATCAAGGTTTTTAAATTCATCATTTTCCAGGTAATTGTCACGAAGATAACTAAATGCACCCTCTAATTTGGTGAATACCCAGTTAGCTGCATCCTCACCGGCTGTCTGGACAGTATCTTTCCATTCACCCCAAGTATCTTGGTTGTTTTCAAGCCATTTAGTAATTTCATTTAATCGGGGTTTCATGGATGTCAGTACGCCAGTTCCGGCTTCTCTAAAAATGGTAGATGCATAGCCTTTTATGGTAGATATTTGCCCAGATGCTGTTTGAGAGAACTTTTTAGCTCCATCTTTAAATGTCCCATCAATTTCACTAACGATTCCAGTCCAACCAGCACTATCATAATCTTCTTTGGTGATTTTCATGTTGAATTCTTTCATTCGTTCGAATTCGCCCGTACGAGCGTCCGCTAATGCTTCCATGGCATCTTGAACGGTTTTGCCAGGTGATAAAGCTGCCATATTGGACGAAATCTCCAATAATTGTTGAGCTTGTTTGATATCTCCATCCGCAACGCCAATACCTCTTGATAATGCCGGGAACAATTCTGCTGAGCTGAATGGAGTTGTGTCAGCAAATTTACCCATCCAACCGATTAAATCGTCCGCTTGTTTCTGATTCCCATCTAACCAGTGAGTCATCGCTGTTCCATAACCCTCGAAATCCATCGCTGAACCAACAGTGGCATTACCTAAACTACCTATCCCTACAACAGCTAGCGTGACTGTAATCATTGAAGGAATGGAAAAAAGCGCACGCTTAACGGTACCAATAACATTAGAAGCACCATTTATAGCCCGGATAGTGAAATCACGGTATGCAGGAAGAGCCGTTCGTGTATATGAAGCGATTCGACCGACCGTTTTAGTCGCGACGTCTATGGCTCTAACAGAGAAGTTGTACCCTTTTGACAAGCTTCGACGAGCGTAATTAGCAATTTTATGCATGGTAGGCATTGCGCGATCTCTGGCCATGATTTCAAACACATGTAACCCGAGGATATTTCTACCTAGATATCTATTAATTCCTTCCAGTACAGACTTGGAACGATCTCTAGCTGTTACAACTAATTCATGGGCTCTTGGCATACGCCTTTTCATATAATTATTAACTGACGCTAAACTGTCCGTTGCTTTATCCACAACTTTCAGAGTGATTGTTTTCGGTTCAGCTATTTTTTCAGCGGTTTCATTGATCTTTTTCATCTTTTTAGTAGCATTATCTTCCACGCCGAATTCAATTTCTTTGGAGCCAATCACTTTTCCAACACTTTTATTAATTTTATTAATTTGTTTTGTGGCGTTATCCTTTGCTTCCATGACAATCGGCTTATTTATATTATCCCTTGACTTCTCAATTTTTTCTAAGTCCCCATGCATATTTTTAAGCTTTTTCGTTATCTTGTCTTCCATATCAAACCTAGCCGTTAGTTTAGCCATCCTTATTTACCTCCTCTCTTTATTATTTGTTCTTATTATTTGATTCCTCGGCTTCCTTGGCAAGTTGTTCTAACTTGAATCCTATGTTTGCATATAACAATGCTTTAAAATGCCTAGGAGCGTCATATAATTCTTTTAAATCAGACGGCGAATAGTTCAATTCGATCATTGCATAATAAAGGTAGACCGCATCTTTATCCCCATCTGTTATTAGTTTTTTGCGGCTTCCTCCAGATCTTCGACAGAATCATCAAATCCATTCACTTCCGAAGCTTTAGCAATCCAGTTGGAATATTCTCCGGCAACATTAAGTACCTTTTTAGCAATCTCGATAGGGTCTTCTGATTTGTAAGCTTTTCTCATTTCCTGCGCTTTAAAGTTAGGATAAATAGTAGAGTCAATAGCAATGTGTGCAATGAACTGAGCTTGGTCAACTCTTTCGCCAACCTTTTTATTTTTCTTGATTACCGGGAGGGTGTGAAGCTTTTCCAGTTCATCAACTCGTTCTGTGGTGATGGTCTTGAATTTGAAAGGAATTATTTTACCGTTTTTATCTTTAAAACGTTTAGAAATAGGCGCTTCGACAATTTCGGTAACCTCGACTTTATCAGGCATGAAAAAGGATAAATCCATGGACTCTTCTACAGATTCTTTTTGGTCTTTGTTTTCGTTTGTCATTTGTTAATCTCCCCTTTAATGAGTTTTAAGTATAAAAAAAGAGCGAAATTAATCGCCCTTTCCATTATTGAAACGTATTGCTAAGTGCTTCCGGTAGATCAAAGTCTTCGAACGTGAAAGGAACTTCTTCTTCTAGAGCTGATGATTCAACATCTAGTCCAGCTACCTTTACACTGTCGAAGTTGACGTCGTAAATAGTGACCCGCTCAATACCACGTCCGGATGTCTTATCATCCAACACGGATTGCATAGTAAAATATGGATCAACACCGGTGGTCATGTAATCTTTCATGATTTGGATAAAGCGTGAAGTAACCTTGTGGAAGGTAGCGGTACCCGTTCCACTGCCACCATTTGACTTATGACCCATCATACGACGACCCATTATTGGGACTTCCTCTTTTGTTTTTTCTACGTTAGCTTCAAACGTTTTAATATGAGCCATTAGCTCGCCATCCAAAAACAGCTTTCCTTCTTTACCACTGATTGCATTTTTAGCTCTAAATGCCATAGCTTATAGCACCTCCACATCAATATAGAATTTCTCGGCGGAATCAACAGGCTGAACACCTAGAGTGATGTTGAATCCGTCCCCTGTAGTAGTAACTTCCACGATTAAGTCTTCCGCTGGGTCGAAGTTTTGGATTACATTGTTGCCTTGCAATTCGTTTAAATAAACAGAGATAGCAGTTTTAACAATCGACGCTCCGTCAGCGTTGGCCGGGATGTCTTCACCTGTATTTTTGCGGTTTTTAATGGCTTGTTTAAGACTTCTAACCACGTCATTATTGACTGCGTCAAGAATACGAATGATTTTGTTCTTAGACATTTTGCTTGTTCCTACTAAAGAGTTAATATCCTGTTCAACAGAAACAGTTTTGCCACGACTATCATACGTGAATAGGAATTCTCCTTTTTGCAAACGGTCAACCGTTTCGTCATGGTCATATTTAGGAATTACATCAGTTGCGCCTTCGTAATCCATAAATGTCAGAGATTGATTTAAAGTGGCACCAGCGCTTGCTCCTGCTACCCATGCAACGGTTTCTGGAACAGTTAATGTCTTTCCATTTTCTAATACAACACCGTTTGTAACATTGATAATGCCTTCATAACCTGCACCGTGACCAGCAACAACTCCGACAATCTTAACCCCTTGGTCTTCTCGGATTCGTTTCACAAATGAAACGAAAGTTGTTTTAATCGCATCATCATCGACAGGCAATCCAATCACATCAAAGTTTTCTGTTTCTGCAGCTGCAAAGAAATCTGTGTAATCCGTGGCTGCAGCTGTTCCGTCTTCCCCACCAACAAGATTTGTTCCTGCAGTAGCAACAAGGACACCGGACCCGGAGAATGTTACATAATTGTTAGCAACTAATTCAGAGGCGTCAGCCACCGTTTGGCGGTCAACTTCTTGATTATCCAAGAATGTAACTACATCCATTTTAGTAGCATCTACCACGTTTTCAGAAACTCGAATGGTGATATCATTACCCTTTGAACCGCCGTATTTAGCGGTAACCGTAATCGTGCTTAGGTCCGCAACATCAAGCGTCGCAGTTGCTTTTACGCCCTCGTTTACACGGTAAACTAGAACTGTACCAGCTTTTTTCTTTGTTTCACGAACTAGGAACATGGATTCATCTGTCATATCCACGCCTAATTTTTGAGAAGCGTCTCTCTCATTAGAGATTTCAATCAATTTCTTAGGCTCTCCCCAATTTAGTACAACTGGAAGTGCAACCCTCCCACGTTCACCTACCGTTACACGTTCATTAGCTCTTAATTTGAAGTTGAAATATATACCAGGACGTACCTTTTCGCTACCTGGAGTAAATGTTCCGCCATTCATTTATTTGACCTCCTTTTTTAAAAAATCCTTAATCATCTTGTCAGCTTCATCTTTGGTGATTTGAGTTTCTTTGACATTTAAAAAAGCACCGTCTAGAACTTCTGGTTTTACACCAAACAATTCTTGACTGTGCTCTCTTAGGTCGTTTAAGTAGAACTTAGGTTTACCGTTCGCTATCGGTTTCTTAACCTCTTCTTTTGTTGCCGTTTTATTGTTTTGATTAGTCGCCACTATTCTTTCACCCCGCTTTGAAATTCGATATATTCAGCTACATTCCATTCTGGTTCTTCGAAATAGTAACGGCTTGTCCATTCCATGATGATAGTAGCTACGCCTTTATCACCTATACGCGTTTCTATCCTGCCAAAACGAATAAAATCGCCTGTTTCTACGCCTTTTGTATCCACGATAGGGATAACACTCCGATTACTCCTGACCGCATCAGCAATGAGCTCTGCTTTACTGTCAGCTAGTTGCGAATCTTGATGGAACAACTTCACAGTCAGGTTATACGTTTTTACGAAAGTGTTTGTAGTATCGTTCCCGTCAAATGTAAATGGTGTGGGAAAATAAAGAGATGGCCTTTCAAAATTGATTGGAACTTCTTTCGTGTACACCACTACCGGAAATAATTTATGAAAATAACTCATAACAGATCCTACTTCTGGGTTCAATGCACCACCTCCTAAAATTCAGCGTCCATCCATTTTTGCAATTGTACATCGAGACTCTTCTCAAAGATTTTCTCAAATATCGCAAAAGCATTGTCCCAGTAATTTGTGCCATCAACCCATTTAAGGATTAATAGCATGCCCTCATCGGACCCTGGCTCATATACAAAGCGATCACCACTCCAATAGCCAGGAACCCATCGACTGTCCTTGCCGGAATTAAGGTCAACTGTTGTATGGCCATCATTAGCAAAACTTGCATACTCAAGATTCGTACCAACTTCGAGCGATAATCCGCCTTCGTTGATACTCCACATGTTTTCTCGATCGCCTTTTCCAAATGAGTTAAGTAATCTCCTGGTATCGACTGTTTCCGTCCGAATGATTTCATCTTGAACCATATCTAGGAACTCCATGCCCATTGCTTCAAGCCATAACTCTAGTTTATCTTGGAACCCGCCGTCAGCTGCCTTCTTCACCGCTTCCATGAACTCTTCTAATCCATCGATTTCGAGTTTCATAGAGTGTCATTCCTATTCACAGTGACTTCTTGATGATGATTCTTAACTTTCCTTGGCTTCTGGGACTTGAATGTAGTGCCTTCCCAAACCATTTTGCTATTAACTCGAACATCAGCAGAAGCGAGGAAATGAACACGATAACTTTGGGTTATATTTGCATTAGGTTCCATTTGGATAACGTTCTGATTCTTTTCCGTGAAATAACACTCCACTTCTGTTAAATCTGGCTGTTCATCGTAATAGTATTCTTCTTGGAGATCATCAATTGGTATACCGAAACTGGTGGAGCTCTTAGGCCTAGTCTTCAAGTGATAAATGTCGCAACGATGAGTTAATAAGCTGCCATAGCTCATATAGACCTCATCCTCATGAAAAACCCGCCATCAGTTGAAGTATCTTCCGCGACATAATCTGAAATCAAATCCTGTACATCCGGCATAGCTAGTGATGTTCCGTCTTTAAGTGTATAAGAGTAGTCTCCTATTTTCTCAGATTTGAATCCTTTGACCATTGATTCATCGCTATTTATAAGCGCAAAAAATTGAGCGACTTTTAATAAAGCCAGTTTCATTTTCTCTGGCAAAGGATCAAAATCACTTATCGGTCTTCCGAGCTTCTTTTCGATATGCGTTTCCGCTTCGAGGATGTCACTTTGAATTTTCGAATCTTCACGATCTTTCACAGTGGGAAAATCCGTATACGCTTTTAATTCTAGAGGAGTGATAGTCATAACCTATCACTCTCCTTTTTCTGCGTTTTTCTCTTCCTGTAATTGAAGAATTAACTCTATGCGATCATCTTCGTTGTTTGTTTCTTCCGGATCTCCGCCGAACTCAGCGATTAATTCACGTTGTTCATCAGCATTAAGCTTCTTGATGGATGTTTTGGTATATCCGTCATCCTGTTGAGGAGGAACCTGTTGTTCTGGTTCCTCCTCAACTTCCTCAAGATCACTGTATTTGTTTAGAAGGTCAGTTATTTCCTTTTCATCTACTTCAGCGGGTTGCTGCGCATAGAAAAAACGACCTCCTCCAATGTGAAGAACGCCTTCTTTTTCCTTATATTGAATTTTTGGCATGGATAATTGCCTCCTCTTTTATAATTTGTCTCCTGACATATACGCAACAGCTGGTACTTCACGAACGATTGCATCTAAATAGCTGTAAAGGACATGGTAAGTTGCATCTTTAGCCGCTGCAGTTGCTCCGTCAGCAGTACGAATGTAACGCAATTGACGAGTAAATACTGGTTTCAAGTTGCCTTTTGGAGTTAATGCAGCAAAACCACTCTGCATTTCAGCGACTACTTCAACTGGATATCCACCAAGACGAGTTATTTTCCCATCCTGAAGCACTGCATCACCGAAGCCTGTTTGACGATTGGCAATTAAAGCAACCAATTTATCATTTGTTCTCTGTGTGATGAACCAAGTTACATCAGAGAAGCTCTTGTAACGTTCAGGGAGCAACTGGATATGATTGATAAAGTCCAAAATAGTTGGCTCTGCTGTTGCCAAGTCCGTTTTATAAGTTGATTGCTTCATTTTCTTAACGAAACCATCAACAATGCTAAGGAATGGATCTGGAATCTCGGTCACTCCATCAGAATCTAAAATAACTGCAGCAGTATCCCCATTAAAGATAAGGTCCTGAAGATCCACGCCAAATTGCTGTTGAATCATGTTAATTGCTTTTTCTTCGACATTATCCCCACGAGCAGAAACAGAGTAAAATACATCATCATTTTGCAACCATTCATCCCATTTAACTTTTCGAACAGCATATGGAATTTTGCGATTAGCAATCGAATCCGTGCCTGTTGCGGTATCGTCTTTGCCCGCTTGACGAAGTTTTCGACGACCCACGCTTAATGCGTCTAGGTTACCGGCTGCGACGTCGCGGTAAATAGGTGCAAGTTTTGGAAGTGTAGAGGCTGTATTAATCGTGTCAACTAAAAACGCCTCTGCATCACTAACAGCCATAGGGATGTCAAGGTTCTTTTTCAATGTTACAACTGCTGATTCTTTACTTAAAAGTTGTTGATTTGTTGGCATTGTTTTTCCTCCTCATTTATATTAGCCGAAATGGCGCATATAACCTTTCTGTACGGTATCTTTGTTTTCGTTTGTTACTTCTTCCACGTCGGCTTGTTTTGAGATTCCGCGAGCCTTTTCAACGGTTTCAAGACGCTCAGTGATTGTTCCTAACTTATTATCAAGAATGTCAGAGAACTGTTTCATGATGTCGCCTTCTCCTGGTTCGTTGCTATCTCCTTCTTCTTTCTCGATGCCGTCTAAGCGTTTCGAAATAGGACCTAGTTTATCGTCAAGCATCTTTTCAATATCTTCCTTTTTCACTTCATCCTCATCCTTTCTTTTATGTTCTTCTTTGCTATCCAGAGCTTTTTGGACATCCTCCGGGTTTTTAATTTCCTGAAGTATCTCTAAAAACTCTTTTGTTCCTTCTTCTAATCGTTCGAAATCGGCTATATCAGGGGTTCTGTTATCCCACAGGGAATCATAGTATACATTTTCCAACCCATCCCATACAGCCCATAAATTACGACGTTTCTGATTGCGTTCATAATTATCCCTAACTTCGCCTTTTTGAATCTTTTCACCACTAAAGAAGCTTTTCATCGTATTAAAAAAACCCTTCACATCATCCTCATTCTCATGAGACTTGGAAGCCGGCTCTTTTTTTGACTTATTTTCTTCTTTTTCGATGATTTCAGCGGTGCCAGCCATGGAATAACCAGTTATATCGCCTTTCTTGATGTCTTCCCAAATTTCATCATTTGCTTTAGTGACGAGTATCCAGGAACCTTTTGTGATAGACTCTTCTCCGATTTCAAAATCAGCAGGAGCGATGTATGATTCCACTACTTCACCGACACCAGAATTAAAATCATGTTGCTTATCGATGTTCCTGGCGTCTTTCATAAATACGTGTGCTGCCTTTTCAATTTCGGTAGGTGTCATAAAGTCTCCGTGTGAATCCTCAACATCAGGTTCGTACACAAGTCCGTATACAAGCTGTTGTTCATCATCATCCTTGTTCACGAATACTTTTACTTCTTTTTGAAAATCCGGTTCGCCCTTGCTATTTGATTTCGTAAAGAAAAACTGTTTATTATTCGCTCCCTTATCCACGTAGCTTACATGTGTGATGTTAGCGTTAATAAGTTCTCTTGGCATTTATTGTTCACCCCCTTTCAAATCTATCATCTTGACTTCTGCAGAACCTAATTTATATTTATCTTCAATGTTCATAAACACGTTAAAAGGTATCGGTTTACATTTATGATTTTCTCCACCTGCTACGGTTCCTCCGCAGGCAGGACATATAGCAAAAGCCATTTTCACACCTCCTTATGATTCTAATTCCGCTAGAACTTCCTGCCTGATAGCCTCTTTTTCCTCTTTGGATAATCCAATAATGTCCTCATTAACGACTGGACCTACAGCGCACCCGCAATTCACCCTATTCTTAGCTGAAAATGATGTATCCCGAGGATATAATCCTTCTTCGCCATCAATTAGAAAGTATTCATCCACGACAATAGTCACACCATCCATAGCAACATGAGTGGACCGAGGATTATTCTTCTTTGTTCCGCTATGTTTCCATTTCTTTTGTTCTACAGCCGGGCTTTGTTGGAAAGATTCCCAATTAGCACGACTGGAAGCAGTTAAAATTTCAGTTCTGGCGGTTGCTCTGGCTCTGTTTCTATCAAACTCAGGCAAATCTTTCATTCTCAATTCGGCCTGGGCGATAGATTCACCTTTATCAAGGACATCCAATAGCTCTTTTTCTAGCGCGCTGTGCGTATTGAGATTCATAATGTCGGCTAATTCCTCTGACCAGTCTTTAATCCAGTTCGTTGTTCGACCTGAAAGAACTTCAAATCCAATGTCCTTGTCTATGGATTCCATGATGACGTTGGTTAGTTCCTCGATAGTCATTTGTAGAAATTCAGCTGACAGATTGCCAAACTCCTCTGCGAACTCATCGGCTGCAAACAAGTTATTTTCCATATAGATAATAAACGCTTCAATCGTCATCCGATCATCTTTGGAAACAAAGCTATTAAATGCATCAACGTAATATTTGCGTTGGTTTCTCAATAGCTTGGCCACTTTCTTTTCATATTCCTCGATGTAACCAGATATCTTATCGGAACCAGGAAAGTCCGCTATCTTATCCTCGAACGGTTCCTCGTCCTCTTCAGCTTTTTGGATAAATGCATTGATGTTCTTCAACAGATTATCAACTTTATTCATTGGACTTCATTTCCAATACGTCTCGAATGTCTTTCATCAAATTTATAAGATCTTCTTGTTTATCATCCGACTTCTGAATTATTCCCTCTAAGGGTCCCGATTGTTCTTGATTTTTTAACAACATCTGGAACGGAACATTGTATTCATCAGGGAATGCATCTAGTTTCTGACCTAAGACTTGCCCGGAAAGCGGCCTTAAATCGTTTGGAGATAATGAACCTGCTGAAATCAACGGGTATAATGCTTTCGCTATTTCAATCGGGTCTCTAAAATCAGGTCCCCTAACAGTCAACTTTACATGTTTTAAACCTAACGGCTCCAAGAATAGTGAGTTAAGTATCCTTGCTAACGTTTTTCTTTCAGGGCCAAATACTTGTTCTTCTGTAACTTTCCTAGCGGTATCAGCAGTAGCTTTGTTGAAATCCTGCGATTCACCTGTATAGAGCGGCGGCAATCGAAAGGATGAACGAATCTTTTGTCTAGTATTTTTATCATAATCAAGAAATAGAGCGTCTTGCTGCAAGATTTCTGCTAATGATTTTATTTCCACTTTTGCAGGAGTTACCTTCTCATCGCCTTGGGAATCTTCATTTGTTGAACCGACAGCTTCTAACAGCAGGAACTTATGAGCGTTTTCAGTTCCTTGCAGATCATTCATATATCCTTGGAGTGCTTCGTAGGAAGCATTGTCCAACTTTCCGTTAGATACTGTAATGGCAGCAGGAATATGTCTGCCGTTTTTAAAGTACATCAGATTCAATTCTTCTGCTTTTCTGGCGCCATACAAACTAATGAGCGTCCCAATCCATCTCGGCTTACCATAAGTGCCAGAGCCAATTTTGAAATGGTATATTTCGGTTGCTTTTAAGTTATCCGGTGTATTGTCATCAAACTTACCGGTTCGGCTATCCATAATTCTAGGATCTCCAAACTCTTTAAAGTACACCTTTTTACCGTCAATCATCTGAACATACTTGCGGAATTTCTTCCACCGTTTCACTTTCTTTTCTACACCATTTTCGAATATAGTGTAGCTGATCTCTTCTGGTGTTGTTTTCTTGCAAACTCTCATATACTGAGCATCCGCATATTCCATTCCGACAGGAATACCCAATCCGTCTCTAAGAATCTCCGCATAACCATTTCCAGTCTTTTCTTTATCATCGACGATGTAACCAAGAACCATTTCTGGCGACTCATCTAAGGTTAAATAACGAATAAATTCTTCTAACCTGACATTCTCTTTTTCTGCATATTCTTTGGTTGACTTGTCAATATCATCAGCATTGATGTCTAACTTATAATCTGCTTCGATTCCAAATTCAATCATGTTTGTTTTATAGGCATCAATACATTGCTGCAGAATGGAAGAATATTCCCCTATTGTTTTCAATTCCGCTAAATTGTATGGCGGTGAAATGATTTCTCCATACATGTCAGCGAAATCATCCTTATAGATTTGTTTCGTTCCTGATGATATATCGGATTTTATTACCCTAGCTCTTACTGTTGTTTGTTCAGGCATGGTCTACCTCCTTCCACCAGGTCTCTCAACGATTGGTCTGCCTTTGGCTTTTTCTTTTAAATCTGTAACCTCGTAACCATCCAATCCGTACCAAATGCCACTGAATGTATGTGGATCAATCGCGAATTCATCCTCTATGATGTTTCCGTTCTTATCTTTGGCGTATACAAGGTTTTCTAACTCTCTGATTGTGTTAGGACAGTTATCAGAGCAGATAATCTTCTTGAATCGCTTAACCTTCTTTGTGTTTTGCAGCCGGGAACCAGGAAACTTATGAGCGCCACGCATATTAAAGCCGAGTTTCCTGTAATATACAATTGTTTTTGGCTCTGCGGAGTCAGCTATTATTCTTTCGCCACTCTCCTTGAATTCTTCTAATTCCTCAGCAGTCTCATCGTCCGTCATTCCGTTTTTGTAATACTCCCAATAGATATATAGATAACGTTTTTCGGTGTCTACGGTCATTCTAAGGACAGCATTATAGGACTCAACAAAACCAAAGTCCATGCCGACTCTGTTTATCGGCTTCTTAATAGCATTAATGGAAGCCATTACTTTCTCATGTGGTTCGCTTTGAAATTGCGGTAGCACTCTTATTCCATTAACACCAAAACGACCTTTCCGGGCAATTCGGTAAAGGTCGGGATCATACTCTTTCATTTCTTCTAACTGATCTATATAACTCTGTGGGAGAAATAAGTTATCCTCTGCGGTGGAGTGATGATAATACGTATCTTTTACCACTACTGTACGTTTTTGATAAAGGACAACATCACTTAATACTTTTCTTTTGTTTAATTTATCTTCAAAGAAGTGCGTAAATGTCCAATTATCCTCACCTACTGGGTTTGTAGACAATATCATGTGTAGTTTTAAGGTGGGATGTCTTAAACGTCCCAGAAGCTCTTTAAATCCTGCATATTTGATCTCGGAACACTCTTCTAACCAAATCAAGGAGACGTTATTGATAGACTTTAACTTTTGCGGCTTATCCATGCCTTTAAAAATAACCTTGGAACCGTTAGAAAACTTCAATTCATATGGACTTTCTTTGGGTCTTATTTTCCCCCTGGATATCTTCTTCTTTCCGGAATCATCCAAAAGGCCAATATCCTCGATAATCTCACGGAACAACGAGAAGGTACTGTCTTTGTGCGTGTCGTATACTTCACGAACAACTAACGCTGTCCTCTTCTCCTGAAGCAACTTCAACACAACCTTTAACGCAGCGTGATAACTCTTACTGGATCCGTAACCACCTACCAGGACTTGAAACTTCTGATTCCAATCAAAAAGAAATTCTTCAAAGTGTGGGTTGACTTCTTTCTCAACAGCAACTGCCATTACCCATCACCTTTTCTTTTAATCAAAATTTCAATTGGGTCGTCGTCACCGTCATCAGACATGCGATCGATTTCGGCTCTTGTTTTCTCGATTCCCAGCTGCATCTGTTCAAGTTTCAACAATCGTTCGTCATCATCATAAGCCATTTCATTAAATTGCTTGATAAGGCTCCTGAACTCCGACATTGCTCTAGATTGGGCATTCATGAAAGAGGCATGACGATCCCAAGCAAATTGTATTTCATATTCTTGCTCTACAGGGATTTCGACTGCTTGTCCATCCATACCAAATCCACTTTCAACTTTCAATTTCTTTAATTCTTTTATTGTTTCATATTTGTCTTCAACATACATAATATGCTGGGCCCGAATGATGGCGGCATACTGAATCATGATTTGGTCCCATATTAAATCAGCTGGGTCATCTCTGCCCATCTGCCCCATTATGTCTAATGTCTCTTGGGGGATGTGCTTGCTAAACAGTCCGTGCTTTAATGCGGCTGAGTTTCGTTTTGTGAATTTCTTGTCCGGACTAGGATTGCCGGCGCCTTTTCTGCTTCCTTCTCTGTACCTTGAGCGAATTTTATTTTTCGTATCAAATGAAGCTTTGCTTTCTTGTCCCTCTTCATCCGGGTTCATTCTAGCATTCGTAGTACTACGCTTTTCCTTCGCAGTACTACGAACACCCTCATGCAGTACTTCATTCCATTTATCTCTACTTTTCCAAGAGCTTATCGTTTTCTCTGGAACATCTAATTGTTCTCCAATAGAACGATTTGTTATATCCCCTTTATGCTTTTTCCATATTTCAAAAGCTTCATTTCTGCGTGGATCTCTCTTTCTGGCCATCTACATCAACTCCACCTCCGATTGTATTTTGGACATTAAAAAAGCACCCATTTGGATGCTTACACTAATCTTCTATTTAATTCTTCATCATCAATATACTTCCAGAGATCATATTCTTGAAGTTTTTCTTTGCTTTTTAACAATAATTTTGCTGAACGTTTTTTATCGCTTCTTGTGTTTGAATCATAGTAAACTTTAATTATCTCGAGAAGAAGTTCCTCTTTAGTAGGAACGGAACTTCCTTGTTTTCTGTAAGTCTCATAAAGGTCGAGAAATTCATCTGCAGATTTCAATTTCATTTAAACACCCCCCTATTTTCATCATACGACAAAAGAGGGTTATTTACCTGTATAATTTACAAATTATACAATATTATTATTATAAGACCGTAAGGTCTTTAAAAGAACACGCTCTATACTAGGCTAGTGCTCTAACAAGACCCCTTCTAACAATAGGGACTCCGTACGTCAATTCGTACGTCATGAAGCTGTCAAACTAACTTTCTCTCTTGCTCGTTCAATGTATTGTTGCACTGTTCTTTTTTTAATCCCTAACCTATTAGCGATTTTCTGCATGCTTAATTGTTCAGCCTCATACATGATGTAGCATTGTCGTTCTCTATCAGAAAAATTTTTGAATAACTTAAGCAACGATTGTCTTTGTTCTTGGTCCATATACAAAGATTCTCTTTCTAACTGCTCTGCAATATCCGGAATAATCTCAATTTCGTCATATTGTTTGATCCTATATGCATCTCTTTTATCAACGCCGCGATACAAACCTGGTTGTCTGCCTGTTTTCATCCAATCAATCGAAAATGACATATCATCTATCATACTGTTAATCTGTTTTTTATCCATATATGATTCGGGATCAAGATAGCTTTTCATCCTCCCTAAATCTCTTCGGCCATCCTTGTACTCATCTAATATTCTATCTGCCCAATTTTCCAACTCTTGACTGTTCATCCCAACCCATCCCCTCGTTAAATAGATGTTGAACATACTCACTTCTGGAAACAGGAGATATAGCGCCTGTTCGTTTATCTCTCCGATATTTATCTACTACCCAACAAATAACATATTTTTGTTTTCTCATAGGACAACCGCACTGACTATGAATGAGGCCATTGCCGCCATACAAATCCCGGTTGCGTGACTTCTTAGCTTTAGGTCATCAGCTGCACCGATAACCATGAACAGACTTACTAAAATAACGATAAATAATATAATTTGGAATGCTATAACCATCAAAGTTCCTCCTGATATTCAATTTTTAAATACAAAAAAGAGCACCAAACAACGCTTTTACACGTCATTCAGTGCCCTTGGGTTCTCCAACGAGGCTTCTTCTATTTTAACTTCGATGGGCAGGATTCGAACCTGCATAGCAAAGGAAGCCTTACCTTCCCTAACGTTATCCGCCAAGGTGCTAATCTCCTTGGTGCGTCTGCCAATTCCGCCACCATCGCAGTTTTACGATCAATCCGCAGATATTTGATACTTCGGTTTACCTATCTTATAATTCTGACTTGATAGCTCTATTTTACCATATTTAGGTAAAGGATACATGAAAATTTTACCTTCTTGCACAACATATAGTTCACCTTTTTGGCTAGCATCAATATTAGCAGTCAATGTCTCTAAATCAACTTCAATTTCGGTCTTCTTTATTTCCATGTGTGCAAGCCCCCAATGTGTTATAATATGATTGTCTAATAATTAGCTGGGAGGCTTATCTCCTGGCTTTTTTATTTATGTTTGCCACAAACAATGCACCGATCGTTATAGTAATCGTATCTATGTTTATTCTGGAACTTACATTGAATCCACCATTTGAACTTCCTCAAACTCTTTCGCCTCCTGCTATTTCTAAATAGATAGATAGGCGCTCTTTTAAGAGGCTATCATCTTTCCCACCTGATTCCTTGAGACGATTTTTCAACGCCTCAATTCTGTTTACGATATGATCATCTACCTGTTCCTCAATAGGCTTCTTTAAATTCACGATATATTCCTCCCAATCATTTGGCGTAACTTATAATTGTCTTCCTGCAATGTGTTTATTTCGCTTATGGACTTCGCTATGATGACTTTAATATCATCGATTGTTCGCGCGTCTTCCTGACCCGCATCTATATCAAAAACTAAGTTTAATAGTTTCTTTGCACGCTCTAATTCTTCAATCACACATATTCCTCCTTCAATTCAATTTTGAATCCGCACTTGCAAGTTCTCGCGAATGTGTCTTCATCAACGCTTACTGAACCCTCGCCGTTGCCTACCTTGTCATTTCCGCACGCTGGACAAGCAGCATACATGCTTATTAATTCTACGACTTTATAAGCGTTCATTTGATTTGTTTCCTTTCCTTTAATTCATCTTGAACAACGCTGATTATTTCTTCTTGTTTGCGTATATATTCCGGGACAGAGCACCCTCCTAAAGAGTGAGAACCGATTCTATTTATAGCGTCCTGATAAACCAGAAACAATCCATCTTCCGGTAGCTTTTTAATACTAGACTTTAAATTCATCAATCTGCCTCCTGTTGTTTCATCAAGTATTGACTCAAGCTCCATACATCATCTTGCAGAATGGCATTTTCTTGTTTAAGAAACTCTATTTCTGATTCCAACTCTGTAACCTCATTCAAGGCGTTAGCCATTAAAATCAAGAGGGAAAACGAAATAACGCACCAGAAAATATAGATTACTTTGTCCATCTAGTCACCCCTATTTTTATTATCAGGCCCGCCGGAACGGGCCATGAATTATTTAAGCAATGATGGTAATATTACCTTTTTCGATTTCTTCTTCCAGTGCTGAATCAAGGTATTTTCTAACGTTTCTAATCGCTTCATTTTTCCAGGCGCCACCATCAGCTTCAAACAATGCACATCGCGGTCCCGATTGCATCCGGAAGACGAAATCACTTTCTGGTTGTACCACTTCAACAAAGGTACGATATGGCGCCAACTCAACAGGGTTAGGAACTTCGACATTTCCAACGGAAGCAACTCCTACTTTCGCTACGACCGCCTGGGAGACTCCATCATCACTAACTGTTTTGACCTGGTCCTCAGTGATATTTCCAACTACCTTCAGCATAATGTCACGATCATCATTTTTTACGAAGCAAGACTGCAGCTTGATGTTAAATTCCTCCGTGCTGTACCAGTTATCGAAACGGAAACTTGGGGTCAGTGCATCAGCTCGAATAAAGTAGTCTCTTTCCCTATCCGCATTTAAATACGATTCAACACGCACTTCCGTAGGACTGGCTACATGCACAATCTTTGGATCCTTGCTGTCGAGATTTGATGATTTCAAGTAATCTACCAATCCTGACAATGTATGAACTGTAAAAGGTGCTGCTGTTGGAGAATCCAACAAATGGAGCTTTTTATCCGACCAATCTTGTCCGTTCCTTTCGTGAATTTCGGCTTTTCCCATCCCGACAATGTACTGCAATGCTTCTTTAATCATTTTTCATTCCTCCATTTTTTATTATTTTGTTTGGTTTCTGAAACTAAGTACCTTTTCTCCGTCATCCTGAGAAACATCACCCTCTGGATCTAAGAACATTTGCCCCTTAACACCAGAACGCAACTCTTTTCCAATGATGTTTCCTTGTTTATCTGCACCCATCATTAGTTTTGTTTCAACTTCTTTCATTGCAACAAGACTGGATTTGGTAGAAACGCTAGTGTTAAGAACATCCCTCTTCTCATCACCATGAATTTTGATAGAAATAGTGATGGTTCTGTTTTTCTTCGGATCCGTGTTTGGGTCTGCAATGTTTTCCAGAACCTTTTCGAGTTCAGTATTTACCTTTGCTGCTAGTGCTCCTTCTGCAAATTCGTTTAAATCGATCATGTAGTCCATTAATAAATCCCTCCTGTTTTTTTAAATTAGTGCGCCATCTATGATTAGCACAAGCTGATTTCCATCACGAATATCCGTAAGAACATCTTTCAAAGAAACTTCTTTGCCATCTCCGGATAATGCCCTGCTATATTTCGCAATAGCATAATCGCGTTCCACTTCTCTTACTTCCTCAATGCCCTCCAAGTCAGCAACCGATGAATTATAGCCTAAAAGCGCACTCTCTTTCGTTTCTGCTTTAATCAATGCGTAATAAGGTTCATTTACTTCAAAAAACTTCACTTTTATTACCTCCCTCCTTTATTTTTAAACTGCATCCGCAGTAATTAACTGATCAACGACACTGAGATAATCCAATGGAACTCCCTTTTGAGTTTTGACTGGTTGTGCATAAACTTCTAAATCACGTATAGGAATTGATTTATGGCCGCCGTTTTTAGCTTCTTTAACATACTTCTGAAGCATGTTGTTCGGGATGAAGAAAACATCTCTAGTTACCCTCATTTCGACGATTAGAAATGATATGGCTCCTTGCTTTTCTGCATCGTTCAAATATTTAACCTGGTGATTAGAAATCATATCCAGTGGCAGTCGTTTTAATTTAGTTGTTTTGGCTTCAAAAACTACCGCTCTCCCGTTATACAATCCGTCATAGTCCACGGTGCTCTTTTCTTCGTAAAACCCGCTGAGCACCCTTGTTCCTTTCGATTTAAGCACCTTGACCGGGGTGGGGCGTTTATTTATGATTGCCCGGTTCTGATTTATGTAGATCTGGTTGGTATAGTTCAAGGTGTTTTCGAAATCCATTCCTCGTTTTCCGGTGTATACAGTCATGAGCGATCACCATACGCTTTGGCTGCATTAATTTTGCATTGAATGTGAGTCCATTCCAGCGTATAGAGACTCACATCATCTAGCCGTCTACCATCACTAGTTTTATAGATTCGCATCTTATGCAGTTGTTTGATAAGGTATTTCTTCCGTTGAGTGACTTCGGTGCTACGTAAGCCGGCATCTATTTCTTTCATATCATTCAATATCCGTTCAACTGCCTTTCGTGGTTTATTTTGTTTTTATCTAGATATGCTTGTTCTGTCTGTTCTGTAGTGAAACCTAGCATTTCTCCAAGAGTTATGAAGGTATCGAAAACGATTGTGTATTTTATTTCAGTTGAATCCTCATTTCCCGAAAAGTAAGCTCGATAGAACATATTAATCGCTTCAAAAGTGACAAGGAACATATCCGATATTGTCTTGGTTTCTGGTGAATTCCCAATCATAGGATAATTAACAAACTCCAAATCCAACCCAATGCTCAATATAAAATGCAATCCGTCCACATACTCTTTTAGAGCCTTATCATAATTATTTTCCTTGTTGCTCCAAAATTTGAATGCTTCTGGAAGTTCATTAGCAAGCTCTCCAAGTTCAACCTGTAAAGCAAGTATTTTCTGCGGAATCAAGTCCTGCCCTTCGAGACCTTTTTCTTTTTCAATGTGATAATTCAATCCTGCTTGTATTTCAAATAGCTTTGGTAGATTCATCATCATTCTCCTCATTAATCGCAACTGCTATAATTTCTCCATCTTCATATTCAATCCAGAATTTCTTGCTGATGTCGTATGTTGGTTCCATTGGGATCCCTCCTGGTATTTCGGACTTTGTTCGAACTACGCATCAATCGCATCGAAATATTTTCGAGAAACATTACGACGATACACTTCTCTAAGACTTTTTAAAGTTCCGAAATATAAAATTCCGTCTTCTTTGGAAATTCTTTTGGTGGCATACCCTTTAGCACACATATCTTCCCATTCGTCATTGTCTTTATTGCAATGATAATAGTTCCTATATGGCTTCTTAGAATAATCTAAACCAAATGCATGTTTAAGTTTACCTAGCTGATAATCGGTAAGCTTTAATGCTTCTTTACCTTCATTTGTTACTCGAAAGTAAGCCTTATCATCTTCCCAACCAGGGTGCTTTGTAGCAAAACCACCTTCAACTAATTCGTTCCAGTTTTTGTCGTCTGTTCCTGAATAGAATCTATTGCCGTTTCTTAATGCGTGTTCCATATCTTCAACTTGAGTTTTGTTCAAAGTTCTCACTCCTTCGCATTTTCTATCTACTCCGCTAGCTTGATCCTGATTGATTCTCTTTTATCCCGATGAGAGATTAATAGTTTACTAGCCTCGAACCAGGAGCAATTAAAAGAGTCTTGTACAGCTTTAACATATCTGGACCATCGTTCCTGTTGCTTCTTAAATTCTTTTGATTTCGTACTTTTATTTGATTCAAGAGGGGAGACAACATCATCCGGGATAATCACTTCTGATGCTTCAACTTCAAACAGACTTAATTGACTCATTTCTGCTTCTTACCTCCACCTGTTTTGAAATTATTTACATAAGCTTTTGTTCCGCTGCCATAGATCCACTCCGAAACCTTTTTCGGAATAACAACCGGATCCGGACCCCTATGCTTTTTCTTTTCTGCCATTAGAACCACTTACTTTCCGGATGTTCTATATCAACCTGCATTTCTTTTAGTGTGGCCAGCTTATGAATAAGCTCTCTCCTGGTTTTTCCGTCCGTATCGTAATAGTTCAATTCATTCAGCTGTTCTATGATGTGGTTGCTTACAAGTTGTTCTTGGACAATATGAACTCTCATAACTTTCACCCCCACTGTCTTTTTGGTTACCCATGACCCTTCAACCTGCTTAGTTCGTTTATCTGGCGATTAACTTTCTTCTTTAACTTTTTATTCTCGCTTTTCAATAACGATATCTCGTGAAAATAAGACGTTTTAAGGAGTTTTCTTAGTTTCGGAATGCTAATGGACTTCTGATTGTTTAAAATGGTTTCGAGATCTTGTTTTGCTTCTCTGGTGTTCATTCCGCATTCACATCCAATCGGTTTTCAACTTCATGTTCCAGCATGCCTGCGTATAAAAAGGAACTATCAGTGCGAGTAATCTTATATACTGTCGTATTCTTATTGCCATGGTTTGTTAATTCGATACATTCAACTTCATTCGTTCCAACTGCATAAGACGATTTATCGCTGTATATACGTCCGATCATGGTTTCATATCCAATCTTTTATCCGACGGGACAACTAGTGTCGCTTCATCCACATAGATTGTAAATTCAGTATTTGCAAAATCATGCGTAATAGATAGACGCTGATTATCATAATTAGTAACTACTTCATAAAGCCCAATTCCGTTTTCGACTCTAATTACATCAGTCATTTTAAATTCATTCACTTTTCTTCCTAGCTTATCCCACCACCTACGCTCTTTTTCCTGTTCGATTTCTTCAGGCGTGGAATATCGATAACCACCGGAATAACCGCCCATTCCATTATCAACACGTAAAGGATCCGTTTTTGTTACTTTTCCAATGTCTCCGGTTAGTTTATGAGTTATCCAATCCCCAACCTTAAACTCTGGTTCGACTTCATAACCGATTGTTAATGCTTTAGCTAAACTCAAAGTGTTCAATTCATTCAATGACTTTAAAGGTGACTCAAAACCTGGTTCATCATATTTTGAAAATCCATGTCTTTGTAACAATTCATTTGGATTATCTTTGTACATAGGACTATATTTTAAAGCCCATTCAATTGCTTTTTTCTGTTCAGCAGTAACCTTCGTTTTTACGCTCATTTATATCCTCCTTTTCCCAAATAGTCTTTTTGTTTTCCCGTGCCTTGACTGATGAAATAATGCAATAAATATTTCGTCCGGATCCCGGTGGAGTAACGAACCGATTTCTTCCGGTTCATATCCCATCTCATAAAGCTCGGTTACTTCTTCCAGAAGAACCTCTGAGAATGCAGGGTCTAAATCACCGAGGCAGTAAACTACTCCACTTCCAGATACCTGTTCTTGTTTGCTCTTTTTAATACGTTTAATTGGTGGTTTTGCAATCATGACCCACCTCCTGAAGCTCGTTGGTATTCAGCTAAACGTTTTGCTATTTCATCAGTATTTTTGGTTTCGTTGCTTGAACTTGATTGAGATGCTGCTTGTTTATGCTTTTTGTCTTTAAACCAGTCGGGAACAACTTCATTTGATTGTTGTTTTTGATAATATGGTTTTTTAGTAGCCTGTTGGTTTTGGAATTGAACTTCCTCTGCTTTGGCTTGTTCAATCGTTTTAATACCTTTTTTATGCCAGGACTGCAAAATACTCTTAGCGTATCCCCAATTCGCTTTATTTCTATCAAGGGCTCTACTTAAAGATTCGAGGACCAGGTCTTCTCCCATGTCATTTATCCAAGATAGTAAGTCTTCAGAAACATGTGGAGAGATAACACCAAAGTTATTCTGATAAAAAACAATCGCATCATCAGGAGAAGTTGGAGTGTTTATTTCCTTTACTTTCTCTTTACTTTCCTTTACTTTACTTTCCTCTACTTTACTTTGTGTACTAATGTCGTCGTTTACTAGATTGTTGCTGACAATAATTAAGTTTCTGTATACATTAACTTCCTTTCGGCTCAATAACAGGTGTTCATCATCAATTCTTACCTCTTTCCTCCTGGAAGAAGCTTCTAAATATCGCTTTTGAATACCTTTAGAACTAAGGATTTGATGCTTTTCGTATAGCGGTTTGGAGAATAGATCCCATTTTAAACAATCATTAATGACAACATTAACCTTGCTTATGTCAACATTTACTCTTCTCGAAAATAATAATTGTTCTTTTTCTTCCCACCGATAGTAGTAACTGTTGTCATAGATTTTCATTAATAACTTGATGACTACACCAAATCCTTCTAGTCCATGATTGGCCTCAATTAATGCAATTTTGTCATCCTGATCTATGTCAACATCTAGTGGGAAGTAATCAAGACCTTCTTTAATAGGCCTAACCATTACCTCACCTCTTTTCCAATCTTTCTCCTTTAATCTCTTGGGTCGTTCGTGATAATCATTCCTGCTTCTTCCGGTGTACGATTACCTTTAATTGAGTTGCACTTTTTGCAGGATGATACCAAATTATTCTCAACCAGTCCTCCTCCTCTAGATTCAGGGAAGATATGGTCAATCGAAAGGTCTTCCTGAACACCGCAATATTGACATGTGAAGTTATCTCTTCGCCAAATTTTCCATCTTAATACATTAGGTATTTGAGCTTTTCTATATGATTTAGAACTATTTTCATCTTTATCAGCACCGAAATTTTTAATGTGAAGATCATTTAAACAAGGGAAACATAAGTCAAAATCTTTTTCTCCCCAGTGAAGATGAGGCAATCCTTCTATTAACTTTTCACAAGTGTCACAAATTCTTTCTGGAAAATCTTCGAAATTATCTGCTTGACTAGACTTTATTGTGGTCATGTAAACCTCCATCTTTAAGCCGTGTAGACGACTTTCCCGGTCAATTCCTGTATTTCTCTCTTAAACTGTTCTTCATTGCTGTTACTATCAGATAAATGCAGCAAGTGGATCTCCTGAACCTTGGAAAGATCATTTGCTTTAAGAAACTCCTTTACGTTTTCTAAGCTGAAATGTGACTTGATGAGTCGTTTCTTCATTCCTTTATGAGTACGTCCGTTTTCGATATTCTCATTCAATATATCCATGCTGTAATTACACTCAATCAGAAGATGCGTTAACCCTTTAAACTTATATCGAATGTAATAGGTGTCAGTAGCGAACAGAATCTTCTCACCGTTCTTATTTGCAATCAGAAAACCATACGGCTCATTAACATCGTGTTCAACATCGAAGGGTAATATTGTCCATGTTCCGATTTCGAATTGCTTCTTTGCTTCAACAGGCTTTATTCTGTGATGATCTATGCCTAATGCTTCTTGGGTGCCTTTGCTCATGTAAGTGTTTATTCCTGCCTTCAGCACATCATTCAAGCCTGCACAATGGTCTTTATGCTCATGGGTGACCAAGCACCCTGATAGGTTACTAGTTTGAAAATTAAGTGACTTTCTGACCGATTTAAATGGTATACCGCATTCCAAGAGCAAGGGAGTGCTGCCGTCTGTAATGTAGTAGCAGTTCCCCTTACTTCCGGAAGCAAGTGTTTTTATTTCAATCATTTAGAATGCAAGTCCTTGTTGCTGATAGTTCTCTTGAGATTGTTTGTCTTCCATGTCTTTGGTTACTTTATCTACTGGTGTTTGTTGGTCATTTTTGTTTGTTTCTAGCTCAACTTCTGTATAGTCAGCGTCTGCAATATCTAATTCTTCTGCATTAGCATTCTCACTAATTTGTTGCTTTGCTTCTTCTTCCGGAGTTACATCAACGCGATCATTGTCATACTCATTTTCAGTTGAGTTATTGATAGCTTCTACGAGTAAATCACTATCGTCACTTGTATTGATGAAGGCCTTGGCGGCACGATTAATAACTGTACGTTTAGCCATTTCTTGCGGGAATTTATTTTGTACATTTTTGGTTTTTGCTTGACTCCAAGAAGCATCAATTTCTTTTCTCGTCATGACCGTCAATATTTCTTCGTCATCATTAGTTCTGACTACTGCATAAGCTCCTAAAATAGAGTTATCTCTATTCAAAAAGTTTGTTTCATGCTTCAATAGTTTTTCGCGTCCGCCATCTATTTCGTAATCGAACACATCACCGTCGAAAATTACGTTTGACCAAATATCCTTTACATTTGTTAATCGCTTAAGAACTGCTTGTGTACCAAAATAAGAACGATTAAGTTGTAACTGACTACCGTAAACAATGAAATAACACTGCGTCTTAGCTGGGCTTAATCCTTGAACAACCATATCTAGCAGCGCATTGGCAATAGATTCTCTTGTGCAAACTTCTGTTGCCGGCTTACCGTTTTTATCTTTTACTTCTCTCAATTTGAAAAACGCACTCTTTAAAGCGTTACTAGCGTTATAATTTGCCGGGAGCTGCAACCCATCATCTTGCAACCTTGTTAAGCTTTTATTAACGTCGTCCGTGATATCCTTTTGAATTATTGCCACTTGATTATTATTACTCATTTAATTTTCCTCCTTTTAATTAATCGCAATAACTTCTATTGCAATGTGGACAACCTGTTACTAATTCATTTCTTGCTTGTTCACTTGTAATTCCAAAACCCTTATTACCCGGCTCATAAATGTTTCTATTACAGTTCCAACAGATTCCGTTACCTGGCGCAAAGTGAGGCAGATTTTGTTCCTCGCAATATTTTTTCTGCCCTTGAATACTTTCCAATACGTTAAATTCATTCACTTACGCCACTTCCTCTTCCACTTTGGTTTCAACGCGTAACTGTTTGTCTTGTTCGGAAACAATCAAACTAATGATTTGCGAATCGATATCAATTAATTTAGTCACACTCTCAGCGTTATCGATGAATATCGGAGCTTGTACACCATAATGCTCGGAAAGTGTATTGATGATATCTAAACCAACGTTTATTTTGGCTGCGTTGTTCAACCCGGAACTGTAAGGAACTCCATCCAAAGTGGATTCGCATATTTCTTCAAGGCCACCGTTAATGTTTTCTTTAAACAGGTCGAACCTGGCATACTTAAACTTGCTATTGATTTTCTCTTCCAGGAGGTTAACTTTGGTGCGAGTAAATTCCTCTGTAAGATGCAATTCAAGTTCTAGCCGTTCAAATTCAGCAGCAAGCACACTTTCCTGTTCTTCCAGTTCCGAAATTCTTTGTTTAGCTCTTTCTGATTCATTTAAGGCGCTTAAATCAGAGGAAAGGCTATTTTGTTTTTCTTTTAGATCTCGGATTTCCGTTTGAACCTTTTGGACTGATTCTTCAACGGATGCTTGGATTTGTTCGATTTGTTGTTCTATAGCTCGTCTTTCTTGAATAAGCTTTTGATAAGAAGTATTTTCAGCGATTGGCCTTACGTTGTTCTCCGCTTCACTAATTTTCTTTTCTAGTTTCTGGATATCGGCTTGTTTCTTCTCAATCTGGCCGTTTAATTTATCGATTTGAGCGTTAATTGAAAAGTTTTCAGTCTGAATAGTTTCAACCTTTTGTTTAAGCTCGGTTCCTTTTTGATTAATTGTTCCAAGGAGATTCGATTTATTTCGGTTGAAGTTACGTTTTACTTCTTCTAGTTGTTCCTCTGGAAGGTCCTGTCCACAACTAGGGCAACTACAGTTGTTTTCATGGTCGAACTCTTGGGAGTTTTGTTCTACCCATTGCCTGCGAAGTTCTTCCATACGGCCCTGCAACTCTTGTGCATTTGAGTTATTGTTATTTATTCTGTATTCATGATTTCTGATATCTGATTGGAAAGAACTCACATTAGACTGCTCTTCTTGCAATCGTGCTTTTAAGCTATATAACTCTTGTTGTCCTTGCTGTGCATGTCCATTTTTGACATTTGAAATTTGTAAATCAACCTCGCTGATCTGAGTCTTTAACTTATTGACCTCTCCGCCATTTTTAATATCATTGATTCGAATATGCTTTGAGTCGGATTCATTAGATAATGAATCTAAACTTTTTAATATCTGCTGTTTATCAAGTCCGTTAACATCAGGCAACCCTCTGTGCAACTCATCGACCCGAACCGGAATACGAACTAATTCTTGGTTAATTTCTTTGCGTTTGGCAGCTATTACTTTCTTATGATCCTCAATGCTTCTACCATTCAATATGTTATTTAATTTCGTTAAGGCGGGATTCGAATTTATAACGTCCTCCACCGTAATGTCCCCAGCTATTTCCAACAACAAGTCTCTGCGTTCATCTTTGGATAACTGTTCATTAAAGAAAGATGGATTCGTCAGCAACTTGAATATGTTTTCATCAACAATTGAAGCTACCTTCTCTTCAAATTCTTTCTTTTTCGATGGAACTCCATCGATATAATAATCCGTTGTGTGACCTGTAAAGTTTGGAGTTGGGTTACCGCGCTTTTTAGTCCATTTTTCCTTATATGATTTCTTCAGGACTAATTGCTTTCCATCTACCGTAAGAGTGGCTTCCACTTCATGATCTAACTTCGATATCGCTTTTCCATTAACCAATGTTTTAATCTGGAATTCCTTTTTGTTTTGGCTGTCTTTGTCGAATAAAAGCCATACAAAACCATCAAATAAAGTAGATTTCCCTGTACCATTATCGCCAAGTGCATCAGCGTCTTTTCCATCCAAATTTAATTCAAAACGTTTAATACCTTTAAAATTAGTAAAATCCAGTTTCACAAGTTTAATTTGTTTCATTTTAATAATTCCTCCATATCTTGATATAATGAGGATATTCGCTTATAATTAGGGTAGTTACATTAATAGAGCGAATATCCAATGACCAGTTCTCAGCTGGTCATTTTTTTGTTTTCCTGGAATCTTTCGGCATGCTCTTCAGCAGAAACGATGGTGTAATATTCGATTCCATTAAGACCGAAACTCAAATGGTAATTACCACTATCTGCACTAGTTGATTCTTCTGTTGGCAGTTTATACTTCGTAACCATCTCCAAAAACAAATCAGAGCTTAAGATGATTTCATTGCCCCACATGTGTTCCACTCCTGCTTTTTCAGCTTTAATAATCGCATTTGAGTGTTTAATGAGTTCTTTTAACTCCATAAGATCCCTCCTTTCTGACATAGTTTTAACAGCAGGTAACGAACGCGCTGTTATGTAATGGAATGGGTGTTAATCGCACCCTTTGTAAGCAGGAACATCCGAGTGATGGACATTATCAGGGAGGGATGGGTGTCCAAACGCTCCTGCTCACAAAGGGAAGGACTAACTGGTCCTTGCCTTCGAATTTGTAAACTGATAGAATATAAGAAATGATATTTTTGTTAATGACTCGTGTTGTCGCACGAGTTATTTTTTTGTTCTCTTTCTTTTAAAATTACTTCCTTTTCTCTTATGTTCTTCTCCAAAAGCCTTTCTTGTTCACATAGAGCGATCCATAGCGCAGTCGATAATTTATTTTCATGACTTTTTTCTTTTTCCGGATACTTAGTAGCGAACTTTTTTGTTAAATCGGGCCATATCTGACTTGTTAGCTCACTCTCTTTATTTTTAAGCTTTAATATTTCTTCCAACTGTTCAACCATATAATCAGGTATTTCCATATATTTAAACCTCCTATCCGAATATGAATACTATCACCGGAACAACCAGTAAGACTGTAGCAAAACCGTAAAACCATATTTCATCCGATACAGGAACCTCATCAACATCACCTATAAAATAATCTGTTAGTTTTCTACGCGCTTTATTTATCAAGTAACTGCCTCCTCACTAATTCGATGTGTATCCCAGAACTGTTTAAATGCTGTGCAAAATATTTCATTTTATCCGTTTGAATTTTCTTTTCCGACATGTTGGTTAATCCATGAAGTGAATTCAAAAGGTCAACCGATAAGCTTTTTGCCTTTTCAATATTTCCTTCTTCCAGGTTAGCCATAGTCATGCATAGAAGATCTAATGCGCACCAGTATTCTTTGCTTGCTTCACTAATATCGTTGGGTAAAAAATGTTGTTCTAGTTTCATACAATCCACCCTTTCGCCTTCCATTCAGGCATCCTTTTTCTCATACATTCTTTTACTGACACTGGATATTCTTGCTCTAAAATTGTTAGGAAAGAATTAATAGTTGCCTGTACATCCAGCAGCTCTTTCATCCCTTGTTCAATAACTTCGATGTCGCTCTCTTCCGCATATCTAGGATGCTTTACTAAACTAACTTCATTAAAATGTTCAATAGCTTCAGCTGCTTGTTTAACAAAAACCTCTTCCAAAGCTAATCGATGCCATTCAATGGATTTGTTCGCCGTCGTTAAGGGTGTTATGTAATCTCTGGCTGTTTCTCTAGCAACTTCAAATCCATATTGCGCATCAGCATATAAACTAGCGCTGACTTTAACGAAGTCCTCAGAGGCGCTCCTGGTTCCTTTTTCAATTTTGGAAATCATTGTTTGGTCCATAAACGTATCCTTTGCTACATTCTCCTGAGAAAGTTTATTTCGTAATCTCATTGCCTTTAACGGTTTTCCGATATCCATTTCTATTCTCCTCTGTCTTTTATTACCAAGCCTATAAGACTTGGTTTGATGGTATGATAGGTTCATAGATGTTAGATAGCTTCAGTGTCTTTTGTACTCTCGTACTCTTGGTTGCGGATCCACCCATCGATGGCAGGTTTTGAAAACATTATCCGTCTGCGCAATCTGAAATGAGGGATTTCTTTTTGCCGAACCATGGTGTAAATCGTATCTGTATGAACTCCTAAGTATTCAGCTGCTTCCTTGGCGGTGAAACGTTGCACTTAAATCACATCCTCGAATTTAAAGTCATTGATGTTAATTCTGAACTCAATTGCCATTTCTTTAACAACTTGGAGATAAATCTCTACTAATCTCTTTTCTTCAGAAATAACATCAAGTTTATTGATTTTCTGTACATAAGATTTAGACATCCCTTGAGCAATAGCGCGTTCTTTACGGTTATTCAATCGGATATCTAATTTGCATCCGGCTCGTTTTTCAAATCGTTCATAACTCAATTTGATAACACTTCGATACGGATCAACACCCGTCCAGTTCTTAGCAATCTTTTTAAGAATGACTCCGACTTTTTCGCGCCATTCAACATTGTTTAAGGAAACGATATTAGTTATGTTATTGACCTGGCCTTCTATCTGGTTCATTCGTTTGTCTTGTTCTACTAACTGGTTAATGGTGCCTTGCAGAATTTCAAGTTGGTTTTTAGGCGCTTTGTTTTCGAGTTCTTGCTTCATTCGCTTAAACTCATTCAGAAATTTAATTTTCATCTTCATTGCTTCTGGAGTTACGTAGGACATCGCAATAATAGCGAACGCATCTTCTGTCAAATTGTATTTTGTGTACCATTGCTTGTTCTGCGGGTGTTGATATTGGGTCTGTCCAAAGTTGGTCATACCCCATTTTTGTTCATCAGCTTGGTTGAGTTTTTCTAATTGAGATTCGATATCTCTTAATACGTGATTGTGATTTTTGTTAAAAACTTCAGAAACTGCAAGGCTGTCTGTTACAGCTTGACCGTTATCAATGAAAACTAATTCATTCATTACACAACCTCCATTTTATTTTGTTCCTTTTGGGAACTGTTTGTTTCAAAAAAAAGCACCCAGTTAAACTTTAATGTTTTGCCAATTGCTTTTGCGACTTCTACAGATGGTGTTTTATTGCCCTGTTCTATATGAGTGTAATGACTTCTTGAAATGCCCGATAGCTTAGCCACTTCTTCATGAGTTAACCTTCTGCTAACCCGCATTTCTTTTAACCAATATCGCATGATGCACCTCCTTGTTCCTGATGGGAACTATTTAACATAATTTCATTATAGGTTCTTTAAAGGAACATGTCAACATATATTTTAAACAAATTTATACTTTAAGAAACATTTAATGAAGTTACCGAAAGAAACAACTATAATATTTAATATATACACAAGGAAGTAGTGATTTTTGTGACAATTATTTCTAATAGAATAAAAAACTATAGGGAAAAATTGAAAGAAATCGATAAAAAATGGACACAACAATATGTCGCGGATAAAATCGGCGTGGCTAGAGTTACGTACACCGCTTATGAAAACGGAACAAAAATGCCTCCGATAGACATGGTGAATAGAATTGCTGAATTATTCGATGTGAGAACTGATTATCTAACGGGAAGGACAACTCAACCCAAAGTTATAAACAGTAACGAATACGACTCACTTGCAGAATTAAAAAAGATAGTAGAAGATTATAATATAGAAGATTTGTTTTTTCATAATATTGATGATTGGAAGAATTTTACTCAGGATGATATAGAAGATATTCGAAATTACATCGAGTTTATGCAGCAGAAGGCGAAAAAGAGAAAAGACAAATAACTCTGCACCACGGTTTTTATAATCGTGTTTATTTTTTAAATTAGAAAGGAATATTTTACTAGGGGAGGATGTATATGGAAGATTTATTTTTTATATTGTTTGCATTGAGTATGCTTGCTTTTCTTGTTTTTATTGTTTTATTGCTAGTTAAGTTAATTTTTAAAAAGGGAATGGCCTTAAAACGTATTTTCATTTCAATGAGCGCTTTAATTGGTATCATGATTATTTCTCTTATAAACACACCACCACTTGAAGAAGATGTTTCGGCGAACGCCAAGGACGAGAAGCCTGAACAAACTGAGGAAGTAGCCGAAAGAGATAACGAAGACGAATCTACTGACCAGGACAAAGGGGAAGATGACCAATTCGAGGCCGAAAAAGAGAAAAAACAACAAGAATTAGAAGAACAGAAAAAAGAGGAAGTTAAGGAATCTGGACTTTCAGATTCGGAAGAAGAATCAAACGATAGTTCGAGCAACGATAGTATCTCTCAGGTATCTTTTGATGTATATGAATCGGCTAACAAAAATATAGATGAAGTAACTAATATACTTGGAGAAGGGGAAAAGATTGAAGAGGGATCATTCAATTCTTACGGCGTAGAATATCCTACCACAACATTCGCTTACGATGATGGCGCGATAGAAATCTTATTTATAGACGATGTTGCAGGAAGAATTACTTTGACCCCTAAAGAAGACATCATGTTTGCAGACGAAGAAGCTCGTAATCTTTTTCTTGCTGAATACGGTTTCCCTCATTGGCTGAGCAGTGAGGAAACCGAAAGTGTAATTTACTGGGAAAACTATGGTACTATTACTCCTGGAGAAGGACTGCACAAAATGTCAATGTTTAGTGACCCGGATGGGAATGTCAATTACGTTTACCTTATTACACATTGGGAATTTGAATAAATAAAGTCATTGTTTCATCAATGGTGTGCATTAATTTGTACACCGTATTTTATACACTTAAATAGAACATATGTTTTTAACAACTGGGAGGGGTTTTGTGATATATCCGATGACAACATTAGAAGATGTAATCGAGGAACTATATTTAAAGTTAGGGGTCATAGATCCTGATCATCCTATTGAAGATGTTGCCGAGAGGCTTGGAATTACATTGTTCTACTTTGAAAAACCACCGTTTACAATGAGGAACACTATTATTTTAGATCCTCGGTTGCCAAAAGAATTACAAAAAGAAATATTCGCTCACGAATTGGCGCACGCCCTCTTTCATTCCGGCGCGCAGGTAAGTATGCCAGAATCATTTCGCCTAAAACAGGAGTCTCAGGCGAAAAATTTTTCACTGCACTTCTGTATACCAACGTTTCTGCTTCGGGAAATGAAATTTCCCGAATACCGAAGTCACGCAGTATCTATGATAGCGGAAACGTTTCAGGTAACAAATGGATTTGCCGAAGCGAGACTGCAGCACTACGAAAATCAGATAGCGGGAGCAATGTTTCATAAAAAAATCATAATCAGCCATCAGAACATGACAAATTAACTTGAAAAACACCAGGTCAACACATGCGTATTAATAGGGTAGGAATAAATTGGCATGAAAATTTAGTGGTTTAGGATAAAAAAACATTTTATGCTTTAGGTTGAGGAGGTCTGCATTATGGCAAGTTATCAGAAACGTGGCAACAACTCTTATCTGCTTGTTGTGGAAGCTGGATATGATGGAAAGGGAAAGAGAAAGAAGAAAACGAAAACCATCCGCATCGAAGACGAAGCGTTGCTGAAAACTAATAAAAGATTAAAAGATTACATCGATAAGGAATTAGTAAAGTTTCAAATTGAGGTTGATGCGGGCGAATACATTAACCCCGAAAAATTAAAGTTTGAAGATTTCGTAGAGGACTGGCATAAAAAGCACGCCAAGGTAAAATTGGCTGTAAAGACATGCCGTAATTATAAGGAAAAATTAGATAATTATATACTGCCTCGTTTTGGTTATACCCGACTAGAAGAGATCAAACCGCTTCATATTGTCGATTTTATTTATGATATATCCCAACCTGGTGCCGCAGCAAGCAAAAGAGATAAACCATTATCAGATTCAACAATCTATGAAATAGATAAAACTATGCGCGTTGTCTTTAATAAAGCCGTCGAATGGAAAGTTATAAAAGAAAGTCCAATGCACGGACTGAGCCGACCTAGAATAAGAAAGAAAAAAATGAAATACTATGAAGAAGAAGACGTTCTTCAATTTATGGAAGCAATGTACCAAGAAGATACTGTTTGGCGAATGTTCTTTATAACTTCAGCAATATCCGGAATGCGGCGTGGTGAAGTCGTTGCTCTACAATGGCCGGATTTAAACTTTGAAGAAGGTTACATTAAATTAACTCGAAGTATTCCGTTTTTCGAGAATGGCAGGCCTCATATTAAAACAACAAAAACAAATGAAGATCTTCGGATAATCACAATGCCAAATTGGTATATGGAAGAAATGAAGGAATTCCAAGAGATATGGGTCGAAGAAAAGAAACTAATGGACGATGACTGGGAAGGTGGAGATGATGACTACATATTCCATCCTGGTAATGGTATTCCGTACACGCCAGAAACAGTCACTTCTACATGGGCCAAATTAAAAACAAGACATAAATTAAAAAATATTAGGCTTCATGATTTAAGACATACAATGATTACGTACTTACTCGAGGATGGAGAGAGTTTATTAAATGTACAAAATCGGGCAGGTCACTCTAGCTCAAAAATCACAACCGACACTTATGGGCACGTTTCAAAGAAGGCGAATAAATCGACCGCAGAAAGGTTCAATAAGTTCGATCCAAGGCAATTCGTCAACAATCCGTCAACAACCGATATTTTGTCAACAAGCACCCAAAGAAGAAAGGTTGATGCATCAAGGTTTAAAGAGGTAATTAAAACGGGGCAAGAGTGAACATTTTCACCCTACCCCGAAGGAATACTGCATATTGATTTTTATATAGTATAACATGTTTCACGAACGATATACAGTAATTTTTTTTATTTATAACCTACTTGCAAAAATTAACAATGCTCGTACCTAACATACAAAAGATATTATTGTAACTTTTCATATTCCGCAACCATACGTTCATAGTCCAATGCACCATATGCCTTATAACGAATGACACCTTTCGAATCAATCATATATGTCGTTGGAATCGGACTGATTCTGTACAAAGTGGAAACTTCTCCTTCTTCATCCATCAAAATTGGAAATGTTAATCCGAATTCATTAGCAAATTGTGTTACCTGGTCTTTATTCCTTTCCATATCAGTCAAGTTAATTGCCAATACAACCGCATCCTTGTCCTTGTAAAATTTCTGCATATCAGGCATTTCCTCCCTGCACGGCGGACACCAGGTAGCCCAAAAGTTTAGCATGATTCGTTGCCCTTTGTAATCAGATAACATTACCTTTTCACCAGTCATTGTCATCAATTCAAAATCAGGTGCTTGATTTCCAATCTCGGTACCGGTTGTGTCCGCCATAATTGTGCCTGTGGTCCAAAGAAATATGCAAGTTAAAATTGTTATAAAAAGTATTTTCTTCATTTTGACCTCCACTAAGTTGTTACATATAGTTTTCCTTAGTTGCTTATTTACATTCAAAATATAATCATTTCCCCACAGATTTGCTATAATAAAATTTAAATTATGAATAAGCACTGTAAAAAGGGGAAAATAATAAAGCTTTTATCCACTTCAATCTCATTCCTACTAAAGGAGATTATTATGAAATTACAAAAAGGTAAAAATAATTGTATTATCGATGTCCAAGATGTAAAAGTAGGACATGTTACGTTATTTGAAAAAGTCGACAAAGAAAATACAATATGTACTGGTGTAACTGCAATTCTCCCTCATTCCGGGAATATATTCAGGCAAAAACTCCATGTTGGAAGTTCCGTTATCAATGGATTTGGTAAGACAGCAGGCCTCGTGCAAATTGAGGAAATCGGACTATTGGAATCTCCTATTATGTTAACCAATACGTTCAGTGTTGGAGCCGTTAAGCAAGGTGCATTAAAATATATGTTGGAACAAAATGAGGAAATCGGTGATACAACAGGAACGATTAATATTGTAGTCGGGGAATGTAACGATAGCTTTCTGAATAGTATTCGACTTCAAGCAATCACGCCAGATCATGCGGTAGAAGCTATTCATAATGCCACGACACACCCAGTCGAAGAAGGTGCTGTTGGTGCGGGAAAAGGGATGCAATGTTTCGGGTACAAAGGTGGTATCGGTACGGCTTCACGCGTTGTTTCAGTTGATGAGCACGACTATACTGTCGGTTGCCTGGTTGTAAGTAATTTCGGAAAAAGTGATGATGCGTTATTTGCTGACTGGAAGAGAAAAAATCAAGATACGCCTGATGGCTCCATTATGATGATCATAGCTACCGATGCTCCGCTCTATGACCGCCAATTAAAACGCCTAGCCACACGTTGTGCAGCAGGACTCGCTCGAACTGGAAGCAATATTGATCATGGTAGTGGTGATATCGCCATTGCCTTCTCTACAGCAAATAAGCATGATCACAATCATACTTCTATTTTGGATTCTTTATCCTTTATTCGAGATGACCACTCCGTGATGAACCAATTATTTCAAGCCGTAGTTGAATCAACAGAAGAGGCTATTATCAGTTCTTTAAAACATGCGGAAACTACAGAAGGTAGAAAAGGAAGAGTTCTAGAGAAGGCTCCATTATAAAAGGTGGAAAGCATTTGCTTTCCACCTTTTATAATATAATTTGGGTGTTCTCTTAAAGATTATGCCACAATATCTATAAACTACGACGTAACTGCTATCCCGTCGTCCGAGATCGCTCTGGGCGGATGCTTTCCGCGGGCACGGCCTCAGCCTCCTCGAGAAACCCACTCTGCGGGGTCTTCGGACACGTGCTTTTCCCGCTGGAGTCACCGCCCGCTGCTCACCCGGACTGGTGAAGCTGTAATGCTATGTCAGCCCACGAGTGTAGTAATAGTCAGCAACTCTTCTAACTAGCTCTGGGAAATACACGGAGACTTCTGCGGGAGGAAAGGCATAGGTGAGACAACGCTGCGCTTTAGCGCAAGTTGGCTCACCAGCCGCCCGCGAAAA